>NZ_CP087719.1:1260000-1873750 GCF_020991085.1 Roseomonas sp. OT10
ATCCCTTATCGGATTGGGGTGGCTGGTGGAGCGGTCCAGGAAATAGCGCTGTCGTACAGACCGTACCCGAAACCGACACAGGTGGACTGGTTGAGTATACCGAGGCGCTTGAGAGAACCATGCTGAAGGAACTAGGCAAATTGCTCGCGTAACTTCGGGATAAGCGAGACCCCGCATTGGGCAACCAGTGTGGGGTGGCACAGACCAGGGGGTGGCGACTGTTTAGTAAAAACACAGGGCTCTGCGAAATCGAGAGATGACGTATAGGGTCTGACGCCTGCCCGGTGCCGGAAGGTTAAAGGGAGGAGTGCAAGCTCCGAACTGAAGCCCCGGTAAACGGCGGCCGTAACTATAACGGTCCTAAGGTAGCGAAATTCCTTGTCGGGTAAGTTCCGACCTGCACGAATGGCGTAACGACCTCCCCACTGTCTCCAGCATGGGCTCAGCGAAATTGAATTCCCCGTGAAGATGCGGGGTACCCGTGGTCAGACGGAAAGACCCTATGAACCTTTACTGCAACTTCGCAGTGGTGCCAGGAAGGGGCTGTGTAGGATAGGTGGGAGCCATGGAAACCGGGGCGCTAGCTTCGGTGGAGGCAACCTTGAAATACCACCCTGCGCCTTTCTGGCATCTCACTGAGCCCGGTCAGCCCGGGCCAGGACCCTGCGTGGTGGGCAGTTTGACTGGGGCGGTCGCCTCCCAAATGGTAACGGAGGCGCGCGATGGTGGGCTCAGGCCGGTCGGACATCGGCTGTTGAGTGCAAAGGCATAAGCCCGCCTGACTGCGAGCGCGACAGCGCGAGCAGAGACGAAAGTCGGCCTTAGTGATCCGGTGGTCCCGCGTGGAAGGGCCATCGCTCAACGGATAAAAGGTACTCTAGGGATAACAGGCTGATCTCCCCCAAGAGTCCACATCGACGGGGAGGTTTGGCACCTCGATGTCGGCTCATCGCATCCCGGGGCTGGAGCAGGTCCCAAGGGTTCGGCTGTTCGCCGATTAAAGCGGTACGTGAGCTGGGTTTAGAACGTCGTGAGACAGTTCGGTCCCTATCTGCCATGGGTGTTGGAGACTTGCGAGGATCTGTCCCTAGTACGAGAGGACCGGGATGGACGTACCTCTGGTGCACCGGTTGTTCCGCCAGGAGCATCGCCGGGTAGCCAAGTGCGGAACGGATAACCGCTGAAGGCATCTAAGCGGGAAACCAGCCTCTAAACGAGGTCTCCCCAAGGGCCGTGGAAGACCACCACGTCGATAGGCCGCAGGTAGAAGTCCGGTAACGGATGCAGCCGAGCGGTCCTAATCGCCCGATCGAACTCCATCACCACCACAGCCGCCGCCGGGGCCTCAAAAACCCCGCCGCACGCAGCACCAAAGCGCACTCCCACTCACCCCCTCACGAGCTATGCTGGAAACTGGGTGACGCCGTGATCAGGCGGCGTGCTGCGCTGGCGTGTTGGTAACCTCGACGCCGTTCTTGAATGTGATGCCCTGGATCAGCTTGGGCAACTGGTTCTCTCCCTTCAGCCGGCGCCAGGTTTTGGCCGCAGCCATGACGAGCTTGAACACCATCAGCCGAGCGGTGTCCTGCGACAGTGCGCCCTTGGTGCGGACGGTCCGGTGCCGGACGGTGGCGAACACGCTCTCGATGGGGTTCGAGGTGCGTAGGTGGTCCCAGTGTTCGGCGGGGAAGTCGTAGAAGGTCAGCAGAGCGTTGCGGTCCTTCAGCAGGCAGGTGGCCGCCTTCTCGTATTTGGCCCCGTACTTCTCGGCGAAGGTCGTGATCGCCGCTTCCGCTGTCGCGCGGTCCGGCGCCTGCCAGATCTCGCGTAGATCGGCCTTGGCGGCTGGCTGGACCGACCTCGGCAGCTTATCCAAGACGTTGGCGGTCTTGTGCACCCAGCACCGCTGATGACGGGTGGCCGGGCAGACCTCCTCGAGCGCCTTCCAGAAGCCGAGCGCGCCATCGCCTGTGGCCAGTTCGGGCGCGATCATCAGGCCACGGGCCTTGAGGTCGACCAGCAGTTCCCGCCAGCTCTGCGCGCTCTCGCGCAGGCCCACCTGGAAGCCAAGCAGCTCCTTCCTGCCCTCCGGCGTGGCGCCGATCAGCACCAGCATGCATTCGGCCTGCGGCTCCATCCGGGCCTGCAGGTAGACGCCGTCGGCCCAGACATACACGTAGCGACGGGCCGACAGGTCGCGCCGCTGCCAGCGCGTGTAGTCCGCCTCCCAGTCGTCCCGCAGCCGCGCGATCACCGAGGGCGACAGGTTCGGCGCCTCGCGGCCCAGCAGGGCCCCGAGCGCCTCCTGAAAGTCGCCCATCGAGACCCCGCGCAGGTAGAGGATCGGCAGCAGGGCATCCAGGCTCCGCGTCCGCCGCGCCCAGCGCGGCAGAAGAGCCGAGGCGAAGCGGATGCGCTCGCCGCCCGCCTCCTCGCCAGCACCGCGGTCGCGCAGCTTGACCCGCTGCACCGGCACCGGGCCGATCCCGGTCTGCACCAGCCTCTCCGGGCCATGCCCGTGCCGCACCAGGCGCTCGCGCCCATCCGGCAGCCGCAAGCCCCTCATCTCGGCCAGGAAGGCCTCCGCCTCGGCCTCAACCGCCTGGGCCAGCAACCGGCGGGCCCCGCTCCTCAGGACCGCCGTCAGCGGGTCCTCCACCGTCTCAGGCTGACGAAGTGGAACGACAGTGGTATCTTTCGTCATGGCGTATCGCTCCTTCGGGAGGTTCAGGCAGGCTTGTCACCCACCTCGATACGCCGCCTCTCTCACACCGCCATCACCCAGTTCCGGCCATAGCTCCCCCCTCACACCCAATCCCCACATCCGTTCCCGTCCGGTGGCCTGGTGGCCATTGCGGGGCTGCCACACCCGATCCCATCCCGAACTCGGCCGTGAAACGCCCCTGCGCCCATGGTACTGCAGCTTAAGCTGCGGGAGAGTCGGTCGCCGCCAGGCCGCCAGACGGGATCCCTTCAACATCACCCCCGCGGGGTGGAGCAGCCCGGTAGCTCGTCAGGCTCATAACCTGAAGGTCACAGGTTCAAATCCTGTCCCCGCATCCATCTCACATCACAGACACCCCCCCCCATCAGAACCCATCCCCCCAGGCATCGCCCGCCCAGGGGGCTTTCGCACGTCCGTAGGGGGAGTTCGCGAAAAAGCCCCGCGACAAGCCACCTTTCGCGGGTGCAGCATGTCGCCCATGCTGACCGCCATCGACACCGATTTCCTCGATCTCGTCGCGTCTGCGCGCAAGACGGCGGCTGATGATCCCTTTGGAAGCCCGGCTTTGACGGTGGCCTTGTTGCTAAGCCGGCAATTGGATGACGGCCTCCTGACCCGCGCGGAAGTTCTTGGGCTGCTGGGAAGGCTGGGCCGTGCCGCCTTCCTGGACCGCGCGGCTCGCCTGGATCAGGCCGTCGGCGGCGCCTCCAGCCAGGACGCCGATCGCACCCTGGCGACCATCGCCAGCCAGCTGCTGCGGCCGGATCCAACCGACAGCCCTGTGCCGCTGGCGACGTTCCGTGCGGCGGTGGAGCGCCCGCGGTCGGCCGCGGTGTTCACCGCCCACCCCACCTTCAGCCTGCCACCGGCCACCGTGAATGCACTGGCCCTGGCAGCTGGTGGCGTCCTGCCGGATGGCGAGCTGCCCCTGCGGCCGGAGCCGCCCACCTTGGACCAGGAGTTCTCCCTGGCCGTGGGCGCCATGACCAATGGCCGGGACGCGCTGGATCGCCTGACTGTCGCCATCCTGACGGAAGCGAAGGCCATCTGGCCGGATCGCTGGACCCGGCTCGATCCGCGCCCGGTGATCCTTGCCTCCTGGGTCGGCTACGACACGGATGGCCGCACCGACATCGGCTGGCAGGATACGCTTCGCCTGCGGCTGTCCATGAAGCGCCTGCAACTGGCACGTCTGGCGGCGCAGTTCTCCGCCCTACCCCAGGAGGCCGCGGGGGCGCTGCATCACCGCACCTCCCAGGCGCTGGAGGCCGTGGATGCGCAAATCGCCGCGTGTCCGCCCTCGGGCGTTCCGAAGCCAGCGGCTGCCCAGCACTTCGCCCAGGTTCTCATCGGCCAGCGGGAGGCGGCGATGACCACGCCGGACCCCCTCCTGGCCCTGTTTTCCGAAGCGCTGTCGAAGGCCCCGGACGACCAGACCCGCTTAGCGCTCTGCGTAGCGCGGGCGGGGCTGGTGGCGCACGGCCTCTCCCTGGCGCACACCCATGTCCGCCTGAACTCCACCCAGCTCCACAACGCCGCCCGCTTGCGCTTTCCGGAGCTCATGGGCGGGCCCGAGGATGCGACCCGCCGGCGCGGTCTCTTCGCCGCGGTCAATGCCGCGCTGGAGCAGGCACGTTCCGAGCCGGTCGATATCGGCGGGCTGATGGCGGAGCAGGCCAGCGCGCTGAAGCTGATCATGACGGTGACCCAGATCACCAAGCACATCGATGCCAGCCAGCCGGTCCGTTTCCTGATCGCCGAGACGGAAAGCGGCCTGACCCTGCTGACGGCCCTGCTCCTGGCCCGGATCTGCGGCGTCGAGGACCGGATCGAAATCAGCCCGCTCTTCGAGACGGCGGAGGCGCTGGAACGCCGCGGCGAACGCGTTGTCGAGGAGGCGCTGCGCAGCCCGCACTGGCGCGCCTATCTCCGCCGGGTCGGTCGCCTCTGCCTCCAGTTCGGCTACTCCGACTCCGGCCGTTACGTTGGCCAGGAAGCGGCGACGCATCTGATCGAGCGGCTGAAGCTTCGCGTCGCCGATCTGCTCGGCCGGCACGGCTTGGCGAATCTGGAAGTCGTCCTGTTCGATACGCATGGCGAGGGGCTCGGCCGCGCCGGCCATCCCGATGGCCTGGCCGCGCGCTTCGAGTACCTCGACCCGCCGGCGGTGCGGGCCGCCTTCGCCGCCCATGGCACGCCGACCCGGCTGGAGACCAGCTTCCAGGGGACGGACGGCTACGTGAACTTCGGCACCCCGGCCCTGGCCCATGCCACGATCGCCCGGATCGCCGAGCACGCCTTCCCGCCGCCGGGCGCGACGCAGGGCAGGGAGCCCGACCCGGTCTATGCCGAAGCCGGCTTCGCCGCCGATCTCTTCGCGGGCGCGCGTGCCGCCATGGCGGGGCTGGTGGACGACCCGGGATACGCCGCGCTGCTCGGCGCCTTCGGCCCGGCGTTGCTCGACCGCACCGGCTCCCGCCCTGCGGCGCGGCAGAGCGACCAGGGCGGCCCGGCCGTCATCCGCCACCCGCGCGAGCTGCGCGCCATCCCCAACAACGCCGTGCTGCAGCAGCTCGGCTTCCTCGCCAACCTGATGCACGGGCTGGGGGAGGGGGCCTCGCGCGAGCCCGAGGCCTTCGCCGACCTGCTGCACCGCAGCCCGCGCTTCGCCAACGCCATGGCCTTCGCCCGCGCCGGGCTGAGCCTTTCCGATACGGACGTGCTGCGCGGCTATGTCAGCAGCCTCGATCCCGGCATGTGGCTGGACCGGGCCTCGCGCACCAAGCGGCCGGGCCGCGCGCCCCGCCTCGTGAAGGTGGCGGAGGCGCTGGAGCAGCTCGGGCTCGGCGATCCGGCGCGGGCGGTGCTGCGCCGGCTCCAGGCGGACGACATCGGGCTGCGCGCCGCCTGGCCCGTCGCGGAGGGGGGCGAGAAGCCGCGGATGAGCGACCGGCTCTTCGCCCTGCACGCCCTGCGCCTCTGCCTGATCCACCGGATCTGGCTGCTCGCCGTGGACGTGCCGGACTTCTCCCCCCGCCACGGGGTCACGCGCGACGGGCTGGTGCAGCGCCTGCTGCGCCTGGACGTGGAGGCGGCGGCCGCGCTGCTCGACCAGGTCTTCCCGACCGCGGAGCCGCCCGAGGCGGCGCTGGACTTTGCCGAGCCCCCGGCGCCGCGCCACAGCGGCTATGGCCAGGAGCAAGAGGAGATCATCCAGCCCCTGCGCGAGATGTTCGCGATGATCCGCGAGGTCAGCGCCATCATCTCCCTGGAATGTGGCGCCTTCGGGTGAGGGCTCAGCCGAGCCCGCCATTCCCCTTGCGCAGCAGGAAGCAGCCCCAGGGCCGGGCGTCGCCCACCTGCACCACGCCGAAGGCGGCCGCCTCCGCCTCGTAGAAGTCGAAGCGCTTGATGCCGCCGATGACGGTACCGGGCGCCGCGCGCTCCACCTCCGCCCGCACGGCCCGCTGCACCTCGGGCCATTCCCCCGGGGCGCCGGTCACCTCCATCCGGCGCACGGGGCTCTCCACCGCATCGTCCAGCGGCATCACCGACAGCACGGCGCGCAAGGCCCGCTCCATCGCCACGCCGGGCAGGCGGATCAGCTTCCCGTACCCGGTCCGGCGTGCGATGCGTTCGGCCGGGTGCAGCGCATCGACCAGCGCCACCTCGTCGCCATGGCCCATCGAGGCCAGCAGCCAGAGCAGATCCGGCGTCAGCAACGGGTCAATGCCCTTGAGCATATGTCGTCCTCCCACGCGGGAGGACGCTACGCGCCACGCCGTCCCGCCTCCAGGGCCATCAGCACCCGCTCGGGCGTCGCCGGCAGGTCGAGCGAATCCACGCCGATCGCGTCGCGCAGCGCGTTCCACACGCTGGTCGCCAGCATCAGCGGCGGCTCGCCCACGGCCTTGGAGCGGAAGATCGTCTCCGCCCGCGCCGGCGCATCGGCCAGCAGCCGCACCTGGAAGTCCGGCGGCACGTCGCGCGAGCCGGGGATCTTGTAGGTGCTGGGCCCCAGGGTCCGCAGCCGGCCCTGCTGGTCCCACCACAGCTCCTCGCAGGTCAGCCAGCCCAGCCCCTGCACGAAGGCACCCTCGATCTGGCCGAGATCCACCACGGGGTTGAGCGAGCGTCCGCAATCCTGCACCAGCCAGGCGCCGGTGCAGCGATTCTCGCCGGTCAACGTATCGACCTCCACCTCGGCCACCGAGGCGCCGTAGGAGAAGTAGAAGAACGGCTCCCCGCGCAGGGTCTGCGGGTCCCAATGGATATGCGGCGTCTTGTAGAAGCCCGTGGCGGAGAGCGAGACGCGCTTGATGTGGCACAGCGTCGCCAGCTCGCCGAAGCCCATGCGGCGGTTGCCGGACCGGGCCTCGCCCTCCGCCAGCTCCACCTCCTCCGGCGGCACGCCCCATTCGGCGGCCACCGTCGCCACCATGCGGTCGCGCACCGCCTTCGCCGCGATCTGTGCCGCCCAGCCATTGAGGTCCGACCCGGTGCTGGCGGCGGTGGGCGAGGTATTGGGCACCTCCGCCGTGCTGGTCGCGGTGATCCGCACGCGCGAGAGCGGCACGCCGAAGACATCCGCCACGATCGCGGCGACCTTGATGAACAGCCCCTGGCCCATCTCCGTACCGCCATGGTTCAGCCGGATGGAGCCGTCCGCGTAGACATGCACCAGCGCCCCCGCCTGGTTCATGTGCATCACGCCGAAGGAGATGCCGAAGGCCAGCACGAAGCTGCCCAGGCCGCGCCGCCGGTAGGGATGCGCGGCGTTGAAGGCATCCACGGACGCACGCCGCTCCTCCCAGCCGGAGAGCGCCTTCGCCTCCGCCCAGACCCGGCGGATCAGGTCGCCCTCCATCGCCTGGCCATAGGGGGTGAGGGCCCCGTTCTCCCCGCCGGCGAAGTTGCGCTCGCGCACCGCCTCGGGCGACAGGCCGGTGGCGCGGGCGACGTGGCGGACCACGTCCTCCGTCAGCAGCACGCCCTGCGGCCCGCCGAAGCCGCGGAAGGCGGTGTTGCTGACCGTGTTGGTCTTCACGATCCGCCCGTCGATCCGCACGGAAGGCACGTCGAGCGCGTTCAGCGCGTGGGTGACGGCGCGGAACAGCACACCGGCGGAGAGGTCCAGCACATGCCCGCCATCACCGGCCAACAGCGCGTCCAGCGCGGTGATGCGCCCCGTGTCGTCGAAGCCGGCGGTCCAGCGGTACAGGAACGGGTGCCGCTTGCCGGTCACCGCCATATCCGCCTTGCGGGCCAGGCGCAGCTTCACCGGCCGGCCCGTCGCGCGCGCGGCCAGCGCGGCGGCGGCGCCGACCCAGGAGGCGTTGCTCTCCTTGCCGCCGAAGCCGCCGCCCATGCGCCGCACCTGCACGGTGATGCGGTTGAAGTCGCAGCCGAGCACGCGCGCGGCGATGTGCTGAACCTCCGTCGGGTGCTGGGTGGAAGAGTGGATCGCGATGTCGCCATCCTCGCCCGGCACGGCGACGGCGATCTGGCCTTCCAGGTAGAAATGCTCCTGCCCGCCGCAGCGGAACTCGCCGGAGACCTGGTGTGGCGCGGCGGCGAGCGCGGCCGGCACATTGCCACGTTCCAGCACCATGGGCGGCAGCAGCAGCGCATCCCGCGCCAGCGCCGCCTCGACCGACAGCACCGGCTCCAGCGGCTCCACGACGGCGCGCACGGCCTTGGCCGCGGCCACGGCCTCGTCGCGCGACCGCGCCACGACCAGGGCCAGCGCCTGGCCCCAATGCTCGATCACCCCCTCCGCGAAGAGGAATTCCCCCGCGCGGTGCGAGGGCGAGACGTCGTTGCGCCCGGGGATGTCGCGCGGCCCCAGCACGGCGACCACGCCCGGCATGCCGCGCGCCGCCTCCGTGTTGAGGGAGAGCAGCCGGGCATGCGCGGCATCGGACAGCGCCAGCGCGGCATGCAGCAGGCCGGGCAGCTCCGGCAGGTCGTCGGCGAAGCGTGCCTCGCCCGTGCAGTGGGACAGGGCGCTGTCATGGGCGAGGCTGGCGCCGGTGACGCCGCCCCGCGCAGGAAGACCGTCCATCACGCCGCCTCCGCCGGGTTGAAGCGCCACCACAGCCGTCGCAGCAGGTTGCCGGCGGCGAGGCGGCGGTACTCCGCCGTCGCGCGCAGGTCGGAGAGCGGCGCGACCTCGCCGGTCAGGGCCGTCGCCGCCGCCGCGAAGCTCGCCTGGGCGAAGGGCGCGCCGGCCAGCGCGGCCTCGGCCTGTGGCGCGCGGGCGGCGCTAGGCCCCAGCCCGCCATGGGCGATGCGGGCCGTGGCGATGGTGCCGCCCTCGACCGTCAGCAACACGGAGAGCCCGGCGGCGGTGATGTCCTGGTCGTGCCGGCGCGACAGCTTCTCGCAGGCGAGGAGCGCACCCTGCGGCGGGCGGGGGAGGAAGACGTCGCGCACCACCTCGCCGGGCTTCAACGCGTTGCGGCGGTAGCCGGTGAGGAATTCCTCCACCGGCAGGTCGCGCTCGCCCTCCGGCCCGGCGATGCGGATGGCCGCGCCGAGCGCCAGCAGCGGCGGCAGCGCATCCCCGATCGGCGAGGCCGTGCCGAGATTGCCGCCCAGCGTGCCCATGCCGCGGATCTGGCGGGAGCCCAGGCGGCGCAGCAGGTCGGCGAAGGGGCCGAAGCCCGGCTCGGCTGCCGCCAGCGCCAGCACCTGCCGATAGGGCACGGCGGCGCCGATCCGCAGCCCCTCCGGCCGGCTTTCCAGCACCTGCAACTCCGGCACGTCCAGCACGCCGATCACCGCCGCCGGGCGTTCCCGGTGCTCGGAGACGCGCAGCCCGAGATCGGTGCCGCCCGCCAGCAGCCAGGCCTCGGGATGCGCGGCGCGAAGCGCCACCAGCTCCGTCAGCGAGGTCGGGCGGTGGAAGGCCTGCTCCGGCGTGGCGAACAGGGCCGCGGCCTCTGGCGGTGGCGGGGGCAGCGCCGCCTCGCCCGGATCGAGCCGCGCGAAGGCGTCCAGGATGGGACGATAGCCGGTGCAGCGGCAGAGATTCCCCGCCAGCGCCTCGTGCGGGTCGCCGCCCTCGATGGCGTGCGCCCAGGCGGTCATGACGATCCCCGGGGTGCAGAAGCCGCACTGCGTCGCATGGGCCTCCGCCATGGCCGCCTGCACCGGATGCGGCGCACCATCCGCGCCGCGCAGCCCCTCCACCGTGCGCACCGCTCGGCCATGCAACTGCCCCAGCATGAGCAGGCAGGCGTTCACCGGCACCCTTACCCCGTCCGCTGCCTCCAGCACCACGGTGCAGGCGCCGCAATCGCCCTCGGCGCAGCCCTCCTTGGTGCCGGTCAGCCCGCCGGGGCCGCGCAGCCAGTCGAGCAGGGTCGTGGTGGGCGAGAGGCCGGGCGGGAGGCGGAGCGGCTCCCCGTTCAATCGGAAGGCGATGGCGGACGGCGTGGCGAGCGGCATGGCCGCATCATAGCAAGCGGCGCGCCGCGGTGGGTCCCGCGGCGCGTGGATGGATCAGCCGCCGAGGCGCGCCAGCGCGGCGGTCAGCTCCTCCGGGGCATAGGGCTTGGCCAGGACGGGGACGTTGGCATGCCGCTCCGGCACGCCCGACTGGCCATAGCCGGAGGCCACCACGAAGGGCACGCCGAGCCGCGTCAGCTCGTCCGCGATCGGCTCCGAGGTCTCGCCCGCCAGGTTGAGGTCCAGCACCGCCACATCGGGCACCTGCTCCGCGATCAGCGCGAGGGCGGCGGCGACGGAGGCGACCGGTCCCATCACCTGCGCCCCGGCATCCAGCAGCGTATCTTCGACGAGCATGGCAACCAGCGTCTCGTCCTCGACCACGAGGACCCGGCGTCCCTCCAGCTTGCTCATCATGGTATCCTGGTTGTGCATGGAGCGCTTCCTGAGTGGCGCGCATGGCGGCGAGCGACCGCTTGGGGTGGCTGCACTGTAGTGGGTGGACGCGGAGCGCGAAGAGCACCCGGCCTCACGTGTTCGTGTGAAATAACGCTTTCGAATCAGTGTGGATGAGCGTGTCAGGCCCGGCCGGGCGGGGAGGTCGCCCGCCCCGGCGAAAGCCGCCGGAGCGGGGGCGGCGCGTCAGTCGGCGTACTGCCCGGCAGCCTGGATGATCGGGCGCCACTTGGCGATGTCCGCCTGCCAGTAGCGGCGGTGCGCCTCCGGCGTCGCCATCTCCTGGCTCACCGGCGTCGTGCCAAGCTCGGCGAAGCGGCCGATCACCCGCTCGTCGCGCAGCGCGGCCTGGAGCGCGCGGGAGAGGCGCTGGTTGACGGCATCCGGCGTGCCCCTGGGCGTGTAGATCCCGTGCCAGACGGAGACCTCGAAGCCCGGCAGCCCCGCCTCGTTCGCGGTGGGCAGGTCGGGCAGGGCGGCGAGCCGCTCGCGCGTCGTCACGGCGAAGGCGCGGATGCCGCCGGCCTTGATCTGCTCGGTGGTGTTGGTCGTCTGATCGCACATCACGTCCACCGTGCCGCCCAGTAGGTCGGTGATGGCCGGGCCGGTGCCGCGATAGGGGACCGTGGTCACCTGGGTCTGCATCGCCGTCTGCAGCAGCAGGCCGCAGAGATGGCTGGCCGCGCCGATCCCGGCATTGGCCAGGTTGATCCCCGTGCCCTCCTTCTTCATCAGCGCGACCAGCTCGGCCAAGTTGTTCGCGGCGATGCCCTTCTTCGCGACGACGGTCATCGGCACCTCCGTGACCAGCCCCACCGTCTCGAAGCCGTTCACCGGGTCATAGGAGAGGCGCCGGTACAGCGACGGCGTGGTTCCCATGCCGATGTGGTGCATGAGGATCTGGTAGCCATCCGGCCGGGCCTGGGCCACGCGGCTGGCGCCCAGCGTGCCGCCGGCGCCGCCGACATTCTCGACGACGATCGTCTGGCCGAGATCCTTGCTCATCGCCTCCGCGACGAGCCGCGCCACGGTGTCGGTCGGCCCGCCGGCGGCGAAGGGCACGACCATCGAGATGGGGCGGGTGGGAAAGGCGCCCTGGGCCAGGGCAGGCGCGGCGCCGAGGCCAAGCGTCCCCAAGGCGGCGAGCAGGAGGCGGCGAGGGATCATGACGTTTCCGTAATGTATCGTTCACAGGGTGCAGGATGCTTGCGGCGCCAGGGGAGGCGCCGTCAAGTGATCTTTCGCACCCTGCTGGGAAACGTCTCACCCCCTGCGCCGGCGGCAGGAATTGGGCCGGATGGGCCGCGCCGGACCGTCCCCGCGAAACCGGGGCGTGTGGCGGCGGCCGCGTCAGGCCTCCATCTTCAGGGCGGCGATGAAGGCGCTCTGCGGGATCTCGACCTTGCCGAACTGCCGCATGCGCTTCTTGCCCTCCTTCTGCTTCTCCAGGAGCTTGCGCTTGCGGCTGATGTCGCCGCCGTAGCACTTGGCGGTGACGTCCTTGCTCAGCGCGCCGATGGTCTCGCGCGCGATGACGCGGGACCCGATCGCGGCCTGGATGGCGATCTTGAAGAGCTGCTTGGGGATCAGCTCCTTCAGCCGCTCGCAGATCTGCCGCCCGCGCTTCTCCGCCTGGGAGCGGTGGGCCATGAAGGACAGCGCGTCCACCGGCTCGGCGTTCACCAGGATGGAGATCTTCACGAGGTCGCTCTCCTCGTAGCCGTCCATCGTGTAGTCGAAGGAGGCATAGCCGCGGGAGATCGACTTCAGCCGGTCGTAGAAGTCGAACACCACCTCGTTCAGCGGCAGCTTGTAGACCGCCATGGCGCGGTTGCCGACATAGGTGAGGTCGACCTGCTGCCCGCGCCGCTCGGAGCAGAGCGCGAGGACGGAGCCGAGGTAGTCGTCGGGGACGAAGATCGTCGCCTTGATCCACGGCTCCTCGATCGTGTCGATCACCGAGCCGTCCGGCATGTCGGCCGGGTTGTGCAGCTCGATCTGCTCGCCGTTGGTCTTGTTGATCTTGTAGACGACGCTCGGCGCGGTCGCGATCAGGTCGAGGTCGAACTCGCGCGACAGCCGCTCCTGGATGATCTCCAGGTGCAGCAGGCCGAGGAAGCCGCAGCGGAAGCCGAAACCCAGCGCGGCGGAGGTCTCCGCCTCGTAGTGGAAGGAGGCGTCGTTCAGCCGCAGCTTGGCGAGCGATTCCCGCAGCTTCTCGAAATCATCGGCATCGACCGGGTAGAGCCCGCACCAGACGACGGGGATGGAGGGCTTGAAGCCCGCCAGCGGCTCCGGCGCCGGGTTGCGGTCGTCGGTGAGGGTGTCGCCGACATTGGTGTCGGCCACCGTCTTGATGGCGGCGGTGACGAAGCCCATCTCGCCCGGCCCGAGGCTCTCGACGGCCTGCATCTTCGGGCGGAAGACCCCGACCTGGTCGATGACATGCGTGGTGCCGTTGGCCATCATGCGGATCTTCTGGCCGCGCTTCAGATGGCCGTCCTTCACCCGCACCAGGATGATGACGCCCAGATAGGCGTCGTACCAGCTATCGACGAGCAGCGCCTTGGTCGGCGCGTCGGGGTCGCCCTTGGGCGCGGGCAGGCGGGTGACGATCGCCTCCAGCACGCCCTCGATGTTCAGCCCCGTCTTGGCGGAGATCAGCACCGCGTCGTCGGCGGGGATGCCGACCACGTCCTCGATCTGCTGCTTCACCCGCTCCGGCTCGGCCGCCGGCAGGTCCACCTTGTTCAGGATGGGGACGATCTCGTGCCCCGCCTCGATCGCCTGGTAGACGTTGGCGAGCGTCTGCGCCTCGACCCCCTGGGAGGCGTCGACCACCAGCAGCGAGCCCTCGCAGGCGGCGAGGCTGCGCGAGACCTCGTAGGCGAAGTCCACGTGGCCCGGCGTGTCCATCAGGTTGAGCTGGTACCACTCGCCGTCGGCCGCCTTGTAGTCCAGCCGGACGGTCTGGGCCTTGATGGTGATCCCGCGCTCGCGCTCCAGCTCCATGTTGTCGAGGACCTGGTTGGTCATCTCGCGGTCGGAGAGGGCGCCGGTCTTCTGGATCAGCCGGTCGGCCAGCGTGCTCTTGCCATGGTCGATATGCGCCACGATCGAGAAGTTGCGGATGCGGGAGAGAGGGGTATCGGTCATGAAAATCCGGCCGGGATGCGGGCGTTCGGCCGCGCGCGACGTGTCGGCCCCCAGATAAGGCAGCCCGGCCCCGGGACCAAGCGTCCTGAGGGGGTTCAGCCGGAGGGGGAGGGGGTGCGGGATCGGTCCGACAGGTTTTCGATATATCGATACTTGACGGGGCGGGTCGTCGCGATATATCGCTGTGGCATGAAATCGATATATCGAAACTCCATCGGAGACCACGGCATGTTCGGACACCACCGCGGCCACGGCCGCTTCTGCGGCGAGGGCCGCCGTTTCCACCGGGGCGAGGGCGGCCGCGAGGGACCCTTCGGCCGGATGCACCGGCGCGGCGGCCGGGGCGGCCGCTTCTTCGAGAGCGGCGACCTGCGCCTCGTCCTGCTCCGCCTGATCGCGGAGAAGCCGCGCCACGGCTACGAGCTGATCAAGGAGGTCGAGGAGCGCCTGGGCGGCAGCTACTCCCCCAGCCCCGGCACCATCTACCCCACGCTCACCCTGCTGGAGGAGCTGGGCCAGATCGCCGTCAGCGCCACCGAGGGCGCCCGCAAGCTCTACGCCGTCACCCCGGAGGGGGAGCGCGTCCTGGCCGAGGCGAAGGCCGAGGTGGACACCCTCTTCGCCCGGATGGAGGCCATGGGGGGCGAGCGCCCGGCCGGGGCCATCCCGCAGGGGCTGCGCGCCATGCACAACCTGAAGATGGCGCTGCGGCTGCGGCTCGCCCGGGGCGACCTCTCCGAGGCCCAGCTCCGGACCATCGTGGCCGCCATCGACACGGCGGCGCAGCAGGTGGAGCAGGCCTGATGCCCACGACCACCGCGCGCGTCCCGACCGCCTCGGCCAGCCGCTACCTGGGCCAGCTGGTCAAGCATTTCGGCCACAAGGTGCCGGCCAGCCAGGAGGGGGACCGGGGCCGGATCGAGTTCGGCTTCGGCACCGTCTCCCTGGCCTCCGGCCCGGAGGCGCTGACCATGACCATCGAATCGCCCGACGCGGAGAACCTGGCGCGCGGCGAGCAGGTCATGGGCAGCCACCTGGTGCGCTTCGCCTTCCGGGAGGAGCTGAACGTCGCCTGGGAGCGGCCGGCCGGGTGAGCCGCCGGCGGGAGCGGGATCAGCCCCGCTTCCGCGCCACCAGGAACGCATCGATCGGCGTCGCCCCCTTGGGCAGAGGCGGGCGGCGCCAGCGCAGCATCGGCCGCCCCACCAGCCCGGCCAGCAGCAGCGCCGCCCACCAGGACCAGGCGTGGCGGAAGTACCGCTCCGGCGCGGTCCGCAGCGGCAGCAGCCGGTGCATCCAGAACAGCGTGGCGGCGTGGCGCGAGGGCGGCAGCGTCTCCGCCCGCAGCACCTCCAGCCCCAGCGCCTCCGCCAGCGCCCGCAGCGCGCCCGGCGTCCACCAGGAAAGGTGGTGCGGCGGCGCGTTCATGGCGAGGTTGGGGATCTCCGTCAGCACGGAGGGCCAGAGCGGCACGCACAGCACCAGCCGCCCGCCGGGCCGCAGGCAGGCGACCATCTCCTCCGCCATCCGGCGCGGGTCCTCGACATGCTCCAGCACCTGGAAGGCGCAGGCGACGTCGTATTCCCCCGGATGCGCCGCCGCGTGTTCGGCCAGGGTCTCGCGCGCCACTCCGGGCACGTCCTGGCCCAGATAGGGGTCCAGCCCCTGCCAGGCGGCACCCGGCGGCAGCAGCCGCTCCAGCCCGCCGCGCCCGGCGCCGACATCCAGCACCCGCTCGCCCGGCGCCACGTGCTTCGCCGCCTCGACGAATTCCGGCCGGGCCTCCGGCGCCTCGGCGGTGGCGTCCAGCGCGCCGAACTGGCGGTAGAGCGCGCGGTAGAAGGCGGCGTCCCCCGCGATCGGCGGGTGGAAGAACATCACCCCGCAGGCGGAGCGGTACAGCCCGATCGCCGGCCCCTCCACCGCGATGGGCGTCGGCCGCACCCCGTGCGACAGCCGCCACAGCGCGTGGAGGAAGCGCCGGCTGAGTCGTTGCACCAGCACGGGGCTGGCATCCCCGGTGACCGGGCAGCGCGGCGCCGTCACGCCACGCCGCCCGGACCCGCGTGCCATGCCCCTGCTGCCGCGCGCCGCTTTGCGCTATCGGGCGGGCAGGTTCGACCGGGGGGAGGGCGCCACATGGCGGATGTGATGGCACGGGACGGCGCGGCGATCACCATCCTGCCGCCCGCAGCCCCCCTGCGCGGCCGGGCCGTGCCGCCCGGGTCCAAGTCGGTCACCAACCGCGCCCTGCTGCTCGCCGGCCTGGCGAAGGGCACCAGCCGCCTGACCGGCGCGTTGCGCAGCGACGACACGCGGCACATGGCCACCGCCCTGCGCGCCCTGGGCGTGACGGTGGAGGAGCCGGATGCCACCACCTTCCTCGTCACCGGCAGCGGGCGGCTCGCCGCGCCGGATGCGCCGCTCTTCCTCGGCAATGCCGGCACGGCGACGCGCTTCCTGACCGCGGCGGCGGCGCTGGCGGACGGGACGGTGGTGCTCGACGGCGACGCGCACATGCGCAAGCGTCCCATCGCGCCGCTGGTGGCCGCCCTGCGCAGCCTGGGCATCGATGCCGAGGCGCCGACCGGCTGCCCGCCCGTCACGGTGCGGGGGCGCGGCGGCTTCGCGGGCGGGACGGTCACCATCGATGCGGGACTCTCCAGCCAGTACGTCTCCGCCCTGCTGATGCTGGCCGCCTGCGGGACGGGCCCGACCACCGTGGCCCTGGCGGGGGATGGGATCGGGGCGCGCGGCTACATCGACCTGACCACCGCCGCCATGGCGGCCTTCGGGGCGCGGGTGGCGGCGGAGGACGGCTCGCGTTGGCGGGTGGAGCCGACCGGCTACGCGGCGACCGACCTTGCCATCGAGCCCGACGCCTCCGCCGCCACCTACCTTTGGGCGGCGGAGGTCCTGACCGGCGGCGCCATCGACCTCGGCGTGGCGGCGCGGGACTTCACCCAGCCGGATGCGAAGGCGTGGGAGATCATCCGGCAGTTCCCCCACCTGCCGCCGGTGATCGACGGCGCGCAGATGCAGGATGCGGTGCCGACCCTGACCGTGCTCGCCGCCTTCAACGCGACGCCGGTGCGCTTCACCGGCATCGCCAACCTGCGGGTGAAGGAATGCGACCGCGTCGCCGCGCTGGCGACGGAGCTGTCGCGCATCCGCCCGGGCCTCGGCGTCGAGGCGGGCGACGACCTGATCGTGGCCTCCGACCCCGGCCTTTCCGGCCAGACCCTGCCCACGCGGATCGAGACCTATGCCGACCACCGCATCGCCATGAGCTTCGCCCTGGCCGGGCTGCGGATCGGGGGGATCACCATCCTCGACCCTGGTTGCGTGGCGAAGACCTTCCCGGACTATTGGGACGTGCTGGCCGGGCTGGGCTTCCGCTACGCCCCTGGCTGACCGGGCGGCCGCCGCGACGCCACCCGCACCCGGTCCGGCGCCGTGACCTCGTAGGTGACGTGGCGCCAGGCGATCCGCCGCGTCCGCAGCGCCGCCCACAGGATGGCGGCGTTCAGCAGGTCCGGCAGCGGCGTCAGCGCCAGGGCGAGCTGCGCCGCCCGCGTGCCGAACGGATCGGGCGCCCCGATGCGCCGGCCCAGCGCACCATGCGCCCACCAGCGCAGCGCGCCCGCCGCCGGCAGAAGGGGCAGCAGCAGGGGCGCCGCGACGGCCAGGGCCAGCCACAGCGCCAGCATCGCCTGCCCCGCGGCGAAGGCCACCCGCCACGTCCCGGGCGCGTAGAGGTGCAGGATGCGGTGCTGGCGCAGGTAGAAGCCCAGCACGGCCCCGGCCGTCCCGGCGAAGGGGCTGGGCACCAGCAGGATGCGCCGGGTCAGCACCCGCAACCCCTCCCGCCGCGCCATGGCGGACAGGGCGAGGTCGTCGGACAGCACCCGCTCCAGCGTCCGGGCCGCCTGCGGCAGCGCCGCCGGCCCCAGCGCCAGCGAGCCGCCCCAGCACAGCGGCAGCATCCCCGAGCGCGGCACCAGCGCCAGCGCCCGGTCCAGCCAGGCCACCGCCTGCGTGGCCAGCCCGCCCCGGGGCAGCAGCCAGCGGTAGCCCGTGACCATGTCGGCGCTGCCATCCAGGATCGGGCTGGCCAGGGTGGAGAGCCACCAGGGCTGCGGCCGGATGTCCGCGTCCAGCAGCACGACGGCGGCTTCCGTGCCGTCCAGCCGCGCCAGGGCGGCGAGTTGGTTGGCGCATTTCTGGCCGCAGTCGGCGGCCTGCGGGGCCTCCACCACCGTGACCGGGAAGGGCAGCGGGGCATGCAGGCCGGCCGCGCGCGCCGCCGCGTCGCCGGCTTCCACGGCCACGATCAGCCGTGCCGGGCGAAGGCTCTGGGCCGCAAGGTCGCCCAGCAGCGCCGGCAGTCCCGGCGGGTTCCCGGCCAGCGGCAGGATCAGCGTCACCGGCCCGTCGCGGCGTACCCCGGCGGGGCGCGCCCGGCGAAGCCAGGCCAGCGGCGCCCAGGCCCAGAAGGCGGCGACCACGACGCCGGGAAGCGCAAGCAGCCAGGCGAGGGCGGGGCCGCTCACGCGCGGGACGGGCCGCGCGGGGAGGGCGATCGGGGGCGGCTGGGCATGGCGCAGGGAGTGTAACCGGCCCGTCCCGCGCCCGGCGAGCCACCCCGCGGCACGGCCATGCCGCCAGGCCGGGGAGGGGCGCCCGGCCCTGGCCGCGCGGCCGGTGTGCCGGGAACAACGGGTCCGGCGCCGCCCGAAGGCGGGACTGGGCGCCGCGACAGGCCGTCGCGGCGCCCGTCGGGCGGCTCAGCCCTTGGCGCGCATCGGCTTCAGCGCCTCGGCCCAGCGCAGCATCTCGTCCAGCATGGACGTCGCGCTGTCGTCGATCAGCGGGTTGGACTGCATCCGGCCATCCTCGCCGATCGCCTTGGCGACCATCGGCACCATCACGCCCTCGACCATCGGCATCATCTTCAGCGTGGTGACCAGCAGCTTCGCCGCCTGCACGGAGCGCAGCCCGCCCGAGGCGCCGCCATAGCTGACGAAGCCCGCCGGCTTGTAGTTCCATTCGCTGTAGACGTAGTTCAGCGCGTTCACGAGGCTCGGCGGCGGGAAGAAGTTGTATTCCGGCGTGACGAAGACGAAGGCGTCGGCCGAGGCGACGCTCTCCGACCAGGCCTTGGTGTGCGCGTGCTGGTACTGCTGCATCCGCGGATGCTTCGGCTCGTCGTAGACGGGCAGGTCGAAGGTCGCGAGATCGACCAGGACGGGATCGAAGCCGCCATGCGCGCGGGCATAGCCGTCGAACCAGTCGGCCACCTTGGGACCGATGCGCCCGGGCCGGGTGCTGGCGATGACGATGTTGAGCTTCAGGGCCAAGAGGAGCCTCCTCGCAGACGGGATGCGGAAGTGTAGGCCCCGGTGCCGTGCCGGGCGAGCCCGTGCCCCGGTGATGCCGGCCATTCACGGGCCTGTGGGGTGCCCCCGGCTGCGATGGCCCTATCCTGCGTCCTTCACGAGCGGAGCCCATCGGCATGAGCTGGCTGCCCTGCGACCCCCCGGTGGAGCACGACACCCCGCCGGAGCCTTCCGTGCAGGCGGTGATCGCGCCGCGCACCAGCGACCTGGGCGGCTTCGAGGTGCGGCGCGTGCTGCCCTCGGTGAAGCGGCGCATGGTCGGCCCCTTCCTCTTCCTCGACCAGTTCGGGCCGGTGGTGTTCCGCCAGGGCGCCGGGATGGATGTCCGCCCGCATCCGCATATCGGCCTGGCCACCATGACCTACCTGCTGGGCGGCAGCATCCTGCACCGCGACAGCCTGGGCAGCGTCCAGGCCATCGCGCCCGGCGCGGTGAACTGGATGACCGCCGGGCGCGGCGTGGTGCATTCGGAACGCACCCCGCCCGACCACCGCGATGGGCAGGAGGTGCTGTACGGCCTCCAGCTCTGGGTCGGCCTGCCGCGCGCGCTGGAGGAGACCGATCCGGGCTTCGTCCACTACGCCCCGCAGGAGGTGCCCTTGGTGCGGGGCGAGGGCGTCACGGCCCGGATCGCGGCGGGGGAGGGATTCGGCGCGCGCTCCGGCGTGCGCACCCTCTCGCCCGCCTTCCTCTACGACCTGACGCTGGAGGCGGGCGCCACCGTGACCCTACCGCCCACCTACGAGGAGCGGGCGCTGCTGCTGCTGGAGGGGACGGTCACGCTCGACGGCACGGACCACGCGCCCGGCCAGCTCCTCGTCCTGGCCCCGGGGCGCCCGGTGGACATCGCCGCGCGCGGCGGCCCGGCGCGCCTCGCGGCCCTGGGCGGCGAGCCCCTGGATGGGCCGCGCCACATCTGGTGGAACTTCGTCTCCTCCCGCAAGGAGCGGATCGAGCAGGCGAAGCAGGACTGGCAGCGCGACCGCTTCAACCTGCCCGTGCCCGGGGAGACGGAGTTCATCCCGCTGCCGGGTTAGCGTGCCTCCGCCAGCACCGAATCCAGCGTCTCCAGGAACAGGTCGGCCTGCGCCCGGCTCAGGCAGAGCGGCGGGCGGATCTTCAGGATGTTCGCCCCCGGCCCGCTGGCGCTGATCAGCACGCGCCGCTCGCGCAGCGCGTTCACCACCCGCGTCGTCTCCGCCGTCGCGGGCGCCTTCGTCTCCCGGTCGCGCACCAGCTCCGCGCCGATGGAGAGGCCGGCGCCGCGCACGTCGCCGATGATCCCGTGCCGTTCGGCCAGCGCCCGCAGCCCGGCCTGCATGTGCGCGCCGACCGCGGCCGCGTTCTCCGGCAGGCGCTCGTCGCGCAGCACCTCCAGCACCGCCATCCCCGCCGCCGCCGAGACGGGGTTGCCGCCGAAGGTGTTGAAGTAGCGCACCTGCCCGCCGAAGCGCTCCAGCAACTCCGGCCGGATCACCATGCCGGCCAGCGGATGGCCGTTGCCCATCGGCTTGCCCAGGGTGACGATATCGGGCTCGACCCCATGCCGCGCGAAGCCCCACATGGCGCCGGTGCGGCCGAAGCCCGGCTGCACCTCGTCGGCGATGAACAGCGCGCCCGCCTCGCGCGCGGCCTGGGCGGCCAGGCGCAGGAAGCCGGCCGGATCGGGGAAGACGCCGTCCGAGGTGAACATCGTGTCCACCAGCAGCGCCGCCGGGCGGATGCCGTGGCGCGCCAGCCCGGCGAAGGCGGCGGCGATGTCGGCGGCGAAGCGTTGCGGCATGTCCGGCCCGCCGCGATAGGCGTCCGGCGGCGCCACCGTCGCGACATGGCGGCCGAGCGGCACGCCCTCTCCCAGGGACGGCGACAGCGCCGCCAGCGCGCTGGTCACGCCGTGATAGGCGAGCGAGGTGACGACGATCCCCTCGCCGCCGGTATGGGCGCGGGCGACGCGCAGCGCGAGGTCGTTCGCCTCCGACCCCGTGCAGGTGAACATCACGTGCCCCAGCGAGGCCGGAAACGTCGCCAGCAGCGCCTCGGCGTAGTCCAGCACCGTCTCGTGCAGGTAGCGCGTGTGGGTGTTGAGCCGCGCCGCCTGCGCCGCGATCGCCGCGACCACGTGCGGGTGCGCATGCCCGACCGAGGCGACGTTGTTGTAGCAGTCGAGGTAGCGGTTCCCCTCCGCGTCGAACAGCCAGGCGCCCTCGCCGCGCACCAGATGCACGGGATGCTCGTAGAACAGCCGGTAGGCCGGGCCGAGCAGGCGCTGCCGCCGCGACACCATCGCCTGCTCGCGCGGGGTGAGCCCGTCCGCCCGCTTCGGGTCGAAGGCGTTGATCATCGCCATGCCTTTCGGCGCCCCGTCATCGGGCATCGCGGTCACTCCTCCAGGGCGTGCGACGGCAGGCGGGCCAGGATCTCCAGCCCGGTGCGGGCACGCGGCATGTTGCGCAGGATATAGGGCGCGTTCTCCGGCTGCCGCCGCGCGCGCCAATGGGTGATCAGCACGGTCAGCGCCATGCGGGTCGCGACCACCGCGGGCAGCAGCGCCGCCTGCTCCGCCGGCAACGGCAGCACGGCGCGGTAGCCGGCCAGGAAGGCCGCCGGCCCCGCGAGCGGCGCATCGCCCGGGCGAAGCAGGTAGGCGCAGGCGGTCGCGACCTCCTGCATCCGCGCGGCGCGGACCATGTCGCCGAAATCGATGATCCCCGACAGCGCCGCGCCCTCCGTCAGCACGTTGTGTGGGTTCAGGTCGTTGTGGATCACTTGGCGCGGCAGCGCGCCCAGCGCGGCTTCCGCCTCGGTCTCGAAGCGCGCGATGGCGTCCTCCGCCAGCCCGCGCAGGGCGGGGTCGCCCACCTCCGGCAGCAGGGCGCGCAGGGACGGCGCCTCGCGGACGTCCCACAGCAGCCGCCGCGTGTCCGCCGGATGCGCGAAGCCCTCCAGCGCCGCGTCCAGCCGCGCGGTCAGGGCGCCCAGCGCCTGCTCCTGCCCCACCGCGTCCGTCAACGGCGTGCCGGGCAGGTAGGTCAGCACCCGCAGCAGGCAGGGCCGCCCGTCCCGTGCCGGATGCGGCACCTCCGTGGCGCCGTCGCGGCCGCGCAGCATGCGGGGCAGGGGGAGGCCGGGGTCTGCCGCTTCCAGATGCAGCAGCGCCGCGCTCTGGAAGCCGGTGATCGCCGGGTCCTCGTCCGGATGCGCCACCTTCACCAGCAGCGGCGCGGCGCCGTCGCGGTCCAGGCGGAAGTTGCGGTCCCGCTCCCCGGCCAGCGGCGCCAGCACGCCCCGCACGCCATAGGACGCGGCGAGCGCATCCAGCAGCGCCGCCTCGTCGATCCCCGGCGGGGCGGCCAGGATCAGCGGATCGGTGAGCGGGTCGCGGGCGGGATCGGCGGGCATGCGGGCCTTTCGCGAAGGCGCGCAGAGTGCCACGCCGGGCGCCGCTATCGCCAGCGGCGGTGCATCCACAGCCACTGGCCGGGATGCTCGCGGATCCAGCCGGCGATGACGTCGTTCATCGCCTGGGTCGCGCCCGCCACGTCGATCAGCCCCTCCGCGTCGCGCGGCAGGTCGATGGGGTCGGTCAGCTCCAGCCGGAAGCGCCCGCCGGGTAGGCGGATGGCGCGCGCGCCGCGCACCGGGCAGTCGAAGCGCCGCGCGAGGTTGGCGAGCAGCGGGTTGGCGGCGGCCTCGCGCCCCAGGAACTGGATTCGCGGCCCGCGGCCGAAGCGCTGGTCCACCAGCATCCCCACCAGCGCGCCGTCCTGCAGCGCCTTGGCCATCTTGGTCGGCGCCATCAGCCCGGCGGGGATCAGCTCGCCCATCAGCCCGCGCCGCAGTTCCAGGATGATCCGCGCGATCGCCGTGTTGTTGGGCGTGCGGTACAGCACCGAGGCACGCACCCCGTGCTGCGCCGCGGCCACGGCCGGCAGCTCCCAGTTGGCCAGGTGGCTGGCGAAGACCAGCACCGGCCCGCCGGCGGCGCGCAGCTCCACGAATCGCGCGGCGGTGGCGTCGTCGATCTCGATCCGCCCGTCCGGCCGGCGCTCCTCGGTCAGGTCCCAGATGCGGTCGAGATGGACGTACTCCCCGGCGACGCGGCCGAGATTGTCCCAGGCCTCGCGCATCACCCCCGCACGCCAGGCCGCCGTCTGCTCCGGGAAGCTCGCCGCGACATTGGCGGCGCCGATCCGGTGCGCCGGGGTGAGGGGACCGAGCGTGCGCGCCACCGCCCCGCCCAGGCGCGGGCCGAGATCCGGTCCCAGCGCCCGCATCACCGCGAAGGCGCCGCGGACGAGGAGGGCCAGCGCGGTGTCGGCCAGTCCCATCGGGGCGGACACCTAGAGCGTGACGACGATCTTGCCGAAGACTCTGCGGCTCTCCAGCCGGTCCAGCCCCTCGGTGAAGCGCTCCAGCGGGATCACCGTGTCCAGCACGGGCGTCATGCCGCCGGCCATCTTCGCCAGCCCGTCCGCGACGTTGCGCATCGAGGCGCCGAAGGAGCCGAAGATCCGCAACTGGCGCTGGAACAGCATCATCAGGTTCATCTCCGCCGTGACGCCGGAGGTGGAACCGCAGGTGACCAGACGCCCGCCCATCTTCAGCGCCAGCATGGAGCCGTTCCAGGTGGAGGCGCCGACATGCTCGAACACGACATCCACGCCCTTCTTGCCGGTCAGGCGGCGGGCGACGGTGGGGAAGTTCTGCGTGGTGTAGTTGATGACGTGGTCGGCGCCGAGCGCCTTCGCCTTCTCGCACTTCTCGTCGTCGCCGGCGGTGGCGATGACGGTGCAGCCCAGCGCCTTCGCCTCCTTCACCGCGATGGTGCCGATGCCCGAGCCCGCGGCCTGGACGAGGATGGTCTCGCCCGGCTCCAGCTTCGCGTTGTCGAACAGCATGTGCTCGACGGTGGAGAAGGTGATGGCGGCGCAGGCGGCGTCGTTGGTGGCGACGCCCTGCGGCACGCGCACCAGCAGGCGCTCGGGCATGTTCACCCGCTCGCAGGCGAAGCCGTCGAGGTGGAAGCCCATCACGCCCTGCACGTTCTCGCACAGGTTGTCGCGCCCCTCGCGGCAGGCGCGGCAATGCCCGCAGGTCTGCGCGCCATAGGGCGCGGCGCGGTCGCCGGGCTTCCAGGCGGTGACGCCCTCGCCGACGGCGACGACCTCGGCCACCGCCTCGGCCCCGGTGCAGATCGGCAGCTTGCGCTGGGCGAAGGCCATGCCACGCCAGCCCCAGACGTCGATGTGGTTCAGCGCGACGGCCAGGACGCGGAGCTGCACCTCGCCCGGCCCGGGCGGCGGCGGCGGGGCGATGTCCTCCAGCCGCAGGTCGCGGTCGCCGTGCAGGCGCAGCGCGCGCATCAGCGGCGGCTCCGGTCGATGGTCCGCATCACTTCGGCTCCCGCGAGAGGACGAGGCAGGTGTTCTGGCCGCCGAAGCCGAAGGAGCTGGACAGCACGTGCCGCACCGTGGCGTCGCGCGCCACGTTCGGCACCACGTCGAGCGTGATGCTCGGGTCGGGCTCGTCGTAGTTGATGGTGGGCGGCAGGCGCTGGTCGCGCAGGGTGAGCAGGCTGAACACCGCCTCCAGCGCCCCGGCGGCGGAGAGGGTATGGCCGATCATCGACTTGTTGGAGGAGATGGGCGGCGCGTTCTCGCCGAAGACGGCGCGCATGCCGAAATTCTCCATCTTGTCGTTCTCGGGCGTGCCCGTGCCGTGCGCGTTGACATAGGAGATGTCGCCCGGCTCCAGCCCCGCATCGGCCAGCGCGTTGCGCATGGCGCCCAGGATGGCGCGGCCGTCCGGGTTGGAGCGGGTGCGGTGGAAGCTGTCCGCGCGCTCGCCCGCGCCGGAGACGATGCCGATGATGGTCGCCCCGCGCGCCACGGCGGCGTCGTAATCCTCCAGCACCAGCGCGGCCGCGCCCTCGCTCATCACGAAGCCGGCGCGGTGCTTCTCGAAGGGCCGGCTCGCCTTCTCCGGCTCCTCGTTGCGGGTGGAGAGCGCCGAGAGCAGCGAGAAGCGGATCAGCGATTCCGGCTGCACCGTGCCGTCCGCGCCGACAGCGATGCAGGCGGCGCACTCGCCGCGCTGGATCGCCTCGACGCCGAGCTGGATCGAGGTCGCGCCCGTGGCGCAGGCGGTGGTGGTGCTGATCGGCGCGCCGCGCGTGCCGAAGCGGGCAGAGAGGCGCTCGCCGATACCGGCGAAGACGATCGCCTCGTGGATCTCCGGGTGCCGGGTCACGGCGGGGACCATCTCGGCATAGGTCGGGCCGGATTCCTGCGCCAGGGTGAAGCGGTCGGGCCACTCCATCTCGACCGGCGGCATGCCCAGGAAGAGCGGGCCGGGGAAGTCGCCCGGGGCGCCCAGCCCGGCCATGGCCAGCGCCTCCTCCATGGCGAGGCTCGCCAGCTTCTCGACCCGCACGGGGCTGGAATAGGGGGTGCGCCCCGCCTCCTCCGGCAGGTCCACCGTGCCGGCGATGGTGGTCTTCAGGTGCTCGGTCGGGAAGCGCGTGATCCGCCGGATGCCCGACTTCCCGGCCAGCAGCGCCGACCAGTTGTCCACGATGCCGAAGCCCAGCGGGGTGACGGCGCCGATGCCGGTGACGGCGACGACGCGCCGCCCGAAATGGTCCTGCACGGGCTCAGCCCTCCGCCTTTGCCGATGGGGCGCGCGAGACGCTGGCCAGCGCCTCGCCGCGCCACTGGCCGAAGCCGGTCACCAGGATGCGGTCCGGGGCCTCCGCCTCGCCCGCATCGGCCGGGTCCAGCGCCGGGTAGAAGCCGCCGCGCGACAGGGCCAGCGCCGCCAGCGCCACGTTCACCGGGAAGGCCGCCTCCACGCCATGGCCGATCAGGCTGCCGGGGCGGCGGATGGCCGCACCCTCCAGCCCGGCCAGGAAGCCCTGCTCCTCCGCCCAGGCGCCGGGCGCGCCGGAGGCCGCGGAGATCACCGCGGGCGCCGGGCCGCCGACCTTCCCCAGCAGCGCCTCGGCCGCCTCGCGGGAGCGGCCGGGCGCCTCGCGATGGGTCCAGTCGGTGGCGACGGCATCCAGCCGGGCCAGCGGCGTCGCGCCGCGGGCGGCGGCGTGGGCCGCGGTCTCCAGCACCAGGAAGCAGGCCATGCTGCCCAGCACCGCGCCCGGCCCGGCATCGCTGGCCGCGCGGGTGGAGAGCGGCGCGAAGGGCCCGCGCCACAGCCCGCCGCCGCCCTGGTAGAGGATCAGCATGTCCCAGCGCGCCGCGACGAAGGCGCCGCCGACCAGGGCGATCTCGCCGCGCCCCTCGGACAGCCGCGCGCGGGCGATGCGCAGCGCGTCGGCCGCTGCGGATTCCTCGCCCATGAAGGTGCGCGAGGAGCCGGTGACGCCGTGGACGATGGAGATGTTGCCGGCGACGAGGTTCGAGAGCTGCGCCAGGAACAGCGTCGGCCGCAGCCCGGTCGCCAGCATCTCGTTCAGCCGGGCGCCGTCGTTGGAGCCGGCCAGCGCCGCGGTGATCTGCTCGTCCAGCGCCACGTCGCGCTCGCCCCCGCCGGCAGCGACCAGCAGGTGCATGTCGGCGACGAGGTCGCGCGCCCCGGCATCGTCCAGCGCGAGGCCGGCGGCATAGGTGCCCAGGCGCTGCCAGGGCTCCATCTGCCGCTGGTCGCCGCGCTTGGGGATCTGGCGGTCCAGCTCCAGCGCGGGCAGCGGGTGGTGCGGCCAGGGGGCGAAGGCGGCCTCGTCCACGACCGGCGCGCGGCCGGTGCCGGTCAGCGCCTCCCAGTGCGCCTCGCGCCCCTCGCCGAGCGAGGTGACGAGGCCGATGCCCGTGATGACGACGTCGCGCTGGCTGTTCATTCGCTGGCGATCCCGGGCAGGCCGATCCGTTCCGCCGTGGCGCGCATCGCGGCCTCCAGCTCCGGGGCGGGGAAGGGCATGATGCGCAGCACGATCTCCGCGTCGCAGAGCCGCTTGCCGCCGCTCATGATCCGCGCCTCCGTCACCGCGTAGCCGGAGCCGTCATGCGTGAGCTTCGAGGCGATCTCCAGCTTCGCGCCCGGCCCGACGAAGGAGCGGAACTTCGCCTCCTTCACGCTGGCCAGGAAGGGCATGGCGGAGAAGCGGTTGCGCCCCAGCAGCAGCCAGCCGCTGGCCTGGGCCATGGTCTCGGTCAGCAGCACGCCGGGGACCAGCGGATAGCCGGGGAAGTGTCCCTCGAAGACCGGCGAGGCGTCGGGGACCGTGCTCTCGATCGCGATGCTCTCCCCGTCGAAGGAGAGCACCCGGTCGATCATCTGGAAGTATTCGAGGCGCAAGGATTCCTCAGCCCGCCTTGGCGGCGACCAGCTCCTCGACCCGGTCGGCGAGGTTCTTCATGACGAAGTAGTGCTCGGCCGGGGCGTTGCCAGCATTCACCTCCTGGGTCCACTTCTCGACCGGCACCTTGATGCCGAACTCCTTGTCGATCGCGAAGACGATGTCCAGGAAGTCCAGGCTGTCGATGCCCAGGTCCTCGGTCACGTGGCTGTCGGGGGTGATCTTCTCGCGCGGCACTTCGGAGTTGGCGGCGATGATGTCGGCGATGCGCTCGAAGGCCGAGGCCATGGACGGCTCCTGGGAACGGGCCCGTCATGGCGGGGCCGGAAGGGTGCGGGCACGGCGCGCCAACGCCCGGCGCCCCCCTCGGGGCCGGGACGTTACGCGGTGGGTCAGGGGGCGGGTGATGGACCGGAAACGGCCCGGGTGTCCAGAGCCGGCGTCGCGGGGCTGACCGGCAGCGCCGTACCGCGCCGGGGCGCGAGCCGCCGAAGCGCCTGGTCCGCCAGCAGCGCCAGCCAGGCGGTGAACAGCCCGCCCTGCAGCACCCAGGCGGCGTTGCCGTTGGCCAGCCCGGTCACGATCGGCGTCCCCAGGCAGCGCGCCCCGGCCACCGCGCCCACGGCAGCGGTGGCGACCGTCAGCACCACCGCGACCCGCAGCCCCGCCAGCACCACCGGCCGGGCCAGCGGCAGCTCGACCGACCACAGCCGCCGCGCCGGGCCCATCCCGGCGCCCCTCGCGGCGTCCAGCACCCCTGGCGGCACCCCGTCCAGCCCGGCCACGGCCGCGCGCATCACCGGCAGGGCAGCGTAGAGCACCAGCGCCAGCAGGGTCGGCGCGGCGCCGAAGCCCAGCAGCGGCAGGGCGAGGGCGATCACCGCCACCGGCGGCACCGCCTGGGCCAGGGAGAAGACCGCATCCAGCAGCGGCCGCAGCCCGCGCCCGGCCGGCCGTGTCGCCAGCACCCCGGCGCCCAGGCCCAGTGCGGCCGCCGCCAGCGCCGCGCCGAGCGACAGGGCGAGATGCTGGCCCAGCAGCGAGAACCAGGATTCGGAGGTCCAGACGGGCCGCGACACCTCCGGGAACAGTCCGCCCCAGATGGCCCCCAGATGCGGCGCGGCGGCCAGGGCGGCCAGGAAGGCAGCGGCGTTCAGAGCGACCGGCGCCCAACGTCGCACGCCTCAGCCCCCGGCCAGCAGGTCGGCCAGCCGCAGCACCCGCGCCCCCGGCAGGGCCACGGCCTCGCTGCGCCGGTCGAGCATCAGCAGCAGCGCCTGCTTCAGGCTGGCCTCGCCGGGCAGCGCCGGCAGGCCCTCGGCCGCGCCCGGGCGGGCCAGGGCTCCGGCCGGGCGGGTGGCGAGGCGGTGGAAGGCGAGGCTCTCCTCGCCCAGCAGCCGCCGCACCGTCGGGCCGGCCGCGGGCCCCAGCACCTCGCCGGGGCTGCCCCGCGCCACCACCCGGCCGGCCTCCAGCACGACGAGGGTGTCGGCCAGCACCAGCGCCTCCTCCACGTCATGGGTGACGAAGAGGATGGTCTTGCCGGTCGCCGCGTGGATGCGGCGGATCTCCCGCTGGAGCGTCCGCCGCGTCGCGGGGTCCAGGGCGGAGAAGGGCTCGTCCATCAGCAGCACGGGCGGGTCGGCGGCCAGCGCCCGGGCCAGCCCGACGCGCTGCGCCTGGCCGCCGGACAGCTCGTGCGGCCAGCGCGCCGCGTACTCGGCGGGCGGCAGGCCGACCAGGGCGAGCAGCTCCGCCACCCGCGCCGCGATCCGCGCCTCCTCCCAGCCGAGCAGGCGCGGCACCGTCGCCACGTTCTCCGCCACCCGCCAGTGCGGGAACAGCCCGACCGACTGGATGACGTAGCCGATGCCCCGGCGCAGCGCCTCCGGGTCCTCGCCCGCCACGTCGCGCCCGCCCAGCAGCACGCGGCCGGAGGAGGGCTCCACCAGGCGGTTCACCATCCGCATCAGCGTGGACTTGCCGGAGCCGGATTCGCCCAGCAGGACGCAGAAGGACCCGGCCGGGACGCCCAGGCTGACGCCGTCCACCGCCGCGCGCGCGCCGTAGCGGCGGCTCACCGCCTCGAAGCGGATCATGCCGCGCCTCCTCCCGGCGACAGCGCCCGCTGCACGGCGCCCAGCCCGGCATCGGCGGCGAGCGACAGGGCCACCACCGGCAGCACGCCGAGCAGGATCAGGTCGGCCGCGAGCTGCCCGACGCCGAGGAAGACCAGCCGCCCCAGCCCGCCGCCGCCGACCAGCGCGGCCAGGGTGGCGAGCCCCACCGCCTGCACCGCCGCCACCCGCACCCCGCCCAGGATGGCGCCCGCGCCGAGCGGCAGGCGGACCCGGCGCAGCACCTGCCGTTCGCTCATCCCCTGGCCGGTGGCGGCGTCCAGCACCCCCGGGGGCGCGGCGCGCAGCCCGGCGAGGGTGGCGGCGGCGACCGGCAGGACGAGGTAGGCCGCGATCCCCAGCACCGCCGGGGCCGGCCCGATCCCCGCCACCCCCAGCGCCCGCAGCGCCGGCACGGCATGGGCCAGCGCCGCGAGCGGCGCCATCAGCAGGCCGAACAGGGCTATGGAGGGCACCACCTGCAACCCGTTCGCCACGGCCAGCAGCCCGGCCTCCAGCCGTGGCCGGCGCAGCGCCAGGAGGCAGAGCGGCAGCGACACGGCCAGCCCCAGGGCAAGCGCCAGCCCGGCCAGCAGGACGTGCTCCGCCAGGGCGCCGCGCAGCTCCGCGCCCCGGTTGGCGGCCTCGCGCAGCAGCGACAGGGCGTCGAGCCGGCCGGATCCCGCGAGCGCGGCCGAGCCCCCCAGGGCGAGCAGCAGGAACAGCATGGGCGGCCGCCCATGCCCGGCGGCGCAGCAGCCGGCCGCCAGGGGCAAGGCGAGCAGCGCCAGCCAGACCCCGGCGGCCGGCGAGGCGCGGGCGAGGGACGGCAGGCCGGCCAGCGCCGCCTCCGCCGCCAGCCCCACGGCCAGCAATAGGGCGAGGAAGGCGATCGCCGCCGCGACCTCCGCCCGGGCAAGGCGGCGCGCGTCCCGCGCCCACCAGGCGAGCGCGGCGCAGGCGGCCAGGAACGCCGCGACCGCCACCAGCACCCCGGGCGAGGCGGGCAGCGGCACCGGGCGGGGGCTGAGCAGCCGGTTCGGCGCCGCGGACAGCCAGCCCAGCAGGAAGGGCGCGCCCGCCGCCACGGCCGCGAGCAGCGCCGTGGCCGGGGCCTCGCGCGGCGCCGGGGCGGTCACGGGGCGCCGGTCAGCCGATGCCGAGCGTCTTCAGGTGCTCGCGCGCCACCTCGCGCGCATCCCGGCCCTCCACCACCACCCGGCTGTTCAGCCTCTGGAGCGTCTCCAGCGACAGCGAGGCGAAGACGGGGTTCAGCCACTCGCCGAGCCGCGGATGCGCCTTCGCCACCGCGCCGCGCACCACCGGGGCGGGGCGGTAGACGATCTGCGCCCCCTTGGGGTCGGCCAGCACCTTCAGGTCCAGCGCGGCGATGGCGCCGTCCGTGCCGTAGACCATGGCGGCGTTCACCCCGTTCAGCCGCTCCGCCGCCGCGCGCATCGTCACCGCCGTGTCGCCGCCGGCCAGCACCACCAGCCGGTCGGGGGGCAGGGTGAAGCCGTAGACCCGCTGGAAGGCGGGCAGGGCGGCCGGGCTCTCCACGAACTCGGCCGAGGCGGCGAGCTTGAACGGCCCGTTCGCGGCGAGGTGGCGGGCGAGGTCCTCCAGGCTGGCGAGCCGGGCGCTGGCGGCGAGGTCCGAGCGCACGGCGATGGCCCAGGTGTTGTTGGCCGGGGAGGGCTCCAGCCAGACCAGGTCGTTCCTCTCCGCGTCCAGCGCCTTCACCTTGGCCGCACCCGCGGCCGGGTCGTGCCAAGCGGGGTCGCTCTCCATCTGGAAGAAGAAGGCGCCGTTGCCCGTGTATTCCGGATAGACGTCGATCTCCCCGGCCAGGATGGCACCGCGCACGATCCGCGTCGGGCCGAGCTGGAGCTTGCGCTCCACCGGCACGCCCTTCGCCGCCAGCACCTGGGCGATCATCTCGCCCAGCAGCGCCCCTTCCGTGTCGAGCTTGGAGGCGACCACCACCGGCCGGCCCTGCGCCCGCGCGGCCAGGGGCAGGGTGGCGGCCAGCGCGCCGAGCAGCGCGGCGCGGCGGGTGGGCGAGGGGAGGGCGAGGGGCATCCGGCGGCGCTCCAGGGCGGGGACACGAATCGGTCGTGAGGGCGCCGGTCGCGCCGCGCCGCCGATCCCTGGTGCCAGCCTCGCCCGGCGGCCGCCGGGCGGGAAGGGGCCCGCGCCGCCGCTCGGAAGGATGTGAAGCCGCGCCCGGACGGCGGGCGCGGCTTCAGGCCGCCGCCGGATGGCGGGCGGCGGCCTGCCCGATGAACCCCGCCTGGCCGGACAGCTCCGCCGCCGCCTCCCGCAGCAGCGCGGTATCGACCCGCGGATCGGCGGCCAGGCGGTCCGCCGCCCGCCGCAACGCCCGCGCCGCCCGGCCCGGCTGCGTCCCGACCTGGCGGAGCCGCGCCAGCGCCAGCGCCAGCGGCCGCGCCACCCGCGCTTCCAGCCCGGGCTCGCGCAGCACCTCGTCCAGGTGCAGCACGGCGGAGCCGAGCAGCAGCAGGGCGAAGCCGCCTTCCGCCACCTGCGCCCGGCTGGTGCCGGTCTTCTCCGCCCAGCGCACCAGCCGCAGCACGCGATGGTACAGCCGCGCGCGCCAGACCGGGCGATGCAGTGAGGCACCGCGCCGCGCCGCCATGGCCTCGACCTCGCGGACCATCATGCCCGAGAGCATCCGCAGCCGCCGGCGGCCATCCACGGGGAAGACCAGGTGGAAGGCGAGCAGCCCGATGGCCGGGCCCAGCAGCACGGCCGCGCCCACCGTCAGCGAATGCTCCAGGCTGCCGGCCAGCGGCCAGCTGGGCTGGAGGAGGAGGAGCAGGACCATGTTGGCATCGAAGCCGACCGGCCCGCTGCCGCGCCGGTGGCCGAACAGCACCCCGCCGGCCAGGATGAAGGGGAGCATCAGGGCCACCAGCCCCGCCTCGCCGCCGGCCAGCGGCCAGGCCAGCCAGCGGCAGGCCAGGGCGGCGGCGATGCCGATCGCCTGGCCCAGCAGGACCTGCGGCAGGATCCGCGTCGGCTGGTCCGCGGTGGAGAAGACCGTGGTCATGATGGCGGTGCCGAGCAGCATGAACACGCCCGCCTCCCAGCCCGTCGCCAGCCAGAGGGCGCCGACCGTGGCGTTGACCGCGACGGCGCGCAGCATCGCCTCGCGCGCGCCGACCCAGTCCCGATGCAGGGGCACGCCGCCCGGACCCGCCCCCGGTGCCTCGCCCGCCGCCGCGGCCAGTGCGGTCAGCGCCTCGCGCAGCAGGGGATCGTTCCCGGCGAGCGCGGCCGCCCGTTGCAGCGGGGCGGGCGCCGGATCGTCCGCCGCCTCGCGCAGCGCCGCTGCCAGCGCCTCGTGCGGGCCGGGAGAGGGCGGACGCCGCATCCAGAGCAGCAGGGCGACCTGGGCGGAGAGCAGGCGGCGGACCGACCGGACCATGGCGCGGGAGCGCAGGGAGCCGGCCGCATGGCTGTCCAACCCGTCCTCGATCGCCGCCATCCCGGACAGCAGGCGCTCGTCCTCCTCCGCCGGCCTCGGCCCGCGGCCGGCCAGATGGGCGGCCGCCGCGGCCAGCAGACGGGCGGAGAGGTCCCGGGCCCGCCGCGCCGGGTCCGCGGGATCGGTGGCGGCGGCGAAGATCCAGCCGAGCGCCAGCGCCACCGCCACGCCGACCAGCACGGTCAGCATGCGGTCGATCCCGATGGCGAGCGGGCTGGCCCAGCGCGCGCTGTGCAGCAGCGCCACCATCGCGGCCGAATAGCCCGCCAGGATCGCGCCGTAGGAGGCGAAGCCGCGCAGCAGGTTGCCCGCCCCGGCGCAGAGGCCGAGCCAGAGCGCGAGGCCGGTCACGATCCACCAGGGGTCGTTCCCCGCCGCCAGCAGCAGCCCCATGCCGAAGGCCGAGCCCGCCACCGTGCCGAGGGCGCGGAAGAGGCCCTTCTCCAGCAGATGGCCGCGGACGGGCAGGGAAGCGGCCCAGACCGTCATGCCCGACCACTGCGGATGTTCCAGCCCCAGCAGCCAAGCCAGCACCACCGCGCAGCAGGCGGCGAGCGCGGTGCGCAGGGCGAAGCGCAGCCGGGCCGGGTCGAAGCCCAGCCGCTCCAGCCTCACGGCGGGGCTCATGGGCCGGAGGCGCCGTCGCGGAGGTGGCGGATGCGCGCGTCGATCCGTTCCAGCGCGTGGGTCAGCGCCTCCATCCGGGCATCGTCGAGGTCGGCGAGCATCGCCTCCTCCGTCTCGATCAGGATGCGCCGGATCTCCGCCACGGCCACCTGCCCGGCCGGGGTGAGGAACAGGAGGTTGGAGCGCCGGTCGGCCGGGTCCTGCCGTCGCTCGATCAGCCCCTTGCCGGCCAGGATATCGAGCAGCCGGACGAGGCTGGAGCCGTCGATGCCGACGCGGGCGGCCAGCTCCGTCTGGGAGATGCCGCCACCGCTGCGATCGATATGGATCAGCGGCGGCCAGGTGGCATCGGAAAGGCCAAGGCCGGCGAGGCGGGCATCCACCGCTGCGCGCCAGCGCCGGGCGGTTCCGACGAACAGCATGCCGAAGCGGGCCCGCAGGGAGGAAGAGGAATCCATGGCGATATGGTATGATACCAATAATTGGTATTCAAGTTATATGCGCGGCATCGTACTGCTGCTGCCCTGTCGGCACATCCCGCATGGCGCCGGGTCCGGGCCATCGTCCGGGTGAGGCGAAGCGGGACGGCAGGACCTGCCACGCCGAAGCGGCGCCGTGACCGATGGTTGCCGGCAGCCCCGCCATGATCCTTGCGAAAGGGACGCGCACCCGGGCGGCGCGGCGCGGGACTGTCGATCGGGCGAACGGCGGCCTGGTGCGGGCGGTCGGACTCGAACCGACATGTCCGTGAGGACGGCGGATTTTGAGTCCGCTGCGTCTACCATTCCACCACGCCCGCCAGCGGGCCACCAAGTCCGGCCCGCGCCCGTGGCCTCCCCCTATAGCGGAACCGGCCGCGACACGACAGCCCCGGCCGCCCGGGCGGCCGCCGTCAGCCGGGGATGGGCGCCGCCGCGGCCCGCCCGGGGGCCTCGGCACCATGGGTCGGGAACTCGCCCGGCGCCGTCACCTCCAGCATCTCCAGGTCGTCGCTGTGTTCCACCTCGCGGTGGCGGACGCCCGGGGGCTGCATCACGCTGTCGCCGGGCTCCAGCAGCACCTCGCCGACATCCTCGTACTCGAAGCGCACCCAGCCGCGCAGCACCAGCACGAGCTGGAAGGCCAGGTCGTGCGTGTGCCACTGCGGCTTCGGCCCCTCGCCGGGGACGGCGCGGATCACGTGCGCCCCGAAGGCGCCGCCGGTCGCCTCCCGCACGCCCAGGTCGCGGTAGGCGAAGAAGGCGCGCAGCCCGGCATCGTAGCCGGCACCGGCAGCCTTGGAGACGGTGGTCCGCATCCTCTGTCCTCCTTCACGCCGGCCGTCAGGTCAGCGGCTGGTCGCAATGCGTCCGGAACCCCTCCCGCTGCCGCAGCCGCGCGTACCATGCGGCGAGGTTCGGCAGCTCCGGCCGCTGCACGGGCAGGGCGTACCAGCGGTGCACGAACGGACCCAGCGCGATGTCGGCGAGGGAGAAGGCGCCTGCCACGTACTCCTCCCCGGCCAGCCGCGCATCCAGGATGCGCCACAGCCGCTCCGCCTCGTCCCGCGCCTTCGCCGCTGCCACGAGGTCGCGCTCCGGTTCCGGGAGGCGGATGAAGGTATAGAAAATGGTCGCCATCTGGGGCGTCAGCGTGCCGAGCTGCCAGTCCAGCCATTGGTCCACCAGCCCGCGGCCGCGCGGCTCCTCCGGGTAGAGCGCGATGCCGCCGGGCCGCGTCCGCGCCAGGTAGCGCAGGATGGCGTTGCTCTCCCACAGGACGAAGCCGTCATCCTCGATGGTCGGGATCAGGCTGTTCGGGTTGATCGCCCGGTAGGCCGCGTCGCGGGTCCGGCCGAAGACGCCGCCGGCATCCTCGCGCCTGTAGCCCAGCTGCAGCTCGTGGCAGAGCCAGAGGACCTTCATCACGTTGCTGCTGTTGGTCCGGCCCCAGATCGTCAGCATCGCGTCATCCTTCCCCCCTGGCCGCAGCCCGTCCCGCGACGGTGGCGCAGATGGCGGCGGCGGGGAAGCCGTCCCCCTGGCCCGATGGAAGGGGAATGGCAGGGCGGCGTGCAGCCGCCTTGCCGGCCCAGGGGGCAGGCCGCAGGTTGCGCGCATGACCCTTCGACGTGCTGCCCTCGCGCTCGCCCTGCTGGCTGCCGCGGCGCCGCTTCTCGCCATGGCCTCGGAAGGCTGGCTGGGCCTCGCGCCCTGCGCCCTGTGCCTGTGGCAGCGGTGGCCCTACTGGCTCGCCGTGGCGCTGGCCCTCGCGGCCGCCGCGCTGCGCTCCCGCGCGTTGCTCGCCCTGGCCGGGGTGGCGGTGCTGGCCTCCGCCGCGATCGCCGGGCTGCATGTCGGGGTGGAGCAGCACTGGTGGCCCTCGCCGCTGCCGTCCTGCGCGGCGCCGGTCTCCACGGGCGGCGGCACCGTCGACGACCTGATGCGCAGCCTCGCCGCCAAGCCGGCCAAGCCCTGTGACGCCCCGGCCTTCCTCATCCCCGGGCTGCCCGTCTCCATGGCAGCGATGAACCTCGTCTATGCGTTGGCCCTCGGTGGCTGGGCGCTATGGGCGGCCCGCCGGGGTGGGAGGGCGTGAGCATGGCGGCGACGATCCGGGGCGGGGCCCGTCGGCCGGCACGGGCCGGCGCGCCGGCCTGACCGCATGATCCGACGCGGCAAAGGGACGGGCGGGGCCAATCTGGCCGGAGGGCTGGCCATGGCGATGCTGGCCGGCTGCGGCGCCCCGGAACTGCCCCGCCTGCCGGAGCTGCCGCGCCTGCCGGAACTGTCGGGCCTGCCCGAGCTGCCGAGCCTGCCGGAGCTGCCGGGCCTTCCCGGCCTGTCACGCTGGCTGAACCGGCCGCTGCCGCCACCGCCGGCGCCGGACGAGGGGCCTGAGCCGCTGGAGATCGCCGGCGCCCGGCTGCCCGCCGAGGCGAGGGGCTTCCGCATGATCGGCCTGCCCGCCGCCGATCCGACCCCGGGCGAGCGGGAGGGCCTGATCGCCCGCTATGAGATCGAGGGCGGGGCCGCGAGCATCCGCCTCTTCGCCCCCACCGACGGGCCGGTGCCGGATGGGCCGGATACCCCGCTGGCGCGGGAGCTGCTGGCGGAGGCGGGGCGCGGCCTGCCCGCGGCGGGCGGCCGGGCCGGTGGCACGCGCCGCTCCGCCGCCATGGCACGGGAGGGCACGCCGCTGCTGCGCTGCCTGATGCACGAGACGCCGCGGCCGCCGGCGCAGGTGGTGACCACGGAGTTCGTCTGCGCCACGGGAACCGCGGGCCGGCTCTTCCTGCTGCGCGCCACCATCCGCCACGGCGCGCGGGAGCGGGTGGCGGTGGCGCGGACGGTGATCCTGTTCGGCGTGGAGGCCATCGAGGCGCTGTCCGGCCTGCCGCCGCTGCCGCCGGGCGTGCGCTTCACGGGGATGGCCGCCGGCTGGATGGTGGCGCGGGCCGGATCGGGGTCGGCGCCGGCCTGACCGGGCACACGGGTCGGGTCGCGCGGCGCCCGTGCGTTCCCACGGGAACGGTGACTTGCCGGAACGACATGCTACGGTGACGCCAGCGGAACAGGAGCCTGGCGCATGGGCGAAGAATGGCAGCCGAAGCCCCCGACGATCGGCGACAACGGCATGCCGGTCTATCCGCTGGATCCCAACACCGGCGTTCCGACGACCCCTTACGTGAAGATCCTGTCCGACGTGGACGCGGTGAAGAACGGCCTGGCCTGGGGCGAGGCGACGAATGCCTATGTCCGCCGCTACATGACCATCGGCGCCAGCAACAAGGTGTCCGACCTGATCAGCTCCGGCCTCCAGTCCCTCCGCTGCGTGTCGCAGGCGCGGGCGGAGGAGGATGCCGTCGCGTCGCAGTACGGCGCCTGGGACTTCCAGATGAAGATTGCGGAGATCGCCAAGCGCCGTGGTTGCGGCAACTGCAACGAGCAGACGGCCATCGCCCTGTGGTTCCTCTCGGGCTACGGGCAGGTGCCGCTGGACGGCATCGAGTGGGAAGGCGGCGACCACCGCATGGCGCTGCTGGGACGGCAGGCCGGCGACGTGTACGACCTTTCGACCTGGGGGCCGCGCGCCGTGGTCGTCGATCCGTGGAACGGCGTGACCTATCCTGCGGCGGAGTTCCGCCAGCACCGGGGCTCCAGCGAACGCTGGTCGCACTTCGCCCGCAAGGAGAGGTGAGGGCCGGCCCGTCTGCGCCCGGCCTGCTTGCGCCCGACCGGGTGGACCCGGACCCGGTGGGCCCGCCTCAGCCCTCCAGCTCGCTGTCCCAGTAGAGGTAGTCGCGCCAGCTCTCGTGCAGGTAGTTCGGCGGGAAGCCGCGGCCGTTGTCCTGCAATTCCCAGGAGGTGGGCTGGCGCGGCGTGACCCGCGGCAGCATCTGGCACTCGCGCGGCAGCTTGGAGCCCTTGCGCAGGTTGCAGGGGCCGCAGGCGGTGACGACGTTCTCCCAGCTCGTCCGCCCGCCGCGCGAGCGGGGGATGACGTGGTCGAAGGTCAGCTCCGGCGTCGGGAAGCCCTGGCTGCAGTACTGGCAGGCGAAGTGGTCGCGCAGGAAGACGTTGAAGCGGGTGAAGGCCGGCCGCCGCGCCGCGGGGATGTACTCGCGCAGCGCGATGACGCTGGGCAGGCGCATGGTGAGCGTGGGCGAATGCACCGCATGCTCGTACTCGCTGAGCACCGAGACCCGGTCCAGGAACACCGCCTTCACCGCGTCCTGCCAGGACCAGAGCGATAGCGGGTAGTAGGACAGCGGACGGAAATCCGCGTTCAACACCAATGCGGGGAATGTCTGGCCGCCGTCGGGCAAGCGCCGCTCCCGTGCCGTTGTCGGGACACGGGCCACCAGCGCTGGGGCCGACCCGGGCGGTCAGGCCCCAGATGCAGTGGCGCCGCCCGATACGCCCCAAGGTGTGCCACGCACCACGCCGCGTCGCAACACCACCGCCGCAGACGTCACGCAGGCGTCACGCGGCGTGCCAGGAAAGCCGCGCCGGCGGCCAAGCCGGCCGCGTCGATGCCGTGCCCCAGCCCGGGGATGAAGCGCGCCTCCACCGCCGCGCCGAGTCCGCGCAGCGCGGCTTCCGCCAGCTGCGACGCCTGTGCCGGCACGACCTCGTCGGCCAGACCGTGCACCAGCAGGACGGGCGGCAGCGGGCGGGTGGCCTCCGCGGCCAGGGTCGCGGGATCGAGCAGCGCCCCGGCATAGGCGAGGATTCCGGCAGGCGGGACGGCACGGCGCAGCCCGGCATGCAGCGCCATCATCGCCCCCTGGCTGAAGCCCATCAGGGTGAGGGCCGAGTCGGGCAGCCCCTCCCGCGCCAGGATCGCGGCGAGCCGGGCCTCCAGCGCGGGCGCCGCCGCCCGGATGGCGGCCGCCAGCACCGCCGGCCGGCGGTCGGAGAGAGGGAACCACTGCCGGCCGAAGGGGGCCTCGGCATAGGGGTCGGGCGCGTCGAGCGACAGGAACAGCGCGTCCGGCGCGGCGGTGGCCCATTCCGCGGCCAGGTCGATCAGGTCGTCCGCATCGGCGCCGACCCCGTGCAGCAGCACCACCAGCCGCCGCGGCGCGCCGCCCGATCGCGGGTCACGGCGCCTCTCGCCCGTCCGATCCATCCTGCGCCGTCCTTCCTGTGCCGGGGGGCTTCCGCTAACCGGAGGGCGCGATGACGTCCATCGTTACCCGCTTCGCGCCCAGCCCGACCGGCTTCCTGCATCTGGGCCACGCCCATTCCGCCCTGCGCGGCTGGCGCGCGGCGCGGGCGGCGGGCGGGCGCTTCCTGCTGCGGATCGAGGACATCGACCCTACCCGCTGCCGCCCCGAATACCGCGCGGCGATCGCCGAGGACCTGGCCTGGCTGGGCCTGGACTGGGACGGACCGGTGCGGGTGCAGTCGGAGCACCTGCCGGACTATGCCGCCACGCTGGACCGGCTGGCGGCGCGGGGGCTGCTCTATCCCTGCTTCTGCACCCGGGCGGAGATCGCGCGGGAGATCGCCGCCAGTGGCCACGCCCCGCACCTCGCCCCCATGGGCCCCGACGGCCCCGTCTACCCCGGCACCTGCCGACGTCTGCCGTCGGGGGTGCGGGCCGCCCGGCTGGCGGCAGGCGAGCCGCATGCGCTGCGGCTGGACATGGCGGCGGCGCTGGCGACGGCGGGAGGGCCGCCGGACTACGAGGAGGAGGGGGCGGGCCGCGTCGCCTGCGACCCGGGGCGCTTCGGCGACGTGGTGCTGGCGCGCAAGGACGCGCCCGCCTCCTACCACCTCTGCGTCACCCATGACGACGCGCTCCAGGGCGTGACGTTGGTGACGCGCGGCGCGGACCTGCGCGCGGCGACCGACATCCACCGGTTGCTCCAGGGGCTGCTCGGCTGGCCGGCGCCGCGCTACGCGCACCATCCGCTGCTGCTCGGCCCGGACGGCAGGCGCCTGGCCAAGCGGGACGGCGCGCCCGCCCTGCGCGAGCTGCGCGCGGCGGGACGCAGCCCGGCGGAGGTCCGCGCCATGGCGGGGCTGCCGGACGGCGCCGGCCCCTGACACCCGGCCCCTGACACGGGCGCGCCCGCGCGTGCTTTGCTGCGGCGAGGGGGGCGCCATGGCCGATACGGAGGCGGAGAAGCGGATCGCGGGCGAGGCCGCCGCCGGGCTGGCCGCGCCGGGCATGGTGGTCGGGCTGGGGACGGGCTCCACGGCGCGGTGGTTCGTCGTGGCGCTGGCGCGGCGTGCCCTGGATATCGCCTGCGTGCCGACCTCGCGCGCCACGGCGCGGCTGGCGGAGTCGCTGGGGCTGCGGCTGCTGGCGCCGGAGGCGGTCGGCCGCATCGACCTCACCGTGGACGGGGCGGACGAGATCGCACCCGGCCTCGCGCTGCTCAAGGGCGGCGGCGGGGCGCTGGTGCGGGAGAGGCTGGTCTGGGAGGCCTCCGACCGCTGCGTCGTCGTCGCCGACTCGGGGAAGCGGGTGACGGCCCTCGGCGCCGTCCCGCTGCCGGTCGAGGTGGTGCCCTTCGCCCATCGCACCACCGCCGCGCGGATCGCGGCGGTGGTGCGGGCGTGCGGCCTGGAGGCGGAGTTGCGGCTGCGCGGCGGCGTGGAAGGACCCTTCGTCACCGACAACGGCAACCTGATCTACGACGCCGCCTGTGGCACCATCCCCGACCCGGAACCCCTGGCCCGGTCGCTGAAGGCGCTCACCGGCGTCGTCGGGCACGGGCTGTTCCTGGGCCTGGCGAACGAGGCGCTGATCGGCACGGCGGCGGGGCTCCGCCGCCTGCCCTGAAGGATTGCCGCCGCGCCGGCGACCCGCGACAACGGCGCGGCACGGGCGGAGGCAGGCGATGGCGGAGCGGGTCGGCGCGATCGGGGTGATGAGCGGCACCTCGATGGACGGCATCGACGTCGCCTTCCTGCGCACCGACGGCGAGGCGTGGGTCGAGCCGGGTCCCGCGCGCGGCTACGCCTACCCGGCCGCGACCAGGGCGGCGCTGCTCGACCTGCTGGCCGATCCGGAACGCGCCCGCCACGACCCGCTGCCGGAGCTGGAGGCGGCCGTGACCGACGCCCATGCCGCGGCGGTCGAGGACTTCCTGCGCGATGCGGGGCTCGACCGTGGCGCCGTCGCGCTGGTCGGGCTGCACGGGCAGACGGTGCTGCACCGGCCGGAGGAGCGCTTCACCCGCCAGCTCGTGCTGGGCGACCGTGCCGCGCGTCGGCTGGGCATCCCCGTCGTGGACCGCTTCCGCCATGCCGATGTCGCGGCGGGCGGGCAGGGCGCCCCCTTCGCGCCGCTCTACCACCGCGCCCTCACCGCCGGGATGCCCGGCGAGCGTGACGGGCCGTTGATGGTGCTGAACCTCGGCGGGGTGGGGAACGTCACCTGGATCGACGGCGATTCGCTGATCGCCTTCGACACCGGCCCGGCCAATGCGCTGCTGGACGACTTCGTGCGCCAGCGGCGCGGCCAGAGCTTCGACGCGGACGGCGCGCTGGCGGCCGCCGGCACGGCGGATGCGGCGGTGGTGCGGGACGTCCTGCGCCAGCCCTTCTTCCGCCGGATGCCGCCGAAATCCCTCGACCGCAACGCCTTCCACGGCCTCGTCGCCGCGGTGGCGCCGCTCTCCGACGCGGACGGCGCCGCCACCCTGGCCGCGCTGACCGTGGAAGCCGTGGCGGCCGCGCTGGAGCACGTGCCCGTCCCGCCGCGCCGCTGGCTGGTGACCGGCGGCGGCCGGCACAACCGCTTCTTCATGGCACGCTTCCGCGAACGGCTCGGCGTGCCGGTCGATCCGGTGGAGGCGGTGGGCTGGGACGGCGACGCGCTGGAGGCGCAGTGCTTCGCCTACCTCGCCGTGCGCGCGGCGCGTGGCCTGCCGCTCAGCCTGCCCGCCACCACGGGGGTGCCTCACCCGATGCCGGGCGGGCGGCTGCACCCGGCGGGCTGAGCCCCCGCCGCCGGGGCTGCTGCTCAGCCCAGGATCGCCGCCTCCACCCCCAGGCGCCGGGCCGCGTCGCGCAGGGCGGTGCGGGTGCCCTCGCGGACCGGCACGCCCTGCGCCTCGGCTTCGGCGATCCGGCGCGCCGCCTGCTCGCCCGGCAGGCGCACGGGCTGGTCCGGGTCGATCGCCGGGTTGGCGTGGCAGCGGTCGATCAGGAAGTCCATCTGCGCCGCGAAGGCCTCCCGTCCGGCGAAGGCGGCCGGGTCGATGAGCTGGAGGTAGACGCTGGCCCCCCAGCGCGTCGGCGCGTCGGCCCGGCCATGGCCGGCGAGGCCCTGGGTCAGCGCCTCCACCATCAGCGCCAGGCCGAAGCCCTTGTGGCCGGATTCCGTCCCGCCCAGCAGCATCAGGCTGCCGCGGTCGGGGCCGGTCCGCTCCATCACCGTCGGGTCCCGGGTCGGCCGTCCCGCGCTGTCCAGCAGCCAGGGATGGTCGAACAGCACGCCCGCCTTCGCCTTCTCCCGCGTCATGGAGACGGTGGTGATCGAGGCGGAGATGTCCACCAGCACGGGGAAGTCGCTGGCCGGGAAGCCCACGGCGAAGGGGTTGGGGCTGAACAGCGCCTCCCGCCCGCCGAAGGGCGCGACGATGCGGCTGTGCGGGCCGGAGGAGGCGAGCATGACGAACAGCCCGCGATCCGTCGCCTGCTTCGCCAGCGCCGCGAGGCAGCCGATGTGGTGGCTGCGCCGCATCGCCAGGGTGAAGGTCCCGTGCGTGGCCACGCGGCCGAAGCCCTCGGCCATGGCGCGCTCGACCAGCCACAGGCCGGGGCGGTAGCCCCCGTCCCAGACCAGCGTGCCGCCCGTGTCGCGCAGCACCTCCGGCTCGCCGGTGCCGGCCATGCGCCCCGCCTCGACCTCGGCCAGGTAGGTCGCGCATTGCGCGAGGCCGTGGGTCTGGCGGCCCATCATGTCCGTCAGCACCAGCAGCCGGGCCATGCTCTCCGCCTTGCCGGCGTCCAGCCCGGCGGCGGCGAAGAGGTCGGCGGCGAGGCGGGTCAGCGCCCCGGCGGGCAGGCGTGCGGGATCGGATGTCGTCACGGGGCCTCGCCGCTCACTCGGGGCGGATGTTGTGGGTCTTCACCACGCGCCCGAACTCGTCGGTGGCGCGGGCGAGCCAGGTGCGGAAGGCGTCCGGCCCCTCGGTCTTCGCCTCGCCGCCCAGGTCGCCGAGGCGCGAGGCGATGTTCGGCTGTGCCAGGATCTCGCGCAGCGCGGCCTCCAGCTTCTGCACCAGCGGGCGTGGGGTGTTGCCCTGGACCATCACCCCCTGCCAGGTGCCGGCATCGGCCATGGGCCAGCCCAGCTCGGCGAAGGTCGCCACCTCCGGCAGGGCGGGCAGGCGCTTCGGGCCGGAGACGGCGAGGGCGCGGATCTGGCCGTTGTTGACGAAGGGCAGGGTGGCGGTGGCGCCGTTGATGATCATGTCCGCCTCACCATTGGCGACGGCGAGCAGCGCCGGGGCGCCGCCGCGATAGGGGACGGTGGTCGCCTCGACCCCCAGGTGGCTCGCGATCTCCACCGAGGTCAGGTGCGTCAGGCTGCCGATCCCGGAATTGGCGATGTTCAGCCCGCCGCGCTGCGCCTTCGCCGCCGCCGCCAGCTCCGTCGCGTTGCGCGCGGGCAGGGCGTTCTTCACCGCCAGCAGGTAGGGCGCGTAGATCAGCATCGTCACCGGCGCCAGGTCGCGCTGCACGTCGAAGGGCATGCGCGGGAACAGGCTCGGGTTGATGGCCAGGGTGGAGATGTCCATCAGCAGCAGCGTGTGTCCGTCGGGCGGGCTCTTCGCCACCACGTCGGCGCCGATGTTGCCGGCGGCGCCCGCGCGGTTCTCCACCACCACCGGCTGGCCGAGCACGCGCGTCAGCTCCGGCGCGATCAGCCGCGCCAGGATGTCGCTGGTACCGCCGGGGGCATTGGGGACGACGACCCGCAGGCTGTGGTCGAAGCCCGAACCGGACCCCTGGGCCCGCAGCGCCGGGGCGGCGAGCGGCGACAGGGCGGGAAGGGCCAGGGCTGCGCTGCGCAGCAATAAGCGACGCTGCATTCTTGTCGTTCCTCCGTTCTCGGCCTTCCGGCGCCGGGTCCCGGCCCGCCAGCGGCGCTCCACGCTTAGGGGCTCAGGCTGATACCTGTCCAAGCTTGATCCCGCATCGTTCAATGCGGATTGTGGATCGATGTTCGAACTCGCCCAGCTGCGCGGCTTCGTCGCCGTCGCCGAGGAACTGCACTTCCACCGCGCCGCCGTGCGGCTGCACATGTCTCAGCCGCCGCTGACCCGGCAGATCCAGATGCTGGAGCACGAGGTGGGCTTCCGGCTGCTGGAGCGCAGCAGCCGCTCCGTCCGCCTCACCCCGGCGGGGGCGGTCTTCCTGGCCGAGGCGCGGCGGCTGCTGCAAATGGCCGCCGGCAGCGTCCAGGCGGCGCGCCGGGTGGCGCTGGGCGAGGCCGGGGCGGTGACCCTCGGCTTCACCGCCGCCTCCGGCTACGCCGTGCTGCCGCGGGTCGTCGCGCTGATCCGCGCGCGGCTGCCGGAGGTGGAGCTGAACCTGCGCGAGCTGGTGACGCAGGAGCAGGTGCAGGCGCTGCAGGCCGGCCAGCTCGACCTGGGCCTGCTGCGCCCGCCGCTGCGGCAGGCGGGGCTGCGCGGCATGGCGCTGGAGCGGGAGGCGCTGCTGGTCGCCCTGCCCCTCGGCCACCCGCTCACGCAGGAGCAGGAGGTACCGGTGGCGGCGCTGGACGGGCTGCCGCTGATCACCTACCCGCCGGTCGAGGGGCGCTACCTGCACGATGCGGTGCTGGGCGCCTATCGCGCGGCCGGGATCGCGCCGTCGCGGGTGCAGCACATCAGCCAGACGCACTCGATCCTGCCGCTGGTCGGCATCGGCCTGGGCATCGCCCTGGTGCCGCAGGCCGCGGCGCGGCTGTGCCCGTCCGACGTGGCGCTGCGGCCCCTGGCGGCCCAGCCCGCCATCCGGGTGGAACTGGTCTTCGCCTGGCGCGAGGACACGGCCAACCCGGCCTGCGCCGCCGTGCGGCAGCTGCTGCGGGAGGAGTGGCCCGCCCCGCCGGAGCGGGGGACGCCGACGCCCGCGCCCTGACCGACCCCGGCGGCCCTCATAGGGATGGCGCGATGCCCTGATCCGTGCCGGCGTGGGGAGCGCTCGTGGCCCGGGGGCAAGGCCCTGCCTCGCCCCCGATACCCCCACTCCGCCAGGACCCTGCGGGCCCTGGACCCAATCGACGCTGCCGCGCGGATGAGTGCGACGGGGTCAATGCGCCGAGGAGCTTGGCTCCTCGGCGGGTACGGCCGCCGCACTCCCTGACGCCTTTGAAGCTTTTCCAGAGTCCCGCCTGTCCGCGTTCCGTCAGGGTTCAGCCCGGAGGCTGACGCCCACCGCACAGAACCAGCTCCCAGCGGGGACCGGGGCCCGCTTGTGGCCCCGGCAGGGGAGGGTCTGGGAGGGGACGGCGTCCCCTCCCGGTCCGCCGCCGCAACACCACAGCATGACGGGTCAGGTCATCCCGCCGTTGGGATCAGTCGGCAGCCGCACCCGCAGCGCCAGGGCGGCCGCGGCCAGGAGGGCGGCGGCGGCGAGCAGGGAGGGCAGGAGGAAGCTGCCGGTGCGGTCGAACAGCATGCCGGCCACGACCGGGCCGAGGATCTGCCCGAGGCTGAACGCGGCGGTCAGCAGGGCCAGCACGCGCCGCGGGTCGCCCCCGGCCAGCAGCCGGCCGGCCGCGAGGCCCAGGGCGGTGATACCCATGAAGGTCCCGCCCAGCAGCACCGCCGCGAGCAGTGCGCCGGCCTCGTCCAGCCAGAGGACGCTGGCGGCCACGCCCGCCGCCTCGGCCAGGCAGGCCAGGGCCAAGGCCCGGGCGAGGCCGAGACGGCGCCCGAGCCAGGCCCAGAGCGCCACCGAGGGCGCGGCGGCGAGGCCCACCACCATCCAGATCAGCGGTTCGACCGGACGCAGGTCCGGGCTGGAGCGCATGATGGCGACCAGGAAGGTGGCGGTGACGACATAGCCGAAGCCGAACAGCCCATAGGCTCCCGCCAGGGCCGGCAGGCCGCGCCTGCCGGCGGGCAGGGGGGCGGCGGCCGGGACGGGATGCGGCGCGGCGCCGGGCGGGGATGCGGCCTCGCCCGGCAGCAGACCGGCCACCGCCACCAGCGCGACGGCCGATGCAACGCCGGAGGCCAGCCAGAGGCCCCGCCAGCCGCTGCCGCCGGCCAGCAGCCCGGAGACCAGCAGGGCGGAGAAGGCGATGCCGCAGCCCACCCCGGCGAAGTGCAGCGCCGCCAGCCCGCTGCGCCCCTGCGCCGCCAGCCGGTCCAGCACCAGGGCCGAGGCGAAGACCAGGGTGAAGGCGCTGGCCAGCCCGCCGGCGAAGCGCAGCGCCAGGAAGCCCGGCAGGGAGGCCGTCACCCCCATCAGCGCGGTGCAGCCCCCGCCCAGCGCCAGCGCCGCGAGCAGCCAGGTGCGGCGGGAGCCGGGCAGGCGTGGCGCCGCCGCCAGCAGCGCGCCCGCGAGGTAGCCGACGAAATTGGCCGAGGCGATCAGCCCCGCCTCGGACGTCGACAGTCCCAGCGCCTCCACCATGACCGGCAGGATGGGGGTGTAGACGAAGCGTCCGATGCCCATCCCGGCGGCGAGGGCGATCAGCCCGCCCAGGGCGAGGCGGCGGGGCGAGGGCGGCGGGGGCGTGGGCATCGCCCCCTCCTCTGCACCGGCCGCGTGGCGGTGCCCAGGGGGGCGCGCGGGGGCGGCGCGGCCCCCTTCAGCGGGGGGCGAGGCGGGGGCGGTAGGCCAGGGCTTCCGCCACATGGGCCCGGGCGACGACCACGGCACCGGCCAGGTCGGCGATGCTGCGCGCCACCCGCAGCGTGCGGATCAGCCCACGGCTGGACAGGCCGAGCCGCTCGCCCGCCTGCTCCAGCAGGGTCATCGCCTCGCTCGCGGTGGCGGGCTGCAGCGCCTCCAGCGGGGCCTCGGCGTTGCTGCGCGGGCCGGACCCGCCCCAGCGGGCGCGGGCGCGCTCCTGCGCGGTGGCGACACGGGCGGCCACCGCCGCGCTGGGCTCCCCCAGGGGCGCGCGGGCCAGTTCGGAGGGCGCGATCGGCTGCACCTCCACGGTGAGGTCGAGCCGGTCCAGCACCGGGCCGGAGAGCTTGTCGCGGTACTCCTCGCCGCAGCGCGGGGCGCGGCCGCACTCGCGCGGCGGCGCGCCCAGGTAGCCGCAGCGGCAGGGATTCATCGCCGCCACGAGCTGCACGCGGGCCGGGTAGGTGATGTGGGCGCTGGCACGGCTCAGCACGACGCGGCCGCTCTCCAGCGGCTGTCGCAGCGCCTCCAGGGCCGGGCGGGGGAATTCCGGCAGCTCGTCCAGGAACAGCACGCCGCGATGGGCGAGGCTGATCTCCCCCGGCCGCGCCTTCGGCCCGCCGCCGGTCAGCGCCGCCTGGGAGGCGGAGTGATGCGGGTCGCGGAAGGGCGGGCGGGCGCTGATCCGGCCACCCTCCAGCAGGCCGGCGACGGAGTGGACCTGGCTGACCTCCAGCGCCTCGATCGGCGTCAGGTCCGGCAGCAGCCCGGGCAGGCGCGCGGCCAGCATGGATTTCCCCGAGCCCGGCGGGCCGATCATCATCAGGTTGTGCCGCCCGGCGGCCGCCACCTCCAGCGCGCGCTTGGCGCTCTCCTGCCCCCGCACCTCGGACAGGCAGGGGCCGCGCGTGGCGGGGCGGGCCACCTCGGGCGGCGGCGGCGGGGAGAGGATCTGCCGCCCCTGGAAATGCGCCACCAGCGCGGGCAGGTCGGGCGCGGCCAGGACCTCCGTGCTGGCCGCCCAGGCCGCCTCCGGCGCCTGCGCCGCCGGGCAGATCAGCCCCAGCTCGCGCTCGCCGGCGGCCAGCGCCGCGTTCAGGATGCCGGGGACCGGGCCTATCTTGCCGTCCAGCGCCAGCTCGCCCAGCGCGGCGAAGCCCAGCATCTCGTCGGGCGGCAGCACCTCCATCGCCGCCAGCAGGGCGAGGGCGATGGGCAGGTCGAAATGCGTGCCCTCCTTGGGCAGGTCGGCCGGGGCCAGATTCACCAGCACCCGCTTCGGCGGCAGCGCCAGCCCCAGGCTGCCCAGCACCGCGCGCACCCGCTCCCGGCTCTCCGCCACCGCCTTGCTGGGCATGCCGACGACGGTGAAGGCTGGCAGCCCGGCGGCGATCTGCACCTGCGCCTCGACCAGGATGGCGTCGATGCCGCTGAAGGCGAAGGTGGCGACGCGCGCAAGGGCCATCCCGCGAGGGTAGAGGACGCCACGGGGCCCCTCAACCGGGGGTGACGCAACCGCGGGCGGGCCCCTGGCGAGGCCACCGGGTGCGATCTAGGGTGCCCCCGGGCCGGGGGAGTGACATGGCGGATTTTCGTTTCCTCAAACCATCCAGCTTCCTGGCCGGCGGCATGGGGCTGGGGCACCGGCCGCGTCCGCGCGGCCGGGTCCGGGGCGAGGGGCCGCATGCCCTGCCGCTCTTCGACCTCGGGCGCCTCGACCCGCAGCGCCGGGTGGCCTGCGAGGCGGAGATCCGCGCGCTGTGCCAGACGGTGCCGCTGGGCGGCGACACGGCGCTCTGCCGCGCCCTCGGGCGCTACAAGATCTTCGTCGACACCCGCGACATCGGCTTCTCCGTCCACCTGATGCTGGACGGCTACTGGGAGATGTGGGTGACGGAGGCGATGGTGCGCTTCGTCCGCGGCGGCATGACCGTCGTCGATGTCGGCGCCAACCTCGGCTACTTCACCCTGCTGCTGTCGGAGCTGGTGGGCGCCCAGGGCCGCGTCCACGCGGTGGAGCCGAATCCGCGGCTCGCGGGGCTGCTGCGGCAATCCCTGGCGGTGAACGGCTTCACCGAGCGGGCGGTGCTGCACACGCGGCCGCTCGGCGCGGTCAGCGGCCAGCCGGTGACGCTGCACGTGCCGGAGGGGCTGCCGCAGAACGGCTACGTCGTCCCGGGCGGCGGCAAGGGCGCGGTGAGCACGGCCACGGTGGACGAGATCGTCGGCGACGGCCCGGTGGACTTCATCAAGATCGACGTCGAGGGCGCCGAGCAGGATGTCTGGCGCGGCATGCGGGGCGTGCTGGCGCGGCGGCAGCCCCTGGCGATCTTCCTGGAGTTCAACCGGCACCGCTACGCCGATCCCGGGGGCTTCCTCGCCAGCATCGAGGAGCACGGCTTCTCGATGGGGCAGATCGACCTCGCCCGCGGCGTCCAACCGGTGGACCGGCACGCCATCCTGGCGCGCGAGAGCCTGGAGGACTGGATGCTGGTGCTGGCAAGGGCCTGACGCAGCCGCGTCGCGCCCGCCCGTTCCGCGGGAGAGGGCTCCTCGGTCCCGCCCATCCGCCGGGGCCCGGCCACCGCTTGAAGAGAACCGATGCGGCCCGCATCTGACGGGGACGATGAAGCCTCTCCACGCCCTGACCTCCGCCGACTTCCCCGCCCGCCGCCTGCTTGGCGCGGCGCTGATGCTGGGCAGCGTCGGCTTCGTCTCCTTCTTCTCCTTCCTGCAGGCCATCGGCCGGCTGTTCCGCTGATGCACCCGGATTCGCTGTCCCGCGCCCTGCGGGGCCTCGCCCTGCCGGTCTTCGCGCTGCCCTTCCTGCCGGCGCTGTTCCTGGCCCTGGCCAGCGGCCAGTCGCGCACCATCACGGGCGTCATCGCCGGGATGGCCGGGGTGGGCGCCACCGTCTACCTGCTGCGCCGCGGCCGCCACGGCGATTCGCGCAAGGCGGCCTTCGTGCTCGCCCTGGGCGTGGCGCTGGCCGCGAACATGGCCGCCGGCACCGGGCCGGTGGGCGCGCTGGTGCTGGCGCTCGCGGCCTTCGTCGGCGCCCGCTGGACCTACGGCTTCCTGCCGGAGCCGCCGCCCCCGCCGCCGGCGCCCGTCGCCATGCCGGGCGACCCGGCGCTGGAGGGCTTCCGCGCGCGGCTGGGCACGCTCGGCGCCTCGGCCGGGCCGGGCATGACCGGCGCCGTGGCGGCGCTGCGCGAGCTGCTGGAGGAGATGCGGCTCCGCCCGGCCCAGGCGGGCGACGCGCGCGGCATCCTGGTGGTCGGGCTGGACGGGCTGGAGCGGATCGCCCAGCGCCTCGCCCGCGGGGCCGAGCCGCCGGCCGGGCTGAACGACGCCGTCGGCGACGTGGAGCGGGCGGCGCGCGACGCCGCCGCGCGGATGCGCGCCGCGGAGACGGAGGCGCTGGAGGTGCAGGTGAACGTGCTGCGACAGCGGCTGCGGGAGGAGGGCGTGGCATGAGCCAACCGGTGGAAACCACGCGGGCGCAGGGCAGCCCGAGCCCGCGCGTCGCCGACCTGGCGGCGCGCATCGACCTGTCCGACCCGGCCTCGATCATCCGCTTCGGGCAGGAGGCGCAGGGCAAGGCCGCCGCGGCGGCGGACGCCATGCTGGGCGCCGCGCGCAACGATGCGACCGGCGAGGCGGGGGACGCGCTGTCCGGCCTGCTGACCCATCTGCGCGGCTTCGACCCGGGCGCCGGGGAGGAGAAGCCGGGGCTGGTGGCGCGGCTGCTGGGGCGCGGCGGCAGCGGCACGCTTCAGATCCTGCAGAAGTACGAGACCGTGCGCGGCCAGGTGGAGGCGGCGGGCGACCGGCTGCAGGAGCACCGCACCCGGCTGCTGGAGGATGTGGAGCGGCTGGAGCGGCTCTACGGCGCCACGCTCGACTGGTTCCACGCCCTGGCCGAGCATATCGAGGCGGGCGAGCAGGTGCTGGCGCGCACCGACCGCGAGGCGGTGCCGCAGGCCGAGTGGGCCGCCGAGACGGCGCGCGACCCGCTGGCGGCGCAGCGTCTGCGCGACCTGCGCGCCGCGCGCGACGACCTGGACCGCCGCATCCACGACCTGCGCCTGACGCGGCAGGTGGCGATGCAGGCGCTGCCCGGCATCCGGCTGATCCAGGAGAACGACAAGGCGCTGGCGGCCAAGATCCACTCGGTGCTGGCCAACACCGTCCCGCTCTGGCGCTCGCAGCTGGCGCAGGCGCTGGCGATCCACCGCATGCGCGAGGCCAGCGGCGCCGTGCAGGCGGCGACCGACCTGACGAACAAGCTGCTGACCGCCAATGCCGAGGCGCTGCGCCAGGGCAATGCCCAGGCACGGCAGCAGATCGAGCGTGGCGTGGTGGACCTCGACGCGCTGAAGAAGGCCAATGCCGCGCTGGTCGGCACCATCGAGGATTCGCTGCGCATCGCCCAGGAGGGCCGCGCCCAGCGCGCCGCCGCGACGCGCGAGCTGGAGGGGGCGGAGGCGGAGATCCGCCGCGCCCTGCTGGCGGCCCGGGTCGACGTGACGCCCCCGGCCCCGGCCACCCCGCCCAGCGGGCTGTGACCGCGCGGCCGGCGGCCGCGACCGATACCGCCGCGGGGGAGGGGTGCGCCCGCTCCCCGCGCCGAACCTGCCGGAGCCTGCGATGCCGATCGACGAGAGCCTGACCTTCCTGCCCGTGAACATCGCCGTGCTGACGGTGAGCGACACGCGCGACCTGGCCTCGGACCGCTCCGGCCAGACGCTGGCCGACCGGATCGAGGCGGCCGGCCACCGCCTCGCCGGGCGGGAGATCGTGCGCGACGATCCCGACGCCATCGAGGCGGTGCTGCGCCGCTGGGTCGCCGACCCGCAGGTGGATGTCGGCATCACCACCGGCGGCACGGGCATCACCGGCCGCGACGTGACGCCGGAAGCCTTCGCCCGCGTGCTGGAGAAGGAGATCCAGGGCTTCGGCGAGCTGTTCCGCATGCTCAGCTACGCCAAGATCGGCACCTCCACCATGCAGTCGCGCGCCCTCGGCGGCGTGGCGGGCGGGACCTACCTCTTCGCCCTGCCGGGCAGCACGGGCGCGGTGAAGGACGGCTGGGACGACATCCTGCGCTTCCAGCTCGACGTCCGGCACAAGCCCTGCAACCTGGTGGAGCTGATGCCCCGGTTGCAGGAGCACCTGCGCGCCGCCTGAGCGGCGGCGCCCCGCGCGGGATCAGCTGCCCGGCGCGGCGGGGCCTGTCACTTCCGCCGGCTCCGTCCGTATCGTGTTGCCCAGCATGTGCCGGCGCCCGGCCTCGAGGCCGCCGACCAGCTCCAGCTCGTGCCGCTCCTCGTCGCGCCGCCGGGTGCGCTCCATCGTCTCGGCGATCGCGTCCTCGTCCAGGTCCAGCCGGCGCAGCGCCTCCTCGCCGAAGCGCATGGCGGATTCGAACGTGTCACGGATGTGATAGTCGGCGCCGGCATGCGCCACCTCCACGGCGTGGAGCCGGTCATAGGCCCGCACCAGCAGCGGCGTGCGCGGATACTCCGCCTTCACCAGCTCGGTGATCCGGGTCGCGGCCGCCTTGTCGTCGACGCAGACGAGGATGGCCTTCGCCGTCCCGGCGCCGGCCGCGTGCAGCACCTCCGGCCGCGTGCCGTCACCGTAGTAGAGCTTGAAGCCGTAGTCGCGGGATTCGCGGACGGCGTTCGGGTTGCTGTCGATGATCGTGATGGCGCAGCTGTTGTCGAGCAGCGCCTGGCTGGCGACCTGCCCGAAGCGGCCGAAGCCGATCATCAGGATGTTCGCCTTCAGGTCGCGCGCCTCCTCCACCCCCTCCAGCGAGGGGCCGCGCCGTGCCAGCGCCCGGCGCACCAGGATCGTCACCAGCGGCGTCAGCGCCATGGACAGGATCACGCTCGCCGTGAGCAACGCGTTCTCCCCTGGCGGCAGCACGCCGGCGCTGGTCGCCCCGGCATAGAGCACGAAGGCGAACTCGCCCCCCTGCGCCATCAGCGCGGCGCGGTCGGCGGCCTCGCGGCGGCCGGCGCCGAACAGGCGGGCGACGGCGTAGATGCCCGCGCCCTTCACCGCCATGGCCGCCACGGTGCCCGCGAGGATCAGCGGCCATTGCCGGGCCATCAGGGCCAGGTCGATCGACATGCCCACGCCCATGAAGAACAGGCCGAGCAGGATGCCGCGGAAGGGCTCGATATCCGCCTCCAGCTGGTGCCGGAAGGAGGATTCCGATAGCAGCACCCCCGCCAGGAAGGCACCCATCGCCATGGACAGCCCGCCGAGCTGCATGGCGAGTGCCGCGCCCAGCACGACCAGCAGCGCCGCGGCCGTCATCACCTCCCGCGCGCGGGACTCGGCCAGCAGCAGGAAGAGCGGGTTCAGCAGCCAGCGCCCCGCGGCGAGCAGCGCGGCGAGCGAGCCGGCGGCCACCAGGATGGTCACCCAGCGCGAGCCTTCCGCCTCTCCGTGATCCGGCGAGAGCAGCGTGACCGCGGCGAGCAGCGGCACGATGGCGAGGTCCTCCAGCAGCAGGATGGAGACGACGCGCTGGCCGGGCTCGCTGCCGACCTCGCGCCGTTCCTCCAGCACCTGCATCACCACGGCGGTGGAGGTCAGCACGAAGCCCATCCCGCCCACGAAGGCGATGGCGGGCGACAGGCCGAACAGCATGAGCAGCCCGGTCAGCAGCAGGCCGCAGGCCGCCACCTGCGCCACCCCCAGGCCGAAGATCTCCTTCCGCAGGTGCCAGAGGTGGGAGGGCTGCATCTCCAGCCCGATGACGAAGAGGAACATCACCACGCCCAGCTCGGCGGTGTGGATGATCGCCTGCGGGTCGCTGAACAGCCCCAGCCCGAAGGGCCCGATCGCCAGCCCCGCCGCCAGGTAGCCGAGCACGGAGCCCAGCCCCAGACGCTGGAACAGCGGCACCGCCACCACCCCCGCGCCCAGCAGCGCCACCACCTGCACCAGCTCGCTGCCCGTGCCCTCCGCCGCCATGCTCGTCGCTCCTCGTCCTTCAGGGGTGGCGGAAGACGGAGCGTACCGTCTCGGCCCAGGCCAGCAGCAGCAGGCCGCCGCTGATCGCAAGGTTCTTCACGAAGTGCAGCCTCTGCTCCTCCCGCGCCGGCGGGTCGGACTGCCAGAAGGGATGCGCCGCCAGGGCGTCCACCACCAGGACGGCCGCCATCAGCAGCGCCACCCAGCGGGCCTGCCAGCCGATGAGGATCGCCAGCCCCGCCAGCAACTCCAGCGTGCCGAAGACCAGGCGGCCCGGTGCAGGCGCCGTGCCGGCCCCGCCGAGCGCGGCGGCCAGCCGCTGCGCGCCCAGCGTGATGAAGAGGCTGGCCAGCAGGGCCCGCGCGGCGACGTAGAGGGCGAGGCTGTCCATCCCGGTCTCCCCAGGCAGGGCCGAACCGGTCCCCGTGGCGCAGCATAGGGTGGTACGGCCGCCGCGCCGAACCCCCGGATCAGGCGCGCGGCTTCGATGCCGGCACCGGGGCGCGCCGGGCGGCGCGGCGTGCCACCCGCACGCGGGCCCGCACCCGCAGGCGTACCGGGCGCGGCGGCGGCCGCATCGCGGCGAGGGCGAGCACGACGGCGCTCGCCAGCCACAGGCCGTGCAGCCCGAACTGGCCATAGGCGAGGGCGCCGCACAGCGCGCCGAGGCTGAGGGAGAGCCAGTGCAGCAGGTTCGGCACCCAGGCCCAGCGGTCCCCCCCGCTCAGCGCGGCGGCCAGGCGCTGGCCCACCTTCACCAGGGCGCCGGTCATGTAGGTGAGGGCGATGCCCGGGTCGTGGCTGTCGCGCTGGAAGACGGCGTTCTCCGCGCCCATGGCGAGGACCAGCGCGACCATCGCCGGCATCCCCGCGCCGGCCATGTGCAGCAGGTCGGCGAGGGGCAGCAGCACGCCCACCAGCACCAGCACGTGCCGCCGCCGCCCCGGCTGGCCGTGGCGCCCGACCAGCGAGCCCAGCCCCGCGCCGATCACGAAGGTCAGCAGGATGGCGGCGATCCGCAGGGCGCCCGGCCCGTCCAGGGCCGCCATCTCCACGCCGAGCCGGGTCGAGTTGCCGCTCATGAAGGAGACGAAGATGCCGCCCAGGTGCAGGAAGCCGATGCCGTCCACGAAGCCGGCGACGGCCGCGAGCAGGAAGGCGGCGGCGACGTGGTGGCGGGGGTGGCCGCGCATGCCCGGGCTTCAGCGGCCGGGGGAGCGGCAGGCAGGCAGCGGCGGGGAGCCCCGGCCAGGCATCCGGTCCTCGTCCCTGCTGCACCCCACGCGCGCCACGCCCCGCGACCCCGCCGAATCCGCTGCCGCCGGCGGCATGCCGGCCACCGTCCCGTGTGCACCCCCGCGGCCGGCGGAACCAGGGGCCGGGGCCGGCGCGATCCGCCCGTCAGCCATGCCGGGCCGGGATGGGGCGGCGCGGGAAGACAGGGCCGGCCCGCCCTGGCACAACAGCGCCCGGACCCGAACGGGAGGAGCCGCCGCCATGCCGATCTATGCCCTGGACGATCACCGTCCCAGCCTGCCGGCCGAGGGCCGCTACTGGGTGGCGCCGGACGCGCATGTGATCGGCATGGTCACGCTGGGCGAGGATGTCGGCATCTGGTTCGGCGCCGTGCTGCGAGGCGACAACGTGCCCATCGCCATCGGCGCCGCCACCAACATCCAGGAGGGGGCGATGCTGCATGCCGATGAAGGCTTTCCCCTGACGGTGGGGGAGGGGGTCACGGTCGGCCACCACGCGATCCTCCACGGCTGCACGGTGGGCGACAACTCGCTGATCGGCATGGGCGCGACGGTGCTGAACGGCGCCGTGATCGGGCGCAACTGCCTGGTCGGCGCGAACGCCCTGGTCACCGAGGGCAAGGTCTTTCCGGACAACTCGCTGATCGTGGGTGCCCCGGCGCGCGCGGTGCGTGTCCTGGGCGAGGAGGCCGTCGCCGGGCTGCGGCAGTCGGCCGCGTACTACGTGGAGAACGCACGCCGCTTCGCGAAGGGCCTGCGGCAGGTCGGCTGAGGCGCGGCGCGGCGCCGCCCCGCGCGGCAGGGCCGCTCCGGCCCGGCCTCACTCGCGGAGCTCGCGCATCGCGCCGTGCCAGACGCAGACGAGGTGCGTCTCCGCCCCGGCCTGCAGCAGCACCGGGTGGTCGAAGCGGCAGTGGCGCGCGGCCGCCGCCGCGGCACCGTGCGACGCGCCCTCGAAGACCAGGTGCAGCAGGTCGCCCGACCGACAGCCGCCGCCGGCCAGGATCGCGGCGAAGCGGTGTTCCAGGGGCAGCGGGTCGTTCTGGGCGAAGCGGGCGGTGCACAGCCCGTCGGCCTGGGCAGTCGGGGCCGCGCAGAGCAGGAACAGGCCGGACAGCAGGGCGGCGCGCATCGCGCGCATCCTTCGCCGGAAAAGGTGAAGGATCGGTTAACGTGCCGGGAGGCCCCGGCGCCTCGTCCCGGCCGGGCGGATCGTGCTGAGCTGTGCCGATGCAGCCTGTCGACCTCGCGCTCTGCCTCGCCGTGGATGTCTCCGCCTCGGTCGATTTCGACGAGTTCGGGCTGATGATGGGCGGCCTGGCGGCGGCCTGGCGGGAGGAGGGCATCCTGGCCGCCGCCACCGCCGGGCCGCGCGGCGCCGTGGCCGTCTGCCTGGTGCAATGGTCCGGGCCGGGGGCGCAGGCGGTGGCCGTGCCATGGCAGGTGGTGGACGGTGCCGCCGCCGCGGCCGCCCTGGCCGGGGCGATGGACATGGCGCCGCGCCTGCCGCCCGCCGGGGCGACCGCGCTGGGGGAGGGCATGGCGGCCGGCCTCGCCCTGCTGGGCCGCTACGACGCCCCGGCGGAGCGGCTGGTGCTCGACATCTCGGGCGACGGCGCAGGGAATGCGGGGCGGCCCTCCGGCCCGGTGCGGGACCTGGCCGTGGCGGCGGGGGTGACCATCAACGGGCTGGCCGTGCTGAACGAGGAGCCCGACCTGCTGGCGCACTACCAGGCGGAGGTGATCGGCGGTCCCGGTGCCTTCGCCATGACCTGCGCCGATTACGGGGACTTCGCGGCGGCCATCGCCCGCAAGTTGCTGCGGGAGATCCAGGGCGGCGTCTCCGCCTGACGCGGCCGGCCCGCCCGGGGTTCCCCCGGCGGCGCGCCGGGTGCAGTTTGCCGCGCCGCTCCCGGAGGTTCGCCCGCATGCTTCTCCTCACCCCAGGCCCGGTCCAGACCGACCCGCGCACCCGGGCCGCCATGGCCGTGGACATCGCGCCCTGGGACATGGAGTTCCGCGCCGAGTATGCCGCGATCCGCGAGACGGTGACGGCCATCGCCGGCGGTGTCCCCGGGGTGCACGCCACCCTGCCGCTCCAGGGGGCGGGGCACTTCATCATGGAGGCGGCGATCCGCACCTTCGTGCCGGAGGGCGGGGCCTACCTGGTGCCGATGAACGGCACCTATGCCGGGCGGATCGAGCGGCTGGGGCGCGAGGCCGGGCGGCGGCCGATCCCCGTCTCCGTGCCCGACACCCGCGGCGTGACGGCGGCCGAGGCGGAGGCGGCGCTGGCCGCCCATCCCGAGGCGAGCCACTGGGTCATGGTCTACAGCGAGACGGGCACGGGCATCGTGAACGACCCGGCCGCGATCGGGCCGGTGGTGCGGGCGGCGGGGCGGCGGATGATCCTCGACGCCGTCTCGGCCTTCGGCGCGCTGCCCTTCACCCTGTCGGAGCATCCGGAGGTGGACGCGGTCGCCTTCACCTCCAACAAGTGCCTGGAGGGGATGCCGGGGATCGGCTTCGCCGTCTGCCCGGTGGACCGGGTGCGGGAGCGGGCGGGCAAGGCCAATTCCTGGTCCTTCGACCTGGGCGACGTCCTGCTGCATGCCGAGCGCGCGGGCTGGGGCTCCTACCGCTTCACCCCGCCGGTGCAGGCGCTGCATGCCTTCGGGGTGGCGATGGGGCTGTACGAGGCGGAGGGCGGCCAGCCCGCGCGCCTCGCCCGCTACCGCGAGAACCTGCGCATCCTGATCGAGGGCGCGACGGCGCTGGGGCTGGAGCCGTATCTCGATGCGGAGCACCAGGGGCCGATCATCGCCACCTTCCGCCAGCCGCCGGGCTTCGACCTCCAGGGCTTCGTGGACGCGCTGAAGCGGCGCGGCGTGCTGATCTCCAACTTTTACACGACGGAGCAGCCCACCATCCGCATCGGCTGCATCGGTGCCGTCACCCCCGACCAGATGCGCGGCGCGGTCGTGGCGATGGGAGAGGCGCTGGCCGAGCTGGGGGTGCGCCGGGCGGCGTGACGCCCGGGCCTCACCCCCGGGCGTGGGCGGCGGCGCGCTCCACCAGCGCCGCCTCCGGACGGACGCCGGTGTAGAGGACAAACTGCTCCAGCGCCTGGAGCGCGGCGACCTCCGCCCCGGTGATGACGTGCTTGCCGCGGGCGCGGGCGGCGCGGATCAGCGGCGTCTCGGGCGGCAGGGCGACCACGTCGAAGACGATCTCCGCCGCCTCCAGCGCGGCCGCGCCGAAGGCGAGGTCCCCTGCCTCGGGGCCGCCGGCCATGCCGATGGGGGTGACGTTAACCAGCATCGCCGCGCGCGCCTCGCCCACCTCCGGCCGCCAGTCATAGCCGAGCGAGTCTGCCAGCGCCCGCCCGGCCTGCCCGTTGCGCGCGACGACGGTGCCCCGGGCGAAGCCCGCGTCGCGTAGGGCGGCGGCGACGGCCTTGCCCATGCCGCCACTGCCGCGCAGCAGGAAGGGCGTGTCCTTCGGCACGGCGTGCGAGGCGAGGAGGCCCTGCACGGCGATGTAGTCCGTGTTGTAGGCGGTCAGCCGGCCCCCGTCGTTGACGATGGTGTTGACCGAGCCGATGGCCGCCGCCGAGGGCGCGATCTCGTCCAGCAGCGGGATCACCGCCTCCTTGAACGGCATGGAGATGGCGCAGCCGCGGATGCCCAGCGCCCGGATGCCGCCGATCGCCGCCGGCAGGTCCGTGGTGGTGAAGGCCTTGTAGACGAAGTTCAGCCCCAGCTCGCGGTAGAGGAAGTTGTGGAAGCGCGTGCCGAAATTCCCCGGCCGCGCGGCCAGGGACATGCACAGCAGGGTATCCTTGTCGATCGACGGCAGCATCCGTTCGTCCTCTCGCCCTCTACGCCAGGCCCAGCACCAGCAGCAGGCCACCCACCGCCGCGCCCTTCTCCTGGCGCAGCGCCTGCTCCTCCCGTGCCAGCACCCGCAGCCCGGTCTGCGCGGCCAGTTCCAGCACGTGCCCGGGATGGTGGCGGTAGCGCATGCCCTCGCCGAGGGCGTAGGGCGCCGTCTCCCCCGCCTCCAGGCTGAAGGCGGCCATCCCGCCCGGGGCCAGGGACCCGGCGATCCCCGCCAGGGCCGGACCGAGATCGCCCAGGTAGTTCAGCACGTCCGCCGCCGCGACCAGCCCGAAGGCGGCGGGGTGGCGCGGCAGGAACTCCAGCAGGTCCGCCTCGTGCAGCGCGTCGTAGAGGCCGGTGCGCGCCGCCTCCGCCAGCATGCGCGGGGAGAGGTCGACCCCTTCCAGCCGGCGGGCGAAGGGCTTCAGCGCCCGGCCCGACAGCCCCGTGCCGCAGCCCAGGTCGAGCACCGCGTGCGAGGCGTCCGGGGCGAGGCCGGCCCCCTCCAGCAGCGCCGCCAGCAGGGCCGGCGTGCGGTAGCCGAGATGTCCCACCAGATGGGCGTCGAAATGGCTGGCGTAGCGATCGAAGAGGTCGCGCACATAGCCGGCGGGGGCCCGGCCCGGCGCCTCGGCCGCGCCCAGCGCGGCCAGGAGGAAGCGCGCCTGCTCCGCGACCTCCGGCGGCGCCTCGCGCAGCGCGTCGCGCGCGGCGCCGACCGCCTCCGCCACCCGGCCCAGGTGTCGCAGCCCGTGGGCCAGGGCGAGTCGCGTCTCGGGGCCGGGGGCGAGCGCCACCGCGTCGCGCAGAGGCGGCAGCGCCTCGTCATGCCGGCCCAGCGCGCCCAGCGCCTGGCCCAGGTTGCGCCGGGACACGGCGTCGTCGGGGCGGGCGAGGATCGCGCGGCGCAGCAGCGGCACCGCCTGGCCCGGCTGCCCGGCCTCGGCCAGCGAGGCGCCGTGGGAGGCGAGGAAGACGGGCGCGTCGGGGCGCAGCGCCAGGGCGCGGCCCGTCAGGGCCAGGGCGCGTTCCACATCGCCCCGCTGGCGGGCGAGGACCCCGGCAAGGTTCAGCGCATTCGGCTCGTCCGGGGAGAGCGACAGGATCCGGGCATAGAGCGCCCCGGCCGCGTCGAGCTGCCCGGCGGCATGGTGCGCGGCGGCCTGGCGCAGCAGGGTCGGGATGTCGTCGGGCATGCGGGCGCAGGATGGACCGGGCGGGGCGGCGGCGGAACCTGGGGGTCGGCGCGCCGTCAGAGGGTGACGATCTGCCCCGGTCCCACCGCCTCCAGGAAGGTGACGATGCCGGCGACCTCCACCCCCGGGCGCAGCGCCCCGGCCGCGATCCCCTCCGCGCGCAGCCCCGCCTCGCAGGCGACGAGGCGCAGCGGCAGCGCCTCGGCCGCCTCCAGCAGCTCCGCCAGGGTGGCGACGCCGCGCTCCGCCAGCCGTGCCTCCCGCGCCTCGCCCAGCAGGGGCGGGTCGCGCAGCAGCAGGCGGCAGCCGCCATTGGTGCAGAACAGCGTCACCGGCCGCCCCAGCGCGGCGGCGGCCGTGGCCACGACCAGCGCGTAATGCGAGTCCTCATGCGTGCCGCGGGTCAGCAGGACGCCCAGCGGGGAACGGGGCACGGGGCTTCAGGCCGGGAGGGCGCAGGCGGCCGGGGCGGCGGCGCCATGCGCGGACAGGTCGCGGATCGTCGCCGCCGGCCCGCACAGCGCGCATTCGGGGTCGCGCCGCAGCCGGATGTCGCGGAAGCGCGCCGCCAGCGCGTCCCAGAGCAGCAGCCGGCCCGACAGCCCTTCGCCGATGCCCAGGATCTCCTTCATCACCTCCGTTGCCTGCAACGTCCCCATCACGCCGGTGACCGCGCCCATCACGCCGGCCTCGGAGCAGGTCGGCACCAGCCCCGGCGGCGGCGGCTCGGGGTGCAGGCAGCGGTGGCAGGGATGCGGAGCGCCGAGATGCGACTTGTAGGTGGTGAGCTGCCCCTCGAAGCGCAGCACCGCCGCCGTCACCAGGGGCCGGCCGAGCAGGTGGCAGGCATCGCCCAGCAGGAAGCGGGTGGCGAAGTTGTCCGTCCCGTCGCAGACCAGGTCGTAGCGGGGAATCAGCGGGGTGGCGGCCGCCGCGTCCAGCCGCACGGCATGGACCTCCACCGAGACCTCCGGATTCAGCGCCCGCAGGGTCCGGGCCGCGCTGTCCGCCTTGTTCTGCCCGAGGCGCCCCGTGTCGTGCGCGACCTGCCGCTGGAGGTTGGACAGCTCCAGCGTGTCGTGGTCGACCAGCCCGATCGTCCCCACCCCGGCCGCCGCGAGGTAGAGGGCGAGGGGAGAGCCGAGCCCGCCCGCCCCCACCACCAGCACCCGTGCCGCGCGCAGCCGCGCCTGGCCCGTGGCGCCGACCTCACCCAGCAGGATGTGGCGGGAGTAGCGGTGCAGCTCCGCCTCGGAGAAGTCGAGATCCATGGCCGCGCATATGGCGCGGCCCCGGCCGCCGGACCAGAGTGGCCGGGCGCGGGGCGCCGGCGCCGCCGCCAGCCAGGGAGGGTTCGGGCCATGACCGGGGACGCGACGGCGGCGGAGGACGGCCGCCACTTCACCCCCGCCCAGGTGGCCGGGGCCGAGACCATCCTCCGCGCCGCCCTGGACCTGCCGCCGCGGCGGCTGGACGTCGCCCAGGCGGTCGCCGCGCTCTCGGCCGCCATCGAGCAGCTCCGCGCCGCCGGCTTCAGCGACGAGCGGGTGGCGGCCATGCTGCACGAGGCCATCGGCGCGGAGATCACCGCGGCGGAGATCGGCCGGCACTACGTCCCGCCGGCCGGGCGGCACCCGCGCTGAGGGCCGGCCGCCCCTAGGCCTGGGCGCGGCGCCGGTCGCGACGGGCCTGGGCGTCGCGCACGAACTGCGAGACCCGCCCGACCTCGCGCGGATCGACGCGCACGCGGATGCCGCGGTCCTTGCGGGGGGCGAGGCCGGGATTCGCGGTCTGGCCGCTCTCCGGATGCGCCGCCTCCTGTCCCTGGCGCCGGGCCAGGGCGGCGCGCAGCCGGGCGTTGTTCCGCTCCCGGCGCTTCAGGCCGTTGAGGGTGTCGAGCCGGGCATTCACCCGCTTCAGGGCCTGGGCAAAGACCTGCTTCTTGGCGGCCAGGCCGCGCTCGCTCGCGGCCTCGGCGCCTGGGCTGCGGGCGTCCGCCTTGCCGCGCCGGGCGCGCCGGCGGCCGCTGATCAGGTCGCGGTTGCGGTTGCGCTGCTGCCGCAGCCACCGGGCGAGCTCCAGCACTTCCTCCTGCGGCAGCCCGTCCAGCAGGGGGTAGTGGCTGCGCAGGATCGGCTCGCGCTCGTTCTCGGACAGCAGGCCGAGCTCGCCGGCCAACGGGATTCCCAAGGTGTTCTCCTTCGCTCGTGCGATGTGGCGACGATGCTAGCAGGATGGGGCCGGGCTGGACACAGCGGGCCGGGCGAGGCGGCGCAGCCCGCCCGGCCGGGCCTCCCCGCGCGAAGTTCCGGCGGCCTGCCCGGGGCCCGGGCCGCGGCGCCGGATCAGCTGCCGCTCTGCTGCTGGCGGGCGGCCAGGACATGCGGCCGCCAGGTTTCCAGCTCCCGCGCCACGAAGGCGGTGGCCTCGGCCGGGGAGCAGGGCCTGGTCTCCAGCGCGATCTCGGCCAGCCGCGCCTGCACGGCGGGCTGCGCCAGCTCGCGGTTCATCTCCGCGTTGATCCGGCTCGCCAGCTCCGGCGGCAGGCCGCGTGGCCCGGCCACGCCCTGCCAGCCGGCGAAGACCATGTCCGGCAGGCCCGCTTCCGCGAAGCTCGGAACCTCCGGCAGCAGCGGGCTGCGCTGCGCCCGCGTGATGGCCAGGGCCCGCAGCTGCCCGGATTCGACCAGCCCGCGCGCTGCGGCGACGCCCTCCAGCATCAGCGAGATCCGTCCCGCCATCAGGTCGTTCAGCGCCGCCGTGCTGCCGCGGTAGGGCACGTGCAGGATCTGCGTCCCGGTCGCGGCGGCAAAGCGGGCCAGGGCGATGTGGGCCACGGTGCCGTCGCCGCTCGACCCGCCGGTCAACTGGCCAGGGGCCCGCCGGGCGGCCTCGACCAGCGCCGCGGCGTCGCCCCAGGGCGCGTCCGCCTTCACCACCAGGAGGTAGGGCGAGGTGCCGATGATCCCGATATGGGTCAGGTCGCGCAGCACGTCGTAGCCGAGGTCGGGTGTCAGGCCCGGCGCCAGGGACTGCGGGCCGATGCTGCTGCTCAGCACCGTGTATCCGTCCGGTGCCGCGTTCGCGACATAGGCGGAGCCGACGGCGCCGGCGCCGCCGGCCCGGTTCTCGATCACCACCGGCCGGCCCAGCCGGTCCTGCATCCGGGCGCCGATCAGCCGGGCCGAGAAGTCCAGCGAGCCGCCGGGCGGGAAGGGGCTGACCCAACGCAGGGTGCGTTCCGGCCAGGCGGCGGCGGCGGTGGCGCCGGCGGGGCGGATGCGCAGGGCCGGCAAGGCGAGGGCCGCCGTGATCAGGGGGGCGCCCCGCAGCAGGGTGCGTCGGTTCAGCATCGTGGTGTCGCGTCTCCGGACTTCGCCCCGGGGCGTGGCTGCCCCCGGGGCCATGGCCGCCGGTCGGGGCTTCCCTGTCGCGGGATGCCCCGGTGGCGGCCGGTTCTGATCGGCCGGGCGCTTCCTTCCCCGGAGCGGGTCGCCGCAGGGTCCATCGCCCGGCGGCGCGGACCCGCTCCTCAAGCCATGGCCGGGGGCGCCGGGCTGGCGTCCGCGGCCGGTCGCGGCGACGGCGTGGCGCCGCCGCGCTCAGGTGCTGTTCCGATCGGGCACCGCTCCGATCGGACGCCGTTTCGCTCAGGCGCCGACCGGCCGCTCGCCCGTCACGCTGACGCGCCAGAGGTGGCGGCGATAGCGCGAGCGGTCATAGGCGCCCGCCCGGTGCATGGTGACGCTGTTGTCCCAGATCACGAGGTCGCCGGCCTGCCAGCGATGCGCGTGGACGAAGCGCTCCTCCGTGCAATGGGCGAAGAGACGCTCCGCCAGGGCACGGCCCGCCGCGGCGTCCAGCCCCGGAAAGGCGGCCAGCGAGTTGCCGCCGAGGTAGATGGCGAGCTGCCCGTTCACCACGTTGCGGCGGATCAGCGGGTGCTCGACATCCGGCAGCCGCGCCCAGTCCTCGGTCGTCATGGTCGGCACGCTGCCGCCGGCGCCGGGCTGCAGGTAGCGGTTGGCGAAGAAGTAGCGATAGGACTGCAGCGTGCTCAGCCCGGCCAGCCGCTCCCGCTCGGCGGCCGGCAGGGCCTCCAGGGCGCGCACGGTGCTGGCGAACAGCGTGTCGCCCCCCTCCGGCGGCACCTCCACGCCGTAGAGCAGGGTGTAGCTGGTCGGGTGCTCCAGATAGCCCTGATCGGTGTGCCAGCCGGTGCCCGACTTCACGCTGCCGATCGCGCGGCCGGCCTCGATGATGTTCGAGAGCACGAAGACCTTGGGCTGCTCCGGCCGGGTGAACTCCTTCAGCACGTTGTCCTCGAGCGGGCCCAGCAGCGCCCCCAGCGCCGCCAGCTCGTCCGGCGTCACCGTCTGCCCGCGGAAGGCCACCACGCCGTGGTCGGCGAGCAGCCGCTTCAGCCCGGGGACCTCCGCCGCCGTGAGGCCCCGCAGGTCGAAGCCCTCGACCACCGCGCCCAGCGGCGCGCCCGGCGCGGGCACGGCCCGGATGCGGGATGGCGTCTCGATCTCGGCCAGCATGCTCGTGCCTTCCTCCTGGTCCTGCTGTCTGCGGAGGGGAGGAAAGCGCGGCGTGGCCTCTCGCGAAAAGCGCTAGTTTCCGGCTGGGGGGTGCGGATTTTCCGAACGCTCCGGCGCCTGCCGCATCTCCTCCGCCAGGTGCTCGGCGCAGCGGGCGGCCAGGGCCGAGAGGGTGCGGTCGCGGCGTGCCAGCAGGGTCAGGCGGCCGCGGGCGAGGGAGGGCTCGCGCAGCGGCACCGCGACGAGGTCGCCGCGCCGCAGCTCCGGCGCCACGCCGGCGGCGATCTGGAAGAAGACGCCGCCCGCCTCCCGCGCGAAGCGGGCCATCAGGTCGAAGCTGTCCGTCTCCAGCGCCGGCTCCAGGCTGAGGCTGGAGCGCTGCACCAGTGCCTCCACCAGCGCCCGGCCGCCCGTCGCCATGCCGTCGGGCGCGACGGTGAGGGCGACCGGGTATTCCAGGCATTCGGCGAGGCGCAGCCCGTCGTGCCCGGCCAGGGGATGCCCGGCGGGCAGGATGGCATGCAGCGGCGCCTGCACCTGCGCCAGCTGGCGCAGGGCCGGGTCGGGCACGGGGTTGAAGACGAGGCCCAGCTCCACGCTGTCGTCCAGCAGGGCCGCGGTGATGTGCGCGGCATTGGCCATGCGCACCTCGTAGGTCACGCGCGGATGCTCGGCGCGCAGCCGGGCGACCGCGCGGGGGACGATGTCGCGCGTGGCGGATTCATGCGCGGCGATGCGCACCCGGCCGCGGCGCAGCCCGCGCAGCGCCTCGAGCTGCTGCCGGGTCGCCTCGAAGTCGCGGCGCTGGCGGCGGATATGGGCGAGCAGCGTCTCCCCCGCCGCCGTCGCCCGCATGCCGCGTGGCAGCCGCTCGAACAGCTCCACCCCGAGTTCCTGCTCCAGGTCGAGAAGCTGCCGGTTCACCGCCGAGGCGGCGACGTTCAGCCGCTGCGCCGCCTTGCGCACGGAGCCCGCGCGGGCGATCGCGTCCATGTAGAGCAGCGCGCGCGGCAGCACGGCACCGGCTCCGGCTCAGCCGGGGCCGCCACTCCCGGGATGGCCCGTGCCGGTGGAGCCGAAGCCGCCCTCGCCGCGCGCGGTGTCCGGCAGCGCCTCCACCACCTCCCAGGCGGCGCGAACGACCGGGGCCAGGATCGCCTGGGCGATGCGCATGCCGCGCTCGACGGTGAAGGGCTCGGCCCCGGCGTTCCACAGCAGCACCTGCAGCTCGCCGCGATAGTCCTCGTCGATGGTGCCGGGGCTGTTGGGCATGGTCAGCCCGTGGCGCAGGGCGAGGCCGGAGCGTGGCCGCACCTGCAGCTCGTGCCCCGGCGGGATGGCGATGCGCAGCCCGGTGGGCACGGGCACGCGCCCGCCGGGCGGGATGGTCAGCGGCCCGGTCACGGCGGCGAGCAGGTCCATCCCCGCCGCGCCGGCGGTGGCATAGGCGGGCAGCGGCAGCCCTTCGCCATGCGGCAGGCGCACCACCCGGATCGTCGCGGTCATGGCCTCTCCCCCGGCACCGGCGGGGCCCCCGCCGTCATCGCGTCCAGTTCCGCCGCGACCCGCGCGGCCAGCCGTGCCGCGACCGCCTCCTTGGCCATGCGCGGCCAGTCCTCCACCCCCTCCCGCGTGACGAGGTGGACGGCGTTCTCGTCGCCCCCCATCACGTCGCCGGAGACGTCGTTGGCCACGATCCAGTCGCAGCCCTTGCGCGCCAGCTTGGCCCGGGCGTTCGCCATCAGCGCCTCCGTCTCCGCCGCGAAGCCGACGACGAGGCGGGGGCGCCGCGCGTGGTGCGACAGGGTGGCCAGGATGTCCGGGTTCGGCACCAGCTCCAGCGACGGGGGCGCCGCGCCCTCGCGCTTCTTGATCTTGCCCGTGGCGAGGTGCGCCGGCCGCCAGTCGGCCACCGCGGCGGCGCAGATGGCGGCCTCGGCCGGCAGGGCGGCCTCGCAGGCGGCCAGCATCTCCCGCGCGCTCTCCACCCGCACGACCTCCACCCCGGCCGGGTCGGGCATGGCGACGGGGCCGGCGACCAGCGTCACCCGCGCCCCCAGCGCGGCCAGGGCGGCGGCGATGGCATGGCCCTGCTTCCCGGAGGAGCGGTTGGCGATGTAGCGCACGGGGTCGATCGGCTCGTGCGTCGGGCCGCTGGTGACCAGGACGTGGCGGCCCTCCAGGGGACCGGGTGCGTCCCCGGCGGCGATGGCCTCGTCCAGCGCGGCCTCCAGCGCGAGGTCGGGCTCCTGCGGCGCCGGATCGGCCAGCAGCTCCGCGATGGCGGCGAGGATGGCGGGCGGTTCGGCCAGCCGGCCGGGGCCGCTCTCCGCCTCCGCCATGGCGCCGTCCTCGGGGCCGACGAAGCGCACGCCGCGATTGGCCAGGATGGCGGCGTTGGCGATGGTCGCGGGGTGCGACCACATCGCCCAGTTCATCGCGGGCGCGACCAGAACCGGCGCCTGGGTGGCGAGCAGCGTCGCCCCGGCCAGGTCCTCGGCGAAGCCCGCCGCCATGCGCGCGAGGCGGTCGGCGGAGGCGGGGGCGACCACGATGAGGTCGTGCTGGCGGGCGAGGGCGATGTGGCCGCGCCCCTCGCCCTCCTCCTCCAGCGACCAGAGGTCCTGGGCCAGCGGCCGGCCGGTGATGGCCTGCAAGGCGTGCGGGGTGACGAAGCGGGTGCCGCCCCCGGTCAGCAGGCCGGTGACCTCCGCCCCCGCCTTGCCCAGCAGCCGCGCCAGCTCCAGCGCCTTGTAGGCGGCGATGGAGCCGGAGACCACGAGGAGGATGCGCCGGCCGGCGAGGCGGGATGTGTCGCTCACGGATTGAATCCCCGGGCGTTCGGGTCGAAGGCGCGCGCGGTGGCGGTGTCGAGCCACGCGGTGACGTTGTGCTGGCCGGCGCCGCCCAGCGAGAAGAGCCGGCCCAGGCCGGGGATGTAGAGCTGGTCCATGAACAGGTGCGGCGCCTCCGTCGCCACCACCCGCCGGTCGCCGGGGGCGCCCTGGGCGGTGATCCCCGGCCCGGCATGGGCCGCGAGCAGGATGCCCGGGCGGAGCCGGACGCGGACGATGATGTCGCAATCCGTCCAGGCGACCGGCAGGGCGAGCTGGTTGCGCGCCATCTCCGCCAGCGGGCTGCCGGCGGTGCGGGCGCGGTCGAGCAGGAGGAGCATGCGGTCCTCCTCCATCCACCAGGGGGAGTTCAGCAGCGGCTCCAGCCCCGGCGCGCCCTGGCCCAGGTAGCGCCTGGCGGCGAAGCGGTAGAGCAGGTTGTCCTCCGCCAGCAGCACGCGGCGCTTGGCGATCAGCCCGCCGGTGCGGGCGAAGACGTAGCCCTTGGGCGCGTCCGGATCGGGCAGGGTGGCCAGCCGCTTGCCCCGCCCGTGCGAGGCGTCGCGCCACTGGTAGCCTTCCGCCTCCAGCCGGCAGTTGCTGTCGCGGTACCAGGCCTCGTTGGCGGCGGCGGCCATGACGGCGCCCCCGTCAGAGCCGCCAGCCGGTGTGGATCGCCACGATCCCGCCCGAGAGGTCGCGATGCGTCACCCGCTCCAGCCCGGCATCGCGCATCATTCCCTCCAGCGTCTCCTGGTCGGGGAACTGGCGGATGCTCTCGGCGAGGTAGCGGTAGCTGTCGGCATCCCCCGCCACCCGCTGGCCGATCGCCGGCAGCGCCCTGAAGCTCCAGGCGTCGTAGAGCTTCGCCAGCGCGTCGATCCGCAGGCGCGAGAACTCCAGGCAGTGGAAGCGCCCGCCCGGGCGCAGCACCCGCCGCGCCTCGCGCAGCACCGCGTCCTTGTTCGTGCAGTTGCGCAGGCCGAAGGCCATCGAGACCTTCTCCACGCTGCGGTCCGGGAAGGGCAGGCGCTCCGCGTCGCAGCAGACGAAGGAGAGGCCGGAGGCGAGGCCCCGCTCCAGCGCCCGGCCCTGCCCCACCCCCAGCATGGCGGCGTTGATGTCGGCCAGGATCACCCGCCCCGCGCCCCGCTCCTTCGCCAGGAAGGCGACGTCGCCCGTCCCGGCGGCGAGGTCGAGCAGCGTTTCGCGCGGCGAGGCGGCGATGGCGTTGACGAAGATGCGCTTCCAGACCCGGTGGATGCCCAGCGACATCAGGTCGTTCATCACGTCGTAGCGCGGGGCCACGCTGTCGAAGACCTCGCGCACGAGTCCCGCCTTGGCGGTGCGGGGTACCTGGCGGAAGCCGAAATCGGTCTGGTCGGACATGCGGCCCAGCCTAGCCCGGCTGCGTGGCGCGGTCAGCCCGGGGCGGCGCCGGGGCGGCCGGGGGGAGGGGTCGGGCGCCCGGCTCACCGGTTCGTGTCCCGTCCCGTGCCGCGCCCCGGGGAGGCGCGGCGTCCCGGGTGGAGGAGGGGAGGCCGCCGCGTGGCAAGGTTGCTGCGCCGCGGTGGATTTGCACGTGATCGGGCCGCAGGCGGCTTGACCCGCGCGGAAGGATGCGTCCCTCAATAGCCCGCCGATGCGACGCTCCCTCATCCTGCCGATGCTCCTGTCCCTCGCGCTGCCCCTGGCGGCGCTGCCGGGCGTGCCGATGGCGCAGACCGCCGGCCCCGGCAGCACCGCCTCCCGCCCGGGGAGCGGCGCTGCCCAGCGCCCGCCGGCCCCGGCCGCCTCGCGCCCCTCCGCCGCCCAGGGGACGCAGGCCAGCCGGCAGCGTTCCGCTGCCCCGCCGCGGCAGGCCCCCGCCCAGCCCTCGACCAAGCGGCGCGCCGCCGCGGCCGGGGCTGCCGCCGCCGCCGCCGCGGCGCGCCCGGCCCCGCCCCAGCCCGCGCCGGAGCCCGAGCCGGAGCCCGCGGTGGGCGCCGTCACCGGCCTGCCGCTGCCCCGCTTCGCGCCGCTGCGGTCGGACGAGGTGAACATGCGCGCCGGCCCCGGCACGCGCTTCCCGATCGAATGGACGTACCAGCGCCGCGACCTGCCGGTGGAGATCGTGCGCGAGTTCGACCAGTGGCGGCGCATCCGCGACTTCGAGGGGACGGAGGGCTGGGTCCACCAGTCCAACCTGGGCCTCGGCCGCCGCACCTTCATGATCCGCGAGCACGAGCGCACCCTGCGCCGCCGCGGGGAGGAGGGCGCGAACGCCGTGGCCCGCCTCTCCCCCGGGGTGACCGGGCGGATCCGCAGCTGCGCCGCCGGGAGCGCCTGGTGCGAGGTGCAGGTGGGCGAGCATCGCGGCTGGCTGAAGCGCGACGAGATATTCGGCGTCACCCCGGACGAGGTGATCGGGCAATGAGCGATTCCGAAGGCATCGCGGCACCGGGGCGCGATCCGCGCGCGGCGCATCACGACCTGGGCGGCCATCCGCGCTTCCTCTGCACGGCGGTGGAGCCGGGGGACGACGCCCCGCCCGACGCCTTCGGCAAGCGGGTGGACGCGCTGCGCCAGCTGCTCGGCGCCAAGGGGCTGATGAGCGTGGACGAGATGCGCCGTGGCATCGAGGCGATCCCCGAGGCCGAGTACCACGCCCTGGGCTATTACGAGCGCTGGCTGCGCTCCATCGCCGGGCTGATGGTGGAGAAGGGCATCGTCCCGCCCGAGGTGCTGCGGTGACCGCGCTCGCCCCCGGCCAGCCGGTGCGGGTGCGCGACGACTGGCCGGAGACGCGCGGGCCCTGCCATGTCCGCACGCCGCACTACCTGCGCGGCCGGGCGGGACGGGTGGCACGGCACCTGGGGGACTTCCCCGACCCCTCCGACCTCGCCTTCGGCCGCCCGGCTCCGGTGCGGCCACTCTACCATGTGGAGTTCACCCAGCCGCCGCTCTTCGGCGAGGGGCGGGCCGGCGACACGGTCCTGGTCGAGATCTTCGGGCACTGGCTGGAGCCGGTGCGGGGGGGAGGCTGATGGCCGCGCCGCCACGCGGGGAATCCGTCGCGCTGCTGGACCGCCTGCTCGCCGCGCTCGCGACGCGCGGCGTGGTCACGGCGGCGGAGCTGGATGCCCGGCAGGAGAGTACGGACCGCGCCTCGCCCGCGATCGGCGCCGCCATGGTGGCGCGGGCCTGGACCGACCCCGCCTTCCGCGCGCTGATGCTGCGCGACGGCACCGCCGCGGCGGAGGCGATGGGCGTCTCCATGGCGGGGATGCCGCCGCTGGGCGTGCTGGAGGATACGGAGCACCGCCGCCACCTCGTCGTCTGCACCCTGTGCTCCTGCTACCCGCGTGCCGTGCTCGGCTACCCGCCCGGCTGGTTCAAGTCCGCCGCCTACCGGGCGCGGGCGGTGCGCGACCCGCGCGGGCTGCTGGCGGAATGGGGCACGACCCTGCCCGAGGGCGTGTCCCTCCAGGTCGTGGACAGCACCGCCGACTACCGCTGGATGGTGCTGCCGCTCCGCCCCGGCGGGACGGAGGGCTGGGAGGCGGCACGCCTGGCCGGGCTGGTCACGGCGGAGGCGATGATGGGCCTCCGTCCGGCCCGCGAGCCCTGACCTGCCGCCCTTCGGAACGGCCCCGCTGTGACCGGCGCCCGGTTCCGGCCTATCCTGCCCGGACGATGATTCCCGTCCTGCACGAGACCGAGCGCGACCGGCTGCTGGACTTCCTGCGCCGCCGCCTGATCCGCACCATCCCGGCCGGCGGGGGACGACCGTCGCTGGAGGCGGCCGGCGTCGCCGCGGAGGCCGACCCGGCCTGGACCGGGGCGACGGCCGAGGCGGCCGCGCTGCTCGCCCTGCCGGAGGCCTGGCGCCGCGATCCCGTCCGGGCGCGCGGGCTGCTCGGCTTCGTGCTGGCGATGGGGGAGGGGGAGGGCATCCTCCGCGGCTGGGCGCCGCCGCAGCGGCTGACGGTGCGCGCCGCCGATCCGCGGCGCTTCGTCATCGAGACTGCCTGGGCCCGCTTCACCGGCGACCTGTCGCGCGGCGAGGTGGTGGAGACCCGCCCAGGACCAGGCGGCGAGGCGGAGGCGCGCCACACCGGCAACCTGGTGGAGTTCCGCGCCCGCGGCCTCTGGCACTGCCTGGACGTGGAGGACCGCATCGCCGCCTACGGCCTCGAGCGCGAAGGCGAGGGGGTGGTGCTGTACCATGAGAGCCCGCTCGCGGTGCCCGGCCGCTGGCCCTGGCAGCGCGAGGCGGCGCCGGTGGGGACGGTGCGCTACGCCTACCATCTCCAGGCGGACCGCCCGGTGCTGCGCCTTGTCGTCACGCTGCGCGCGGCGCCGGGGCAGACCCTCCGCGGCGCGCGGCTGACCACCGCCTGGGACGAGCTGGGTGCCCGCGCCGCCTACCGTGCCGTGGCGGGACAGCGCGATTCCGGCTGGGAGCGGCGGATGGTGACGGAGGAGGCGGGCGCGGTCCCGCTCTTCGACGGGCCGCTGCGCAACCTGGCGCTGCTGGCCGAGGGCGGCGCGGCCCCGGCCCTGCACGCCCGGCCGCGCGACCCCGCCGCCGTGCTGGGTGTCAGGGGCCATCCCCGCCCCGGCGGCCGGCTGCACTGGGTGGTGGTGCGCCATGCGGTCGGCACCGTGCCGGGCGGCGGCGAGGCGACGCTGACCGAGGACCGGCTGCTGGAGCCCGCCGGCGCCACGGAGCCGCCCGAGGCCGCCGCCGCGCGGCTGGAGGACGGCGCCCCCCGGGCCGCGGAGTTCGCCCTGCCGGCGGAGGCCGCGGCGGCGCTGGAGGCGGTGGCCACCGTGCGTCTCTTCGCCGCCTCCGGGGCCTATGCCGCGCCCGCCGGGCTGCGGGAGTGGCTCGACCGCCACCTCGCCGCGCTGGAGCCGCGGCTGGGGGATGCCGCCGCCCTGTCCCGCACCGTCTGCGCCCTGGATGCGCTGGCCCGCGCCGACCGGGAGCCGCGCGACGAGGAGCGGCTGGCGGCGCTGGGCGCGCGCCTCGCGGGCCTCGCCGCGCCGGAGCCCGGCGAGGCGGCGGCGCTGCGGCTGCTGGCCCTGGCCCGCCTGGGGCTGCATGGGGTGGCCGTGCCCGGGCTGGCGGAGCAGGCGGCCGCCGGCCTCATGGCCTGGCCGGAAGACATGCCGGCCGGAATGGACAGCTCCCTGGCCGGGCTGCTGCTGCGCGCCGTGTCCGCGCTGCGACTCGCCGGCGAGCGCGGCGACCTGGCGCTGCCGCCCGAGGCCGTCGCCCGGGCCGAGGCGCTGACCGAGGCGCTGCTGCGCCGGTTGCAGATGGCCGCCTGCGACCGCGGCGCGTCGGGGGTGCAGATCCTGGCGGCGCCCGGGACGCCGCTGGACGCGCGGCCCGACCTGCTGGCGCAGGTGCGGGTCACGCTCGGGCTGGGGCACCCGGAGGGGCTGCTCGCCGATCTCCGCCCGGCCAGGGCCGCCCCGCGTCCCAGGGGCGTGGCCGCCGGGTGAGGGGTATGGTCCTGCTGCGGGGGGCGGCGCTGCTGGCGCCGCTGGCCCTCCTCGCCTGTGCCGCGCCCGCCCCGGTGGCGGTGCGGGAGGCGCCGCTCTCCTACCCGCCCTCGGTGCGGGACCGCATCCAGCGCTTCGCCCTGGGGGAATGGCATGAATGGGGCGGGGTGGTGGTCGAGCCCGGCCTGCGCCGCCCGGCACCGCGGGGGCAGGCCGGCCCGGAAAGCCGGACCGAGGCCTTCCCGCGCGTGCTCGCCTACTGGCGCGCCGTGCCGGACGAGGCCGGGGCGATCCGGCGCAACCGCTCGCGCTACGCCGCGGCGTTGCAGGGGGTGGGCGACGGCGCCTGGGGTGAGCCCGCCTGGTCGGCGGCCTTCGTCTCCTGGGTGATGCGCTCCGCAGGGGTCGATTCGCGCGAGTTCCCCGGCAGCGCGGCCCATGCCTTCTACCTGGACGGGCTGCTGGCCGATGCGCGGGACTTCCCCGCCTCCGCGCCCTTCGTGCCGCATGCGGTGTCGGAGCGGGCGCCGCAGACGGGCGACCTGGTCTGTGCCGACCGCTCTCGCCGCCCGCTCTCCGGCTGGGAGGAACGGATGGCCGAGACGGGGCAGTTCCGCCCGATGCACTGCGACATCGTGGTGCGCGCCGGCCCCTTCGCGGTGGAGGCCGTGGGCGGCAACGTCGCCGATGCGGTGACGCTCTCGCGCTTCGCCGCCGACGGCACCGGCCGCCTGCTGCCCCGCCCGCCCGGCGAGCCGGCCTTCTTCGTGGTGATGGAGAACCGGCTGGGCCGGCTGCCCCCCTTCGACGCCGTGCCGGCACCTGCCGCACCCGCCCCGATTCCTCCAGGAGTGCCCGGATCATGACCGGACTGTTCGATCCCCTGACCCAGCGCGGCGTGACCCTGCCGAACCGGATCGGCGTCTCTCCCATGTGCCAGTACTGCTGCGCCGGCGACGGCAGGCCGACCGAGTGGCACCTTCAGCACCTCGTCTCCCGTGCCCTGGGCGGGGCCGGGCTGGTGATGGCCGAGGCGACGGCGGTGGTGCCCGAGGGGCGGATCACCCCGGAGGATCTCGGCCTCTGGGAGGAGGCGCAGATGCCGGGGCATGCCCGGCTGACGGACGCCATCGCCCGGGCCGGCGCGGTGCCGGCGATCCAGCTGGCCCATGCCGGGCGCAAGGCCAGCCGGAACCCACCCTGGCGGGGTGGCCCGGCGGCGCAGGGCTGGGAGCCCGTGGGGCCCTCCGCCCTCGCCTTCGAGGGCTATGCCACCCCCCGCGCCATGAGCGAGGCGGAGATCGTCGCGGTGATCGGGGCCCTGGCCCTGGCGGCGCGGCGGGCGGTGGAGGTCGGGTATCGCGTGATCGAGCTGCACGCGGCGCACGGCTACCTGGTGCACCAGTTCCTCTCGCCCCTGGCCAACCGGCGCGACGACGGCTGGGGTGGCGATTTCGAGGGGCGCACCCGGCTGCTACGCGAGGCCGCGGCGGCGGTGCGTGCCGCCATCCCGGATTCCATCCCGCTCTGGGTGCGGATCAGCCACACCGACTGGGACCCCGCCGGCTGGACCACCGAGGAGACGGTCGAGGTCTCCCGCCGGCTGAAGGCGCTGGGGGTGGATGCGATGGACGTCTCCTCCGGCGGGAACCTCGCCGCGCCGAAGATCCCGCTCGGCCCGGGCTACCAGGTGCCGGGGGCGGAGGCGGTGAAGCGGGGCGCGGAGATCGACGTCGCCGCGGTCGGGATGATCACCGAGCCGCAGCAGGCCCAGGACATCGTGGCCGCGGGCCGCGCCGATGTCGTGCTGCTGGCCCGGGCCATGCTGCGCGATCCCTACTGGGCCTGGCGCGCCGCCGAGGCGCTGGGGGCGACCGACCGGCTGGCGATCCCGCCGCAATACGAGCGCGGCTGGGGCAAGCTGCCGCTGCGCGCCGCCACGGCCGAGGCGATGCCCGCCCTGTAGCGCCGGGGCCGGCCGGCCGGGCGGCCCCGCCCGGCGATCCGCCTTAGCCGGCGGCGGCGAGCTGGCCGAGCTCCTCCAGCGCCGCCTTCGCCGCCTCGCCCAGCCGCAGCGCGACCGTGGCCGAGGGCAGGTGGTCGGGCCGCATCGCCTCGCGCGCCAGCGCCTCGAGCTGCGTCGCCCCGACGCCGCCCGCGGCCCCCGCGAGGCTGTGCGCGCCCCGGTGCCAGGCCACGGTGTCGCCGGTCCGGCTGGCGGCCACGAGCTCCTGCAGCAGGCGCGCGACGTCGGCCTCGAAGGTCTGGACGATGGTCGCGAAGACCTCCGGCGGCAGCTCGGAGGCGAGGGCGCCAGCCACCTCGGGATCGATCACCTTCATCCGGACTCCCCCTCTGGCACGCGGCGCATTCTTGCCGCTGCGGGCTGGCGCGCAAGGGTGGGGCGCGACGTCATCGGCCGCCCGATCCGGACAGCGCCCGCTGCGCGCCGCGCAGGGCGAGCTGGGCGCCGAGGGCGCAGCCCAGCATGACGAAGGCCGTGCCGATCCCGTGCCCCGCCTCGACCCAGCCCGCCAGGACGGTCATCAGCGCGCCGAAGGTCATCTGGATCGCGCCCACGAGGCCGGAGGCGGTGCCCGCGAGCTGCGGCCGCACGCTGATCGCGGCGGTGACGGCGGCGGGCTGGCTGATGCCGTTGCCCAGGGCGATGAGCGCCATCGGCAGGAAGAAGGCCGCGAGCGCCGGGGGAAGCGTCAGCTGCAACGCGAGGCACAGCACCGACCCGGCCGTGGTCACGAGCAGGCCCAGGCGCAGCGTGTCGCGCATGCCCAGGCGGATGCTGTACCGCCCGGCGATCCAGGAGCCGGCGGCGAAGCAGACGGCGATCACCACGAAGATCATGGCGAAGGTGCGCGGGCTGTGGCCCAGCCCCTGCACCACCACATGCGGCGCCCCGGCCAGGAAGCCGAAGAACACCCCGCTGGTGCAGGCGACGATGGCAACACAGGCGCGGAAGCCCTGCAACGTCAGCAGCTGGAGATAGGCGCCGAGCAGGCCCGCCAGGCCGGGCAGGGCCTGGGGCCGGACCAGGGTCTCACGCAGCCTGGCCCGCGCGACCAGCAGGACGGGGATGCCGACCAGCGCCGCCATCAGCATGGTGCCACGCCAGCCGACGAACTCCTCGACCACCGCGCCGACGATCGGGCCGAGCATGGGCGCGACGGTCATGCCCATCATGACGTAGCCCATGCGGCTCGCCGCCTGCTCGCGCGGCCATACGTCGCGCACGATGGCCCGGCCGAGCACCATGCCGGCGCAGGCCCCGGTGCCCTGGAGCACCCGCGCCAGGATCAGCCAGCCGATCGAGGGGGCGAGCGCCGCGAGGAGCGAGGCGACGAGGTAGAGGCCGAGCCCGGCGAAGAGCAGCGGCCGGCGCCCGTAGCGGTCGGAGAGCGGGCCGTAGAGAAGCTGGCCCAGCGCCACGCCCATCAGGTAGAGGGTCAGGGTCAGCTGCGCCTGGCCATAGGGCGCCCCGAAGACCTGCGCCAGCACCGGCAGGGTCGGAATGACCAGCTGCATGGCGAAGGGACCGAGGCCGGTCATGGCCACCAGCAGCCAGAGGGGCGGCGCCCTGCGGGCGGCGTCGGGCGGGGTTTCGTCGCCGGTCGGCGCCTCGTAGCCCAGGTCCCGCGGGGTCAACCCGCCACCCCCCGGGGGTCGCCGTCGCGGAAGCTGCGCCGGGCCGGATCGGGCAGGGGGGGAGAGGGTCGCGCGGCCGGAGGTTGCATGCCCCGCAGGCTAAAGCAGGACAGGCCGCAGCGGAACGCACCGCCCGCTGGCTGCCGGAGGGGTGATCGCCGGAAGGGGCCGGCCATGGCCGTGGCCGCCAGGGGCGGCTACCAGCGCAGCCCGCGCAGGGCGGCCATCGGGGCGACGTGCTCGGCCGCCGCGGCCGCGTCGAGCTGGTCGTCCGCGAGGCCCGCCGAGAGCCCGTTCAGCACCCAGACCGCGTCCAGCCCGACCGCCTTCGCCCCGGCCAGGTCGGTGTGCGGCCCGTCGCCCAGCGCCAGCACGCGGTCCTTCGCCACGCCCAGGCGGCGCAGCACCGGGCCGTAGATGGTCGGGTCGGGCTTGCCCACCTCATGGACCGGCCCGCCGCCGAGCTGGAGGTAGCGGTCGGCGAGCGCCCCGGCGCAGAGCACGAGCTTGCCACCCACCACCACCTCGCGGTCGGGGTTCACGCAGACCATCGGCAGCTTGCGCGCGGCGCAGGCGGCCAGCGCCGGCTCGTAGGGGGTGACGCTCTCGCGCCCCACCACCGGGTCGGGGCCGGTGTTGAGGATGAACTCCGCCCCCTCCGGCGTGGCCAGCAGCTCGATCCCCAGCCCCTCCACCACGGAGCGGTCGCGCACCAGCCCGAGATGGAAGGCCCGGGTGCCCAGCGTGTCGAAGCCCGGATGGCTGCGGTCGCGCAGCAGCTCCCAGCTCGCCTCGCCGGAGGTGACGATGCCGTCGTAGAGCGCGGGGGCGATGCCGAACTCGGTCAGCTGGTCGGCCACCACATGCGAGCGGCGCGGCGCGTTGGAGAGGAAGCAGATCCGCTTGCCCGCGGCGCGCATGGCGGCCAGCGCCTCCGCCACGCCCGGATAGGGCTGCGTGCCGTCATGCACCACGCCCCAGAGGTCCACGATGAAGCCGTCGTAGCGATCCGCCAGGGCCGAGAGCCCGTCCAGCACCATCATGGCGCATCCACCCCCACCGCCTGGGACACCGAGGAGAAGCCGTCCCGCCGCAGCAGACCGGCGAGCCCCGCCTTCAGGCGGGGGATCAGCGCCGGCCCGTCATAGGCCAGCGCGGCGTAGAGCTGCACCAGCGACGCCCCGGCGCGGATCTTGGCATAGGCCTGCTCCGCGCTGCCCACGCCCCCGACGCCGATCAGCACCAGCCGCCCGCGCGCGAGGCGGTGCACCCGCGCCAGCAGCGCCGTGGAGGGGCCGAAGAGCGGCGGGCCGGAGAGGCCGCCCGTCTCCCCCCGATGCGCCGAGCGCAGCGAATCCGGCCGGGCGATGGTGGTGTTGGAGACGATCAGCCCGGCCACCCCCGCCTCGACGCAGGTCTCGACCAGGGCGGGCACCGCCTCCTCCGCCAGGTCGGGGGCGATCTTCACCAGCACCGGCGGGCGCCTCGGCAGCTCCGCGCGCCGGGCCATGGTGCGCTCCAGGAGGACGGCCAGCCGCGCCTCGCCCTGGAGGTCGCGCAGCCCGGGCGTGTTGGGCGAGGAGACGTTGATGGTGACGTAGTCCGCCTGCTCCGCCACCCCGGCGTAGAGGTCGGGATAGTCCGTCTCCGGCGCCGCCCCCTCCTTGTTGATGCCGACATTGGCGCCCAGCACGGCGGGCAGGGGGCGCGGCAGGGCGGCCAGCCGCGCGGCGAATTCCGCCAGCCCGCGGTTGTTCATCCCCATGCGGTTGATCACCGCCCGGTCCTCGGCCAGCCGGAACAGGCGCGGCTTCGGGTTGCCGTCCTGCGGCCGCGGCGTCGCCGTGCCGGCCTCGACGAAGCCGAAGCCGAGCCGCATCAGCGGCAGCACGGCGACCGCGTTCTTGTCGAAGCCCGCCGCCAGCCCGACCGGATTGCGGAAGCGCAGCCCCAGCGTCTCCACCGCCAGCGCCGAGTCGTCCGCGCCGCCATCCCGCCCCGCGAGGCCCAGGCCGAGGCCGCGCAGCGCCAGCTCGTGCGCGCGCTCGGGGTCCAGGCCGCGCAGCAGCGGCATCAGGGCGGAGGCGAGGGCAGGGGTCATGTCCCGCGCCTTCTCGCCCGGGCCGGGCCCGAGGGAAAGGTGGCGCCGTCGCGGGATGGGGGTGCGCGTTTGACAGGCCATGACCCCGCCGACATGATCGGAGCGTGAACGGCATGTCATCCTGGCGGCTGGCCGGCGTCCTCGTGGCGCCCGTCTCCGAGCGTTCCGGCAAGCCGGTTCGCTAAGCGGCAGCCCTGCGGCGCGCAGGGCCCCTGCGGCCATCCCGCAGGCCCGCCGCCCCGGCCCGTTCCCCAGCCCCGTTCCGCCCGTCGCGGCAGTTTTTCTCCTCAGGGTCTTCCCCCGCCATGTCCCGCTCCCCCTCCGGCCGTCCGCCGGTCCACCTGATCGACCGCGAGCGCGACCGGCTGCTCGACCTCGCGCTCAGCGTCGAGGACCGGCTGCCGGACGTCTCCGCCCTGCTCCAGGCGGAGATCGACCGCGCGAAGGTCCACCCGCCGGGGAAGCTGCCGCCGGGGGTGGTCTCCATGCACGCGACCGTCGAGTTCGTGGACGAGGGCAGCGGCACGCACCGCACCGTGCAGCTCGTCTGGCCGCACGAGGCGGACATCGCCGCCGGCCGCGTCTCCATCCTGACGCCGGTCGGGGCGGGGCTGATCGGCCTGGCCGAGGGCCGGTCGATCCTCTGGCCCGACCGGGCGGGGCATGAGCGTCCGCTGACCATCGTGAAGGTCACCCCGGCCGCGCTGCCGGGCTGAGCCGCGGCGCGGCGGGGCGCGTTGACGCCGCCCCGCCGCGCGGGGAGAAGACCGGCCCACAAGGGTTCCGGGACAGGGGGACAGTTTGCGCGGACCGCTGCTGCTGGTGGCCGCGCTGGGCCTCTTCGCCATGCTGGATGCCAACAGCAAGCTGCTGTCGGGCGCCTATCCGCCGGCCCAGGTGGTGGCCTCCCGCTACGTCGTGCTGCTGGCGCTGCTGGTCCTGGCGCGGCTGCTCCGCTCCGGCGCGGGCGGGCCGCTGGCGACGCGGCATCCCGGCCTCCAGGTGCTGCGCTCCGCGGCGATGGTGGGCAGCGCCTTCTCCTTCTACCTGGCGCTGCGCCGGTTGCCGCTGGCCGAGGGCTACCTCGTCTACTTCACCGCGCCCTTCATGGTGCTGGGGCTGTTCCACCTCGTCCTGCGCGAGCGCGCCCCGCCGGCCGCCTGGGCCTGCTGCGCCCTGGGCTTCGCCGGCGTGCTGGTGGCGCTCTGGCCGGGGCTACGCGCGGGCGGCGAGTGGGCCGCCTATGGCTGGGCGTTGTTCGGCACGCTCTGCTACGCGACGGTGATGACCATCAACCGCGCCCTGCGGCACGAGCCGGGGCAGGCGCGGCTGATCCTGTGGTCCTCCGCCCCGGGGCTGCTGGCGGTGGCGCCCTTCGCCCTGGCCGTCTGGGTGCCGCCCACGGCGGGGGACGCGCTGGCCCTGGCGGTCAACGGGGTCTTCGCCGGCGGGGCGACGCTCTGCCTCGCCGCCGCCTTCCGCCATGCCAGCGCGGCGCGGCTGGCGCCGGTGGAGTTCACCGCCCTGGTCTGGGCGGTGCTGTTCGACGTGGCGCTGTGGGGGCACTGGCCGCCGGCCGCGACCTGGATCGGCGCCGTCATCGTGGTGGCGGCGGGGCTGCTGGGCCAGCGGGCCGCGAAGGGGGCGGGGTAGGGCGGGGCCTTACCGCCGCCGGACCATCTTACGGCCCTACCCATGTGGCCCATGCGGGAGCGCCACAGCGGCCGTGATCCCCGGGGAGCCGGACAGAGCAGGGGTGTTTATGGGAATATATGACCAAGACGGAGCCTTCGGAGCAAGCGGTGTCACCCAAGTCGCGGCAGCGGCCGCTCCACGGCGAGGTCGATGGCCCGGTCCGCCGGGTCCAGCGCCGCATCCAGCGCGTCGAGCCTCGCCGTGAACTCCGCCGCCAGTGCTGCCTTCCGATCCGCCGGCAGCCAGCTCGCCGTGACGCCGGCGAGGCTGAGGCGGCGCGCCTCCGCCGGTCCCCAGCCATTGCCCGCGAAGACGCTGCGCCAGCCATGGCCCATGGTGGTGTGGAACATGGTCGGGTCGTCCGTGCCGAGCACGAGCAGCAGCCCCGCCTCGTGCATGCGGCGGATGCGCTCGCGCCGCGGCGCGCGGTTGGGTGGGATGGAGGACCAGCAGGCCATGGTGAAGGGCACCTGCTCGCGCGCCATGCGCGCCACCAGCCCCGGATCGGCCAGCATGTTGTAGCCGTGGTCGAGCCGGTCGCAGCCCAGCGCGTCGCGGCAATGGGTGACGTGCTCCGGCGGGCCCTCGAACAGCGCCTGGTTGTCCTCGCAGACATGGGCGGTGCGGAACAGCCCGGCGCGGCCCGCCCGGCGCCAGGCCTCCAGCCAGGCGAGCGGCGGGCCGACGCGCTCGGCGCCGTCCAGGCCGATGCCGATCACCGCCTCGCGCGGGTGCGCCGCCATCCATTCCAGCATCTGCAACGCCTCGGAGGGCAGGCAGACGCTGCGGTCGATGCAGGCGATCAGGCGGGAGGAGACGCCGAATTCCCGCTCCCCGCGCGCCAGCCCCTCGATCAGCCCGTCCGCGATCTCCGGATAGGTGGCGCCGTTGGGGGTGAAGTAGTGCGGGTTGAAGAAGATCTCCGCGTGCCGGACGTTGCCGTGGCGGTGCAGGTCCTCGACGCATTCGTAGGCGGCGCGGGCGAAGTCCGCCGGATGGCGCAGCGAGAGGGCGCCGAGGCGCAGCACCTCCAGGAAGCCGTAGAAATCCTGCCACTGGTACAGCGTCTCCGCCGGGCGCGGCAGGCGCACGCCGTTCTTCGCGGCGAGCTCCACGAGCGTCGTCGCGCGGATGGCGCCCGCGATGTGCAGGTGCAGCTCGACCTTGGGCACGAGGTCGAGATAGTCGGAGAAGGAGAGAGGGGCGGTCATGCGCGCCAGAGTCGGGCGGGCGGGGCGCGGCCGCAAGAGGGGAGCGGCAGGGCGGAAGGCGCCGCCGCCGAACCGGTGTACGGCCTTACGGGCCGCCGATCCGCCCGCCTTGCGAGCCCGCTCAGTGTAGGCCCGGCGCCTCCTGCCCGGTGCGCGCCACGTATTCGGTATAGCCGCCATCGTAGCGGTGGATGCCGTCCGGCGTCAGCTCCAGCACCCGGTTCGACAGCGCGGCCAGGAAATGCCGGTCGTGCGAGACGAACAGCATCGTCCCCTCGTACTCGGACAGCGCCGCGATCAGCATCTCCTTGGTCGCCATGTCCAGGTGGTTGGTCGGCTCGTCCAGCACCAGCAGGTTCGGCGGGTCGTAGAGCATGCGCGCCATCACCAGCCGCGCCTTCTCGCCACCCGACAGCACGCGGCACCGCTTCTCCACCTCGTCGCCCGAAAAGCCGAAGCACCCGGCCAGCGCCCGCAGCGACCCCTGCGCCGCCTGCGGGAAGGCGTCCTCCAGCGACTGGAATACCGTCCGGTCGCCGTCCAGCAGCTCCATGGCGTGCTGCGCGAAGTAGCCCATCTTCACGCTGCCGCCGACCGACACGCTGCCCTCGTCCGGCGCCGAGGCACCGGCCACCAGCTTCAGCAGGGTGGACTTGCCGGCGCCGTTGACGCCCAGCACGCAGCAGCGTTCCTTCCGCCGCAGCAGGAAGTCCAGCCCCTGGTAGATCACCCTGCTGCCGTAGCGCTTGTGCACGCCCTTCAGGTTCACCACGTCGTCGCCGGAGCGCGGCGCCTGGCCGAACTCGAACGCCACCGCCTGCCGCCGCTTCGGCGGCTCGACGCGGTCGATCTTCTCCAGCTTCTTCACCCGGCTCTGCACCTGGGCGGCGTGCGAGGCCCGCGCCTTGAACCGCTCGATGAAGGCGATCTCCTTGGCCAGCATCGCCTGCTGCCGCTCGAACTGCGCCTGCTGCTGCCGCTCGTTCATCGCGCGCTGCTGTTCGTAGAACTCGTAGTCGCCGGAATAGGAGGTCAGCGTCCCGCCATCGATCTCCACCACCTTGTTGACGATGCGGTTCATGAAGGCGCGGTCGTGCGAGGTCATCAGCAGCGCCCCGTCATACCCCTTCAGGAACTGCTCCAGCCAGATCAGGCTCTCCAGGTCCAGGTGGTTGCTCGGCTCGTCCAGCAGCATCACGTCCGGCCGCATCAGCAGGATGCGCGCCAGCGCCACCCGCATCTTCCAGCCGCCGGACAGCCGGCCGACATCGCCCTCCATCATCTCCTGGCTGAAGCCCAGCCCGTCCAGCACCTCCCGCGCCCGGCCCTCCAGCGCATAGCCGCCCAGCTCCTCGAAGCGCGCCTGCACCTCGCCGAACCGCTCCAGGATGGCGTCCAGCGCGTCGGCCCGCTCCGGGTCCGACAGCGCCGCCTCCAGCCCCGCTAGCTCCGCCGCCACGGCGCTGACGTCGCCGGCCCCGTCCATCACCTCCGCCACCGGGGTGCGGCCCGACATCTCGCCCACATCCTGGCCGAAGAAGCCGATGCTCACCCCCCGGTCCACCAGCACCTGCCCGTCATCCGGCGGCTCCTGCCCGGTGATCATGCGGAACAGCGTCGTCTTGCCCGCCCCGTTGGGGCCGACCAGCCCCGCCTTGTCGCCGCGCAGCAGCGCCGCCGAGGCCTCGATGAAGACGAGCTGCCGGCCGTTCTGCTTGGTGATGGAGTCGAGGCGGATCATGGACACTCCCGGCCAGGAAGGGGGGCGGTTGAGGAGGGCGGCGCGCCGATGCCGGCAGGAGCCGCCCGAGACCATATCCTGCGGCCGACCGTCAACCGCCGCCCCACCACTGCATCCCGACCGTCCTCACCCCGCGCGGCGGATGCCGAACAGGAACATCGCGGGCCCCATCGGCACGTCCGCGAGGTCCGCCCGCCAGGCCGAGGCGGCCAGGAACTGCCCCAGCGGCATGTAGAACCCGCCCTCCGCCGCGCGGCGATGCGCCTCCTCCGCCAGCCGCTTCTGCTCCGCCGTATCCGGGGCAGCGGCGAACTCGGCGCGCAGCCGCTGCACCTCCGGGTCGTTCGGCCAGCCGACGAAGGCGGCGTCGCCGCCGCCGTTCATGTAGACGTTCTGCAACGGCGTCTGGGTGTCGGGCACGGCGCTGGTGGTGTGGAAGACGTTCCACCCCTCCTTGCGCGCCCGGCGGCCGAGCATGGTGTTGAAGTCCATCGTCTGCACGTCGACGGTGAAGCCCAGCTTGGTCAGCAGGTCCTGCGTCACCAGCCCCAGCGCGGCGATGCCGGGCGCATCGGCCGGGTGCAGCATGACGACGGGCTTGGACAGGTCCGCGCCGCTCTCCGCGATCATGCGCTTCGCCGCGGCGAGGTCGGGCTTCGCCGGCATGCCGGCGCTCGTCTCGAAGGGCGTGCCGCAGCCATACATGGACAGGCAGGGCTTCTGGTACTCCGGCCGCGCCGCGACGCCGGGCAGGTAGTCCGCCTGGTCCACCGCCAGCATCACCGCGCGCCGCACCCGCACGTCGTCGAAGGGCGGCTGGGTGTGGTTGAAGCGCAGGATGCCCTGGTAGCCGTAGGGGCTGACCGTCCGCACCACCGTCGCGCGGTTGCGCTCCAGCACGGGCAGCACGTCGGCCGGCAGGCGTTCGAGGTAGTCCACCTCGCCGGTCGCCAGCGCGTTCACCTGGCTCGCCACGTCGGACATGGAGAGCAGCTCCACCCGGTCGAACCCCGCCCGCTTGCCGCCGCTGGCCCAGACCAGAGGCTCGGCGCGGGGGCGATAGGCGTCGTGGCGGGCGAGGGCGATGCGGTCGCCGGGGCGGTACTCCTCCGCCAGGAAGCGATAGGGGCCGGAGCCCACCACCTCGCCCAGCGGCTTCGTCAGCGGCTGCTCGGCCAGGCGCCGGGGCAGGATCATCGGCACCATCGCGCCGGGCTTGGCCAGCGCCTGGAGCACGAGGCCGAAGGGCTGCTTCAGCGTCAGGCGGAAGCGGCCCGCGCCGGTCGGCTCCAGGCTGTCCGTCGCGGCCAGCAGCGGCCCGCCGAGCGAATCCCGCTGCCCCCAGCGGCGCAGGCTGGCGATCACGTCCTCCGCCGTCACCGGGTTGCCGTCGTGGAACACCAGCCCCTCGCGCAGCGCGAAGTCCCAGACGCGGCCGTCGGGGCTGCGCGTCCAGCGCTCCACCATCTGCGGCGTCGGCTCCCACCGGTCGTTCACCGCGAAGAGCGTGTCGTAGGTGAGGTAGCAGAAGTCGCGCGCGGTGAAGCTGGTGGTGAAGTGCGGGTCGAGGATGGTGGTCAGCGTCTCCGGCACCACCCGCAGCGTCCGGGCGCGGGGAACGGCCTGCTGCCCCCCCTGGGCGCGGGCACCGATCGCGGGCAGGGCGAGCGGGAGGGCGGCGGTGGAGGCGAACAGGGACCGGCGGCGCATGCGGGGACCTTCGTCTGGTTCGTGTCTGGCGGCGGCCATTGCGGGCGCCCGCGCGGGACGCTGCCACCGATGCTGGCAGGCACGCCAGCAGGGGCCGGCCGCCAGCAAGGGCCGGGCCAGACGCGGCGGCCGGCCGCGCGGCGGCGCCCGCCGTCTGGCCCCGTCCGGCCGGGCGGGGTAATCCCGCGGGCCATGCCCCTGACCCGCCTCTTCCTGATCCGCCACGCCATCGTCGAGCCTTCCGCCCGGCTGACCATGTACGGCGACATGGACGTGGCGCTCTGCGCCATGGCCCTGGCGCAGGAACAGGCGGCGCATGCCTGGCTGGCCGAGCGCCTGCCGCGCCCGGCCCGCTGGTTCTGCACCCCGCTCGCCCGCACCCGCGCCACGGCGGCGGCCATCTTCGCCGCCGGCTACCCGGAGGCGGAGCCCGCCGTGCTGCCCGCGATGCGGGAGCAGAACCTGGGGGAGTGGCAGGGCCTGACGCACGAACAGTTCACCAGCATGCTGCGCGACCCGCCGCACCCCTTCTGGCCGCATTCGGCCGCCGAGCGTCCGCCGGGCGGCGAGAGCGTCGGCGACGTGGTGGCGCGCGTGGGTCCGGTGCTGGACGGGCTGGTGGCCGACCACCCGGACGAGGATCTGGTGATCGTCGCCCATGGCGGCAGCATCCGTGCCTCGCTCGCCCATGCCTGCGGGCTGGATGCGCACCAGGCGCTGCAGTTCTCCGTCCGCAACCTGTCCCTGACACGGCTGGAGAACCTGAACGGCGACTGGCGCGTGGGCGCGGTGAACGAGTTGCCGGCGGGGCTCACGGCCGCCCATTGATGCGGCGGCCGAACGGAAGCGCTCAAGAAAACTTGGTCCGCCACAGCCATTGGGGTTAGAACCCGACCGGGGACAATGGTTTGGGGGGTTTTTCTCATGCGCCGTGCGATCCGGCTTCTGGCACTGGGCCTCGGACTGGCGACGGTGCCCCTGATCCGCCCGGCCCTGGCGCAGGCCGAGCAGCAGGCGCTGGTCGACCGCGCGACCCTGACCGCCCAGGAGATGCTGACCCATGGCGACGCCGCCATGCTGGCCGACCTGCGCAGCAGCGTCTCCCGCGCCCGCGCCGCCATGGTCTGCCCGCGCGTCTTCCGCGCGGGCTTCATCTTCGGCGGACAGGGCGGGCCCTGCGTGCTGCTGGCGCGGGACGGGGCCGGCTCCTGGTCCTCGCCGGCCTTCTACGCCATGGGCGGCGGGTCCTTCGGCCTGCAGGCCGGGGTGCAGGACATGCAGGTCCTGATGCTGATCATGACCGACAAGGGCCTGCGCGCCGTGATGGAGAACCAGTTCAAGATCGGGGCGGACGCCTCCGTCGCCATCGCGACGATCGGCGGAGGCATCCAGGGTGCCACCACCACGGCGGCGGGGGCGGACATCGTCTCCTATGCCCGCTCGCGCGGCCTCTTCGCCGGGGTGGCGCTGGAAGGTTCGGTGCTGAACTTCAACGAGGCGGACAACCGGACCTACTACGGCCGTGACGTGACGGCGCGGCAGGTCCTGCTGGACATGCAGGCGCACAACCCCGGCTCCGACCCGCTGCGGGCCATGCTGATGCAGGGCGCCGCCCCGGCGGCCGCGGCGCCGGCCCAGCAGCAGCAGGCCTATGGCCAGGCCGCGCCCGCCTATGGCCGGCCGGCGGATCAGGGGATCACGCGGGAGACGCTGCGCTAGCCGTCCCCCCCGCGGCGTCGCCCGGGCGGAGGAGGAGTCGCTCCGCCTCGGCCGGCCGGGTGACGCGGTGCCGCTCCGGGCCGGCCAGGGCCGGTTCCTCCAGCAGCGCGGCATAGGTCCGGCGGCGCTCGCCAGGGGGCGCCCAGGCCCAGCGGATCGGGTGGCCGCGGTCCAGCCAGCGCCGGGCATCCTCCCGGTTGCCGGTGCCGGGCCACAATTCCTCCCCCGAGGCGGCGCGGCGGACGGAACGCCACAGCACGCGGCGCATGGTCAGCCGGCGGGGATAGTCCAGCCAGGCGAGGTGGGTGGCGCGGGCGGGCACGATGTCGCGCACCCGGCCGTAATGGCCGTCGCTCACCCATCGCTCCCGCGCCACCGCCACGCGTCGCCGGAACTCCTCCGGGTCGCCGGTGTCGAGGTCGCGCCGGCCGGGCTGCCCGTTGATCGCGTCCAGCTCGATACGCGGCACCCCGGCCCGCGCCGCGAGGCGACGCGCGAAGGCGGTCTTGCCCGAACCCGCCGTGCCCAGCACCGCGACGCGCATCCCGCTGCCCTCCCTTGCGCCACCCGGCACGGGGCGCCCCAATAGGGCCTTCCCACTGCCCGAGGCATCATGCACGAGCGTTTCGCGGGGCCGGCCGATCCCCGGCCCGACCATGTCCCGATCGCGGAGCTGCGGTCCCGCCTGCTCCGCCTGCGCGAGGCGGTCGCCGCCCGGGGCCTCGCCGCGCTGCTCGTCTTCGCGCCGGAGAGCCATTACTGGGCCACGGGGCTGGACACAGGCGGCTATGTCTTCTTCCAGTGCGGCATCATCCCCGCCGATCCGGCGAAGGGCCCCGTCCTGCTCACCCGCCGGCCCGACCTGGCCCAGGCGCGCGACACCTCGCTCTATGGCGACATCCGCGTCTGGTACGACGCCAACGACGCCGCCCCGGCGATGGAGCTGCGCGACATCCTGGTGGAGCTGGGGCTGCGCGGGGAGCGCGTGGGGATCGAGACCGCCACCTACGGCCTGACCGGCGCCAACCACGCGGCCGTGCTGGCGGCGCTGGAAGGGGTGGTGGCGACGGCGCCCGCCTCGGACCTCATCCACGGCATGCGGGCGGTGAAGAGTGTCTCGGAGATCGCCGTCATCCGCCGTGCCGCCGCCCTGGCCGATGCGGCGGTGGCGGCGGCGCGGGAGCGGGCGACGCCCGGCGTGCGGGATTCCGTCCTCACCGCGGCGGCCCTCGCGGCGATCCTGGAAGGGGGCGGCGACATGCCGCCCGCCGGGCCGCTGTGCAATTCCGGGCGGCGCGCGATCTATGGCCGCGGCGTGGGCGGCCCGCGGGTGCTGGAGGCGACGGACCAGGTGGTGCTGGAGCTGGCCGCCACGCTCCACCGCTACAATGTCTGCATCGAGCGCACCTTCCTCCTCGGCCCCGTCCCCGACGCCCAGCGGCGCATGGCGGACACGGTGGCCGAGGCCTGCGCCGCCATGGCCGCCGCCGCCCGCCCCGGCCACCCGGCCGGGGCCATCGCCGAGGCCTTCGGCGCCGTGCTGGACCGGGCCGGCCAGGCCCGGAACCGGTTCGCCGCCTGCGGCTATCCCCTCGGCGCCACCTTCCGCCCGAGCTGGATGGACGTGCCGCCGATGCTGCATCCGGGCAACCCGACGCCGCTGGTGCCGGGCATGGTGTTCTTCCCCCACGCCATGCTGGGCGATGCGGAGACGGGGCTGGCCTTCGGCTCCGGCGACACGATCCTGATCACGGAGACGGGGGCGGAGGTGCTGACCCGCGCCCCCTTCCGCTGACGCCCGCATCCGGGCTTCCGGGCCCGGCCGGACTGCGGCAGCCTGTCCCGGCCGTGGCTGGCATGCCGCCAGGCCCGTGCCATGCAGCGGAGGCAAGGGAATGACCGACGGGTTCTGGCGCGACGCGGCCGAGGTGGCGCGGGCGCGCCTGGCGGCCGGGCATCTGGACCGCCGCAGCCTGCTGGCCGCGCTGGCCGTGCTGCCGGCCGGCGGGGCGCTGGCGCAGGGCGCGGGGAGCGGGCCCAAGCCGCGCGAGCTGGTGCTGGCCAACTGGGGCGGCGACGCGGTGAAGGCGATGGAGGAGGCGATCGCCCGGCCCTTCGAGAAGGACCACGGCGTGCCGGTCGCCATCGACAGCAGCGGCCCGTCCCTGGCCAAGATCCGCGCCATGGTCGAGGCGCGGCGGGTCACCTGGGATGTCTGCGACAGCGGGGCCGGGACCTCCTTCATCCTGGGCGAGGGCGGCTTCGCCGAGCCCATGGACTATTCCATCATCGACCGCACCCGCATCCCCGAGGCCTTCGCGCTGCCCTTCTGCACGGGCATGGCGGGCTACTCCACGATCATCGCCTGGGACCGGCAGAAGCTGGGCGAGGGGCCGGGCAACTGGGCGGAGTTCTGGGACCGCCGCCGCTTCCCCGGCAAGCGCACCATGCGCAAGACCATGCACGCGGTGCTGGAGGCGGCGCTGATGGCGGACGGCGTGCCGCCGGAGAAGGTCTATCCGCTCGACGTCGAGCGCGCCTTCCGCAAGGTGCGGGAGATCAAGGACGACGTGATCTGGTGGAGCGCCGGCGCGGACAGCCAGCAGCTCCTCCGCACCGGGGAGGTGACGGCGGGCGCCATCTGGTCCACCCGCGCCCGGCTGGTCGGCGAGGACACCCAGGGCCGCATCGCCTATCGCTGGGAGCAGGGCATCGTGCACCCGGCGGTCTGGGTGGTGCCGAAGGGGCCGCCGGCCGGGCGCGACTGGGCGATGCGCCTGGTCAACAGCACGCTGATCCCCGAGCGGCAGGTGATCCTGCTGAAGGCCCTCGGCACCGGGCCGGCCAATCCGGCCGCGGCGCCGCTGGTGCCGGCCGAGCTGCGGCCCCACAACCCGATGGACCCGGAGAACCTGGCGAAGCAGGTGATGACGGACGAGCCCTGGTACGCGAAGAACTACACCGCCGTGTACGAGCGCTTCACCGACCTGATCACCGGCTGACGCCGGTCAGCCCCCGGCGCGGCACGTCGTGCCGTAGCCCGCGACGCCGGGGTCGTTGCCATCGCCCGCGGTGGTGACGCTCAGGGTCCCGGCCGTGCCGCGATAGGCGAAGCTGCAGAAGCCGAAGCCCGTGCCGGAGCAGTCCTCCACCTCCGGCACGCCGCCGCGCACGATCGCCGCCACGCGCCCGTCCTGCCTCCGGGTCGCCGGGGGGCCGGGCACGGGGGTCCAGCCCTGAGCCTGCAGCATCCGCCGCGCCGCGCGGATCGGCCTGCCATAGATGTTGGGGACGGTCGCGGCGCCGCCGCAGACCCGCTCCGCCTCGGCCAGGGGCAGCAGCGCCAGGGTCCCGTCCGGCCGCAGCCGCAGGTCCGCGAGGGGCTGGCGCAGGTAGTCGCCGTCCCACAGCCGGGCGCCGTCCCGTTCCAGCGGCTCGACGCTGCCGATGGTCCGCCGGCTGCCCGCGGGGGAGTAGGCCAGGGCGGCGAGCCGCCCGTCCCGGAACAGGGCGAGGTTGCCGTCGCCCAGCCGGCAGGAGCCGCTGGTGCCGACCTCGTAGGCCCCGACGAAGCCGACGGCCCGGTAGGGGCCGACGAGCACCTCCCCGCTCACGCCCCAGCCCTGCGCCTCGACCTGCCGCGCCTCGGGGGATTGCGGGGCGGTCAGCAGGTGCTGGCACAGCCGGCGCGGCGAGGCGTCGGCCTGGACAGGGGCGCGGGGCAGGCTGCGGAGCGGCACCAGGCGCAGGGTTTCGACGGAGGATTGGAGGCGTGGCCCCTCCGCCCCGGACGCGGCCTGGGACGGGGCGGCCCCCGGGGGCGTGGCCTGTGGCGGCGTGACCTGAGGCGGGGAGGGCAGGGAGGGCGGCCCGCCCATGGGCGTCTTGGCCGCGCCGGGGCCGGCGTGATCCTGGAGGGCCTGCCCTGGGGCCAGGGTCGGTGCGACCATCAGCCAGACCGCCAGGGCGGCCGTCGTCATGCGTCGTATGCCCATGCCTCTCCCTTCCCTCCGCCGGCCCGGCCGCCGTTCAGGCGAAGCGCCGCAGCCCGGCGCGCAGCGCGCCATCGGGGTCGGGCACCAGCCCCTCCCGCAGGAACAGGTCGATCAGCACCAGGTTGACGTTGAACTTGACGGAATCCCCCTCGCGCACCGCCTCCAGCACGCGCGCGGCCGGCCACAGCTCGAAGCCCTCCATCTCGTCGTCCTGGGGGCGGGGCGTGAAATCCTCCGGCAGCTCCAGGTCGAAGACCAGCAGGCGATCCCGCCGCAGCCCCTCCGGGGAGACCATGACGTAGGAGACCTCGCCCGCCGGCCGGGCCCGCGCCGCCAGGGCGGCGGGCAGGGAGGCCTCCTCCTCCGACTCCTTCAGCAGCGTCTCCCAGGGCGTCAGCCCCGCCGGCACGCCGCCGGCCACCATGTTGTCCAGCTTCCCCGGCGCCACCGCCTTGTCCTTCGCGCGCCGGCCGATCCACAGGTGCAGCCCGTCCGCCCGCCGCACCAGGCCGTTCAGATGCGCCCCCTGGCTGGGAATGCCGAAGGGGGCGACGGCCCCGCGGTCCAGCCATGCCAGCACCGGCCCGTCCGGCGTGGCGCGCACGTCGAACGGCTCCTGCCGCCGGCGCACGCCACCCTGGCCGGCCAGCGCGCCGACCGCCTCGTCCAGCGCGGCGCTGCGGGCCGGCACGCTGTCCAGGGCCGGGTCCAGCGCCACGCCGTCCGGGCCGCGGCGGAAGGCGGGGACGGCAGCCGGCAGCGCCTCCGCCAGCACCGGGGGCAGCCAGCCCACCGCCTCGCCGCCCAGCCGCAGCGCCACCCGGTCGCCGAAGGGCGGGTGGGGAGAGGGGGCGTTGTTGCAGGCGGCCACGTGCCGCAGGAGGCGAGGATCGGCGCGGGATTCCATCCCCCGAGCGTCGCGGGGCCGGGCCGGGGGCGCAAGGCGCGTTCCCGTGACGGCGGGGCGGCGGAACGGCGCCTTTCCCTCCGAGGCCACGCGCCCCATCTGTAACCCAGCCTTTCCACCCGGCCCCCGCGACTCCGCCGGGCCGCTCTGGCGCCGTTCCTGTCCCCGCGCCACCTGCCGTCATCGAGAGATCCGTGCCGAACCAGACCCCTCCCGCCGAGCGCAGCCACCTGCGGACGCTGCGCAGCCTCGCCCCCTACCTCTGGCCGGAGGGGGAGCCGGGGCTACGCGCCCGCGTGGTGGTCGCGCTCCTTTTCCTCGTCGCCGCCAAGCTGGCGAACGTGCTGGTGCCGATCGTCTATGCCCGGGCGGTGGATGCGCTGACGCCGCACGCCACGGCGGGGAACGCGGCGGCCGCGATGGTCGCCGTGCCGGTGGCGCTGATCGTGGGCTACGGGCTGCTGCGCCTGGCCTCGGCGGGGTTCGGGGAGCTGCGGGATGCCGTGTTCACCCGGGTGCAGGCGCGGGCGGGGCGGCGGATCGCGCTGCAGGTCTTCCACCACCTGCACGCGCTGTCGCTGCGCTTCCACCTGGATCGCCAGACCGGCGGGCTCAGCCGGGTGATCGAGCGCGGGACGAAGGGGATCAACTTCGTCCTCGACTTCATGCTGTTCAACATCATCCCGACGCTGTTCGAGATCCTGCTGGTGGCGGGCATCCTGTGGCGGCTGTTCGACTGGTCCTTCGCCGCCGTCACGCTGGGGACGATCGGGATCTACATCGCCTTCACCCTGCTCTTCACCGACTGGCGGCTGCGCTTCCGCCGCACGATGAACGAGCAGGACCAGGACGCGAACACCAAGGCGGTGGACAGCCTGCTGAACTACGAGACGGTCAAGTACTTCGGCAACGAGCGGCACGAGGAGCGCCGCTACGACTCGGCCCTCGCCCGCTACGAGGGGGCCTACGTCCGCTCCGAGGTGACGCTGAACCTGCTCAATCTCGGCCAGGCGGCGGTGATCGCGCTGGGGCTGACGGCGGTGATGCTGATGGCCGCGCGCGGCGTGGCCAACGGCACCATGACGGTGGGCGACTTCGTGCTGGTGAACACCTACCTGATCCAGCTCTATCTGCCGCTGAACTTCCTGGGCTTCGTCTATCGCGAGATGAAGCAGGGGCTGACGGACATGGAGGCGATGTTCACCCTCCTCCGCCAGCCGCGCGAGGTCCCGGACGCGCCGGATGCGACGCCGCTGCCGCCCGGCCCGGGCGAGGTGCGCTTCGAGTCGGTGCATTTCGGCTACCGGCCCGACCGGGAGATCCTGAAGGGCATCTCCTTCACCGTGCCGCCGGGGCGGACGCTGGCCATCGTCGGGCCGACGGGGGCGGGCAAGTCCACCATCTCCCGCCTGCTGTTCCGCTTCTACGACGCCACGGGCGGGCGGGTGGCGGTGGACGGGCACGACGTGAAGGACATCACCCAGGACAGCCTGCGCGCCGCCATCGGCGTGGTGCCGCAGGACACCGTGCTGTTCAACGACACCATCCGCTACAACATCGCCTACGGCCGCCCCGGCGCCAGCCAGGCGGAGATCGAGCAGGCGGCGAAGCTGGCCCAGGTGCACGACTTCGTCCTGCGCCTGCCCGACGGCTACGACACGCGGGTGGGCGAGCGCGGGCTGAAGCTCTCGGGCGGCGAGAAGCAGCGGGTCGCCATCGCGCGGACCATCCTGAAGGACCCCCGCATCCTGATCCTGGACGAGGCGACCAGCGCGCTCGACACCCGCACGGAGCAGGAGATCCAGTCCGCGCTGCGCGGCGTCTCGCGCGGGCGGACCACGCTGGTCATCGCCCACCGGCTCTCCACCGTGGTCGAGGCGGACGAGATCATCGTCCTCCAGGACGGCCGCATCGCCGAGCGGGGCACCCATGCGGCGCTGCTCCAGGCCGATGGCCTCTATGCCCAGATGTGGCGGCGCCAGGCCCAGGCGGTGGAGGCGGCCGAGGCGGCGGCGGCGGCCGATCTGGACAGCGCCCGGGGACCCGAGGCAGGACGGCAGCGCCACGGGTCTTCTCCCGCGGTGCCGGCGTGACCATCTGCGCCCGAACACGAGTTGGGAGACTGCCCCTGATGTCCTTGAATCCCCAGGGGACCGCGCCCGAGGACATGGCGCCCGAGGATCTGAGCCACGCCGGATCGGTGGTGGACAAGGCGATCGAGTACATGATCGAGCAGAACATCGCCCCGATCTCCGTCGCCTCCGCCCTGCTGGGCGGCGCGCTGGGGCTGATGGCCCGCAGCATGGAGGACCCGGCGATCTGCCGCGTCCTGCGCAGCGCCCTCGCTTCGGTCGAGAACGGGGAGCTGCAGGGCTGGCGCGAGGAGGCCGAGCGGGAGGGCTGAGGGCCCGCCGGCCCGGGCGCCGCATGGCGGCCCTGCCGCCCCCGGGGCCGCCACGGGGGCCGGCCGGCTTGACGTGGCGGGCGGGGGTGGGCCATACGCGCGCCTTCCGTTGCAAGAACGCCAATTTCCCGAGGGTTTCCCCATGTCCCGCCGCTGCGACATCACCGGCAAGGGCGTGCTGACCGGCAACAACGTCAGCCACGCCAACAACAAGACGCGCCGGCGCTACCTGCCGAACCTGCAGCAGGCCTCCTTCTTCTCCGATGTGCTGGGCACGGCGGTGCAGATGCGCCTGACCACCAACGGCATCCGCACGGTGGAGCACAATGGCGGGCTGGACGCCTTCCTGCTGGGCACCCCCGACCGCAAGCTGGCCGGCGAGGCGCTGGTGCTGAAGCGCCGCATCGCCCGCGCCCAGGCCAAGAAGCAGGCGGCCTGACGCCAGGGGCGCGGGAGCCCGGCCTCCCGCGCGGTCCGGATGGTTGCCGGCGCGCAGGCGCAGGGCAACCGGGCATGGACGGGTTTCCCCGGTGTCCATGCCCCCCCCTTGCGGTCGTCCGATCGGTTCCGGAACGATATCCGCCCGTCGCCTGACTGGTTAAGTCTTTGTCAGTCCTGCGCCGGCTAGACCGCCGGCATGGACTTCGCGCTTCCCTCCGCGATCGCCCCCCTTCTGGCCGCATTGCCGCCCGTGCTGGGCCTGGTCGCGGCGGCCCTGGTGATCGCCCGACTCCGCCGCCGCCTCGTCACGGCGGAGGCGCGGGCGGAGAACGAGGCTACGCTCGCCGCCCAACGGACCCGCCGCCTCGGCCTGCTGGCCCAGGACATCGCCCAGCCGGGCCTGTCCCTGCTCGGCCTGGCCGAGCGGCTGGAAGGCGCGGACCACGGCGCCGCCGCAGTGCTGCGGCTGGAATCGGCGCGGTTGCTCAGCCTGTCCGACGAGATCGCGGATGAGCTCGCCGCCCGGAGCGGCGCCCGCCGGCTGCGGGAGGAGCCGCTGGCCCTCCCCCAGCTGATCGACCAGGCCATGGAGGCGGTGCGCCGGCCGCTGGGGGACGGCGTCCGCCACTGGCGTGCCGACCCCGGGCTGGAGGGGCTGACGGTGCTGGGCGATCGCCGTGCCCTCTGCCGCGTCATGACCCAGGTCCTGGCCCGCGCCGTGCGCGAGACCCGGCAGGGCGACTGCATCGCCGTGCGCGCCGTACACGGTCCGGACACGCTGGCCCTGGTGGTGGAGGATGAGGGGGCGGGCCTGTCGCCCGGCGACCTCGCCCTTGGCGAAGGGGAGGGGACTCGTGGCCTGGGGCTCGGCCTCGCCACCGCGCGCGACCTCCTCAGGGCCCATGGCGGGGAGCTGCGGGTCGAGGCCAGCGCCGGGATCGGCACCCGGGCATGGCTGACCCTGCCGCGCGTGCGGATCCTCCGCGGGACCTGATCCTCCGGGCCTGACGCCTGGGGCCTGCCCAAGCAGGGGCGGGACCGATCGGTCCTGCGTATCCCGATGGGCTGACCCGCCGCAGCCGGTGGGCCATTCGGCGCCCTGCGTCGCCTCGAGAGGCCGATTGTGTCGGCAATGCGGCGACGGACCCAAGCTTTCGCCAGAAACCCAGGCTTTCCTTCGCGTTGTATGAGCGCATCCGCATTCGCCCCGAGTCTTCTTCCCGCGGGGGATCGCGCAGCGGATCTGCGGGTTCCGCCACGACAGGCGGGTCTCGCCGAGAGCGTGACGCCAGACCAACGGCCGCAAGACGGTCCCGCACCCTCCTCCAGTCATGGAGACAGCATGGTCGCCCTCGGTCAGTCCCCGACCCTCAAGGCAGTGCTTCCTGCGACGGCGTCCGTCGTGAGCCCGCGCCCGGCCGCAGGCCGGAAGGCCGCCGCGTCCCGGGCCACCGATTCGACGGAACGGCTGCTGGCCTACCGCACGCGCCCGATCGCCTTCCTGCTGCGCTATGTCGGCCATCGCTGGCTGGCCCATGCGATCGTGCTGCTGTCGGTGGTGGGGGCGGTGGCCTGCTCGGTCGGCTCCCAGTATGCGGTGAAGGGGCTGGTGGACACGCTGTCGTCCGGGCCTGCGGGCGCCGGCACGGCGGCCTGGGCGGCGCTGGCGATCCTGGCCGTGGTGGTCGCCGCGGACAACCTGCTCTGGCGGGTGGGGGGCTGGATCGCCACGGGGGCCTTCACCGGCGTGACCGGCGACATCCGCCGCGACCTGTTCCGCCACCTTTCGGGCCATGCCCTGGACTATTTCGCGGACCGCTCGCCCGGCGTCCTGGCCAGCCGGATCACGGCGACTGCCAATGCCGCCTGGACGGTGCTGTCCACCTTCACCTGGAACACCCTGCCGCCGCTGCTGGCGGTCAGCTTCGCGCTGTTCCTGCTGGCCAGCGTGGATCCGTCGATGGCGGGCGTGCTGCTGGCCATCTCCCTGTCCATGGGTGCGCTGCTCGCCTGGCTGGGGCGCAAGGGCAGCCCGCTGCACCAGGAATACGCCAAGCGCGCCGCCGCGGTGGATGGCGAACTGGTGGACGTGGTGCAGAACATCGGGCTCGTCCGCGCCTTCGGGGCGACGATCCGCGAGTATGGCCGCTTCGACGCCCAGGTGGATGCGGAGGTCGGGGCCCGCCGGCGCAGCCTGCGCTACCTGGAGAAGCTGCGGCTGACGCATGCCGTGCTGACGGCGACGATGACCGTCGGCCTGCTCATCTGGTGCATCCTGCTCTGGCAGCAGGGGCGCGCCACCACCGGCGACATCGTCATGAGCATCGCCCTGGGCTTCACCATCCTGCACGGGTCCCGCGACCTGGCCGTGGCGCTGGTGGAGATGACCCAGCACATCGCCCGCCTGGCCGAGGCGGTGGCGACGCTGCTGGTCCCGCATGCCCTGCCGGACGCGCCGGGCGCGCGCCTGCTGGTGCCCCGCGGCGGCCGGGTGGATTTCGACGACGTCCGCTTCTCCTACCCCGGCGCCGGCCCGGTGCTGCGCGGCGTGAACCTCGCCATCCGCCCGGGTGAGCGGGTGGGGCTGGTCGGCAAGTCGGGCGCCGGCAAGTCCACCATGCTCTCCCTGCTGCAACGCTTCGTCGTGCCGCAGTCCGGTAGCATCCTGATCGATGGCCAGGCCATTTCCGGCGTGACGCAGACGAGCCTCGCCCGTGCCATTGCCGTGGTGCCGCAGGAGGTGGCGCTGTTCCAGCGCTCCATCCTGGAGAACATCCGCTACGGCCGCCCGGATGCGACCGATGCCGAGGTCCTGGCGGCGGCGGAGGCGGCCCATTGCCGCCACTTCATCGAGACCCTGCCGGAGGGCTTCAACACGGAGGTCGGCCAGCGCGGCGTGCGCCTGTCCGGCGGGCAGCGGCAGCGGATCGCCATCGCCCGGGCTCTGCTGAAGGATGCGCCGATCCTGCTGCTCGACGAGGCCACCAGCGCCCTGGACAGCGAGTCCGAGGCGGCGGTGCAGTCGGCGCTGGAGCGGCTGATGGCCGGTCGCACGGTCATCGCCGTGGCGCACCGGCTGGCGACGCTGCGCAGCTTCGACCGGATCGTGGTCATGCAGAACGGGCAGGTGCTGGAGGACGGCGCCCCGGACGAGCTGGCCTCGCGGCCCGGCGTCTATCGTGACCTGCTGACCAGCCAGGGCATGGCGCCCGCAGCCCTGGCCGCCTGACCGCCCGGCCGGGGCCATCCCCGGCCTCGGCCCTGAAGGCTCGCCCGTCTTTCCCTGAGAGGCGGGCCCCGAGGGGCGAACCGTCCGTCACCCGTCCCTTCCCCCTGAGCAGGCGCATGAGCCAGAGCCCGTCGGCACGTTGGGGGCGGTTGGTGCAGGGGCTGCGCGACCGCTGGGAGGCGGTCCTGGCCTCCCCCGGCGGGCCGGCCTTCGTCGCGCGCGGCATCGCGGCCGGTGCCGCCGCCGCCATGCTGCCCGCCTTCGGCCTGCACCTGGTGGTGGCGGCGATCTTGTCCTGGCTGCTGCGGGGCAGCGTGCCGGCCGCCGCGGCGACCTGCCTTCTCGCCGGCAACCCGCTGACCCACAGCGTGCTGGTGCCCCTCGAGTACGCGATCGGCCGTGCCGTGATGCCCGGGGGTTTCCGGGTCGGGCTGACCCATGCGCCCGCCTGGATCAGGACCGCGCTGCCGGCGGCGGAGGAGGCGCTGGTCGGCGGGGTGCTGCTGGCCCTGGTGGCGGGAGGGCTGGCATGGTTCCTGGCCAGCCGGGCGCTGCGGGCGCGGGGCTGACCCGCTTTCGCGGCGGGGACCGGCACGGATTCCGGCTGGACGCGGCACGGCCGGGGGCGTAGAAGCCGCGGCTCACTCGCACCGAAGGACGCGGGAGGTCCAGACCTGGGCCGACACCACCGCGCGCCCCGGTTCCTTGGGGAAGACCAATGGCGAAGAAGATCGTCGGGTACATCAAGCTGCAGATCCCGGCCGGCAAGGCGAATCCCTCGCCGCCGGTCGGCCCCGCGCTGGGTCAGCGCGGCCTGAACATCATGCAGTTCGTGAAGGAGTTCAACGCGGCGACGCAGCAGATGGAGCCCGGCACCCCGACGCCGGTCGTCATCACCGCGTATTCGGACCGCACCTTCTCCTTCATCACCAAGACCCCGCCCAACACCTACTTCCTGCTCAAGGCCGCCAAGATCGACAAGGGCAGCCAGACGACGGGCAAGGGCGGCTCGGTCGGCCGCGTGACGAAGTCGCAGCTGCGCGAGATCGCGGCGGTGAAGATGAAGGATATGAACTGCCAGGACGTGGAGGCCGCGGTGAGCATGCTCGCCGGCTCCGCCCGTTCCATGGGCATGACCGTGGTGGAGGGCTGATCCGATGGCCGGCAAGCGTCTGAAGAAGCTCGTCGAGGGTCTGGACCTCGAGAAGTCCTATGGGCTGGAGGAGGCGGTGCGCCTCGCCAAGACCAACGCCACGGCGAAGTTCGACGAGACCATCGAGATCTCGATGAACCTCGGCATCGACCCGCGCCATGCCGACCAGATGGTCCGCGGCGTGGTCGGCCTGCCGAACGGCACGGGCAAGACCGTCCGCGTGGGCGTCTTCGCCCGCGGCGCCAAGGCGGAGGAGGCGACCGCCGCCGGGGCCGATGTGGTGGGTGCGGACGACCTGGCCGAGCAGGTCCAGGCGGGCAACATCAACTTCGACCGCTGCATCGCCACCCCGGACATGATGGCCCTGGTGGGCCGCCTGGGTAAGATCCTGGGCCCGCGCGGCCTGATGCCGAACCCCAAGCTCGGCACCGTGACCATGGACGTGAAGGGCGCGGTCTCCGCCGCCAAGGCCGGCCAGGTCGAGTTCCGCGCCGAGAAGGCGGGCATCGTGCATGCCGGCATCGGCAAGGCCTCCTTCGAGGAGGGCAAGCTGGTCGAGAACGCCCGCGCCTTCATCGACGCCATCCAGCGGGCCAAGCCCACGGGCGCCAAGGGGACCTACGTCAAGAAGGTCGCCCTCAGCTCCTCCATGGGTCCCGGCCTGAAGGTGGACACCGCCAGCCTCTCCGGCTGAGCGGACGCTTTTGCGGATCGGGACGACGCCCCTGGCCTGAGGCCCGGCGGCGGCCCGGTCCGATGGCCCGCTCCGGCGGGCCGAGACGAGAATACGCGCCCCGGGGACGGGGCGCGGGCAGGGCAGGGGCCCGAGGTCCCTGCCCGAACCTGTCGGAGACCATGGGTGGCCGGCCCTCGCGGGGGCGGCCTTGAGGCGGCGGAAGCCGCGCCGATGGTAGACGGGGTGCCGAAACGATCCGGCCCGGGGCGCTGTCCGCGTCCCCGGGGTGGCTCGGCTTGGCCTTCCGGCTCACTGGCAGGCGAAGGGGGTGGGGCAGCCGCCGCACCCTCGCGTGAACCGGCCGGGGCCCTTCCAGAAGGCACCGGTCACCGTTTGGAGACGGGAGTTGGACCGTACGGAGAAGCGCGACTTCGTCGCGAACCTCGCCGGCGTGTTCGCCGAGACCTCCTTCGTCCTGGTCGCCCAGAACAAGGGCATGACCGTGGCCGAGGTGAGCGAGCTGCGGCGGCGCATGCGCGGCGCGGGCGCGACCTACAAGGTCGCGAAGAACCGGCTGGCCGCCCTCGCCCTCGACGGCACCCGCTTCCAGGGCATCTCGCCGCTGCTGAAGGGCCCGACCGCGCTCGCGTGGTCCCGGGACCCGGTCGCCGTGGCGAAGACTGCCGTGGAGTTCGCCAAGGGTAACGAGAAGTTCGTGATCCTGGGCGGGGCGCTCGGAACCCAGAACCTGGCCCCGGATGGGGTCAAGGCGCTGGCGGAGCTGCCCTCTCTGGAGACGCTGCGGGCGCAGCTGGTCGGTCTCATCCAGACCCCGGCCACGCGCATCGCCGGCGTCGTCCAGGCACCCGCGGCCCAGCTGGCCCGGGTGTTCGGGGCATATGCCAAGAAGGACGAGGCGGAAGCCGCGTAGTTCTGCCCCGGCCGGCCGCCCGGAACGGGTGGCCATGCCGAGGGTTGCAAACGTCAAGCCAAGCCACTAGATCGAAGGACATAGACAATGGCTGATCTCGCCAAGCTGGTCGACGAGCTGTCGACCCTGACCGTTCTCGAGGCCGCCGAGCTCTCGAAGATGCTCGAGGAGAAGTGGGGCGTCTCCGCCGCCGCTCCTGTTGCCGTGGCCGCTGCCCCGGCCGCCGGTGGCGCCGCCGCTGCCCCCGTCGAGGAGCAGACCGAGTTCACCGTGACGCTGGCCTCGGCCGGCGACAAGAAGATCAACGTGATCAAGGAGATCCGCACGATCACCGGCCTGGGCCTGAAGGAGGCCAAGGACCTGGTCGAGGGCGCTCCGAAGGTCGTGAAGGAAGGCGTCTCCAAGGACGAGGCCGAGAAGATCAAGAAGGTCCTCGAAGAGAACGGCGCCAAGGTCGAGGTCAAGTAACCGCTACGGCCGGCCCCGGGCATCCGCTGCCGGGGCCGGTCGACAGTTTTTCCGGGTTGAGGGGCAGGATTCCGGCAACGGAATCCTGCCCCCGCCTGCGTTTCGGGGCCAGGGCCGGCAAGGCGCGGGTCTCCCGGGGCGCGCAGCGGGTCCCTCCGGCCAGGGTGAGGGCCGGGTGAGAAGGGAAGCAGGACGCGCATGAACGCTATCGCGAAGTCGTTCGAAGGCAAGGGTTTCACGGGCCGCAAGCGCATCCGCAAGTCGTTCGGGCGGCTGCCCGACATCGCGCCGATGCCCAACCTGATCGACGTGCAGCGCGCCTCCTACGAGGCGTTCCTCCAGATGGGCGTGGATCCGGACAGCCGGACCCAGACGGGCCTGCAGGAGGTGTTCCGCTCCGTCTTCCCGATCGACGATTTCGCCGGCCGCGGCCGCCTGGAGTTCGTCCAGTACGAGCTGGAGGAGCCCAAGTACGACGTCGACGAGTGCATGCAGCGCGGGCTGAACTTCGCCGCACCCCTGAAGGTGCGCCTGCGCCTGATCGTCTGGGACATCGACGAGGACACCGGCTCCCGCTCCGTCCGCGACATCAAGGAGCAGGATGTCTACATGGGCGACATGCCGCTCATGACGGACAACGGCACCTTCATCATCAACGGCACCGAGCGCGTCATCGTCAGCCAGATGCACCGCAGCCCGGGCGTCTTCTTCGACCATGACAAGGGCAAGACGCATTCCAGCGGCAAGTACCTCTTCGCCGCGCGCGTGATCCCCTATCGCGGCTCCTGGCTGGACTTCGAGTTCGACGCCAAGGACATCTGCTACGTCCGCATCGACCGCAAGCGCAAGCTGCCGGCGACGACGCTGCTCTACGCCCTCGACAGCGCGGCCACCGAGGCCCTGCGCGCCGAGCGCGGCAGCACGCCGCTGGAGCCGTCCGAGGTCCGCGGCATGGATGCCGAGGAGATCCTGGGCCATTTCTACGGCCAGGTGATCTTCTCGCGTGGCCCCAAGGGCTGGTCGCGCCCGTTCCAGGCGGACAGCTTCCGTGGCGTGAAGCTGCTGGAGGATCTGGTCGACGCCGCGACCGGGCAGGTGGTGGCCGCCAAGGACACCAAGCTGACCCCGCGCGCCGCCCGCAAGATCGCCGAGGAGGGCACCAAGGAGGTGCTGGTCGGCCGCGCCGACCTGCTCGGACGCTTCGTGGCGACCGACCTCGTGGACCTGACCACGGGCGAGATCCATGCCGAGGCGGGCGACGAGCTGACCGAGCCGAAGCTGGCCGCCATCGAGGAGGCTGGCTACGACCAGCTGCCGACGCTGGCGATCGACCAGACGGTCGGCCCCTGGATGCGCAACACGCTGGTGGTGGACAAGGCCACCAACCGCGACGAGGCGCTGATGGACATCTACCGGGTCATGCGCCCGGGCGAGCCGCCGACGCCGGAGACCGCCGAGGCCCTGTTCCGTGGCCTGTTCTTCGACGGCGAGCGCTACGACCTCTCCGCCGTGGGCCGCGTGAAGATGAACATGCGCCTGGGCTTCTCGCTCAGCGACGTGCCGGACACGCAGCGCACCCTGCGCAAGCAGGACATCATCGCCACCGTCCGCACCCTGCTGGAGCTGAAGGACGGCAAGGGCCAGATCGACGACATCGACAACCTCGGCAACCGCCGGGTGCGCTCGGTCGGCGAGCTGATGGAGAACCAGTACCGCGTCGGCCTGCTGCGCATGGAGCGCGCGATCAAGGAGCGCATGGGGTCGGTCGACATCGACACCGTCATGCCGCACGACCTGATCAACGCGAAGCCGGCGGCGGCCGCGGTGCGCGAGTTCTTCGGCTCCTCGCAGCTCAGCCAGTTCATGGACCAGACCAACCCGCTCTCCGAGGTGACGCACAAGCGCCGCCTCTCGGCGCTGGGCCCGGGCGGCCTGACGCGCGAGCGCGCGGGCTTCGAGGTGCGCGACGTCCACCCGACGCATTACGGCCGCATCTGCCCGATCGAGACGCCGGAAGGCCCGAACATCGGCCTGATCAACAGCCTCGCCACCTTCGCCAAGGTGAATAAGTACGGCTTCATCGAGACGCCGTACCAGATGGTGCAGGACGGCAAGATCGTCGGCGAGCCGCGCTACCTCTCCGCCATGGAGGAGGAGAAGCTCGTCGTCGCCCAGGCGGATGCCGAGGTGGACCGCGAGAGCGGCGAGTTCCGCTCCGACCTGGTCAGCGTGCGCCAAGGCGGCGACTTCCGCCTGGTGAAGCCCGAGGAGGTGACGGCGATCGACGTGTCGCCGAAGCAGCTCGTCTCCGTCGCCGCGGCGCTGATCCCGTTCCTAGAGAACGACGACGCCAACCGCGCTCTGATGGGCTCGAACATGATGCGGCAGGCGGTGCCGCTGGTGAAGTCCGACGCGCCGCTGGTGGGCACGGGCATGGAGGCCGCGGTCGCCCGCGACTCCGGCGCGACCATCGTGGCGCGGCGCGACGGCGTGATCGATTCGATCGACGGCGCGCGCATCGTCGTGCGCGCCTCGGCCGAGGACGGCACGACCAAGGGCGTCGACATCTACCGGCTGCGCAAGTTCCAGCGCTCCAACCAGTCCACCTGCATCAACCAGCGCCCGCTGGTGAAGGTGGGCGACCGGGTGCAGGCCGGCGACATCATCGCCGACGGCCCGTCGACGGAGCTGGGCGAGCTGGCCCTGGGCCGGAACGTGCTCTGCGCCTTCATGCCGTGGAACGGCTACAACTTCGAGGACTCCATCCTCATCAGCGAGCGCATCGCGCGCGACGACGTCTTCACCTCGATCCACATCGAGGAGTTCGAGGTCATGGCCCGCGACACCAAGCTGGGCCAGGAGGAGATCACCCGCGACATCCCGAACGTCGGCGAGGAAGCCCTCCGGAACCTCGACGAGGCGGGCATCGTCTATGTCGGCGCCGAGGTGAATCCGGGCGACATCCTCGTCGGCAAGGTGACGCCGAAGGGCGAGAGCCCGATGACGCCGGAGGAGAAGCTGCTCCGCGCCATCTTCGGCGAGAAGGCGTCGGACGTGCGCGACACCTCGCTGCGTCTGCCGCCGGGCGTGACCGGCACGATCGTGGACGTGCGCGTCTTCTCCCGCCGCGGCGTGGACAAGGACGAGCGCGCCATGGCGATCGAGCGCGCCGAGATCGAGCGCCTGGCCAAGGACCGCGACGACGAGCGCGCCATCCAGGAGCGTTCCTTCCACTCGCGCCTGCGCGAGCGGCTGCTGAACCGCAAGGCCAGCGGCGGCTTCAAGGGCGTGAAGTCCGGCACGGTGATCGACGACGAGGTGCTGAACCAGTTCGCCAAGGCGACCTGGCGGCAGATCGGCGTCGCCGACGATGCGGCGATGGCCGAGATCGAGGCGCTGAAGCGCGAGTTCGACGCGGCCGTCGAGCGCCTGCAGAAGCGCTTCGAGTCCAAGGTCGAGAAGCTGCAGCGCGGTGACGAGCTGCCGCCGGGCGTGATGAAGATGGTCAAGGTCTTCGTCGCGGTGAAGCGCAAGCTGCAGCCGGGCGACAAGATGGCCGGCCGCCACGGCAACAAGGGCGTCGTCTCCCGCGTCGTGCCGATCGAGGACATGCCGTTCCTCGAGGACGGGCGTGCGGTGGATCTGGTGCTGAACCCGCTGGGCGTGCCCTCGCGCATGAACATCGGCCAGATCCTGGAGACGCACCTGGGCTGGGCCTGCGCCAATCTCGGCCGTCAGGTGGGCGAGCTGGTCGAGGACTACCGTCGCGCCGGCGCCGCCCGGGACGCGCTGGTCGAGAAGCTGCGCGAGATCTACGGCGACGCGATCGTGGATGAGCAGGTCGCGAACATGTCCGAAGAGCAGCTGATCGAGCTGGGCGAGAACCTGTCCAAGGGCATCCCCATCGCGACGCCGGTCTTCGACGGCGCGCGCATCTCGGACATCGAGTCGATGCTGACCCAGGCGGGGCTCGACACCTCCGGCCAGATGCAGCTGATCGACGGGCGTTCGGGCGAGCTGTTCGAGCGCAAGACGACGGTCGGCTACATCTACATGCTGAAGCTGCACCACCTGGTGGACGACAAGATCCACGCCCGTTCCATCGGCCCCTACAGCCTCGTCACCCAGCAGCCCCTGGGCGGCAAGGCGCAGTTCGGCGGCCAGCGCTTCGGCGAGATGGAGGTCTGGGCGCTGGAGGCCTATGGCGCCGCCTACACGCTGCAGGAGATGCTGACGGTGAAGTCGGACGACGTGTCTGGCCGCACCAAGGTCTACGAGGCGATCGTTCGCGACCAGGACAGCTTCGAGGCGGGCATCCCGGAGAGCTTCAACGTCCTGACCAAGGAGCTGAAGTCCCTCGGCCTGAATGTCGACCTCGAGACCCGCAGCAACTGAGTTCCAAGGATCGCGCCGGCCCCCGCCAGCGGGGCCGGCCGCTGATTTCGCGACGGTCCGCCCCCCGTCGCCGGCTGGACGAGAAGGAAGGCCCATGAACGAACTGATGAAGATCCTTGGCCAGACCGGCCAGGCGGTCACCTTCGACCAGATCAAGATCACCATCGCCTCGCCGGAGCAGATCCGCTCCTGGTCCTATGGCGAGATCAAGAAGCCCGAGACGATCAACTACCGCACCTTCAAGCCGGAGCGGGACGGGCTGTTCTGCGCGCGCATCTTCGGTCCCATCAAGGACTACGAGTGCCTGTGCGGCAAGTACAAGCGGATGAAGTTCCGCGGCATCATCTGCGAGAAGTGCGGCGTCGAGGTCACCCTGGCCAAGGTGCGCCGCGAGCGCATGGGCCATATCGAGCTGGCCAGCCCGGTCGCGCATATCTGGTTCATGAAGTCCCTGCCCAGCCGTGTCGGCCTGATGGTCGACATGTCGCTGAAGGAGCTGGAGAAGGTCCTGTACTTCGAGTCCTACGTGGTGCTCGAATCCGGCCTGACGGACCTCAAGCTGCACCAGCTGCTGACCGAGGACCAGTACCAGGAGAAGCTGGACGAGTTCGGCGAGGACGCCTTCTCGGTCGGCATCGGCGCCGAGGCGGTCAAGCAGATGCTGACCGGCATCGACCTGAACGCCGAAAGCACGCGGTTGCGCGCGGAGCTGAAGGAGACGACCTCCGAGGCCAAGCGCAAGAAGCTGGTCAAGCGGCTGAAGCTGATCGAGAGCTTCGCCGAGGGCGGCGCGCGTCCGGAATGGATGATCCTGGACGTGGTGCCGGTGATCCCGCCCGAGCTGCGTCCGCTGGTCCCGCTGGATGGCGGCCGCTTCGCGACCTCCGACCTGAACGACCTGTACCGCCGCGTCATCAACCGCAACAACCGCCTGAAGCGGCTGATCGAGCTGCGCGCGCCTGACATCATCGTGCGCAACGAGAAGCGCATGCTGCAGGAGGCGGTGGACGCGCTGTTCGACAACGGCCGCCGCGGCCGTGCCATCACGGGCGCGAACAAGCGGCCGCTGAAGTCGCTCTCCGACATGCTGAAGGGCAAGCAGGGCCGGTTCCGCCAGAACCTGCTGGGCAAGCGCGTCGACTATTCCGGCCGTTCGGTGATCGTGGTGGGTCCCGAGCTGAAGCTGCACCAGTGCGGTCTGCCGAAGAAGATGGCGCTGGAGCTGTTCAAGCCCTTCATCTACTCGAAGCTGGAGAAGTACGGCCACGCCACCACCATCAAGGCCGCCAAGCGGATGGTGGAGAAGGAGCGTCCCGAGGTGTGGGACATCCTGGAGGAGGTCATCCGCGAGCACCCGGTGATGCTGAACCGGGCGCCGACGCTGCACCGCCTCGGCATCCAGGCCTTCGAGCCAGTGCTGGTCGAGGGCAAGGCGATCCAGCTGCATCCGCTGGTCTGCACCGCCTTCAACGCCGACTTCGACGGCGACCAGATGGCCGTGCACGTCCCGCTGAGCCTGGAGGCCCAGCTGGAGGCGCGCGTGCTGATGATGTCGACCAACAACATCCTCAGCCCCGCCAACGGCAAGCCGATCATCGTGCCGTCGCAGGACATCGTCCTCGGGCTCTACTACCTGAGCCTGGAGACGCCGGAGTTCCGCGAGGCGGACGAGCAGAAGGCCCCGGCCTTCTCCGACATGGGCGAGATCGAGCAGGCGCTGGCCGCGGGCCACATCACGCTGCACAGCAAGATCCGCGCGCGCCGCAAGGCGATGACGCCGGAGGGCGAGGCGAAGACCGAGCGCGTGGCGACCACCGCGGGCCGGATGATGATGGGCGCGCTGCTGCCGCTGCACCCGGCGCTGCCCTACAGCCTGATCAACCGCCAGCTGACGAAGAAGAGCATTTCCGACGTCATCGACGCGGTGTACCGCCATTGCGGCCAGAAGGAGTCGGTGATCTTCGCCGACCGGCTGATGGGGCTGGGCTTCCGCAACGCGGCGCGGGCCGGCATCTCCTTCGGCAAGGACGACATGGTCATCCCCGACTCGAAGGGCGCCATGATCGACCGCACGAAGGCGGAGGTGAAGGAGTTCGAGCAGCAGTACCTCGACGGCCTGATCACCGCGGGCGAGCGCTACAACAAGGTGGTGGACGCCTGGTCGCGCGCGACCGAGGAGGTCGCCGGGGCGATGATGAAGGAGATCTCCAAGCAGGAGGCGGGCAAGCCCACCAACTCCGTCTGGATGATGTCCCACTCCGGCGCGCGCGGCTCGCCGGCGCAGATGCGCCAGCTCGCCGGCATGCGCGGCCTGATGGCCAAGCCCTCGGGCGAGATCATCGAGCAGCCGATCATCGCGAACTTCAAGGAAGGCCTGTCCGTGCTGGAGTACTTCAACTCCACCCACGGCGCCCGCAAGGGCCTGGCCGACACCGCGCTGAAGACGGCGAACTCGGGCTACCTGACGCGGCGTCTGGTCGACGTGGCGCAGGACTGCATCATCGTGACCGAGGATTGCGGCACCGAGCGCGGCCTGACCGTGCGCGCGGTGCTGGACGGGGGCGAGGTGGTCTCCTCGCTCTCCGAGCGCATCCTCGGCCGCACGGTGCAGCGCGACATCGTCCATCCGGAGACGGGCGAGGTCCTGGCGCAGAGCAACACGCTGATCGAGGAGGCGCTGGCCGACCGGATCGAGAAGGCCGGGGTGGAGGAGGTCTACATCCGCTCCGTCCTGACCTGCGATGCGGGCGTGGGCGTCTGCGGCCATTGCTACGGCCGCGACCTGGCGCGCGGCACCCCGGTGAACGTCGGCGAGGCGGTGGGCGTGATCGCCGCCCAGTCGATCGGTGAGCCGGGCACGCAGCTCACCATGCGCACCTTCCACATCGGCGGCGCCGCCCAGCGCGGGGCGGAGCAGTCGGCGGTGGAGGCGACCACGGACGCCACGGTGCGGGTGCAGAACCTCGCCGTGGTCCAGAACAGCCAGGGCGCGCCGGTGGTGATGAGCCGCAACTGCGAGCTGGCGCTGTTCGATGCCCAAGGCCGCGAGCGCGCGCGCTTCCGCGTCCCCTACGGCTCGCGCCTGCTGGTGGCGGAGGGCGACCAGGTCCAGCGCGGCCAGAAGCTGGCCGAGTGGGATCCCTTCACCCTGCCGATCATCACCGAGCAGAGCGGCGTGGTGGAGTATGCCGACCTGATCGAGGGCATCACCCTGGTCGAGCGGCAGGACGAGGTGACGGGCCTCTCCTCCAAGGTCGTCGTGGACTACAAGGCGGCCTCGAAGGGCGCCGACCTGCGGCCGCGGCTGATCCTGAAGGACGAGCGCGGCAACATCGTGAAGCTGCCCAACGGGGCGGAGGCGCGGTACTTCCTCTCGCCCGACACCATCCTGTCGGTGGACAACGGCGCCTCCGTGCATGCCGGCGACGTCATCGCCCGCCTGCCGCGCGAATCCTCGAAGACCCGCGACATCACGGGCGGCTTGCCGCGCGTGGCGGAGCTGTTCGAGGCCCGCCGGCCCAAGGATGCCGCCATCATCAGCGACATCGACGGGCGGGTGGAGTTCGGCAAGGACTACAAGGCCAAGCGCCGGATCATCGTGAAGGCGGACGTGCCCGAGGGCGAGCCGCCGATCGAGCGCGAGTACCTGGTGCCCAAGGGCAAGCACGTGTCCGTGCAGGAGGGCGACTACGTCAAGGCGGGCGATCCGCTGGTCGACGGGCCCCGCGTGCCGCACGACATCCTGCGGGTGCTGGGGGTGGAGGCGCTGGCCAACTACCTGGTCAACGAGATCCAGGACGTCTACCGGCTCCAGGGCGTGAAGATCAACGACAAGCACATCGAGGTGATCGTTCGCCAGATGCTGCAGAAGATCGAGATCCTGGAGCCCGGCGACACGACCTACCTGGTGGGCGAGCAGGTCGACCGGATCGAGTTCGAGCAGGAGAACGACCGCCGCCTGGAGGCCAAGGAGCGCCCCGCCCGGGGCGAGCCTGTCCTGCAGGGCATCACCAAGGCGAGCCTGCAGACCACCTCCTTCATCTCGGCCGCCTCCTTCCAGGAGACGACGCGGGTGCTCACCGAGGCCGCCGTGGCGGGCAAGGTGGACGTCCTGGCGGGGCTGAAGGAGAACGTGATCGTTGGCCGCCTGATCCCGGCGGGCACGGGTTCGGTGATGAACCGGCTCCGCGCGCTGGCCGCCCAGCGCGACCGCGGCCGCCTGCCGGCCAACACCCCGGCCCTGCCGCCGGGCGGGCAGCAGGCCGCCGAGTAGGGTCGAATCGCCAACCCCGGCCTTCCCGGGGTTGGCAAGGGCAAAGGGCCGGGGCCTTCGGGTTCCGGCCCTTCGTTTTCTGCGGGGCTGGAAGAGGGGGTCGAGGGGGGTTCTTGCTTGACTCCCAGGCCCCTGGGGCTTAGGTGTCCGCCCCTCAACGGGGGCTCCGGTCCCTGAAGATTGTTCTTGGACGACAGCTTTGCGCCGCCGGCGCCGCCCTTTCCGGGAAACCGGAGCGGGCCGAGACCGGGGGCGGGACAGTGGCCCGAGGGACGCGGAAACGCGCGCCGTATCGGGCCCTCTCGCGTGAAGCGAGGCTGCCGGCCGCTGGGACGAGTTCACGAAGGGGCGTCATGCCGACGATCAACCAGCTCATCGCCCAGGGGCGCGAGCCGAAGCCGAGCCGCAACAAGGTGCCGGCGCTGCAGTCCTGCCCGCAGAAGCGGGGCGTGTGCACGCGCGTCTACACCACCACCCCGAAGAAGCCGAACTCGGCGCTGCGTAAGGTGGCCAAGGTCCGCCTGACCAACGGCTACGAGGTGGTGAGCTACATCCCCGGCGAGGGGCACAACCTGCAGGAGCACTCCGTGGTCCTGATCCGTGGCGGCCGCGTGAAGGACCTTCCGGGCGTGCGCTACCACATCCTGCGCGGCGTTCTCGACACGCAGGGCATCGCCAAGCGCCGCCAGCGCCGGTCGCTGTACGGCGCCAAGCGGCCGAAGTGAGGAAGTAGACGGATGTCTCGTCGTCACCGCGCGGAGAAGCGCGAAGTCCTGCCCGACCCGAAGTTCGGCGACATCGTGCTCAGCCGTTTCATGAACGTGCTGATGTACGACGGCAAGAAGAGCACGGCCGAAGGCATCGTCTATGCCGCCATGGACACGCTGCAGCGCCGCGCCGGCAAGGATGCCGACCCGCTCCGCGTGTTCCATGAGGCGATGGACAACGTGAAGCCGGCGGTCGAGGTGCGGTCCCGCCGCGTCGGCGGCGCCACCTACCAGGTGCCCGTCGAGGTCCGCCCGGAGCGGCGCCAGGCGCTGGCGATCCGCTGGCTGATCGAGTCCGCGCGCAAGCGGGGCGAGAGCACCATGGAGGAGCGCCTCTCCGGCGAGCTGATGGACGCGGCGAACAACCGCGGCACCGCTGTGAAGAAGCGCGAAGACACGCACCGGATGGCAGAGGCCAACAAGGCCTTCAGCCACTACCGCTGGTAACAGAACCCCGATCTTTTAGAGAGATACGAACATGGCGAAGGCGAAGTTCGAGCGGAACAAGCCGCACTGCAACATCGGGACGATCGGGCACGTTGACCACGGCAAGACGTCTTTGACGGCTGCGATCACGAAGGTGCTGGCGAAGGCGGGTGGGGCGACCTTCACGGCCTACGACCAGATCGACAAGGCGCCGGAGGAGCGTGCGCGCGGGATCACGATCTCGACGGCGCACGTGGAGTACGAGACGGCGAACCGGCACTACGCGCACGTGGACTGCCCGGGCCACGCCGACTACGTGAAGAACATGATCACGGGGGCTGCGCAGATGGACGGCGCGATCCTGGTGGTCTCGGCGGCCGACGGTCCGATGCCGCAGACGCGCGAGCACATCCTGCTGGCGCGGCAGGTGGGCGTGCCGGCGCTGGTGGTGTTCCTGAACAAGGTGGACATGGCGGACCCGGACCTGCTGGAACTGGTGGAGATGGAGGTGCGCGAGCTGCTGTCCTCCTACCAGTTCCCGGGCGACGACATTCCCATCATCCACGGCTCGGCGCTGATGGCGCTGGAGGACAAGCAGCCGGAGATCGGCGAGCAGGCGATCCTGAAGCTGATGGAGGCGGTGGACGCCTACATCCCGCAGCCGGAGCGCCCGAAGGACCTGCCGTTCCTGATGCCGATCGAGGACGTGTTCTCGATCTCGGGGCGCGGGACGGTGGTGACGGGCCGCGTGGAGCGGGGCATCGTCAAGGTGGGCGAGGAAGTCGAGATCGTGGGCCTGAAGGACACGGTCAAGACGACGGTGACGGGCGTGGAGATGTTCCGCAAGCTGCTGGACAGCGGCGAGGCGGGGGACAACATCGGCGCGCTGCTGCGCGGGACGAAGCGTGAGGACGTGGAGCGCGGGCAGGTGCTGGCCAAGCCCGGCTCGATCACGCCGCACACGAAGTTCAAGGCCGAGGCCTACATCCTGACGAAGGAGGAGGGCGGGCGCCACACGCCGTTCTTCACCAACTACCGGCCGCAGTTCTACTTCCGCACGACGGACGTGACGGGGATCGTGAAGCTGCCGGAAGGGGTGGAGATGGTGATGCCGGGCGACAACGTCGCCATGGACGTCGAGCTGATCGCGCCCATCGCCATGGACCAGGGCCTGCGCTTCGCCATCCGCGAGGGCGGCCGCACCGTCGGCGCCGGCGTCGTCGCCTCGATCGCGGCGTAACGACCATGGCTGCCGACGCGCAGAACATCCGCATCCGCCTCAAGGCGTTCGATCACCGCGTGCTGGACGGCAGCACGCGGGAGATCGTCAACACCGCGAAGCGGACGGGTGCCCGGGTGCGGGGTCCGATCCCGCTCCCGACCCACATCGAGCGGTTCACCGTGAACCGCTCCCCACATGTCGACAAGAAGAGCCGCGAGCAGTTCGAGATCCGCACCCACCGGCGGCTCCTCGACATCGTGGACCCCACGCCGCAGACCGTGGACGCGCTGATGAAGCTCGACCTGGCCTCCGGCGTGGACGTCGAGATCAAGATCTAAGAGGCCGAAGGGAAACTGCCATGGCCGCGCGTAACGGCCGAACCGGCCTGATCGCCCGCAAGCTGGGTATGTCCCGGCTCTTCAACGAGGACGGCTCGACCGTTCCCGTGACCGTGCTGCACGTCGACGAGGTGCGCGTGGTCGCCACCCGGACCGAGGAGAAGGACGGCTACGTCGCCCTTCAGCTCGGCGCCGGCAAGGCGAAGGTCAAGAACGTCTCCAAGCCCAACAAGGGCCATTTCGCGAAGACCGGCGTCGAGGCTCCGGCGAAGGTCGCGGAGTTCCGCGTGGCGGCCGACGCCGTGCTGGAGCCCGGCGCCACGCTGACGCCCGCGCATTTCGTGAAGGGCCAGAAGGTCGACGTCACGGCGACCTCCAAGGGCAAGGGCTTCGCCGGCGCGATGAAGCGCTGGAACTTCGCCGGCCTGGAGGCCACGCACGGCGTGTCCATCAGCCACCGCTCGCACGGCTCCACCGGCAACCGCCAGGATCCGGGCAAGACCTTCAAGAACAAGAAGATGGCCGGCCATCTCGGCGTCGAGCGCATCACCACCCAGAACCTGGTGGTGGCGGGCGTCGATGCGGAGAAGGGGCTGCTGCTGGTCAAGGGCGCCGTCCCCGGCGCCACGGGCGCCTGGGTCGTCGTGCGCGACGCCGTGAAGCGTGCCCGTCCGGCCGACGCGCCGTATCCGGCCTGAGGTGACGACGATGCAGATCAAGGTCATCACCCTCGACAACGCCGAGGCCGGCGAGGTCGAACTGCCGGAGGCGCTGTTCGGCGCCGAGCCGCGCGCCGACATCATGGCGCGCGTGGTGCACTGGCAGCTCGCCAAGCGCCGCGCCGGCACCCACAAGGTGAAGGGCATGGGGGAGGTCTCCGGGACCACCAAGAAGCCCTATCGCCAGAAGGGCACCGGCAATGCCCGCCAGGGCTCGCTGCGGGCGCCGCAGTTCCGGACCGGTGGCATCGTCCACGGCCCGGTGGTGCGCGACCACGGCTACAGCCTGAACAAGAAGGTCCGTCGCCTGGGCCTCATCAGCGCGCTCAGCCAGAAGGCGGCCGAGGGCAAGCTGGTGGTGCTGGACGCGACCGGTGAGGAGGGCAAGACCTCCAAGCTGGCCGCCCAGGTCAAGGCGCTGGGCTGGAAGAGCGCGCTGGTGGTCGATGCGGCCCCGGCCAAGGGCTTCGTCCGCGCCGCGCGCAACCTGCCCAAGGTGCAGGTCATGCCGACCGTCGGCGCGAACGTGTACGACATCCTGAACCACGACGTGCTCGCGGTGACGCGGGCGGGCGTCGAGGCGCTGAAGGAGCGGCTGGCGTGAGCGAGACGCAGGAGAAGGCCAAGCGCCCGGTCATCGGCCGCGAGAAGATGTATCAGGTCATCCTCTCGCCGATCGTGACCGAGAAGGCGGCCGCCATGAACGAGACCGGCCAGGTCACCTTCAAGGTCGCCCTGGATGCGACCAAGCCGCAGATCAAGGCGGCGGTCGAGGGGCTGTTCGGGGTCGATGTGCGGACCGTGAACACGCTGGTGGTCAAGGGCAAGACGAAGCGCTTCCGGGGCCGCCCCGGCCAGCGCTCGGACTGGAAGAAGGCGATGGTGCAGCTGGCCCCCGGCCAGTCCATCGACCTCACGACGGGGCTCGCGTAAGCCATGGCATTGAAGACCTTCAACCCGGTCACCCCGTCCCTGCGCGGGACGGTGCTGGTGGACCGGTCCGAGCTGTGGAAGGGCGCCCCGGTCAAGAAGCTGACCGAGGGCAAGTCCCATTCGGGCGGCCGCAACCAGCATGGCCGCATCACGGTGCGGTTCCGCGGCGGCGGACACAAGCAGGCCTACCGCTACGTCGACTTCAAGCGTCGCACGAAGCTGGGCATCTCGGCAGTGGTCGAGCGGCTGGAGTACGACCCCAACCGCACGGCCTGGATCGCGCTGCTCAAGTACCGTGACGGCGAGCTCGCCTACATCCTCGCGCCGCAGCGGCTGAAGGCCGGCGACACGGTGGTGGCGGCGGAGCGGGCCGACATCAAGCCGGGCAACGCGATGCCGCTGGGTGCGATCCCCGTGGGGACGATCATCCACAACATCGAGATGAAGCCCGGCGCCGGCGGCAAGATCGCGCGCTCGGCCGGTACCTATGCCCAGCTCGTGGGCAAGGATGTCGGCTATGCCCAGATCAAGCTGATGTCGGGCGAGCTGCGCCTGGTCCGGGCCGAGTGCATGGCCTCGATCGGCGCGGTGTCCAACCCGGACAACAGCAACCAGCAGATGGGCAAGGCTGGCCGTTCGCGCTGGCTGGGCCGCAAGCCGCACAACCGCGGTGTCGTCATGAACCCGGTCGATCACCCGCATGGCGGTGGTGAGGGCCGGACCTCGGGCGGCCGTCACCCGGTCACGCCGTGGGGCAAGCCGACCAAGGGCTACAAGACCCGCACCAACAAGAGCACCGACCGGCTGATCGTCCGTCGGCGCAACGCGACGAAGGGCTGAGCCGATGGCGCGCAGCGTATGGAAGGGGCCGTTCGTCGACGGCTACCTGCTGAACAAGGCGGAGGCGGCCCGGTCGTCCACGCGCAACGAGATCGTCAAGATCTGGTCGCGCCGAAGCACGATCCTGCCGCAGTTCGTCGGGCTGACCTTCGGGGTGTACAACGGCAAGAAGTTCATCCCCGTGCAGGTCAACGAGAACATGGTCGGGCACAAGTTCGGCGAGTTCTCCCCGACGCGCACCTTCACCGGGCATTCGTCCGACAAGAAGGCGAAGCGGGGCTGAGATGAGCAAGCCGAAGCACGAGCGCGGTCTCGAGGAGACCGAAGCGCAGGCGGTGACACGGAACATCCGCGTCTCCCCGCGCAAGCTGAACCTGGCCGCCGGGCTGATCCGCGGGCGGAAGGCGCAGGACGCTGTCGCGATCCTGACCTTCAGCAAGCGGCGCATCTCGGACACCGTGAAGAAGACGCTGGAGAGCGCCATCGCTAACGCGGAGAACAACCACCAGCTCGACGTCGACAAGCTCGTCGTCGCGCGGGCGGAGGTCGGCCGCGCCGTGGTGATGAAGCGTTTCCATGCCCGCGGCCGCGGCCGCTCGTCCCGGGTCGAGAAGTGGTTCTCCCACCTCAAGATCGTCGTGGCCGAGCAGCAGGCGGCGCCGGAGCCGGCGCAGCAGGAGGCCGCGTAACATGGGTCACAAGGTCAATCCGATCGGGCTGCGGCTGGGCATCAACCGCACCTGGGACAGCCGCTGGTACGCCGATGCCGGCTATTCCAAGATGCTGCACGACGACCTGAAGCTGCGCACCAAGCTGCGTGAGCGGCTGAAGGGCGCGGGCGTGTCGCGGGTGGTGATCGAGCGCCCGGCCAAGAAGCCGCGCGTGACGATCCATGCCGCCCGCCCGGGCGTCGTGATCGGCAAGAAGGGCGCCGACATCGAGGTGCTGCGCAAGGACCTGGCGAAGCTCGCCGGGGCCGAGGTCTCCCTGAACATCATGGAGATCCGCAAGCCCGAGATCGACGCGACCCTGGTCGCCGAGAGCATCGCCCAGCAGCTGGAGCGCCGCGTGGCCTTCCGCCGCGCCATGAAGCGCGCCGTGCAGTCCGCGATGCGCCTCGGCGCCGGCGGCATCCGCATCAACTGCGGCGGCCGCCTGGGCGGGGCCGAGATCGCGCGCATGGAGTGGTACCGCGAGGGCCGCGTGCCCCTGCATACCCTCCGCGCCGACATCGACTTCGGCACGGCGACGGCGAAGACCAACTACGGCACCTGCGGTGTCAAGGTCTGGATCTTCAAGGGTGAAATTCTGGCCCATGATCCGATGGCGCAGGACAAGCGCGCCGCGGAACAGGCGCCTCAGCGCTGAGGCGGGATGAACAATGCTGCAACCGAAGCGCACGAAGTTCCGCAAGGCCCATAAGGGCCGCATCCATGGGCTGGCGAAGGGCGGGTTCACCCTGTCCTTCGGCGGCTTCGGCCTGAAGGCCCTGGAGCCGGAGCGCGTCACCGCCCGCCAGATCGAGGCGGCCCGCCGCGCGATCACGCGCGCCATGAAGCGCCAGGGCCGGGTGTGGATCCGCATCTTCCCCGACGTTCCCGTCTCGACCAAGCCCGCGGAAGTCCGCATGGGCTCGGGCAAGGGCGCGCCGGAGTACTGGGTGGCCCGGGTGAAGCCCGGCCGCATCATGTTCGAGATCGACGGCGTGCCGTCCGACACGGCGCGCGAGGCGCTGGGTCTGGGCGCGGCCAAGCTGCCGATCAAGACCAAGTTCGTGACGCGCCTCGGCGCGGAGGCGTAAGGGTATGACCAAGATCACGGAGATCCGGGGCAAGTCCCCGGACGAGCTCCAAACTCTACTGCTTGATCTGCGCAAGGAGCAGTTCAACCTGCGCTTCCAGCGTGCTACCGGGCAGCTTGAGGCGGTCTCGCGCATCAAGCAGGTGCGCCGGGACATCGCCCGGATCAAGACCGTGCAGGCGGCCAACGCCCGCACGACCCCCAAGGCCTGACGAGGAGACCCCGGCCCATGCCGAAGCGCGTCCTCACCGGGCGGGTGGTCAGCGACAAGATGGCGAAGACGGTCACCGTCCTCGTCGAGCGTCGCGTGATGCATCCGCTCTACAAGAAGTTCATCAAGCGTTCTGGCCGCTACGCGGCGCATGACGAAGCCGGCCTGTGCAAGGAAGGCGACACCGTGCGCATCGAGGAGTGCCGGCCCATCAGCAAGCGCAAGAGCTGGCTGGTGATCGAGCGCAACGGCCAGGCGGTCGACCGCCCCGCCGGCTTCGACGCCCCGGCCCCGGCCGTGGCTGAGGAGGCCGCGGCGTGATCCAGGTCGAATCCAACCTCGACGTCGCCGACAACTCCGGCGCGCGCAAGGTCCAGTGCATCAAGGTGCTGGGCGGCTCCAAGCGGAAGACCGCGTCGGTCGGCGACATCATCGTCGTCTCCGTCAAGGACGCCATTCCCCGCGCCAAGGTGAAGAAGGGCGAGGTCCACCGGGCCGTCATCGTCCGCACCGCCTATCCGGTGCGGCGCGTGGACGGCACGGCGATCCGCTTCGACAACAACGCGGCCGTGCTGATCAACAAGCAGAACGAGCCGATCGGGACCCGCATCTTCGGCCCGGTGGTGCGCGAGCTGCGCGCCCGCCGCTACATGAAGATCATCTCCCTGGCTCCGGAGGTGCTGTGATGGCCGCCAAGATCCGCAAGGGCGACACCGTCCAGGTGCTGGCCGGCAAGGACAAGGGCCGCCGGGGCGAGGTGCTGCAGGTGCTGCCGACCGAGAACCGGGCGGTGGTGCAGGGCGTGAACGTGGTCAAGCGGCACAGCAAGCCGCGTGGCATGAACCAGCCGGGCGGCATCCAGGAGAAGGAGGCGTCGATCGACCTCTCCAATCTGGCGCTGCTCGATCCGAAGTCCGGCAAGCCGACCCGCGTCGGCTTCCGGATCCAGGACGACGGCAAGAAGGTCCGGGTGGCGAAGGCCTCCGGCGAGGTGCTCGACGCATGAGCGAGACGGCGCAGAAGGAGCTGCCGCGGCTGCAGCAGCATTACCGCGAGGTGGTGCGCAAGCAGCTGCTGGAGCAGTTCGGCTACGGTTCCCCGATGGAGGTGCCGAAGCTCGAGAAGATCGTCATCAACATGGGCGTGGGCGAGGCCGCCGGCGACCAGAAGAAGCTCGACGCCGCCGTGGCCGAGATGGCGCTGATCTCCGGCCAGAAGCCGGTGAAGACGCTGGCGAAGAAGGCCATCGCGGGCTTCAAGATCCGCGAGGGCCAGGCCATCGGCTGCAAGGTGACGCTGCGCAAGGCCCGGATGTACGAGTTCCTCGACCGTCTGGTCACGATCGCCCTGCCGCGCATCCGCGATTTCCGCGGCCTGCCGGGCAACAAGGGCTTCGACGGGCGTGGCAACTTCGCGCTGGGGCTCAAGGAGCAGATTGTCTTCCCGGAGATCGCCTACGACAAGGTCGAGGCGATCCGCGGGATGGACATCCAGTTCGTCACCACGGCGAAGACCGACAAGGAAGCGAAGGCCCTGCTGAAGGGCTTCGAGCTTCCGTTCAACAACTGATCTCGGAAAACCACTCGCCCCCGGCCTCCGGGCCGACGGGCGGGACAGGTTCTGGAGGGTAGATCGTATGGCCAAGACTTCGGCTGTCGAGAAGAACAAGGAGCGGATTCGCCTGTCCACCGTCTATGCGGACAAGCGAAGCGCCCTGAAGAACATCATCATGGATCGCGAGCTGCCCGTCGAGGAGCGGTTCGAGGCGACGCTGCGCTTGGCGCAGATGCCGCGCAACGGGGCCAAGGTGCGCGTGCGCCTGCGCTGCGAGCTGACCGGTCGCCCCCGCGGCAACTACCGGAAGTTCAAGCTGAGCCGCAACATGCTGCGCGATCTGGCGTCGGCCGGGCATCTCCCGGGCGTCGTGAAGGCCTCCTGGTAAGAGACGGGAGGACCTCATGTCCCTGTCCGATCCGTTGGGTGACATGCTCACCCGCATCCGCAACGGCCAGCGCGCGCGGCAGAGCCGCATCGCCTCGCCCGCCTCGCGCCTGCGCGCGGACGTGCTCGAGGTGCTGAAGCGCGAGGGCTACATCCGCGCCTGGCGCATCGAGGACGTGCGTCCCGGCGTGAAGGTGCTCGACATCGAGCTCAAGTATTCCGAGGGCGAGCCGGTCATCAAGGAGATCAACCGCGTCTCCAAGCCGGGCCGCCGGGTTTACGCGAAGATCAAGGAGCTGCCGAAGGTCTACAACGGCTTTGGCATCTCCATCCTCTCCACGCCCCGTGGCGTGATGAGCGACACCGAGGCCCGCGTCGCCAATGTTGGCGGCGAGGTCCTCTGCCGCGTGTTCTGAGGAGGCCGAAGCCATGTCGCGCGTCGGCAAGTATCCCGTGACCGTTCCCAGCGGCGTTTCCGTCGCCCTGCAGGACGGCGTCGTGGTGGCCAAGGGCAAGCTCGGCGAGCTGCGCCTGCCGGTGGTCACCGATGCGGTGGACGTCACCATCGAGGGCAACAGCGTGAAGGTGGAGCCGAAGGGTTCCGACCGCCGCTCGCGCACCCTGTGGGGCACCACCCGCTCCCTGATCAACGGCATGGTGACGGGGGTTTCCACCGGCTTCGCCAAGTCCATGGAGATCACCGGCACGGGCTACCGTGCCGCGGTCCAGGGCAAGGAGCTGGTGCTGAACCTCGGCTACTCGCACGAGATCCGCTACGCGATCCCCGAGGGGATCAAGATCACGACCGAGCGCCCCACGGCGATCAGGGTCGAGGGTGCGGACAAGCAGCGGGTCGGCCAGGTGGCCGCCGAGATCCGGGCCTATCGCGGTCCCGAGCCCTACAAGGGCAAGGGCATCCGGTACGACAACGAGACCATCCTCCGGAAGGAGGGTAAGAAGAAGTAATGGCGAAGATCTCTCTCGAGGCACGCCGGCGCGCCCGGCTTCGCTACCAGCTCCGGCAGAAGGCCGGCGGGCGTCCGCGCCTGTCCGTCTTCCGCTCGGGCCGGCACATCTATGCCCAGGTGATCGACGACAGCGCGGGCCGCACCCTCGCTGCCGCCTCGACGCTGGAGAAGGACCTGCGGGCCCAGACCGGCGCCGACAGGGACGCGGCGTCGACCGTCGGCAAGCTGGTCGCCGAGCGCGCGGTGGCCGCCGGGGTGACCGCGGTCGTCTTCGACCGTGGGCCCTACCTGTATCATGGCCGGGTGAAGGCCCTGGCGGACGGCGCCCGCGAGGGCGGGCTGTCGTTCTAAGGAGCGTCTGACATGGCATATGCACCGAGGTCGGGCGGCGGCGAGGGCGGCGAGCGCCGTGGCCGTCGTCGCGACGGCGACCGCAACCAGCAGCAGCAGCACGCCGAGAGCGACGAGTTCCGCGACAAGCTGGTGACCATCAACCGCGTGGCCAAGGTGGTGAAGGGCGGTCGCCGCTTCTCCTTCGCGGCGCTCGTGGTGGTGGGCGACCAGAAGGGCCGCGTGGGCTGGGGCGCCGGCAAGGCGCGCGAGGTGCCGGAGGCGATCCGCAAGGCGACCGAGCGCGCCAAGCGGACGCTGATCCGCGTGCCGATGCGCGAGGGCCGGACGCTGCATCACGACATGATCGGCGAGTTCGGCGCCGGCCGCGTGATCCTGCGCGCCGCTCCGGCGGGCACGGGCATCATCGCCGGCGGCCCGATGCGCGCGGTGTTCGAGACGCTGGGCATGGGCGACGTGGTCGCCAAGTGCACCGGCACGACGAACCCGCACAACATGATCAAGGCCACCTTCGCCGCCCTGCAGAAGGTGACCTCGCCGCGCGCCGTCGCCGCGCGCCGTGGCAAGAAGGTCTCCGACCTGCTTGGCCCGCGCAAGGACGAGGCCGCGCCGGCCCAGGAGGCTGCGGGTGTCTGACAAGAAGACCGTGACGGTGACCCAGACCGGGTCGCCGATCGGCCGCAAGCCGGGCCAGCGGGAGACGCTGGTCGGGCTCGGCCTCAACAAGCTGAATCGCTCGCGCGAGCTGGAGGACACTCCGGCGGTGCGCGGGATGATCCGCAAGGTGGCCCACCTCGTGAAGGTGGAGGGCTGAACCGATGGTCAAGCTGAACGAGCTGCGCGACAACGAGGGCGCCCGCCCGAAGTTCAAGCGCGTCGGCCGAGGGATCGGGTCCGGCAAGGGCAAGACCTCCGGCCGCGGCATGAAGGGCCAGAAGGCCCGCACCGGCGTGTCGCTAAACGGGTTCGAGGGCGGTCAGCTCCCGATCTACCGGCGCCTGCCGAAGCGGGGCTTCGTGAACCTGTTCCGCAAGGAATACGCGCCGCTGAACCTGGGCGCGCTGGACAAGGCGATCGAGGACGGGCGCCTGAAGGCGGACGGCACGATCGACGAGGCGGCGCTGGCCGAGGCGGGCGTGGTCCGCGTCAGCGGCAAGCGGGTGGGCGTCCGCCTGCTGGCCAAGGGCGAGATCAAGCGCGCCGTGACCATCGCGGTGACCGGGGCCTCGGCCGCGGCGATCGCGGCGGTGCAGGCGGCGGGCGGCACGGTGACCGTCACCGCGCCGGCCGCAGAGGCGGAAGCCGGCGAGTCCGCTTGATCGGGCTCTCCCGGACGGCTACCTGACCCACCAAGGTCTTCGCTGCGGCGCCGCGGGGCAACCCCGGCGCCGCAGTCGTGAGGAGAGGAAGCTATGGCGTCTGCCGCCGAGCAGCTCGCCGCCAATCTGAACCTCGGGGTGCTCTCTCGCGCCACCGAGCTGAAGAAGCGGCTCTGGTTCACCCTGGGCGCGTTGATCGTCTACCGGCTGGGCACCTACATCCCCGTGCCTGGCGTGGACGCGGCGGTCATGGCCGACATCCTGCGCCAGCACGGCGGCGGCATCCTGGGCATGTTTGACATGTTCACGGGCGGCGCGCTGGGGCGCATGACGGTCTTCGCCCTGAACATCATGCCCTACATCTCCGCCTCGATCATCGTGCAGCTGATGACGGCGGCGATCCCGGCCTGGGAGGCCCTCAAGAAGGAGGGCGAGTCGGGCCGCAAGAAGCTCAACCAGTACACCCGCTACCTGACGGTGCTGATCGCCCTCTTCCAGGCCTGGGGGATCGCGGTGGGGCTGGAGGGGATGCGCGGCGCCTTCGGGGCGGCGGTGCATGAGCCTGGGATGTTCTTCCGCATCTCCTGCGTGGTCACGCTGGTGGGCGGCACGATGTTCCTGATGTGGCTCGGCGAGCAGATCACCGCGCGGGGCATCGGCAACGGCATCAGCCTCATCATCTTCGCGGGCATCGTGGCCAACGTGCCGACGGCCCTGGTCGCGACCCTGGAGCTGGGCCGGACCGGGGCCTTGTCCACGCCCTTCATCATCTTCTTCCTTCTGGTGGCGCTGGCGGTGATCGCCTTCGTGGTGTTCATGGAGCGTGCCCAGCGCCGCATCCCCGTGCAGTACCCCAAGCGCCAGGTGGGCAACCGCATGTTCGGCGGCGACTCCACCCATCTGCCGCTGAAGCTGAACACGGCCGGCGTGATCCCGCCCATCTTCGCCTCCTCGCTGCTGCTGCTGCCGGCGACCTTCGCCGGGTTCGCGGGCGGGCAGGGGACGGAGGAGACCTGGCTGACCCGGATCGCGCAGGCCCTGGCGCATGGCCAGCCGCTTTACATGGCGCTCTACGTCGCCCTGATCATCTTCTTCGCCTTCTTCTACACGGCGGTGGTGTTCAACCCGCAGGAGACGGCGGACAACCTGAAGAAGTACGGCGGCTTCGTCCCCGGCATCCGCCCGGGCCAGGCGACGGCGGATTATTTCGACCGCGTCCTGACGCGGCTGACCCTGGTCGGGGCGATCTACCTCTGCATCGTCTGCCTGATCCCGGAATTCCTGATCAGCCAGTACGGTGTCCCCTTCTATTTCGGCGGAACTTCGCTTCTGATTATCGTGTCCGTAACCATGGATACGGTGGCCCAGGTGCAGTCCCATCTCTTTGCCCATCAGTATGAAGGGCTGATCCGCAAGGCTCGTCTGGGCCCGGCCGGGCCGGGGGCCCGCTCCCTCCCGCCCGTCCGTCCCCCCGCGGGGCGCCGGCGATGAACCTGATCCTTCTGGGACCGCCAGGGGCGGGGAAGGGCACCCAGGCCAAGCGCCTGGAGGAGAAGTACGGCATCGCACAGATCTCCACCGGGGACATGCTGCGGGCCGAGGTGAAGTCCGGCTCGGCCATCGGGCAGGAGGCCAAGGCGATCATGGAGAGCGGCGGGCTGGTGCCCGACGCGATCATCACCGCCATGCTCGCCCTGCGCATCGAGAAGCCGGACTGCGCCCAGGGCTTCATCCTGGACGGCTTCCCGCGCACCGTGCCCCAGGCCGAGGCCCTGGACGTGATGCTGCGGGAGAAGGGGCGGGAGCTCGACCACGTGATCGAGCTGAAGGTGGACAGCGCCGCGCTGGTCGAGCGCATCGCCGGTCGCTTCACCTGCGCCGCCTGCGGCACGGGCTATCACGACACCTTCAAGCCCACGAAGGCGGCGGGCGTCTGCGACGTCTGCGGCGGAACCGAGTTCACCCGACGCGCCGACGACAAGGCGGAGACGGTGGCTGCCCGCCTCGCCGCCTACGATGCCCAGACGGCGCCGCTGCTGCCCTACTACGCCACGCAGGGGAAGCTGCGCAGCGTGGACGGCATGGCGGAGATGGACGCCGTGACGGCCGAGCTGGAAGCGGTGCTGGGCCAGCCTTGACTAACCCTTGACTCCGGCGGGCGAGGGGACTACCTCGCCCCTTCTCGCGGGTGGGCCACGGTCCAACCGCGCTTCCGCTTGCAGAGGCCCGGACCGACTCCAGCCGGACGGGTCAAGATCACCTCGCCGGCCCAGGCTGCCCGCCCGCCGGCCCCACAGGAGCGGCAGAGCTCCAGGAGACCGAGACGTGGCGCGCATCGCCGGCGTGAACATCCCGACCAACAAGCGTGTGCAGATCTCCCTGCGCTACATCTATGGCATCGGCCCGAAGAACGCGGTCGAGATCTGCGAGAAGCTCGGCATCCCGGCCGAGCGTCGCGTGAACCAGCTGACCGACGACGAGATCCTCCGCATCCGCGAGATGATCGACCGCGACTACCGGGTCGAGGGCGACCTGCGTCGCGAGGTCGCGATGAACATCAAGCGGCTGATGGACATGGCCTGCTACCGCGGCCTGCGCCACCGCCGCGGCCTGCCGGTCCGCGGCCAGCGCACGCACACCAATGCGCGCACGCGCAAGGGCAAGGCGGTCGCGATCGCCGGCAAGAAGAAGGTGACGAAGTAAGATGGCGCGTCAGCCGCAGGCGGGGTCCCGCCCCCGCAAGAAGGAGCGCAAGAACATCGCCACCGGCGTGGCGCATGTGCTCGCGACCTTCAACAACACCATCGTGACGATCACCGACAGCCAGGGCAATGCCATCGCCTGGTCGTCCTCCGGGTCGCAGGGCTTCAAGGGCAGCCGGAAGTCCACCCCCTACGCCGCGCAGGTCGCGGCCGAGGATGCCGGCAAGAAGGCCCGCGAGCACGGTATGGAGACGCTGGAGATCATGGTCTCCGGTCCCGGCTCGGGCCGCGAGAGCGCGCTGCGCGCCCTGCAGGCCGTCGGCTTCTACGTCACGGCGATCAAGGACGTGACCCCCATCCCGCACAACGGCTGCCGTCCGCGCAAGCGGCGCCGGGTCTGAGCGGAGCGGCAGCAGGAGAGACAGACGTGCTGGACCGCAACTGGCGTTCCCTGATCAAGCCCGAGCGCCTGGATGTCGATCCGGGTGCCGATCCCACGCGTACCGCCACCCTGGTCGCGGAGCCGCTGGAGCGCGGCTTCGGCCAGACGCTCGGCAATGCGCTTCGCCGTATCCTGCTCTCCTCGCTGCAGGGCGCGGCCGTCACGGCCGTGAAGATCGAGGGCGCGCTGCACGAGTTCTCCTCGCTGCAGGGCGTGCAGGAGGATGTCACGGACATCGTCCTCAACATCAAGCGCCTCGCCATCCGGATGCCGGGGGAGGGGACCAAGCGCCTCGCCCTCGAGGCGACCGGCCCGGGCGAGGTGACCGCCGGCCAGATCCAGGTCACCGGCGACATCGAGATCGCCAACCCCGACCTTGTGATCTGCACGCTCGACGACGGCGCCAAGCTGTCGATGGAGCTGACGGTCGCCACCGGCAAGGGCTACGTGCCCGCGTCGGAGAACCGGACCGAGGACCAGGAGATCGGCGTGATCCCGGTGGACGCGATCTACTCGCCCGTCCGCCGTGTCGCCTTCCAGGTGCAGCCGACCCGCGTCGGCCAGCGCACGGACTACGACAAGCTGGTGCTGACGGTGGAGACGGACGGCACGGTCACGCCGGATGACGCCGTGGCGCTCGCCGCCCGCATCCTGCAGGACCAGCTGCAGCTCTTCATCAACTTCGACGAGCCGCGCGAGGCCAAGGTGGCGGAGGTCGAGGACGACCTGCCGTTCAACCGCAACCTGCTGCGCAAGGTCGACGAGCTGGAGCTGTCCGTCCGTTCGGCGAACTGCCTGAAGAACGACAACATCGTCTATATCGGCGACCTCGTGCAGAAGTCTGAGCAGGAGATGCTCCGGACCCCGAATTTCGGGCGCAAGTCGCTGAACGAGATCAAGGAGGTCCTCGCCTCCATGGGTCTCTCCCTGGGCATGACCGTGACCGGCTGGCCGCCCGAGAACATCGAGGACCTGGCCCGCAAGGTCGAAGAGCCCTTCTGAGGCCGAGCAGGAAGAGAGTAGAAGACAATGCGTCACGGGATGGCCGGCCGGAAGCTCGGCGTCACCTCCAGCCACCGGATCGCCATGTTCCGGAACATGGCGACCTCGCTGCTCAAGCATGAGCAGATCACCACCACCCTGCCCAAGGCGAAGGAGCTGCGCCCCTACGTCGAGCGCATCATCACGCTGGGCAAGCGCGGCAGCCTGCACGACCGCCGCCAGGCGCTCGCGCAGATCCGCGACGACAAGGTGGTGGCCAAGCTGTTCGGCCCGATCGCCGAGCGCTACGCGACCCGCCAGGGCGGCTACACCCGCGTGCTGCGCGCCGGCGTCCGCTACGGCGATGCCGCCGAGATGGCGATCATCGAGCTGGTCGACCGCGACCCGGCCGCCAAGGGCCAGGACAGCGGTCCGAAGCCGGAGCGCGACGAGGAGCAGCAGGAGGCGGCGTGATCGCCTCTCTGCGAAGGGCTCTGCGAGGGGCGGGTGGGAGACCACCCGCCCTTCTGCTTTCGGGCCTCCTGCTGGTGGCGACGCCGGCATGGGCGGCGGGGCTGGAGAGCCTGTCCGGCCGGCCGATGCAGGACCTGGCCGCCTGGGAAGACGTGGCGCCCACCTTGCGCAGCGTGGTCCGCGGCCGGCAGCAGATGATCTTCGAGCATCTCCGCGCCCCCGGCAGCGCGGTCACGGTGGAGGACGGACTCGCCTGGGCCTGGGGCTGCGAGGGCGGCGACTGCCGCAGGGACGGGCTGTTCCTGGGCCACGATCCGGCGACCGGCGTGCTCTACATGCTTCTGGTGACGGATGGCGCGCTGGACCGCCAGGTGCCACCGCGCGGCACCGCTTGGCCGGCGACCTTCGTCCGCGCCGTGGGTACGATCCGGCCGGACCTCGCCGAACGGGTGTCCAAGGGCCGGTAGCCGCGAAGGCCGGGAAGGCGAAATGCGTCCGACCCAACCCAGCCGGCAACGATACCGGAACGAAACAGTAGCCCGATCTGTCAGGCTGTCCCGGTTCGACGAGGGCAACTCCACTGGCCGATACGGATGGCGGGATGCGCTGATCCGTGCCGGCGCGGGGTGCGCCCGTGGCCCGGGGGCAAGGCTCCGCCTCGCCCCCGATACCCCCACTCCGCCAGGACCCTGCGGGCCCTGGACCCGAAGGGCGCTGCCGCGGGACAGCCTGACACGGGGTCACAGCGCCGAGGAGCCATGCTCCTCGGCGGGACCGGCCGCCGCCCTCGCTGAAGCTTTTTCAGGGTCCCGCCTGTCCACGTTCCGTCAGGGTTCAGCCCGTAGGCTGATGCCTACCGGAAGCACCAGACTCCCAGCGGGGACCGGGGCCCGCTTGTGGCCCCGGCAGGGGAGGGTCTGGGAGGGGACGGCGTCCCCTCCCGGTGCCGACGCCCGAACACCACAGCACGACGGGTCAGGTCATCCCGCCAGCGGTATGATTATCGATTCGGCCCAGGCCGGATCGCGGCTGACCGGTTGCACTTGCTCCAGTGCGGCTTCGTACCCGCGCGTGCCCTCCGCCTTCGCTCATGTCCCTCCGGACAGCTTGGCGTAGGAGGTCATGAGGTTGCGGTAGTCGGGGATGTGCTGGGAGAACAGCGCGCCCAGCCCCTCGACGTCGTTGCGCCAGTCACGGTGCAGCTCGCCGGCGAGCCCGAACCAGGTCATCAGTTGCGCCCCAGCCGCGGACATGCGGTCCCAGGCGGAATGACGCGTCAGCTCGTTGAAGGTGCCCGAGGCATCGGTCACCACGAAGACATCGAAGCCCTCCGCCAGGGCGGACAGCGCCGGGAAGGCGACGCAGACCTCGGTGACGACGCCCGCGATGATGAGCTGCTTCCGCCCGGTGGCCTTCACCGCGCGCGTGAAGTCCTCGTTGTCCCAGGCGTTGATCTGCCCGGGGCGCGCGATGAAGGGCGCATCGGGGAAGGCCTCGCGCAGCTCCGGGACGATGGGGCCGTTCGGGCCGTCCTCGAAGCTGGTCGTCAGGATGGTCGGAAGCTTGAAGTACCTCGCCAGATCCGCCACCGCCAGGACGTTGTTCTTGAAGCGGTCCGGGTCGATGTCGCGGACCAGGGAGAGCAGCCCGGTCTGATGGTCGACCAGCAGCATCGCGGCCTGGTCCTTGTCGAGCCTCACATAGGGCTTCGCCATGGTGTTTCCTTCCGGCGGGCGGGGGGGGGAAGCCTGCCCCGGTGCCCGCCAGGGCCGGGGCAGGGAAACGTCAGGCGGCGTCGGCAGGAGGGAGGCGGCCGAAGCGCCCGGCCTGGAAATCTCCCATCGCCTGCCGGATCTCCTCCTGTGTGTTCATCACGAAGGGACCATAGGCGGCCACCGGCTCGTCGATCGGCTCGCCCGAAAGGACGAGCAACTTCGCCGCCCCGCTCGCCGCGACCGTCACGGGGCCACCCTCGGGCCCGAACAGCAGCGTCTGCCCGGCATGCACGGGGTGGCGGCCATCGGCCTCCGCGCTGCCGTCCAGCACGACGATGGCGAGGGTGCGGCCTTCCGGCACGTCGATCCTGACGGAGCCGGCGGCTTCCAGGCGCACGTCCAAGATGTCGACGGGCGTGAAGCTGCGCGCGGGACCACGGGTCCCGCCGAAGGCGCCCGCGATCACCCGGACGCGCCCCGCGCCGTCCGGCAGCGCGACCGAGGGGATCGCGGCATCGGCCAGCGTCTGGTAGCCGGGCTCCGCACCCTTGTCGCGCGCCGGCAGGTTCACCCAGAGCTGGACCATCTCGAAGCGCCCGCCGCGCGCGGCGAAGGCGGGGGAGTGGAACTCCGCATGCACGATGCCGGCGGCCGCGGTCATCCACTGCACGTCGCCCGGGCCGATCACCCCGCCGGCGCCGGTGGAATCCCGGTGCTCCACCTCGCCGTCATAGACGATGGTGACCGTCTCGAAGCCCTTGTGCGGATGCGCCCCCACCCCGCGCCGCGCGGTCGTCGGCTCGAAGCGGTGGGGGCCGGCATGGTCGAGCATGAGGAAGGGGCTGACGTGGCGGCCCTGGTCGTGATGGGAGAGCATGGTGCGGACGGGAAAGCCGTCCCCGACCCAGTGCGGACGAGGCGCGCTGTAGACCCCGAGTAGCTTGCGCATGACTTGGACTCCCCAGATGGCGTTTGGCCACCTGCCGCAGCCAAGCTATGCATCCGCCAATCCGTCCGCAGGGCCCGGTATCCGGTCACTCTGTCCCAGGGATAGGACAATCGGATGCAGGACCTGAACGACCTCTACTACTTCGTGCAGGTGGTCGAGGCTGGCGGCTTCGCTGCGGCGGCCCGCCGCCTGGGGATGCCGCGCTCCCGCCTCAGCCGGCGGATCGGGCTGCTGGAGGATCGGCTGGGCGTCCGGCTGATCCAGCGCTCCACGCGCCGCTTCCAGGTGACCGAGATCGGCCGCGAGTATCACCGGCACTGCGTGGCCATGCTGGTGGAGGCGGAGGCGGCACAGGACGCGATCGACCGGCGCCACGCCCGGCCGCGGGGCATCGTGCGGGTCACCTGCCCCACCACGCTGCTGCATTTCCAGGTCGGCGCGATGATCGCCCGCTTCATGGCCGCCTGCCCGGAGGTGGAGCTGCACCTGGAGGGCACGAACCGCCGCGTGGACCTGATCGGCGAGGGCGTGGACCTGGCCTTCCGCGTGCGCTTCCCCCCGCTGGAGGATAGCGGGCTGGTCATGCGCGAGCTGGGCCCGAGCCCGCAGCGCATCGTCGCGGCGCCCTCGCTCCTCGCCGGCTCCGGCAGGCCCGCCACGCCCGCGGAGCTGGCCGGCCTGCCCAGCCTCGGCTGGCATGCCGGGCGGGAGGAGTATGCCTGGCACCTCCGGCGCGCGGACGGCGCGCAGGCGGCGATCCACCATCGCCCCCGCTTCCTGTCGGAGGATATGGAGAGCCTGCGCCAGGCGGCGCTGGCCGGAATCGGCGTGGTCCAGCTTCCCTCGATGGTCGTGGACGACGACCTGGGACGCGGCGCGCTGGTCGAGCTGGTGCCGGGCTGGGCGCCGCGGGAGGGGCTGATCCACCTCGTCTTCCCGACGCGGCGCGGCCTGCTGCCCGCGACCCGCGCCTTCATCGACCACGTCGCGCGGGAGTACGAGGCGCTGGCAGATCCTGCCCCGGCACCTGGACGGCCCCCCGCTCCGCCGCCCGGCGGCAGAACCGGCCGAAGCCGTAGCCGAGATTGATGACGTGCGCCCCCGCCAGCGGCGGCAGCAGGGCGCGCAGCGCCGGCCATTCCGGCGCCCCGTCCAGCCCTGCCACCGAGCGCGGCAGGCGGCTGTAGCCGGCGAAGAAGCCGGGCTCGCCGTCGGTGTTCTGCGCGAAGGCTACCCCCGCCTCACCCCGAAGAAGAGGGGCGCCCCGGGCGGCATGCCGGTCAGGTCGTTCTTGTAGGCGGTCAGGGTCCGGTACTCCCCCAACGGGACATAGGGCACGTCCTGCATGGCCTGGATCTGCATCGCCTCGCAGATCCGCTTCTGCGCCGCCGTGTCCGGGGCGGCGATCCAGTCCTGGCGCAGCGATTCCAGGGCCGGGCTGTCCGGCCAGCCGAACCAGGCCCGCGCCCCGTTGGCGCGCAGGCCGAGATGCCCGCCCGGGTCGATGGTGTTGCTCAGGCTGGTGACGAAGACGCTCCACCCGCCCTTGTCGAGCGGGCCCTTGTTGCCACGCCGCTGGCTGACCGTGCCCCAGTCCCCCGACTGCACCTCCACGTTCATGCCCACCTCGCGCAGCGTGTGCCCCGCGACCTCGGCCAGCCCCTTCAGCGTGGCGTAGTCATCCGCTTGCAGCACCACCACCTTCTCCCCCGCATAGCCGGCGGCGGCGAGGTCGCGCCTTACCTTGGCGAGGTCGCGCTTGCCGGTCAGCGGCTCCAGCGCCGCCTTGCTGGCCATGGGCGAGTCGGAGGTGAAGAACCCGACCCCGATCTCCCAGGCCGCCGGGTCCGTGCCGTAGGCGGCGGACATGAAGTCCTCCTGGCTGATCGCGCCCAGCAGCGCCCGCCGGATGGCCGGCTTGTCGAAGGGCGGCTGGAGCCAGTTGAAGCGCAGGATGCAGCCGAACAGATCCTCGCACAGCCGCACGGTCAGGGCGCGGTGGCGCTTCAGCATGGGCTGGAGGTCGTTGCTGGTCGTCTCCAGCCAGTCCACCTCGCCCGCCATCAGCGCGGCGGCGGCGGTCGCCTGGTCGGGGATGATGGACCATTCCACCCGGTCGAAATGCGCGACCTTCGGCCCGGCCAGCCGGTCCGGGGCGCCGCCGGGACGGGGAAGATAGCCCTCGAATCGGGCATAGGCGGCGCGGGCGCCGGCCATCCGCTCCTCGGCCAGGAAGCGGTAGGGGCCGCTGCCCACCATCTCCGTCACCTGCTTCGTCGGCTCCGTCGCCGCCAGCCGCTCCGGCATCACGACGCAGATCGAGGCGCCGTTCTTCCCCAGCGCCGCCGGCAGGTTCGGGAAGGGCTGCCTCAGCCGGAAGCGCAGCCGGCGGTCGTCCAGCGCCGCGATCTCGTGCGAGCGGGCGATCACCTCCTGCCCGTACATGTCGCGCGCCCCCCAGCGCCTCACGCTCGCCACCGCATCCTTTGCCCGCACCGGCTCGCCATCGTGGAAGCGCAGCCCCTCGCGCAGCGTCATGGTCCAGGTCAGGCCGTCATCCTCGACCGTATGCCCCTCGACCATCTGGGGCTGCGGCCGGAAGGCGGTGTCGAGCCCGTAGAGCGAGTCGAAGACCATGTTGGCGTGGCAGGTCGTCACCGCCGCCGTGGTGAAGACCGGGTCCAGCACGGCGAGATCCGCCTGCGGCACGAAGCGCAGCACCCGCGGCCCCTGGGATGCCGCCAGGCGCGGTGCCGCCAGGGCGGGGGCGGCCAGTACCGCGCCGAGGAGCATCCGGCGCGAAGGGCCGAGGCAAACCGGGGTGGTCATGCGGATTCTCCCAGGCCGGGCCGGTGTCCCGCGGCCGGAGGCGGACACCTCCGGTGCGGACTCTCGCGCGGCGGTCCCGGCGTCGACGCCACGGCCAAGGTTCCCGGCGCGGCCGTCCCGCGTCAACCGGCGGCGGCCCCGCATGCCCCGTCCGGCGTCATGCCGCCTCGCAGGCCAGCGCCCGCGGCGAATCCCCGGGATACGGCGCCCGGCCGTCGGGGAAGGCGGCCGCACGCGCGGCGACGCCAGATGCGAGGCCACGGCCTCCGGGCCGCGCCAGCGCTCGACCACGACGACGTCCAGCGGAGCGTCGAAGCCCGTATGGGTCTCGATGCCGAGGCAGCCCGGCTCCCTCTGCTGCGCCCCAAGACAGGTGGGGAGCAGCCGCGCCAAGTGGGGCCGGCCCGCCGGGCGCAGCCGGATGGTGGAGAGGATCGGCAGCCCGCGCTCCGGGCGGATCGGTGCCCGGACGGTCATGCCCCCCTACGGGCGGCGAGGCCGTCCGGATGCAACCACGGCCGGGACCGGCGCGAAAGGATGCGGAGCAGATGCGCCGCGCCGCGCCGCATGCCAGGATCGGCGGCGATGAGCCGCCGCAGCGTCGCGATCACCCCGGACCTGGTCCTGCGCGCCTATGCCGCCGGACTCTTCCCGATGGCGGAGGGGCGACGTTCCACGCGCCTGTTCTGGCTGGACCCGGAACGGCGCGGGGTGATGCCGCTCGACCGCTTCCACCTCTCCCGCAGCCTGGCCAGGACGCTGCTGTCAGGCCGCTTCACCGTGACCGCGGACCGGGACTTCGCCGCCGTGGTCGCCGGCTGTGCCGCCCCCGCCCCGGGGCGGCTGGATTCCTGGATCAACCCGGAGGTGGAGGCGCTGTTCAACGCCCTGCACGGCATGGGCCACGCGCACTCCATCGAGACCTGGCGGGATGGGCAGCTGGTCGGGGGCCTCTACGGCGTGCGCCTGGGGGCGGCCTTCTTCGGCGAGAGCATGTTCTCGCGCGAGACGGACGCGTCGAAGGTCGCGCTGGCGCATCTGGCTGTCCGGCTGCGCCGTGGCGGCTTCGCCCTGCTGGACGCCCAGTTCCTGACGGACCATCTCGCCCGCTTCGGGGCGGTGGAGATCCCCCAGGCGGAGTACAAGGCTCAGCTCGCGACGGCCTTGCGGCTCCCCGCGCGATGGGAGACGGAACTGCCCCCCGGCGCGCTGGAGGAGGAGGTGCGGGCCCTGCGCTCGGCCGCCTCCGGCGATGGCTGAGAGGGCGGCTCCCCCTCCTCCAGCACCTGGAGGAAGTTCCGGGCCCACTGCCCGACATTGGCCGCGGCCAGCCGGCGGTACATCGCGCCATGCCGGTCCCGCCGCTCGTCCCGTGGCATGCGCAGCCCCTCGTGCATCGCCTGGGCCACGCCCTCCGCATCCAACGGGTTGACCAGCAGCGCCTCCGGCATGCCTTCCGCGGCCCCGGCGAAGCGGGACAGGACCAGCACGCCGGGATCCTCCGGGTCCTGCGCCGCGACGTATTCCTTGGCGACCAGGTTCATGCCGTCGCGCAGCGGCGTCACCAGGCCCAGCTTCGAGACGCGGTAGAAGCCGGCCAGGTGCTCGCGCGCCACGGTGCGGGCGACGTAGCGCACGGGCGTCCAGTCCGGCTCGGCGTAGTCGCCGTTGATGGTCCCCGCCAGCCGGTCGAGGTCGCGGCGCAGGTCGCGGTAGCTCTCGATGTCGTTGCGGGACCGTGCGGCGACCTGCAGGTAGGTCACCCGGTTCAGGTGCTCCGGATAGTCCTTCAGCAGCGCCCGGAAGGCGAGCAGCCGCTCGGGCAGCCCCTTGGTGTAGTCCAGCCGTTCGGCGCCGATGGCCAGCGAACGGCCGCCGAGGCTGCTCACCAGCCGCCGGGTGGCCGGCTCCCGCACCGCCCGCGCCGCGGTCTCGGCGAAGTCCTGGGTGGCGATGCCGATGGGGTGGGCCTGCAGGCGCGTCGTGCGGCCGCGGAGGCGCACCTCCCCCTCCCAGGCCATCTGCATTCCCGTGCCGTGGTTCATGCAGTCGATCAGCCCCTGCAGGTCGCGGTGCGACTGCACGCCGACCAGGTCGTAGGCGAGGAGGTCCGTCAGCAGCGCGTCCGCCCCCGGCAGGGCGGAGAAGACGGCGTAGGGCGGGAAGGGGATGTGGTGGAAGTAGCCGATGCGATGCGTCGACCCCAGCTCGCGCAGCGCCGCGCCGAGCGGGGTGAGCTGGTAGTCGTGCACCCAGATCGTGTCGTCCGGGCGCAGCAGCGGCATCAGCCGGCGGGCGAAGTCGCGGTTGACCTCGCGATAGGCCTCCGCCTGCCAGCGGTCATAGGAGAGCAGACCGAGGCGGAAGTGGAAGAGCGGCCAGAGCACGCCATTGGCATGGCCGACGTAGAAGCCGCGATAGGCATCCTCCGACAGGTCGAAGACGGCGTAGTCCACGTTGCCGCGCCGGGCGGTCTTCACCCCCTCGGCGACCTCCGGCACCACCTGCCCGCTCCAGCCGAACCAGAGGCCGCTGCGGTCCTCGAAGACGTCCTTCAGGGCCACCGCCAGGCCGCCCGCCGCGGGCGCCTCCTGGCGCTTCGGCACCGCGACGCGGTTCGAGACGATGACCAGCCGTCCCATGGCTCAGCGCTCCTGCCCGGCCGCGGTGCGTCCGCCGGGCAGCGACTCGGGGCTGCCCGCCTCGCCGGCAGGGGCGGCATGCAGCGCATCGGCGGCGCGCGCCAGCCAGGCGCGCAGGCGGGACGGCTGCCCGGCGAAGTCGTCGGGCATGCGGTAGCCCAGCCCGCCCAGCGCATAGGCGGCGGTGATGCCGTCCTCGTCGGTCACGTCGTCGCCGATGAAGATCGGCTTGCGCCCGGCGAAGGCGGGCCGCTGCATCAGCCGGTGCACGGCGCGGCCCTTGTCGGCGAAGCGCGGCCGCAGCTCCACGGCGGCATGGGCCGGCACCACGCGGAAATCATCCGGCGCCTCCGCCGCCAGGGCCTCCAGCAGGGCAAGCGCGGCGCCCTCGGCCTCCGGGGCCAGGCGGAAGTGCAGCACCAGACCGTGCCGCTTCTGCTCCCGCACCACCCCTTCGTGGGTGGCGGCGAAATCGTCCACCGCCTGGCGCCAGGCCGGGTGCGGCGAGGGCAGGGGGGGCGAGGCCGGGTCAGGCGGATCGAGCAGCGCGCCATGCTCCGCCGCCATCACCAGTTCCGGCACGGGCAGGAAGCCCCTCGCCACATCCAGGCCGCGGCCGGTCACGATCGCGACCGCGCCCCCGAGGGCGGCCTGCAGCCGCTCCAGCGTCACCGGCAGTTCCCGCGGCACGGCGACGAGGTCGGGCCTCGGCGCCAGCTCCGCCAGCGTTCCGTCGAAGTCCAGGAACAGGGCCGCGTCCGCAGCGGGCAGGGGCGGGGCGGAAGGCTGGGGGGTGGGGCTCACCATGCCCTTCCTATCTCAGCCACGGGGGTGGTCCTGCAACCCCATGGCCGGGACGGCACGGCGCCGCCGTCTACTTGTGCAGGAGGATCAGCGCGTACCACGCATTCCGCCGGATCGCCGGCACGCGGAAGAGTGGCTCGTCCAGCCGGCCGCAGGCCTGCCGGACCATCCGGCCGCCGGGACGCCCGCGCAGGTGCATCGCGGCGGGTGCTGGCACGTTCCCGCGGCATCACACGGTGAACTGCTCCGCGATGATCCGCTCGCTCAGCCCGTGATCCGGATCGAACAGCATGGTCAGGCGCAGGTCGCGGTCCTCCCGCACCCCGACCTCCAGCACCTCCCGCACCTCCGTGTAGTCGGCGACCGCCGCCACGGGCCGCTTGTCGGGCTCCAGGATGCTGAAGGCCACCTGCACCTCGCTCGGCAGCAGGGCGCCGCGCCAGCGCCGGGGGCGGAAGGCGCTGATCGGCGTCAGCGCCAGCAGGTTCGCGCCCAGCGGCACGATCGGCCCATGGGCGGACAGGTTGTAGGCCGTGCTGCCCGCGGGCGTGCTGACCAGCGCGCCGTCGCAGATCAGCTCGTCCAGCCGCACCTTGCCATCCACGGTGATGCGGAGCTTCGCGGCCTGGCGCGTCTCGCGCAGCAGCGACACCTCGTTGATCGCCAGCGCCTCCGTGGTCGTCCCGTCGGCGCAGCGCGCCGTCATCCGCAGCGGGTGCAGCATCGCGGCCTGGGAGGCGGAGAGCCGCTGCGGCAGCTCCTCCTCGCGGAACTCATTCATCAGGAAGCCGACGCTCCCGCAGTTCATGCCATAGACCGGCAGGTTGCGGCCCAGCAGCCGGTGCTGGGTCTCCAGCATGCAGCCATCCCCGCCCAGGGCGACCACCACGGCCGCCTCCTCCGGGGTGGCGTCGCCGTAGAGCGCGACCAGCCGTGCGCGGGCGGCCGCGGCCTTGTCCGTGCCGGCGCAGAGGAAGGCGATGCGCCCGGTCAGGTCGGTGGGCAGGTCGGCCGGCAGAGGCGCGCTGACCATGGGCCCGGGCAGGGAGGCGCTCATGCCGTCCGGAGTCCGGCCTTCACGGCGGCTGCATGGGCGGGCATGGCGGGCTCTCCTTCGTCACGCCCGCCCATAGGGCGGCGCTGTGGCCGCCGCCGCAAGGGGAGGGGCGGGCGGACGGCTCACGGCGCCGGGGGGCCGGCCGGGTCCTTCGGGCCGCTGCGCCGGGACAGGAGGATAAGGCCCAGCACCAGGGCGACCGCCCCGGCGATCGCCGCCACGGCCAGCAGCGCCAGCGAGGCCCCGAGCTGCAACACGCGGGCGGCCAGCGAGATCACCAGCGCCAGCACGGCGAGAAGGAAGATGGTGCGCAGCATCGTCAGGTCCCCAGGGCCGCCATGGCCCCCTGCGCAGCGCAACGGCGCTGCCCGCGGGAGGTTGAGGCTGGCCCGCCCGGCGCCGCCCTGCCATCGGGCTTGACGCTCCGGGCCGCGGGCAGCATGGCGGCCGGCCGGAGGAGGAACGCCTGCCATGACCACACGCCGCCACGCCCTGCTAGCCGCCCTGGCGGCCCCGCTGGCCCCGTCCCTGCGGCCAGGCCCCGCCCTGGCACAGGGCGGGGCTTGGCCGCAGCGGCCGATCCGGCTGATCGTGCCCTTCGCCGCCGGCGGCGCGGCCGACAGCGCCGCCCGGCTGATCGCGCCGCGGCTGGGCGAGGCGCTGGGCCAGACGGTGGTGGTGGAGAACCGCACCGGCGGCAGCGGCGCCAATGGCGGCGCGGTCGTCGCCCAGGCGCAGCCGGACGGCTACACCGTGATGCTGGATGCCTCCTCCCACATCGTGAATCCCTCGCTGCTGCGTGGCTTGGCCTTCGACTACGCCACCGCCTTCGCCCCCATCTCGCTGGTGACCACCTTCCCGCAGGTGATCGCCGTGAAGCGCGACCTGCCGGCGCAGGATCTGGCCGCCTTCATCGCCCTGGCGAAGCAGCGGCCCGGCGCGCTCAGCGTCGGCACCCAGGGGAATGCGACGGCGGGCCACATGGCGCTGGCGCGCTTCCAGGCCCTGGCCGGGGTGGAGCTGACGCATGTTCCCTATCGCGGCGGCGCCGATGCGGCGCGCGACCTCGCCGCCGGGACGGTCGACGCGGCCTGCATCACCATGCTCTCGGCCGGGCCTGTGGTGGACAGCGGCCGCGCCCGCTTCCTGGGCGTGGCCACGGCGAAGCGCGTCGAGGTCCGCCCGGACGTGCCGACCTTCGCCGAACTGGGCCTGCGCGGCTTCGAGGTGTCCGAATGGGTCGGCCTCTTCGCCCCGGCGGGCACGCCGCAGGCGGTGCAGGAGAGGCTGCATGCCGGCGTGGTCGCCGCCCTGGCCAATGCGGAGGTCCGGGCCCGGCTGGATCAGATCGTGGCGGTGCCGGTCGGCTCCTCGCCGGCCGACTTCGCCCGCTTCGTGACCGAGGGACGGGAAAGCATGGCGGTGCTGATCCGCGAGGCGGGCATCCGCGTGGACTGATGCGGTCGGTGCGATGTCCTTATCCGTGCTGGCGTAGGGTGAGCCCGTGGCCCGGGGGCAAGGCTCTGCCTCGCCCCCGATACCCCCACTCCGCCAGGACCCTGCGGGCCCTGGACCCGATCAGCGCTGCCGCGAGGCTGTCTGTAACGGGGTCACGGCGCCGAGGAGCCATGCTCCTCGGCGGGTACGGCCGCAGGACTCGCTGACGCCCTCTGAAAGCTTTTTTCAGAGTCCCACCTGTCCATGTTCCGTCAGGGCTGAGCCCGGAGACTGACGCTCACCACGGAGAGCCAGACTCCCAGCGGGGACCGGGGCCCGCTTGTGGCCCCGGCAGGGGAGGGTCTGGGAGGGGACGGCGTCCCCTCCCGGTCCACCGCCGGAACACCACGGCACGACGGGCCAGGTCATTCCGCCATCGGCATGAGCGGCCCAGGGGGCGGCAGGCCTCAGCCGCGCGGCCGCATCCGCTCCGCCTGCTGGGCGACGAATTTCTCCAGCCAGTGGATGGTGTAATCGCCGGCCTGGAACTCCGGGTCTGCCATGATCGCCTGGTGCAGCGGGATGGTGGTCTCGATGCCTGCCACCACCATCTCGTCCAGGGCACGACGGGCGCGGGCGATCGCCTGGGCCCGGGTGGCGCCGTGGACGATCAGCTTGCCCACCAGGCTGTCGTAGTGCGGCGGCACCGCGTAGCCGGCGTAGAGGGCGCTGTCGACCCGCACGCCCAGCCCACCCGGCGCGTGGTAGGTCGTGACCCGGCCCGGCGAGGGGGCGAAAGTCAGCGGGTCTTCCGCCGTGATGCGGCACTCGATGGCATGGCCGATGAAGCGCACGTCCTGCTGGCTGTAGCCGAGCGGCTCGCCGGCGGCGACGCGGATCTGCTCGCGCACCAGGTCCACGCCGCAGACCATCTCCGTCACCGGGTGCTCCACCTGCAGGCGGGTGTTCATCTCGATGAAGGCGAACTGCCCGTCCTGCCAGAGGAACTCCAGCGTCCCGGCATTGCGGTAGCCGAGCTGCCGGAGCGCGCCCGTCACGGTCGCGCCCAGCGCCTCGCGGTCGGCCGCGGTCAGGACGGGGCTGCCCGCCTCCTCCACCAGCTTCTGGTGGCGGCGCTGGAGGGAGCAGTCGCGCTCGCCGAAATGCACGACGTTGCCGTGGTTGTCCGCCAGAACCTGCAGCTCGATGTGCCGCGGCCGGTCGAGGTACTTCTCCAGATAGACCGCGTCGTCGCCGAAGGCGGCCTTGGCTTCGGTGCGGGCGACGCGCCAGGCCTCCTCGATCTCCGACTCGTCGTGGGCGACCTTCATGCCGCGCCCGCCACCGCCCGCCGCCGCCTTGATCAGCACGGGGTACTTCACCTGCGCCGCGACCTCGCGCGCTTCCTCCAGCGAGGCGAGCGCGCCGGGCGAGCCGGGCACCAGCGGCACGCCCAGGCGGCGCATCGCGTCCTTGGCCGCGATCTTGTCGCCCATCATGCGGATGTGGTCGGGCGAGGGGCCGATGAAGGTCAGGCCGTGCGCCTCCACCATCTCGGCGAAGCGGGCATTCTCCGACAGGAAGCCGTAGCCGGGGTGGATCGCCTCCGCCCCCGTGATGGTCGCGGCGGAGAGGATGGCGGCGACGTTCAGGTAGCTGTCGCGCGCCGGGGGCGGGCCGATGCAGACGCTCTCATCGGCCAGCCGCACGTGCATCGCCGTGGCGTCGGCGGTGGAATGCACCGCCACCGTGCGGATGCCCATCTCCTGGCAGGCGCGGTGGACGCGCAGCGCGATCTCGCCGCGGTTGGCGATCAGGATCTTGCCGAAGGGCGGGCCGCCGGGGGCGCGGGGGAAGGGCGGGCGGGCGAGCACCGTGCTCGACATGCGCGGCCGCCCCTTACTCGATCACCAGCAGCGGCTCGCCGTATTCCACCGGCATGCCCGTCTCGACCAGGATGCGGGTGACGGTGCCGGACTTGGGCGCCTTGATCTGGTTGAAGGTCTTCATCGCCTCGATCAGCAGCAGCGTCTGGCCCTGGCTGACCTGCTGGCCCTGGGTGACGAAGGGGGCGGCGCCCGGCTCCGGCGCCAGATAGGCCACGCCCACCATCGGCGAGGTCACGGCGCCCGGATGCGGCTTGTCGGCGGCCGGGGCCTGGGGCGCGGCGGAGGCCGGGGCAGCCGGCGCCGCCGCGGGGGCGGCGGGGGCCATGGCCGCGACCGGGGCGGCGGTGACGGTGATCTCGCGCGCCACGCGGATGCGGGCGTCCTTCTCCACCAGCTCGATCTCGGTCAGGTCGGTTTCGCGCAGGATCTGCGCCAGGGCCTTGATGGCCTCGGGGTCGAAGGAAAGGCCGCTCATGCGTGCTGGTCCATGTCGTGCGGGACCGTGGCGCGGGGGAGCGCCAGGGTGCCGGCCGCCCGTCGGAAGGAGCCGCCGGCGGGCGTCGCCGGGCCCTTCCGGGGCCGTGGGGAAAGGGAGGAGGGGTGGGCCGTGGCGCGGCGGCTGCCGCCCCGGCCGTGCCGCCCCGGGACAGGGGCCGTGCCCCGGGCCGCCGCATGCCGGGCGCGGACGGGCGGCACCGGCCGCGGCGGGCATCCGGCGTTCTGTCCGTACGGCAGGGTGAAGGCGGGCGGGGACACGGTCGGTTCTCGGGGGAAACCGGGCCGGGCTAGCAGGGTGCGCGGGAGGGGGCAAGCGCCGAGGCGGGCGGCCGCCCGCGGGTACGGGCGGCGGGGCGGCGCCGGCGGGAACGGGCGCGCGGCCTAAGGGGTGGGGTGCGGGCCGGCCCCGGCGGCGGAACAGCCGGTGCCCGCCAGGCGCAGGCTGGCGCCGAGGCAGAAGCCCTCGGCCCCGGGCGCCATGCCTCCGGGCCGGCTGGCCATCCAGGCCCAGGCGAGGATGCAGAGCATCACGACCAGGAGCGGGCCCAGGCGGCTCGCCTGCCGGGTGGCCCTGGCAGGAGGGCGGGGGTATGGCGCGGCGGCCGGGCGCCAGGGGCGGGCGGCAGCCCGGCTGGCCGGGTGGGGAAGGAAGTGGGCGGTCCGGGCGGCGGACATCGCGTCTGGCTCCTGGGGGCCGGCCCGTGGAGGAGGGCGGCCTCCGCAGGCTCTACCGCCCCGCGCCGTGATGACGGGTGCAGAGCCTTGGAAACGTGTCGGTTCCCGCCCGGGCCCGTGGCAAGATGCCAAGCAACTCCACACAACTCGACGTGGTCCGGGGGCAGGAAGCCGCGATGCAACGAATCCTCGTGGTGGATGACGATGTCGAGCTGGCGGGCATGGTCGCCGATCACCTGCGCCCGGAAGGCTTCTCGGTGGACGTGGTCCATGATCCCGGCGCCCCGATGGTGGCTTCGCCCGAGGGCTACGACCTGATGCTGCTGGACGTGATGCTGCCCGGGCGCACCGGCTTCGAGGTGCTGAAGACGCTGCGCCGGCATTCCACCATCCCCGTGATCCTGCTGACCGCGCGGGACGAGGAGACGGACCGGGTCCTGGGGCTCGAGATCGGCGCCGACGACTACGTCGCCAAGCCCTTCCGCCTCCGCGAGCTGGCCGCCCGGGTGCGCGCCGTGCTGCGCCGGACGGAGCGGGTCACCGCGGCGCCGGCTGCCGAGCTGCAGGTGGGGGAGGTGCGGCTGAACCCGGCCTCGCGCCGCGCCACCTGCCGGGGGCGGGACCTGAACCTCACCACCGCCGAGTTCGACCTGCTGGAGCGCTTCCTGCGGCGGGCCGGCACGACGGTCAGCCGCGACGAGCTGGCGCAGGCCGCGCTCGGCCGGCATGTCGGCGCCGATTCCGGGCGGAACGTGGACACGCTGGTCAGCAAGCTGCGGCGCAAGCTGGGCGACGAGGATCTGATCCGCACCGTCCGCCACGTCGGCTACCTCTTCGCCTTGCCGGAGCCCGCGGCGCAGGGCTGACCGCTGCCGCGCCACGGCTTGTGTCCGGGCGCGGGCCGGGCCACATCCCGGGGCATGTCGGACACCCTCGCCAGCGGCACGATCGCGATCACGGTCAATGGGCAGGGGCGGGACGTCCCGGCGGGCACCAGCGTCGCCGGGCTGCTGGCCCTGACCGGCCTGGACCGCCGCAAGGTCGCGGTCGAGCGGAACGAGGAGATCGTCCCGCGCTCCGCCTACGAATCGACCCTGCTCGCCCCGGGCGATGCGCTGGAGGTCGTCCACTTCATCGGCGGAGGCTGAACCGCATGGATACCGTTCCCGCCCTGGATCCGCTTCAGGCTGAGGATGCCTGGGAGGTCGCGGGCCGCCGCTTCCGCTCCCGCCTGATCGTCGGCACGGGGCGCTACAAGTCCCTGGAGGAGACGGCGGCCGCCATCGCCGCCTCGGGCGCGGAGATCGTCACCGTCGCGGTGCGGCGGGTGAACCTCTCCGATCCCGGCGCGCCGATGCTGCAGGATTTCGTCCCCCCCGACCGCTACACCTACCTGCCCAACACCGCCGGCTGCCACACGGCGAAGGATGCCGTCCGCACCCTGCGCCTGGCGCGCGAGGCGGGGGGGTGGAACCTGGTCAAGCTGGAGGTGCTGGGCCCGCCGCCCTTCCTCTACCCGGACATGCGCGCGACCTTCGAGGCCGCCGAAGCGCTGATCGCCGACGGCTTCGAGGTGATGGTCTACTGCGCCGACGACCCGGTGGCGGCGAAGCGGCTGGAGGAGATGGGCTGCGTCGCCATCATGCCGCTGGGCGCCCCGATCGGCTCCGGCATGGGGGTGGTGAATCCCTACATGATCGGCGCCATCAAGCGGGAGGCGAAGGTCCCCGTGCTGGTCGATGCCGGGATCGGCACGGCCAGCGAGGCGGCGCTGGCCATGGAGCTGGGCTGCGACGCCGTGCTGCTGAACAGCGCCATCGCCCATGCGAAGGACCCGGTCCGCATGGCCCGCGCCATGAAGGCCGCCGTGGAGGCCGGCCGCCACGCCTTCCTCGCCGGCCGGATGCCGCGCAACTACAGCGCCGATCCCTCCTCCCCCACCGGCGGGCTGATCCGCGGGGGCTGACCCGCCGCCCGCGTCCCGGGGCGTCGGGCCCCCGGACGCGGGACCTCAGCGCGCGGCGCCGAGCACCGCCGCGCGCATGTCGTCGATGAAGCCGACCATCCAGCGCGTGTACTCCGCGGCCTGCTCCTGCGAGCCGCCCACCGTCTCCATCGACAGGTCCGCCAGCCGCGCGCGCACCGCCGGGGCGTGCGCGGCCGCGTCATAGGCCTCGTTCACCCGCGCCACGACCTCCGGCGGCGTGCCGCCCGGGGCGAAGAGGATCACCCCCATGTTGAAGCCGAGATCGGGATAGCCCGCCTCGGCGATGGTCGGCACCTCGGGCAGCGCCGGCAGGCGCTGCGGCGAGAGCACGGCCAGGGCCTTCAGCCGGCCCGCCGTGACGTGCGGCAGCAGCAGGGCGGTGGGCTGCACCAGGAAGGAGACGCGCCCCGCCAGCAGGTCGGGCGTGTAGTCGCCGCGATAGGGGACGTGCACGCCCTCGAAGCCCAGCCGCTGGCAGAAGCGCGCGCCGAGCAGGTGGAACAGCGTGCCGACACCGAAGGAGGCATAGGTCAGCTCGCCCGGACGGCGCCGTCCCAGCTCGCCCAGCTCCGCCAGGCTGTTCACCCCGAGCGAGGGCGGGGCCACCACCATCCAGTGGTCCCGCGTCGCCCGGGAGATCGGCGTGAAGTCCGTGAACGGGTCCATGGGCGGCCGGCCCGCGAGGATGAAGGCATGGACGATGGTGTCCGCCCCGCCCAGGAACAGCGTGTGCCCGTCCGCGGCCGAGCGCGCGACGTATTCCGCCGCCAGGATGCCCGCGGCGCCCGCCCGGTTCTCGACCACCACCGGCTGGCCGAGCAGCGCCGACATCGGGTCGGCCACGGCGCGGGCGGTCAGGTCGATGGTGCCGACGCCCGGGGCGACGCCGACGACGATGCGCACCGGCCGGTTGGGGAAGGGCGGCGGCGGGCGTGCCGGGCCCTGGGCCAGGGCCGGCAGCCCCGGCATGGCGGAGAGGGCGAGCGTGCCCCCGATCAGGCGCCGTCGCAGCATCGTCTTCCTCCCTGTGGCCGGGCTTGCGCCGGTCCATCGTCGCCGCCGTCCCGGTGCGGAGGGCGGCCCTATCCGTCCAGGCCGGCGGACCGGCGCAGGATCGACGCCGCCTCCGCCTCCGCCAAGTCCCCCTCCGGCAGGCTTTCGTGGGCCGACCAGGCCACGAACTGGTCGGGGCGGACCAGCACCAGATCGGCCGCATAGCGTTCCCGTGCCTCGGTGCCCGCGTCGCGCAGGATGGCCAGCGGGATGCCCAGCCGGGCCGCCGCGGCCGCGAAGCGGTCGGGCAGGGCCGGGTCGCCGCCCAGGGCCAGCAGGGTGAAGCCCTCGCCCAGCGCGTCGTAGACGTTGCCGCCCGCGGCCAGCGGCTGCGGCGCCAGATGGTGCCCTGCCCGCGCCTCGAAGCGATGCGCGCCGAGGGCGCCGGAGCGGCCGCCGGGCGGGCCGAAGACGATGGGCGAGCCCTCGTAGTGCGGCTCGAAGGCGCCGACCTCGGAGCGGGCGCCGGAGCCGCGGGCGCGCCATTCCGCCTCGAAGGCCACGGGGTCGCGTGCCGGGTCGAAGCGGCGCAGGAAGTCGCGGTCGGCCTGGATCGACCGCTCGATGAAGTCGCGGGCGGTGGAGGCGAAGACCGGCCGCCGCTCCGCATCGTAGGAGTCCAGCAGACCGGCCCCGCCCCAGCCCTGCAGCGTCGCGGCGAGCTTCCAGCCGAGGTTCGCCGCGTCCTCCAGCCCGGTGTTGATGCCGTAGCCGCCATAGGGCGGGTGGCTGTGCGCGGCATCGCCGGCGATGAAGACCCGGCCCGCGCGGTAGCCGTCGGCGATGGCGACGCGCAGGTCCCAGAAGCCGATATGCTCGAACTCCACGTCGAACTCGGCGCCCACGGCACGGTGCAGGTACGCGGCGAAGTCCATGCTGTCCTTCGTCGTGCCGGGCGGGACGGGGGCATGGAAGAACCAGGTGGTGCCCAGGTCCACGCGGCCGAAGAATTGCCAGTAGCCGTCCAGGTCCGGGTGCAGCACGTTGTAGAAGGACTTGCCCGGGAAGCGCGACAGCAGCTCGTGCAGCCCGCGCGAGCGGAAGACCAGCAGCACCATCAGCCGGTCGTGGTCGGAGCGCGTCTGGGTGATGCCCGCCTGCTCCCGCACCAGGGAGCGGCTGCCGTCGCAGCCCACGAGGTAGTCCGCGCGCAGCTGGCGCCGTCCCGTCCCGTCGCGCTCCGCCATGGTGAGGGTAACGCCCTCCCCGTCCTGGGCGATCTCCGTCGCGCTCCAGCCGTAATGCGTCGCCACCGCCGGGATCTCCGCGGCGCGGGCGCGCAGCACCGCCTCCGTCGCGTATTGCGGCAGGCGCTCGTTGTCCGTGAAGTAGAAGGGCCGCACCAGCTCGCGTTGCAGCCAGTCGTAGGCATGGCCGCCGAGCAGCGTGCCATAGGCGGTCAGCCCGCCGATGCCGTACTCCCGCGGGATGGTGCGGGCCGCGCGCAGCGCCGCCTCGGCGTGCCAGAAGTGGAAGTGCTCCAGCGTGCGCTGGGTCAGGTTCTGGCCCTTGGGGATGGGCTGCGGCTGGCGGTAGCGCTCGACCACCGCGCAACGGATGCCGCGCTGCCCCAGCTCGATGGCGAGCCCCATGCCCACCGGCCCGCCGCCGACGATGGCGACCTGCGCGTCCGTGCCGGCCGCCCCCTGCATCATGCCCATCCTGGCTCCTCCCTTGCCGGGCGGCGGTCCCGGCCGCCTCCCGCCTTGCCGGCTCAGGCCGCGCGGATGGCCACGTCGAGGCTGCCGATCCGCTCGATCGTCGCGGTCAGCCGGTCGCCCGGCCGCACCGGTCCGACGCCTTCCGGCGTGCCCGTCATCAGCACGTCGCCAGGCTGCAGCGTGTAGAAGGAGGAGGCGAAGGCGATCAGCGCCCGCACGGAGAGGATCAGGTCCTTCGTGCGCGCCTTCTGCCGTGGCTCGCCGTTGATCTCCAGCGAGAGGCCGACATCGCCCGGATCGCCGAACTCGTCCGCCGTCACCATCCAGGGGCCGAGCAGCGTGTAGCTGTCGATCGACTTGCGCAGGCTGCGTTCCTCCGGCCCGCGCACCGTCATGTCCAGCCCCAGCGTGTAGCCGGCGATGTGGTCCAGCGCGTCGGCCTCGGTGATGTTGGTGCCGGCCTTGCCGATGATCGCCGCCAGCTCGATCTCGTGGTCGTTGCGGCGGTCCGGGAAGCGCAGTGCCACGCCCTCCGACATGCCGACGACGGAGCTGGTGGCCTTCAGGAACAGCCCCGTCTCCTGGATCTTGCGGACATGCGCGGCGGAGAAGGTCTCCGGCTCGGCGATCGCCTCGTCCAGATGCGCCTTGTAGTTCACCGGCGCGGCGACGACCTTGCCCGGGTTGGCGACGGGCGCGAGGAAGCGGACGGCGGCGACGGGCTTCGCCGGGGCCGTGGCGGCGGCGTCGCGCAGCGCGGGCCGCAGCTCCGGCAGGGCGGCGACCAGCGGGTCGAAGCGCGGCAGCGGCACGCGATAGGCGGGCAGGCGTTCGAGCACGGGCGTCACGTCCCGCACGCTGTCGCCCTCCACCACACCCAGGCGGTTGTCGTCGAAGAAGCAGAGCTTCACGGCTGGTCTTCCTTCCTGTTCCGGACCGCGGCAGCCCCGGGCTGGGATGCGAGGTCGGCAATCACCTCATGGCTGCGGCGCACCACGCGCTGCAGCAGGTCGAGCAGGAGCGTCCGCTCCCCTGCCGAGAGGTCGGCGAGCAGCGCATCCTCGCGCTCCGGCACGAAGCGGCGGGCGGCGCCGGCGGCGGCTTCGCCCTGCGGCGTCAGGTGCAGGGCGTAGGCGCGCCGGTCGTCCGGCCGCCGCTCCCGCCGCACCAGCCCGTTGCGCTCCAGCTTGTCCAGCGCCTGCAGCAGCGTCGGCCCCTCCACGTCCATCAGCCGCGCCAGCGCCGCCTGGGTCAGGCCGGGGCTGCCGGACAGGGTCATCAGCATCCCCGCCTGCATCGGCGTGACATGCGGACCCTCGCCGCGGAACGCCTGCTGCCAGTGCAGCGCGAACAGGGTGTGCGCCCGCCGCAGCTGGTAGCCCACCAGGTCGCGCACCGGCAGCGGCGGCTCCGTCTCCGCCGCCGCGTCCGGTGGAAGGGGGCGCCGTCGGGCGCCGGCGGCGGGCGGCATCAGGCCTGGCCGCGCTCCTCGCGCCACAGGCCCAGCTTCTCCTGCGCCACGCGGTCGGAGGAGCAGAAGAGGAAGCAGTCCTCCTCCGCCTCGAAGGCGCGCCAGGTCCAGTTCGGCACCACGAAGATGTCCTGCGGCCCGAAGGGGATCCGCTGGTCGCCGATCCGCGCCACGCCGCGGCCCTCCGCCACCGCGACGACGATGCCGTCCGTGCTGCGCAGCGCGGCGGTGCCGGTGCCCGCGGGGACATGCGTCATCCAGGAGGCGATGGTGGGCATCGCCCAGCCGCCGTCCATGGGGTTGGCGTAGCGCAGCGTGGCGGACCAGTGCGGGTCCAGGGAGCCCGCGGCCGCGACGGAGGCGAGCGCGGCGCGGGTGCGCTCGAAGGGGTAGTTGAAGATCGGCGAGGTGCGGCCGAACGGGCTGCCCCCTTCCACCGGCAGCAGCCCGGCGCCGTAGCGGGCCAGCGCATCGCCCTCCGGCCGGCCGATCGACTGGGCCTTGTCGTTGTGGTGCTCGGAGAAGCCGCTCTCGAAGAAGTTCACCATCGGCAGGTCGAGGATGTCCATCCACAGGATGGGCTCGCCGCTCTCGTTGCCGTGGTCGTGCCAGGCCCAGGAGGGGGTGATGACGAAGTCCCCCGCGCGCATGGTGGTGCGCTCGCCCCCCACCGCGGTATGGCCGCCCGCGCTCTCCAGCACGAAGCGCAGGGCGGAGGCGGTGTGGCGGTGCGCCGGCGCTACCTCGCCCGGCATCACCAGCTGGATGCCCGCATAGAGCGTGGCGGTGGCGCGGGACTTGCCCGGGAAGGCCGGGTTCTCCAGCACCAGCACGCGCCGCTCCGCCTCCTCGGCGGTCAGCAGGCGGCCGGCCTCCATCAGGTAGGGGCGCACCGTCTCGTAGCGCCAGAGATAGGGGCGGGGGGTCGGGCGCGGCTCGGGCGGCACCAGGCCCTTCAGCACCTCCCAGAGCGGGGCGAGGGATTCCCCGGCGATGCGGCCGTAGAACTCCTCGCGCTTCGCCCGGGTCGCCGCATCGGGCCCGGGGGCCGTGGCGTGGTCGTCTGGCATCCTGCTCCTCCCTGTTTCGCGGCCCGCCTGCGTCTCGTCAGGTGATCGCCGCCGCCTCGCGCACCGAGTTGATCATGGAGGTGTTCATCAGGTGCGCCTTGGCGCGCACCGGATCGGCCGCCAATGCGCGCTGCTCCTCCAGGCGTTGCCGCCGCACCGCCGGGTCCTTCTCCTCCAGCAGCGCCTTGTTGCGGATGCTCATCGCCTGCACCGCCCGGATGTTGATGGGGCGGCGCTGGCGGTCATAGAGGTCGAGCAGCGTGTCGCGGTCCGCGCCATCGTGCCAGATGCGGGCGAGCTTGGCGGCGAGGTTCACCGCATCGTGCACGCTGCCGTTCAGGCCCAGCCCGCCGAGCGGGTTGTTCACATGCGCCGCATCGCCGGCAAGGATCAGCCGCCGGTCGGCGAAGCGCTGCGCCACGCGCTGGTGCACGCGGTAGACGGAGGCGTATTTCAGCGTGAAGCGGCCGCCGGGCGGCTCGGGGCGCGCGCTCTCCAGCAGGTGGAAGAGGTGGCGCTGGATGTTCTCCGGCCGCAGCTCCACCTCCTCCTCCGCCTCGGGCGGGATCGGGTAGGCGATGCGCCAGAGGCCTGGCGGGCCGGTGTCCGGCACGTGGAAGACCGCCGCCCAGGCCTCCGGGTCGGCGATGTAGCCGGCGCCGGAGAAGCCCAGCGCGCCGAGGTCGAAGGTGGTGCTGGCGACCAGGAAGCGGTCGGGCCAGGTGAAGCCCTCGAACTCCACCCCCATGGCCTTGCGCACGACGCTACGCGACCCGTCCGCGCCTATGACGCAGGAGGCCCGGATCGCCTCCCCCTCGCGCAGGGTGACGGTGGCGCCCGAGCCGTCCTGCGCCACCGTCTCCACCGGCGCGGCGAAGCGCACGGCGACGGAGGGCGCGGCCTCCCGGATGCGGTCGAGCAGCAGCGGCGTCAGCCGGTGCTGCTCCAGGTGCAGGCGGTAGGGATAGGGCGTCTCGTCCTGCAGCAGCGAGAGGTCGAACTCCGCCACCACCCCGGCCAGGCGGTCGCGGATCTGCCAGGTGGGCACCTTGATCCCCGTCTCGTGCATGCGGCCGGCCACGCCGAGCGCGTCCAGCATCTCGATCGTGGGCGGGTGGTAGGAGCCCGCGCGCAGGTCGTGGGTCAGTGCCGGCTCCGCCTCGAGCAGCAGCACGGGGATCCCGGCCAGCCCCAGGGACAGGGCGGCTGTCAGCCCGGTAGGACCGGCGCCGACGATGACGATCGGATCGGGCAAGGGACGGTCTCGCTCCCGCTTGGCATTCATTAGGTATCCTATCTATAAGGTTCCCTTACGAACGGCGCAAGCCTCCCGCCGCGACGGTGATCGCGGCGGGGCAGGGGAGGCGGCGGCCTGCCGGGGCGGATGCCCCGTCGACAGAGGCGCCCCCGCCCCGGCAGGGTGTCGCGCAGGGTGCCTGCCAAGGGCCGAGACGAAGGAGGAGACGACCATGCTGACCCGCAGGCGACTGGCGGCCACGGCCGCGCTGCTGCCCCTTGCCGCCACCTGTCCCGCCCTGGCCCAGCCGGCCATCGACGGGCCGGTGACTCTGGTGGTGCCCTATACGCCCGGGACCGGGCACGACATCCTGGCCCGGCTGCTCTCGCCCTTCCTGACCGCGCGGCTGGGCCATCCGGTGGTGGTGGACAACCGCGCCGGCGCCAGCGGCAACATCGGCAGCCAGGCGGTGGCCCGCGCGGCCCCGGACGGGCGGACGCTGATGCTCCAGGGCAATGCCTTCGTCATCAACCCGGGGCTGGTCGCCCAGCTCCCCTACGACCCGGTGGCGAGCTTCACGCCGATCATCGAGCTCACCACCGCCGAGCTGGCCCTGGTCGTGCAGCCCGACCTGCCCGTGCGCGACCTGCGGGAGCTGATCGCGCATGCGCGCGCCAATCCGGGCAAGCTGGACTACGCGTCGCCCGGCAACGGCACGCCGCAGCACCTGTCCATGGCGCTCTTCGGCCTCACCGCCGGGGTGGAGCTGAACCACGTGCCCTATCGCGGCTCCGCCCCGGCGGTGCAGGACCTGATCGGCCGGCGCATCGCCCTGATGTTCCTGCCGGTCCACACCGCGCTGCCCCTGGCCCAGGCCGGGCAGATCCGCCTGCTGGCGGTGGGCGGCGAGCACCGGGCGGCGGCGGCGCCGGACCTGCCGACCATCGCCGAGGCGGGGCTGCCCATGCCGCCGGTGAACCTGTGGTACGGGCTGCTGGCGCCGGCGGGAATGCCGGCCGAGCTGGTCGCGCGGCTGAACGCGGAATGCAACGCCTGGCTCCGGGAGCCTTCCACCAGGGCGGCCCTGCAGGCGCAGGGCATGGTCGCCGCGGGGGGCACGCCGCAGGCCTTCGCGACGCTGATCTCGGGCGACCTGCAGCGATGGGCCAAGGTCATCCGGGAGGCGAAGGTCAGCGCCGACTGATCGCGGCAGGGATGCGGGCCCGGCGGTTGCGCGCGGTGGGGCTGGGCCGCATCCTCACGGAATGGAGAGGGGGATTCCGCCCGACATGACGCTGACCGTGCTCGAGCCGGAGGGCATGTATCCGGACACGGCGCTGGAGCGGAAGGTGCTCGGCCCGGAGGTGCGGCTGCTGCAGGGCGGCGGGGCGGCCTCCCTCGCCGATCTGCCGGACGAGCTCTGCGCCCAGGTGGACGGCCTTTTCATCTTCCGCCACTGGCTGCGCGCCGCCGACATCGCGCGCTTCCCCCGGCTGAAGGCCGTGGTCCGCATGGGGGTGGGCTATGACCGGCTGGACCGCGACACGCTCGACGCGCGGGGTGTGAAGGTCTGCAACGTGCCCGACTACGGCACGATGGAGGTCGCGGACCACGCCGTCGCACTGGCCCTGTCCCTGCGCCGCGGCATCATCCTGCACCACGAGATGCAGCGGGCAGAGCCGCCGGCGCCCTGGGCCTATCTGGACCATCCGCTGATCCAGCGGCCGCAGACCCGGACCTTCGGCGTGCTGGGCCTCGGGCGGATCGGCACGGCCGCCGCCCTGCGGGCGAAGGCCTTCGGCTGGCGGGTGGTCTTCTTCGACCCCTACCTGCCCAACGGGGTGGACCGGGCCCTGGGCATCGAGCGGGTCCGCACCATCGAGGAGCTGTTCTCCACCGCCGACACCCTGTCCATCCATACCCCCCTGACCCGGACGACCAGGGGCATGGTGACGGAGCGGCTGCTGCGCCTGATGCCGGCCGGCGGCGTCGTGGTGAACACGGCCCGCGGCCCGGTCCTGGACATCGACGGCCTGTACGCCGTGCTGAAGGACGGGCACCTGGCCGGCGCCGGGCTGGATGTCCTGCCGCAGGAGCCGCCGGTCGAGCCGCTCCCCGCCCTCCTCTCCGCCTACCGGGCCCGGGAGCCCTGGCTGGCGGGACGGCTGGTGATCACCCCGCACAGCGCCTTCCATACCCGCGAGGCGTGGGAGGACATCCGGGTCAAGAGCGCCGAAACCATGCGCGATGTGCTGGTGGACGGCTTGCAGACCAACGTCATCCCGCCGGGCAGCGACTGAGGCGGCCCCTGACGGCCCTACCGGAGGTGACAAGGTGCCGCCCGCGCGGTGCCCGTCGCCGGGGCGGCTCCGACCACCCCGGCGACTCCGGCCGCGCCGCAGGCAGGGCCTTTCCCCGGTGCCTGGGCGGGGGCCGCGTCCACGGGATTGCAGAGGTTCCGGGCAACGGCTGGCAGGGGCGCGTCACGCCGACTCGCCAAGCGGAGGTGGCGCCCATCCCAGGGCCTGGGTTGGAGCCATCGCCGGCGTGCAAGCCGATGCGGAGTGCCTGACAGAACAGTAACGGATGACGGGTGGCCATCATCTGAGAAAGACACAACGAACGGTAGAAGGAGTTGCTGAAAGCATATTTGATTAAGAATAGTCTCGCTCGGTAATACGTATCGACTGAAAAAAGACTGTAACCACATCCGTAACGAGCGTTTAGTATTTGAATACCCGCATAGATTGATTGTCGCAGAATTCCTTACGTCTGGTGCAGATTGAGCCGGCTGGCCTAACTGCCAGCCATCCGGACGACCAACGGGAAAAGGAACCTGCCGTGCACTATCAATCTCATGCCCCGGCCCCCGCCCTCGACACGCTGTCGAGCCTGCCGCTCCGCAACGACCCCAGGGCCCGCATGGCCGCCGCGCTGCCCGGCTGGATGCAGCCTTTCCTGACCTGGGTCACCGCCAAGCCCGCCCCGGGGGAGGAGGCGCCGGAGCGCCACCCCGCCAGCTTCGTCGCCAGCGGCCTGGCCGCCATCCTCGGCGGCGCCGCCCTGACCCTGGCTGCGCTGATGCTCGCCCTGCCCTGGTGGCTGGCGGCACTGCTGGTGACGGCGGGCCTCACCACGACCTGCTCCGGGCTGGGTCTGTACCAGGTGGTCATCTTCCACCACTGCTCGCACGGTACCGTCTTCGCGACACGGGAGCGCAACCGGCAGGTCGGACGCATCGTCTCGGCCCTGCTGCTGTTCACACGCTTCGAGGACTACCAGCGCGACCACATGCTGCATCACAGCGCCAACAAGCTGCTGACCGAGGAAGACGAATTCACCGGCTTCGTCTTCGGGGTCTGCGGCCTGGAACCCGGCGTGCCGCTGCGGACGCTGTGGCGCCGGGTGATCGTCAACCTGGTCTCGCCCGCCTTCCATATCCGCTTCCTGCGACGGCGCCTGAAGGCGGCGATGTTCAGCGGCGACCGGGCACATGACTGGATGGCCCGGGCGGGCGTCGCCGTGCCGCTGGCGGCCGCGGCCGTGACGGGGGCCTGGGTGCCCGTGCTGGTCGCCTGGTTCCTGCCGCTGACCGTGCTGCTGCAGGTCGCGACCGTCTTCCGCATCCTGTGCGAGCACCGCTTCCCGGACGTCGATCTGATCCGCGCCCGCGGGAAGGCCTTCGTCTGCGCCTCCACCACGGGCGTGTTCCCCGGCGCCATGCCGCCGGACCGTTCCCCCGCCAGCCTGGGTGGCCTGACCGCCTGGGGCTGGTGGTGGGCCCGGATGCTGGTCGGCGCCGTCTTCGCGCGGGTCTTCGTGCTGGTGGGCGACGCCCCCTGCCACGACTTCCACCATCGCCGCCCGGCCACCAAGAAGTGGACCCAGTACAGCCACGCCCGGCAACAGGACCTGGATGCCGGCTCGCCCGGCTTCCCCGCCAACTACAGCGAGAACTGGGGCCTCATCCGGGCCGTGGACCGCAACCTTGCCACCCTGGCCGCGACGCCGCCCGGCGTGGTCGCCTGACCAGTGAGGCGCCGACGCGGGGGAGACGAGGATCGCCACACCCGTGGCATCCTCGCGGGGCGGGTGGCCACGGAAGGTCCGCCCCGGAGGCGGCCGCCGCGCGGAGCCACGCGAGGGCGGGTGCTAGTCGGCCGCGGCGGGCGCGTCGGTGCCGCGATGCACGCGCTGCGGCGGCAGATGGACCATGACCGTGGTGCCCACGTCCGGCGCGCTGCGGATCACCAGGCTGCCGCCATGCGCCTCCGCCAGGCCCTTCGCGATGGGCAGGCCGAGCCCCGTTCCCGGCGAGGCGCGGGTCAGGGGGTTGTCGATCTGCTGGAACGGCTCCAGCGCTCGCGGGATGTCCTCGGCGCGCATGCCGACGCCGCTGTCGCGCACCTCCAGCGAGAGGCCGTTGTCCGGGGTATCGGCGACCGCCAGCACCACGGTTCCGCCCGGCCTGGTGAAGCGCATGGCGTTGCTCAGCAGGTTGTCGAGGATCTGGCGCATCCGGGTGCGGTCCACCCGGATCCACACCGGCTCCTGCGGCGTCAGCGCGGAGACGCGGATGCCGCGATCGGCCGCGACCGCCAGCGAGGCGCCGACCGTCTCCTCCACCAGCTCGGCGGCCGGGATCCAGCGCGCCGCCAGCGAGGCCCGGCCGCGCGAGAGGGCGGAGTAGTCCAGGATCTCGTTGATCAGCACGAGCAGGTGCTGCGCCGAGGTGAGGATATGCCCGTTGTACTGCCGCGCCTGGTCCGTGGTGACCGCATAGGGGGAGGAGGGCGCCATCATCTCGGAGAAGCCGATGATGGCGTTGAGCGGTGTGCGCAGCTCGTGGGTCAGCGTCGCGAGGAAGCGGGAGCGGGCGGTGCTCGCCTCCTCGGCCACCTGCTTCGCCTCGCGCATGGCGACCTCCGCCCGCTTGCGCATCAGCACGTCGACGTAGACGGAGAGGGCGCCCTCCACGAGCTCCTGGTCCCCCTCCTCGAAGGGGCGGCTCACGTTGCTCTCGCTCTGGTTCCCCAGGATCAGGGCGAGGCCCGAGGCCGCGTCGTAGGCCCACAGGATATAGGGCAGGCGGAGGATCCCGGTCAGCTCGTAGGCCGGCGGCTCGATGCGCGTCTTGGACGTCGTGTAGAAGAAGGCCGGCCGGGTGGAGAGCAGGACCGGCGGCGAGGCGTCGCCCGTCAGGCCGAGCCGGTGCGTGACCACGAACTGCCCGCTGCCGTGCGGCACCTCCTGCAGCAGCGCGGCGCGGTCGCACATGGCGTTCTCCAGCACCACGCCCAGCATCGGCCCGCCCAGCTCCTCCGGCGAATCGATGCCGTCCGCCAGCCGGTAGGCCTCGCGGATCAGCTTCGCCACCGTGCGGCTGCGCCGCGCCTCGCGGAAGGCCTGGCTCTGCTCCTCCTGCAGGCGGAGCAGCCGGGCGCCCAGGGCGTTGCACTCCCGGCGGTAATAGGCGAGCTCGCGCTCCAGCGGTCCGGAATCGGGCAATGGCAATGGCAGTGGCTTCATGCCCGTCGTCGCAGCACCGACAGTACCCCGGTCCAGTCGAGTGGCCGAGAATAGCCCTGGAAGGGAGCGATCTCCACGCCCGAGTAGAAGCCCGCGAAGGGGATGCGCGGGGCGAAGTCGCGCAGCACCAGCTCCGCCTCCTCGACCGGGGCGCCGCTGCGGGCGCTCGCCCGCCCGGCGCAGTCGATGTAGAGGGCCAGGAGGTTGTCGCCGTCCCGCACCGCCTCGTTGAGCGCCGCGATCCCCTCCGTGACGGATTCCAGCATCAGTGAGTTGTCGCGCCCCATGATCTGCACCTTGGCGCCCAGCTCGAAATCCGGCTCGAACAGGGTGACGGAGCCGGTTTCCGGATTGGCGCGCAGGATCAGCCGGTTGACATAGGCGTTCTCGTCATAGGGCGCGAAGGGGTCGCCCTGCTTCTGGCCCAGAGTCGCGAGCAGGGAGAGTTCCTGCCCCTGCGCCTCGCCCAGCGGCAGGCCGAGCATGCGCTCGATCACGCCGAGCGCCGGCATGCCGTCCAGCTCGTAGACCTCCGCCCCGTCGATCCGGGTGATCTCCATGAAGGTGCTGACCGGCCGGCAGCCGTGCAGGATCACCGTCTCCGCCTCGATCCCGGGCGGGAAGACCAGGGCGAGGGCGAGGTGGTGCCGGCAGCGCTCGCCATCGAAGACCCAGCCATCCGACAGGTTCATGTCCGTCAGCAGCCCGCCGCCCAGCAGGCAGACGCGGTGGCCGCCCAGCCCCTCGTGGAAGCCGCGCACGATCCGGCTGGCGGGGTGGAGCCGCAGGGGCGGGCGGCTGGCCACGCTGTCGTAGAGCACCACCACCACCGCATCCTCGGCGGCGACCTCCCGCACGGCGGCACCCAGGGTCCGGCCGGCGGCCTCCTCGTCCTGCCCCAGCTCCTGGGTCACGGTGCGGGGCGTGACCTCCGCGCCCTGGAAGCCGACGAGGAGCAGCTCCAGCCCGCTGTAGCCATAGGCCTCCCGGGTGATCGCGCCCGCGGCGGCCCCGCCGTAGACGGGCGCGCCGCCCAGCCGGTCCCGCAGGGTGGGCAGGACCACGTCCGGATCCAGCTTCCCGCCGCAAAAGGCCAGGACGAGATCCGGCCGCGCCATGCCGAGGGATGCGACGCATCGTTCGACACAGACCCGCGGGTCGATGTGCCGGTGATAGGCGACGCGGATCACAGCGGGCTGGCCCTTTTCATCCTCGGCTTGTCTGAGTTTGTGACTGCCTTTCGAGCACAACCTGCCTTGCGTGGCAAAGAGTTCATGACTACCACCGGTTAGGTGCACGTTTCGTTACAGGCCTTGATGGTGCCCAGGATGCCGCAATGGTTCCACGTGCTCATTGACCTGTGATGAAACACCTTTCACGTTGCATCGCACAGCCCCGTTCTTCGGGGCCCGCAACGGCGGGGAAGGAGCGGATGAGAAGCTCTGAGATCATTCCCGGCCTGCTTTGCGGTGCAGACCAGGACCCGATGCTACCCTACGTGGTGCTGGACGTCTCCCGCCTGCTGGCCTGCGGCGGCAAGGCGGCGCCGTCGGGCATCGACCGCGTGGAGCTGGCCTACGCCCGCCACTGGGCCATGCGGCCACAGGCGGATTGCAGCTTCGTCACCATGTCGCCCTCCGGCGCCTGGTGCGTGGTGCCCTCCGGCGCGGTGCGCGATCTGGTCCGCTGCCTATGCGAGGCCTGGTCGCGGGGTGGGGACCTCGCCTCGGCGGAGGCGGGGGCGGCCCGCCGCCTCGCCCGGCGGCTGCAACTGCGCGCGGCGCTGGGCTTCGGCCGTCGCGAGATGACGGCCGTGCTGGCGCGCCCCGGCGCTAAGGCTTTCCTGCTGGTCTCCCATCGCGCGCTGGAGCGCCAGGAATCCATCCGCGCCCTGCGCAGCCGGGGATGCGCCTTCGTCCCCCTGATCCACGACCTGATCCCGGCGACGCACCCCGAATATGCCCGCCCCGGCCAGTCGGGGCGGCACCTCCGCCGCATCGGCACCACGGTCTCCCTGGCGGACGGGGTCATCGTCAACTCCCGGCATACCGCGGCCGTGCTGGCCGGGCACATGCGGCCGCGGGCCCTGCCGCCTCCGGTGCTCGTCGCGCCGCTGGGGATCGAGGCGCCCCGCCCGCCGCTTCCCGCCCTGGCCACGGGGCCTGCGTCGAACCCCTATTTCCTGATCCTGGGCACCATCGAGCCGCGCAAGAACCATCTCCTGCTCCTGCATATCTGGCGCGACCTCGTCGACCGCCTCGGCCCGGAGACGCCGCGCCTGCTGGTCCTGGGACGGCGTGGCTGGGAGAACGAGAATGTCGTGGACCTCCTGGAGCGCAGCACCACCCTGCGCGGCGTGGTGCAGGAGATGGGGTCCCTGCCGGACCGTCAGGTGTGGGAACTGATGCGGGGCGCGCGGGCCCTCCTCTTCCCCTCCTTCGCCGAGGGCTTCGGCCTCCCGCTGGGCGAGGCGCTGGCGCTCGGCGTGCCGGTGATCGCATCGGATCTGGCGTCGTTGCGCGAAGTGGGCGGAGACGTCCCGGAGTACCTCGATCCCCTCGACGGTCCGCGCTGGCGGGAACGGATCCTGGCCTATGCGGCGCCGGGCAGCGCCGCGCGTGCCTCGCAGCTCGACCGTCTCGGCGGCTGGCAGCCACCCGGTTGGGACGAGCATTTCCGACGCGTGGAGGTGCTGCTCGCCCACATCACCGCCACGGAGGTGCGCCCGGCGACGACAATGCCTTTTCCCGCCCGCGATGCCGCCGAGCCCTGGGAGGCCGGGCTGGTCCTGGCGGACAGGGTACCGGCCCTTGCGGCATTGCAACGCACGTAAGATTCATTATAAAATCGTAATTAGTGAGCCGGATGAATCAAGATTCTGGGCGGGGCGGCGGGCGGGCCCGACGAGCTCCCGTGGCCATCATCGGAGCCGCCTGCCGCTTCCCCGGCGCGCCCGACCTGGCGGCCTACTGGGATCTGTTGCTGGCCGGGCGCGACGTGGTGTCCACCCTCCCGCAGGACCGCTTCTCCCAGCGCCTGTTCCACCACCCCCGGCGGGGTGAGCCGGGCCGCTCCTACACCTTCGCGGCGGGGCATCTGGGCGACGTGGCGGGCTTCGACGCCACGGCCTTCGGACTCAGCCCGCGCGAGGCCGCCGAGGCCGATCCGCAGCAGCGCCTCCTGCTGGAGGTGACGGCGGAGGCGATCGAGGATTCAGGCTGCCGCCCCTCCGCTCTGGCGGGGCGGGAGATCGGCGTCTGGATCGGCGGCTCCTCGACCGATTACGGCGAGCTGCGGCTCTCCGACCCTGCCGGGGCGGACCGGTACTTCATGACGGGGAACACCCTGTCGATCCTGGCCAACCGGCTGACCAACGTCTTCGACCTGCGCGGCCCCGGGCAGACCGTGGACACCGCCTGCTCCTCCTCGCTGGTCGCGCTGCACCATGCCATGGAGTCGCTGGAGCGTGGCGAGGTGGAGGCGGCGGTGGTGGGCGGCGTGCAGCTGCTGCTCTCGCCCTATGCCTTCGCCGGCTTCTCCAGGGCATCGATGCTCTCGCCCACCGGCCGCTGCCGCTTCCTCGACGCCGGCGCGGATGGCTATGTCCGGGCGGAAGGGGCGGGGGTCGTCCTGCTCAAGCCGCTCGCGGCGGCGCTGGCGGATGGCGATCCGGTGCGCGCCGTGCTGATCGGCAGCGGCGTGAACAGCGCGGGCCGCACCATCGGCCTCTCCCTGCCGAACCTGGAGGCGCAGGCCGCACTGATGGCCCGGGTGCTGGAGCGAAGCGGCATCCCGGCGCGCCGCGTCGCCTATTTCGAGGCGCATGGCACGGGCACCCAGGTGGGCGACCCCGTCGAGGTCAGCGCGATCGGGCAGGTCCTGGGCCGGGGCCGGCGCAAGCCGCTGCCGGTCGGCTCGGCCAAGACCAATATCGGGCATACCGAGCCCGCCTCGGGGATGGCGGGGCTGCTGAAGGCGATGCTGGTGCTGCAGCACGGGACCATCCCGCCCAGCCTGCATTTCGAGACGCCCAACCCGCATGTCGACCTGGCGGCGCTGAACCTGCGCGTGCCGCTCCGGCCCGAGCCGCTCTCCCAGGGCGGCGCCGCGTCGCCGGCCCCGGTGGTGGGGGTCAACTCCTTCGGCTTCGGCGGCACCAACGCCACGGCCCTGCTGACGGCCGCCCCTGCGGCCGCCATCCCCGCCCGTGCGCCGGCGCACGAGCCGGCAGCCGCGCTACCGCCGCTGCTGCTTTCCACCCGTTCCCCCGCCGCCCTGCCGCTGCTCGCCGCCCGCTGGCGCGAGCGGCTGGAGGGCACGACGCAGGCCCGGTTGCCGGCGCTGCTGCGCGGCGCCGCGCGCCATCGCGACCTGGGCCCGCACCGTCTGGTCGTGCGCGGGAACGAGGCGCCGGTCCTGGCGGCGGCGCTGGCCGACTGGGCCGCCGGGCGCAAGCCGGGCGGGGTCACGGAGGGCCAGGCCGGGCCGGCGGGCGGGATCGCCTTCGTCTTCTCGGGCAATGGCGCGCAGTACCCGGGCATGGCCCAGGCGGCGCTCGCAAGCCATGCCGGCTTCCGCGCCGGGGTGGAGGAGGCGGATGCCGCGCTGGCGCCGCTGCTGGGCTGGTCCCCCGCTGCGCGCCTCGCCGACGGGGTGGAGGAGGAAGCGCTGGCGGCGACGGACGTCGCCCAGCCGCTTCTCTTCGCGGTGCAGGCCGGGCTGCTGCGCGGGCTGGCGGCCGAGGGGCTGGTGCCGGACCTCGTGCTCGGCCACTCGGTGGGCGAGGTGGCGGCGGCGCTGGCGGCCGGGCTGCTGGACATGGCGCAGGCGGCACGCCTGGTCGTGGCGCGCTCCGCCGCCCAGCACGCCACCCGGGGCCGGGGCCGCATGGCGGCGCTCGCCTGCTCGGCCGAGGCGATGGAACCGCTGCTGGCCGCCTGCGGCCCCGGGCTGGAGATCGCCGCCCGCAACGCCCCGCGCGCCGTCACCATCGCCGGCCCGGCCGAGGCGATCGCGCGGCTTGCCGCGCAGGCGAAGGCGCAGCGGCTGCACTGCGTCGAGCTCGATCTCGACTACGCCTTCCACTCCGCCGCCATGGACCCGGTGCGGGCCGCCCTGCTGCGCTCGCTGGAGGGGCTGGCGCCCCGCCGCGGCCGGATCCCCTTCCTCTCGACCGTGCACGGTGCGCCGGTGGGGGAGCCGGACGCGGAATACTGGTGGCGCAACCTGCGCGACCCGGTGCGCTTCGCCGACGGGGTCGCGCTGGCGCTGGAACGGGGGGCGCGGCTTTTCGTCGAGATCGGCCCGAACCCCGTCCTGCAATCCTACCTGCGGGAGACGACGCGCGAGGCCCGTGCGGTCGTCCTGCCGGGCCTGTCGAAGCGCGACCGACCCGAGGCGGGCGATCCGGTGGCCGCCATCGCCGACCGTGCCGCGGCGCGCGGCGCCGACCCCCGCAACGGCCCGGCCTATGCGGGGCCGGCGGCACGGGACCTGCCGCTGACCCCCTTCGCCCGGGAGCGGCACTGGCTGGCCCGCAGCTCGGAGGACAACCGGCTCCACGACCCGCATCACGACCACCCGCTGCTGGGGATGCGCCGCTCCGCCGAGGCCGGCCCCTGGACGCGCGACCTGGACACGGTGCTGGAGCCCTGGCTGGCCGACCACCGGCTGGGCGGGGAGGCGGTGCTGCCGGCCGCCGCCATGCTGGAGATGGCGCTGGCCGCCGCCGCCTGGCGCTTCCCGGAGGCGCCGGTCCTGGAGGTCGCCGCCTTCCAGATCCTGCGGCCCATGCCGCTGTCGGAGGCGGAGACGCGGCAGGTTCGCGTGCGCCTGTCGGATGAGGGCGCCCTGACCCTGGAGAGCCGGCGCCGCCTCGCCGAGGAGGGCTGGACCCTGCACGCCCGGGGGCGGGTGGGGGAGGCGAGCCTCTCCGCCCTGTCGGCAGGGCCGGCCGCGCCGCTGGCCGAGCCGCGCCGGATGGAGGGCGCGGCGGTGACCGCGCTGGCGGCGCGGCTGGGGCTGGACTACGGCCCCGCCTTCCGGCCGCTGCGGGAGGTGCAGGCGGATTTCGGCCGGGCCCGTGCCAGCCTGGTGCTGCCTGAGGCCGCGCCGCCGGATGCCGCCTTCCTGCTGCACCCGGTCCGCCTGGACGGGGCGTTGCAGGCCCTGATCGCGCTGCTGGCCCCCGCCATGCCGGACCTGTCGGGGCGGGGGGCGGCGGTTCCGGAGGCGCTGCTCCCGGTCCGGGTGGAGCGGCTGGTCTGGCGCCGCGGCGCCGCGCCGGCGGCCATCGCGGAGCTGGCGCTGCTGCGCGCCGGGGAGCGTTCGGCCGCGGCCCGGCTGCTGCTCCGCGACGCGCAGGGCCAGGCCGTCGCGCTGATCGAGGAGGCGGCGCTGCAGCGGGTGCGGCTCGGCCTGGGGACCGCGGCCGAGCCCATGGTCTTCCGCATGGAGGATCTGCCCACCACCGATCCCGCGCTGCCGCCGCCCGCCCCGGCGCTCGACGCCGCGCTGACCGCCGCGCGGCAGGCGGAGGAGGCGCTGGACCTGTCCGAGACGGCGCTGCTGCTGGAGGGCTGGGCCGGCGCCGTGGCCCATGCGGCGCTTGCCACCGGGGTGTCGCGCCGCGCCCTGCCGCAGCCATCCCCGCAGCCATCCCCGCGGCCATCCCCCCTGGCGGACGCCCTGCTGCGGGCGCTGGAGGAGGATGGGCTGGCGGCGAACGACCCGGAGGACGGGCTGCGCCCCCTGCCGGAATCGGTCCTGCCGCCGGCCGAGGACATCTGGCGCTCCGTCCTGGCCGAGCAGCCCTCCATGGCGCATGACCTCGCCTGGCTCGCCCTGGCGGCGGAACGCCTGCCGCTCGCCCTGGCGGGCGAGGGCGCCGCGCTGCCCATGCCGGAGGAGGCCGCCGGCCCCGACCGGCTGGCGGAGGTGGTGGTGGCCGCCGCCGGGGCCCTGGCCGCCGCCTGGCCGGCGGGCCGGCCGCTGCGCGTGCTGGATCTGGGCAGCGCGGCACTGAGCCGCCGCCTGGCCGAGGCGCTGGGCGCCACCGGCCGCAGGGTGTTGCACCACGTGGCCGGGGAGGGGCGGGTGCTGCCCGGCGCCCGCGGGCTGGTGGAGCGGCTGCCCCTGGCCTGGGATCCGGAATCCGGGACACCTTGCCCGGTTGCGGCCGATCTGGTGGTGGGCGTCGGCGCCGCCGCGCGCGGCCGGCTGGGCACGGCCCTGCTGCCCGGCCTCGCCGCGGCGCTGGCGGAAGGCGGCACGCTGCTGCTGGCGGAGCCGCTGCCGGGCCGCGTGCTGGATCTCGCGCTCGGCCAGGACCCATCCTGGTGGAGCGGCCGCCCGCTGCCGGGGGCCGCGGCCTGGCGCGATGCCCTGGCCGCCGACGGCTGGCTGCAGGGGCTGGCCGAGCCGCTGCGGGCGGCACCCTGGCCGGCCCTGTTGCTCTCCGCCCGGCGGCCGGTGGAACCCGCCCGCCTGGCCGCGACGGCACCGGCTCCCGCCGGACCCTTGCCGCCCATGCTGCTGGTCGCCGACAGCGCGGCCCGCCCGCTGGCGGAGGCCCTGGCCCAGGCGCTGGCCGCTCTGCCGCAGCCCGCCCAGCTCGGCCTCACGCGGCTGGAGGATGCCGCGAACCTGCCGCCGCGCCGGCTGCGCGGGGCGCTAGTGGTGGCGCTGGCGGGATCGGCTGCGGAGGCGTTGCCGACCGCCCTCGCCGGGCTGGTCGCGCTGGCGCAGGTGGCCCAGGGCGCCGCCGCCCGCTTCGCCGTCGTCACCCAGGGCGACGACACCCACCCGCCGGCCGAGGCGGTGCGGGCGCTCTGCCGCGTGCTGGCCAACGAGATGCCGGATCTGGCGCCGCGCCGGCTGCTGGTGGATGCCGCCCTGGCCCCGGCCGCCGCCGCCGCGCGGCTGCTGCCGGAACTGCTGTCGCCCGGCGCGGAGCCGGAGGCGCTGCTGGCGCAGGCGACGCGACGCGCCCCGCGCCTGCGCCCCGGCGCTGCCGAGCCCGACCGCCCGCGGGGGCCGGCGCGGCTGGTCGTGCGGCAGCCGGGCCAGCTCGGCAGCCTGGGCTGGGAGACGCTGCCCACCGCGCCCGACCTCGCCACCGGCGAGGTGCTGGTGCGGGTGGAGGCCGCGGGGCTGAACTTCCGCGACCTGATGTGGGCGCAGGGCCTGTTGCCGGAGGAGATCCTGCAGGGCGGCTTCGCCGGCGCCGGGCTGGGCATGGAGTTCGCCGGCACGGTCGAGGCGGTGGGGCCCGGCGTGGGGCTTCGGCAGGGGCTGCGGGTCTTCGGCTTTGCCCCCCGCGCGCTCGCCAGCCGGGCGGTGACCCGGGTGGAGGCGATCGCGCCGATCCCGGAGGGGATGGGCTTCGCCGCCGCCGCGACGGTGCCGGTGGCGTTCCTCACCGCCGCCCATGCGCTGGAAGGCTGCGCCCGCCTCGCCCCGGGCGAGCGCGTGCTGGTGCATGGCGGCGCCGGGGCGGTCGGACTGGCCGCGCTGCAGATCGCGCAGGAAGCGGGGGCGCGGGTGGCGATGACCGCCGGCACACCGGCCAAGCGCGCCTTCCTGCGTGCCGCCGGGGCGGAGCTGGTGCTGGACAGCCGCGATCCCGGCTTCGCCGATGCGCTGCGCCTGCACTGGCCCGACGGCGTGGACGTGGTGGTGAACAGCCTGGCCGGCGACGCGATGGAGCGCTCCCTCGCGCTGCTGCGTCCCTGGGGCCGGTTCATCGAGCTGGGCAAGCGCGACTATGCCGAGGATCGCCGCATCGCGCTGCGGCCGATGCGCCGCAACATCAGCTATTTCGGCGTGGACGTGGACCAGCTTCCCGCCGCCCGCCCGGCGGAGGCGGCGCGGCTGCTGGACGGGCTGCGCGCCCGGCTGGCGGTCGGCACGCTGCGCCCGCTGCCGCGCAGCGTCGTCCCCGCGGCCCGGGTGGAGGACGCCTTCCGCACGCTCCAGGCCAGCGCGCATATCGGCAAGCTGGTGATCCGCCCGCCGCATCAGGCGGCGCCTGCCGCGCCGTCCTGGGTCCCCCCCGCCGGCACGGTGCTGGTCACCGGCGGCACGGCGGGCTTCGGGCTGGAATGCGCGAAGTGGCTGGCGGCGCGCGGCGTGCGGCGGCTGGCGCTGCTCTCCCGCCGCGGCCCGGCCACGCCGGAGGCCGCGGCCGCGCTGCGGGCGCTGGCGGCGCTGGGGGCACGGGCCACGGCCCATGCGTGCGACGCCGCGGATGCGGAGGCGCTGGGCGCGGTGCTGACGGCGCTGCGGGCGGAGGGGCCGATCGGCGGCGTGGTGCATGCGGCCGCGGTCTTCGACGATGGCGGGGTGGCGACGCTGGACGCCTCCCGCTTCGCGCGGGTGCTGGCGCCGAAGCTGCTGGCGGCGGAGCACCTGGACCGGCTGACGCGGGCGGACCAGCCGGCGCTGTTCCTCCTCTTCTCCTCGGCCACCACGCCGCTCGGCAATCCGGGGCAGGGGAACTACGTCGCGGCCAATGCCGCGCTGGAGGCGCTGGCGCGGCGGCGGCGGGCGGGCGGGCTGCCGGCCCTGGCCGTGGGCTGGGGCCCGATCGCCGATGCGGGCGTCCTGGCGCGCGAGACGGGGGTGGCGGAGACCCTCTCCCGCCGCCTGGGCGTGGAGCCGATGGCGGCGGGCGAGGCGCTCGACGCCCTCCCGGCGCTGCTCGGCTCCGGGGCGCCGGTGGCGTACCTGGCGCGGCTGGGCTGGGGCCGGCTCGGCGCCGCCCTGCCGGTGCTGCGCGAGCCCGCCTTCGCCACGGTGCGGGAGGCGGCCGGGACGGCCGGGGACGTGGACGACATGCGCGCGCACCTGCTGGAGCTGCCGCCCGAGGAGGGCAAGGCGCTGCTGCTGCGCATCGCGGCCGAGGAGCTGGCCCGCATCCTGCGCCTGCCCGCCGATGCGATCCCCGCCGATGCCCCCGTGGCGCGGCTGGGGCTGGACAGCCTGGGCGGGCTGGAGCTGCGCGGCGCGCTGGAGCAGCGGCTCGGCCTCTCCGTGCCGCTCGCCGCCGTGACGGAGGATCTGACCCTGGCCGGGCTCGCGGCGCGGGTGGTGGAGGGGCTGCACGGCGAGCGCGGCGAGGAGGCGCAGGTCGCGGTGCTGCTGCAGCACTTCGAGCCGACGCGGGAGGCGGCGGAGTGACCGGCGGCTTCGGCCTTTCCGCGGGCGCCCGGCTGGCGCTGCTGCAGCGCCTCGCCAAGCGGCGGGCCCGGCAGGATGACGGGCCGGAGGCGGCGGGGCGGCGCGGCTTCTCCGACCTGCCGGGCATGCGCGACTTCGCGCTGCTGCAGACGGCGGTGGAGACGCTGTCGCTGGAGAACCCCTTCTTCCGGCCGCACGACGCCGTGGCGGGCGGCACCACGGAGATCGGCGGGCGGCGCTACGTCAACTTCTCCTCCTACAACTACCTCGGCCTGAACGGCGATCCGCGCGTGGCGGCGGCGGCCAAGGCGGCGATCGACCGGTACGGCGTCTCCGCCTCCGCCAGCCGCTTGGTCTCCGGCGAGCGGCCGGTGCATGCGACGCTGGAGCGCGCCCTGGCGGAGAACTACGGCACCGAGGACGCGCTCTGCATGGTCTCGGGCCATGCCACCAACGTCACGCTGATCGGCCACCTGATGGGGTCGCGCGACGTGATCGTGCACGACGCCGCCATCCACAATTCCTGCACGGAGGGCGCGCGCCTCTCCGGCGCGCGGCGCATCCCCTTCGCCCACAACGACGCGGCGGCGGCGGAGCGCGAGCTGGCGGCGGCGCGGCGCGGCGCGCGGCGGGCGCTGCTGGTGATCGAGGGCCACTATTCCATGGACGGCGACCTGCCCGACCTCGCCCGCTTCGTGGCGATGGCGCGGCAGCACGACGCCTGGCTGATGGTCGACGAGGCGCATTCGCTCGGCGTGCTCGGTCCCACCGGACGCGGCATCTTCGAGGAGCAGGGCGTCGATCCGGCGGGGGTCGACATCTGGATGGGCACGCTGTCCAAGACGCTCTCGGCCTGCGGCGGCTTCATCGCGGCGCAGCGCGACCTGATCGAGTGGCTGCGCCACACCGCGCCGGGCTTCGTCTACTCCGTTGGGCTGCCGCCGGCCCTGGCCGCCGCCGCGCTGGAATCCCTGGCCGTCATGCAGGCCGAACCCTGGCGGGTGGCGCGGCTGCGGCACAATGCCCGCCACTTCCGGGACCGGCTGCGCGACCTCGGCCTCGACACCGGGACCTCCGCCGGCTGCGCCATCGTGCCGGTGATCACCGGCTCCTCGGTCCGGGCGGCACGCCTCTCGGCGGCGCTCTTCGCGCGCGGGGTGAACGTCCAGCCGATCGTCTTCCCCGCCGTGCCGGAACAGGCGGCGCGGCTACGCTTCTTCCTGAGCGCCGAGCATGAGGAGCCGCAGCTCGACGCGGCGGCCGAGGCGGTGGCCGAGGCCCTCGCGGGGCTGGCGCCGCTGGACCTGGGGCGGTGAGCACGATCGCCGCCGCCCCGACCGTGGCCGAGGTCGCCGACGAGGCGGCGGCGGACGCCTGGCTCCGCCTGCCGGCCCTGCTGGGCGGGGAGGCGGCGGGCTGGTCGGTGCCGCTGCTGGCCGAGCAGCGACGCACCTTCGATCCCGGCTTCAACCCCGCCCTGGCGGAATGGCGGATCGCGCGGTTCCTGGCCCTGCGCGACGGGCGGCCGGTCGGGCGGATCGCCGCTGCGCTGCCGCGCGACGGCTCCACCGGCGGGGTCGGGCATTGCGGCTTCCTGGCGCTGGAGCACGATCCGGCCGTGCTGGCGGCGCTGCTGGATGCGGCCTCGGCCCGGTTGCGCGGCTGGGGGGCGTCGCGGCTCCGCGGGCCGCTCTCCTGGTCGATCAACCACGAGGTCGGCGCCCAGGTGGCGGGCTTCGGGGCGCCGCCCATGCTGCGCATGCCGCGCAACCCGGGCTGGCTGCCGCCGATGCTGGAAGCGGCCGGGCTGCGGCCGGAGAAGGACGTGCTGGCCTGCACCCTGGATCTCGCCGGGGAGCGCCATTCCGCCCGCTTCGCGCCGCTGCTGGCCCGCTGGCCGGGGCGGGACGGGCTGCGCGTGCGGCCCCTGCGCCGGAGGCGCCTGGCGACGGAGGTGGCGCTGCTGCGCGACCTCTACAACGATGCCTGGGCCGGGAACTGGGGCGCGCAGCCGGTCAGCGCCGCGGAGGCGGGGGTGATGCGCCGCCTCCTCGCGCCCCTGCTGCTGGCGGGGCGGGTGCTCTTCGCCGAATGGCGGGGCGAGGCGATCGGCCTCTGCGCCGTGGTGCCGAACATCGAGGAGGCGACGGCGCGGCTGGACGGGCGGCTCGCTCCCTTCGGCTGGGCGCGGATGCTGCCGGCGCTGGCCGGGCGCACCACCTCGGGGCGGCTGCCGCTGCTGGGCGTGCGCCGCGCCTTCCGGGGCGGGGCGGTCTCGGCCATGGCGGTGGGCGCGATGCTCTCGGGCGCCATCGCGCTGGCGCGGCGGCGCGGCTGGGCGCGGCTGGAGGTGTCCTGGATCCTGGAAGACAACGCCGCCATGCTGGCCGCCATGGCGCGGCTTCCCGCGCCGGAGACGGGGCGCTGGCGGATCTACGGGGCGGCGCTGGCATGAACGCGATCCCGCCCGGCCGCAGCGGCCCGCGTTCCTTCGTCTTCCTCCAGGGGCCGATCAGCCCCTTCTTCCGCGAGGTGGGCGAGGGGCTGCGCGCGCTCGGGCACCAGGTCGCGCGGGTGAACCTGAACCTGGGCGACAGGCTGCTGTGGTGGGGGCGGGGCGCGGTGGACTACCGCGGCCGGGCGGAGGACTGGCCCGGCTGGATCGACCGCTTCCTGGAGGAGCGCGGGGCGACCGACCTCGTCCTGCTGGGCGAGCAGCGGCCGCAGCACAAGCCCGCCATCGACGCTGCGCGGCGCCGCGGCGTGCAGGTGGTGGCGACCGACTTCGGCTACATCCGGCCCGACTGGATCGTGCTGGAGCGCGACGGCATGAACGCCGAGAGCCGCTTTCCCCGCGATCCGGACACCATCATCGCGCTGGGGCGCGCGCTGCCGCCGCCGGACCTGGTGGTGCACCATCGCGACTGCTTCCGCACCCAGGCGATCTGGGACATCGCCTATCACATGGCGATGCTGCTGCCCTGGCCCTTTCCCCACTATCGCACGCACCAGCTCTACCATCCGATCCCCGTCTATGCCGGCACGGCGATGCGGCTGCTGCTGCGCGGGCGGGAGAACCGGCGCGCGGCCCGAATCCTGGAGGGGCTGAAGGGCGTGGCGGGGCCGAAGGGGCCGCTCTTCCTCTTCGCCATGCAGATGGAGACGGACTTCTCCCTGCGCGCCTACTCGCCCTATCCGGACATGGATTCGGCGATCACCGATGTCGTCGCCTCCTTCGCCGCGCATGCGCCGCCGGAGGCGCAGCTTCTGGTGAAGGTGCATCCGCTCGATCCGGGCCTGAAGATGTGGCACCGCCGGGTGCGGCAGATCGCGCGCCGCTTCGGTGCCTCGGAGCGCGTCCACTACCTGGGCGGCGGCAACCTGGGCGACATCACCGAGAGCGTGCAGGGCGTGGTCACGGTGAACAGCACCGTCGGCCTGCGCGCCATCATCGACGGCCTGCCGACCCATGCGCTGGGCGAGGCGATCTACAGGATCCCCGGCCTGGTCCACCCCGGCGGGCTGGACGGCTTCTGGCGCGCCGCGGCGCCGCCGGAGCCGCTGCTGCGCGAATGCTTCCTGCGCGCGATCGCCCACTGCCTGCACATCCGTGGCGTCTTCTACGCGCGCGCGGGGCTGGACGCGGCGGTCCGCAACGCCGTGCACCGCCTGCACCACGGCCTGCTCAACGTCCCGGTGGAATGGGGCTGGCAGGCCGTGGCGGAGATGGCGCAACGGCGCTGAGGGGGCGTTCCCCCGCCTTGGCCCCCTTACCGGGACCCCCTGGCCGGGAAGCCCTAGCCGGGCCTCAGCGGCGCCGGCGCTCCGCCGCCTCGGCGCGGCGCATGTCGACGAAGACCTGATAGTCGGCGTGGCTGGTGCGGGCCCAGCCGATCGCGCTGCCACGCTCCACCGCGCGGTGGATATCCGGATGCGCCTTGGGCAGGGCGAGGTGGAAGGCGATCATGTCCTCCTTGAACGCCGCCGGCAGGTCGGAGCGCACGACGATCGGCCCGTTCTGGATGGGCCGGGAGGTCCAGATGATGCGGAGGTCGGCCATGTTCAGCATGCCCTTCTCCACCGCCGCGCGCAGCACGCCGCGGGTATAGGGCGGTTCGCCCTGGCCGGAGACCCAGGTGACACCCGCGTCGTACTGGCGTTGCAGCACCGCCACCAGCGCCTGGTCGTGCCCGCCGGCGAAGCCGGTGCGGGCGAAGAACTGCCCCGGCTCGGGGTTGATGCCCGCCGCGCGCAGTTCGGCACGCGGGATGAGGTAGCCGGAGGCGCTGTTGGGGTCGGCCCAGGCAATGGACTTCCCGCGCAGGTCTTCGATCTTCGTGATGCCGCTGTCGCTGCGGACATACATGACGGCGACGTAGGAGGTGCTGCCGTCGGACTCCCGCGTCACCAGGATCGGCTCCACCCCGCCATTGGTGTCCATCCAGACGCCCGCATAGGCGGCGGGGGCCATGTTGGCGATCTCCAGCTGCTTCGCCGCGAAGGCCTGCTGCACGCCCGCGTAGTCGGAGGCGAAGAACATCCGCGTGGGCACCTGGAAGATGTCCTCGAACAGCTTGCGGTAGCCCTCGTAGCGGCCCAGCCGGTCCGTCTCCGTCTCGCCGCCCAGCACGCCGAGGCGGATCTGCGGCACCTGCTCCGCCCAGGCGCGGCGGCCCGGGGCAGGCATGGCGACCGCATCGGGGGTGGCCTGGGACCGCGCCGCCAGGGGCGCGAGGAGCGGCGCGGAACCGGTGGCGGCCAGCAGCTGGCGGCGGGAGAGCATGGGGGCTTGCTCCGGCAGGGGAGGGGCGTTGGTCCGGGGCGCATCGTCACACGGTTGCCACGCGGGGCCAAGCGCATCCGCCCCCGGCTTGCGCCCGGCCGTGCGCGTGTCAGGCTGGGAGGCATGGATGGGGAAGCGGCAGGGCACGGTTCGGATCCGGTGGACCTGCTCGTCATCGGCGGCGGCGCCAATGGCGCGGGGATCGCGCGCGATGCGTCGGGGCGGGGACTCTCCGTGCTGCTGGCCGAGCGCGGCGACCTGGCGGGGGCGACCTCCTCCTCCTCGTCGAAGCTGATCCATGGCGGGCTGCGCTACCTGGAGCAGTACGAGTTCCGCCTGGTGCGGGAGGCGCTGGCGGAGCGCGAGGTGCTGCTGCGCCTCGCCCCGCACATCGCCTGGCCGATGCGCTTCGTGCTGCCGCGCGTGCCGGGGATGCGGCCGGCCTGGATGCTGCGGGCGGGGCTGTTCCTCTACGACCACCTCGCGCGGCGGGTGACGCTGCCGGGCAGCGAATCCCTGGACCTGCGGCGGCATCCCTGGGGGGCGCCGCTGAAGCCGGAGCTGTCGCGCGGCTTCGCCTATTCGGATGCCTGGGTCGAGGATGCGCGCCTCGTCGTGCTGAACGCCCGCGACGCGGCGGCGCGGGGGGCCACGGTGCTGGTGCGGACCGAGTTCGTCTCCGCCCGGCGCGGCGCGGACGGGTGGGACTGCGTCCTGCGCGACGTGTCGGGGCGCGGCGCCGCGGGCGGCGCGGAGCGCCGCGTGCGGGCCCGGGCCATCGCCAATGCCGCCGGCCCCTGGGTGATGCAGGCGCTGGCGGAGACGGGGGTGGCGGCGCCGGACCGGGTACGCCTGGTGCGCGGCAGCCATATCGTCGTGCCGAGGCTGTATGAGGGGCAACAGGCCTACATCCTGCAGAACGACGACCGGCGGGTGGTCTTCGTCATTCCCTACGAGCAGGACTTCACCCTGATCGGCACGACGGACGTGCCGCACGACCCCGCCTCCGGCCCGCCGCGCTGCACGCCGGAGGAGGCGGCCTATCTCTGCCGCGCCGTCTCGCGCCAGTTCCGGCGGGAGGTGACGCCGGGCGACATCGTCTGGACCTATTCCGGCGTGCGGCCGCTGCATGATTCCGGCGAGGCCAACCCCTCCGAGGTGACGCGCGACTACGTGCTGAAGCTGGACCGGGCGGGCGCGCCGCTGCTCTCCGTCTTCGGCGGCAAGATCACCACCTTCCGCCGGCTGGCCGAGGATGCGGTCGGGCAGCTTTGCCACGCGCTGGGCGAGACGCGCCCCGCCTGGACGGCGACGGCACCGCTGCCCGGCGGCGACCTCGGCGGGCGGACGCCGCAGGGCTTCGTGGCCGAGGCCGCTCGCCGCTACCCCTTCCTGGAGGAGGCGCGGCTCTGGCGGCTGTTCCGGTGCTATGGCGGCGAGCTGGATGCGGTGCTGGGCGGCGCGCGCGACGCGGCGGCGCTGGGCCGCGAGCTGGGCGGCGGCATCACCGAGCGCGAGCTGGAATGGATGGTGGCCCGGGAATGGGTGCGGGTCCCGGACGACGCGCTCTGGCGACGGACCAAGCGCGGCCTGCACATGAGCGAGGGCGAGCGGGAGGCCTTCGCCGAGGCCTTCGCCGCGCGGGTGGGGACGGGCGCGGCCCTGCCGGACTGAGCCGGGTGCGCCGGCGCGTGGCCGGCGCGCCCGGCCCGGCGGCGGTGCCGGACCGGGGCGGCCCAGCTTCCGCCCCGGCGGCCGGATCCGGGGAAGGCAGGGCCTCCCCCGGGACGGCATGGCGGGGCCGCTAGGCCAGCAGGTAGTCGTGCGAGGCGGTGAGGAAGGCCGCGCCCGTCGCGATGGGCGTGCCGTCCTCGACGACGTTGAGCAGCATCTGCACCAGGCGGGCGTCGCCGATCTCCGCGCCGGCGGTGGTGCCGACCGTCTCGGCGTAGTTGTTCCAGAAGAAGTAGCGCAGCGTCAGGACGGAGGGAGCGTCGCTGTCGTTGAAGCGCAGCACCAGGTCACCGCCATCGGCCGAACGGCTGGCGGTGATGAAGTCGCTGCTGACCAGGCCGTTCAGCGACCCCGTGTCGTCCCAGAAGCCCGCGGTCGGGTTGAAGGCCACCAGCCGGTCGCCCTCGGCCAGCCGGAAGTCGGTGATGACGTCGTTGCCCCAGCCCGCCGAGTTGCCGTCGCGGTCGTCGAGGAACAGGAAGTAGCGGTCCGCCTGGTTGCCGCCGGTCATGGTGTCGTTGCCGTCGGACAGGGCACCGGCGACGCCGCCGACCTGGAACAGGTTGTTCCCGCCATTGGCGATGAGCAGGTCGTTGCCCGCGCCGCCCAGCATCGTGTCGTTGCCGTTGCCGCCATAGGCGGTGTCGTTGCCGCTGCCGGCATCGACGAAGTTGTTGCCGTCGTTGACGTAGATGAGGTCGTTGCCGCTGCCGCCCCAGGCGCGGTCGTTGCCGTTGCCGCCGGTGATGGTGTCGTTGCCGGCGCCGCCATAGAGGCGGTTGTTGCCGTCATTGCCATGCACCGTGTCGTTGCCGCCGCCGCCGACCAGCGTATCGGCGTCGTTGCCGCCCGTCAGCGTGTCGTTGCCGTCGCCGCTGCCCGCCGCCGCGTCGGCCAGGGCGTTCATGCGGACGTTGTCGATGCTGACGCCCACGTTGTCGCCGTTGCCGACGTTGCGGAAGGACAGGGTGCCGCCCGTGGCCGCGGCGGTGACGGCGAAGCTGTAGTGGTGCCCGGCATCGGACAGGTTGCCGCTGGCGGGCGTGATGGTGCCCAGCACCGTGCCGCCGAAGCTGACCTCGACCGACTCCGTCTGGTACGGGTTCGCGGCGAGGTCGAAGCTGAGGACGTAGATCCCGTCCCGCGTCAGCCCGCCGATCTCCTGGGTCACCGTCACGTCGCCCGGGGAGGAGGCGAGGTCGAGCCAGAAGGGGCCGTCGGACGGGGCGCCGCGGCCATGGCCCGCGGAGACCAGCTCGGCGACCGGATCGGCGGGGTTGGTCAGCGTCCAGTCGTACAGCCCGCCCGCCGAGACGCGCAGGAAATCGGCCGGGCTGCCGGAGGCCTTGGTGGGATCATAGGAGTCGAAGGAGCCGTTGCGGACGAAGTTCGCGGCCGAGCCGTCGAAGACCGGCCCGCCATCGCCATAGAGCAGGTTGCGGCCGCCATTGCCGTGCAGCTGGTCGTCGCCGGCGCCGCCATGGAAGGTGTCGTTGCCGTTGCCGCCGGTGATGACGTCGTTGCCACCGAGGTTCCGGGTCAGGGCGGTGGCCCGCGTGCCGGCGTTGAGCCAGGGCAGGAAGGTCGGGTCGTTCAGGACGAGCGGCAGGGTGGCGAAGTCCACCAGGGTGCCGGTGTCGTTGGTGTTGATGACGACGCCGGTTCCGGTGAGCCCGATATTCGTGATGGCCATGGGGATTCCTCACATTTCTTGTTTTCCGGCCCTCGTGATCGGAGCCGGGCAGATCTGGCGCTTCCCGGGGCGCATAGAGCGCAACAAAGGCCGCGCCAGATCGAAAATTGTGAGGACAATATCAATATTGAGCAATATTTTATTTCGATTGCATTACATCTTATGTACTGAACTTGTTGGGTTTATCCAGAAGAATCCGCAACTCCAGATGGAATGTCTTGTCGCCTGCCGCGGGTATCCGCTCCTTGCTCGCGCGATAGGGCAGCAACGATCGGGCGATGCACACCGGGCAGGCGCCCGGCCTTCAGCCGGACCCCCATCCCGCTGCGCGGCGGACCGCCTTAGCCGGGCGTCTGCAGTCGCTGCCGCATCTGCCGGGCTTGGTCAGGGGTGACCGCGGGCGCGGCATTGCCCCAGGCGGAGCGGAGATAGGTGACGAGATCCGCGACCTGGGCATCGTTGAGTCGCCAGCCGAACGCCGGCATGGCCGGCGCGGTCGGCGCGGCCTTGGTCGCCACGCCGCGCACCCCCTGGAGCACCACGCGCAACAGCGTCTCGGGGCCGCCCTGCTGCACGACCGCGCTGCCGGCCAGGCGAGGTATCATCTGCTCCACCCCGGTTCCATCGCGACGGTGGCACGCGATGCAGTTGTCGACGTAGAGCGCCTCGCCGACGCGCATCCGCGCGGGGTCCGGGGCGGGCGGCGGCGCCGCCGCGGGCTGGTCCGGCCGCTCCTTCAGGTAGACGGCCATGGCGCGCAGGTCGTCCTCCCGCATCAGGCTGGTGGAGAAGCCCACCACCTCCGCCATCGGGCCGCTGGCCGTGCTGTGGGCGTTCCGGCCGTCGCGCAGATAGGCGACGATGTCGTCGATGCTCCACCGCCCCAGCCCCGTGCGCGCGTCGTTCGTGAGGGCGGGCGCGTACCAGCCCTGCAGCTCGCCGCCCGCCAGGGCCTGGCCGCCGCTGTCGGCGCCGAGGAAATTCTTCGGCGTGTGGCAGGCGCCGCAATGGCCCAGCCCCTCCACCAGATAGGCGCCGCGGTTGTATTCGGCCGATCGCTGTGGGTCGGGGCGGAACTCCTCCGGGGTGAAGAACAGCGTGTTCCAGCCCAGCATGGCGAGGCGGATGTCGAGCGGGAAGGGCAGGGCGCTGCGGTCCACCGGGTTGCGCACCGGCTCCAGGGTGCGGAGGAAGGCGTAGATCGCATCCGTGTCCTCCCGCGTCACCCGCGTGTAGTATGGGTAGGGGAAGGCCGGGTAGAGCCGCGTGCCGTGGCGCCCGCGCCCCTCATGCATGGCGCGGCGGAAGTCCTCGGCGCTCCACAGCCCGATGCCCGTGTCGTTGTCGGGCGTCAGGTTGGCGGCGTAGATGTCGCCGAAGGGCGTCTCGATCGCCCGCCCACCGGCATATTGCCCCGCCGGGCCGGTGTGGCAGGCGATGCAGTCGCCCACCGTCGCCAGGTAGCGGCCGCGCTCGACCTGCACGTAGTCGTCCGGCGCCGCCCGCCCCTGGTCGGCGGACAGCGCGAGGCCCAGCGCCGCGACGGCGCCGGCCAGCAGCAGCCGCGCCCTCATGCCGGCACCAGCGGCTGGTTGGGGGATTTCAGGTAGCGGTCGCGGATCGCGTCCACCAGCCAGTAGGCCAGCGCGCCGACCGTGCCGGTGGGGTTGTAGCCGGCGTTCTGCGGGAAGTTGCAGGCGCCGACGACGAAGAGGTTCGGCACGTCCCAGTGCTGGAGGTAGCGGTTGACCACGCTGGTCTTCGGGTCGTTGCCCATCACCGCGCCGCCCGTGTTGTGCGTCGTCTGGTAGGGCACCACCGACCAGGGGGCGGAGCGGTCGTTGCGGATGACGTGCTGCGGGTTCATCGCCTTCGCGATCTCGGCCAGCCGGTCCACGATGAAGCGCGACATCTTCAGCTCGTTCGGCTTGTAGTCGAAGGTCATGCGCAGCAGCGGCCGGCCGAGCGGGTCCTTGTAGGTTGGGTCGAGGTCCAGGAAGCAGTCGCGATAGGCATAGGAGCTGCCCTGCGAGCCGACGTTGAGCACCCGGTTGTAGGTCTCGGCCGTCGCCTTCTTCCAGGCGCTGCCCCAGCGCGGCGTTCCGGGCGGGGTGGGGCGGTTGGTGATGGGGCGGCCGTTGGTGGTGGTGCAGTTCAGGTTGGCGCCGCCGATGAAGCCGTGAGGCCCGTGGTCGAAGACGTCGCCATTGTAGTCGTCCGCCATCATCCCCAGCGAGCCGGCGCCGGCGAAGGGGTTCATCCGCTCGTTCTCGAAGATGACGTTGCAGCCGGCATTGGTCTGGTAGCAGTAGTTGCGCCCGACCACGCCCTCGCCGCTGGCGGGATCGTAGGGCTGGCCGATCTTCGACAGCAGCAGCAGCCGCACGTTGAACAGGGCATAGGCGCAGAGCAGGACGATCTCCGCCGGCTGCTCCCACTCCACCCCCTGCTGGTCCACATAGGTCACGCCCGTCGCCGTCCTGCCGTCCGGGGTGCGGTTCACCATCGTGACCTCGCAGTTGGTGCGCGCCTCGAAGCCGGGCTGGCGCATCAGCACCGGCAGGACGCAGGTCTGCGGGCTGGACTTGGAGTAGTTGGCGCAGCCGAAGCGCTCGCAGAAGCCGCAATAGGTGCAGGGCGCCATCCGCACGCCATAGGGGTTGGTATAGGGCACGGAGATGTTCGCCGCGGGCAGCGGGAAGGGGTGCAGCCCGAGCGACTTCGCCGCCCCCTCGAAGAGCTGCTGCGCCCGGTTCATCTTCAGCGGCGGCGTCGGGTATTCGCGCGAGCGCCAGCCCTCGAAGGGGTTGCCCCCCTCCTGGATCACCCCCTTGATGTTGCCCGCCTTGCCCGAGATTCCGCAGATATGCTCGAAGCGGTCGTAGTAGGGCTCCATCTCGTCATAGGTGACGGGCCAGTCCTGGATGGTGCTGTTCTCCGGCAGGAAGCCCTCGCCGTAGCGCTCGACATTGTGGCTGCGGCAGTTGAAGTCCGTCGGCAGGAAGCGCCAGGTGTGCCCGTTCCAGTGCACCCCCGCGCCGCCGACGCCGTTGCCCGGCAGGAAGCTGCCCCAGGTGCGGATCGGCAGCGCCCGCTGGCTGGGCAGGTTGCGCGCGGTGATGGATTCCTGCGCCGGGCGCAGGAACAGCTCGTGCCGGATGCCGTAGCGCAGCTCGTCCGCCGCGGTCGCGGGATGGAAGTCCGAGGCGGTGTCGCGCCATGGCCCGCGCTCGATCGCCACCACGTCGAGCCCGGCGCGCGCCAGCTCGTAGGAGAGGATCGAGCCGGTCCAGCCCAGCCCGACCACCACCACGTCGCGTTTCGGAAGGCGCGGCATCAGCCCTGCCCCCCGTTCCAGGCGGGCCGTCCCATGATGCCGACCGGCGGCAGCGTATAGGGCTGGCCCGGCTTCTCCAGCACGTCGCGGTAGTCGTAGCGCGTGCCCGGGAAGCCGACGAGCTTCCAGCCCGCCATGTCTCGGTTGCCGCCGTAGATCGGGTCGGCGAAGTAGCCCTCCATGGTGTTCGACAGCATCTGCTCGAAGAAGGGCCTGGCCGGTACGCCGGGCAACTGCGCCTCGCCCTTCTCCAGCGCCGTCAGCACCTTGTCCTGGTCGGCCCGCGGAAGCTGCGCGAAGCCCCGGTTGCCGAAGGTGGCGCGGCAGTACTGGGCCAGCGCGGCCAGCCCCTTGCGCCAGTGCACGGCCGGCGGATCGGGGCTCTGGAAGCCCTGGGTGGGCAGCGGGTCGCTGGGGAAGGGGCCCTGCATGTACCACCAGGCGGCGCTGCCATAGGGGCCGGCGAGCTGGCGGTCGATGAAGACGGCGCAGCCCGCCGCCTTGCCGCCCGGGCCGAGATCGTCCGCCGGGATCAGCCGGTCCACCACCGCCTCGACCGTTGCGGCCTCCTCGGGCGTGAAGAACACCCAGTTGCCGTCCGGGCGCACGGCGATGGGGGGATAGGCCTCCCCCGGGCGCCAGGGAAGGGCCCCGCGTACCACCTCCGCCGCCGCCGGCAGCGCCACGCCCGCCAGGGCCGTGGCGGCGAGCAGACGTCGGCGCGTGATCCGGGGCGGGGGAGGAGGCATGAACGATCCCTTCGGTAACCGGTCACCGAGGGGACGCCCAGCCCGGCGGAGGGTCCAGACACGGCTCCGCGATGATCATGTCTTCACCGTCATCCGGCGCGCTTGCCGGGCCGCCGCGGGAGCGGCATCCAGCGGAGGCAGCGGGGAGAGCGGGGCATGGAGAGCGGACTGACGGCGCGGCCGAGGAGCATCCTGGTCACCGGCTCGGGCAGCGGCATCGGCGCGGCGATCTGCCGGGCGCTCGCGGCGCCGGGCACGGGCTTCGTGGTCCATGCGCGCAGCAACGCGGCGGGCGCGGCGCGCGTGGCCGAGTCGCTCGTCGCGAAGGGGGCGGAGGCGGTCGTGGTCCTGGGCGACCTGACGGTCCCGGGCACCGCCGCCGCGCTGGTGGAAGCCGCGCGGGCCCGCTACGGCGGTCTGGACGTGCTGGTCAGCAACGCGGGCTTCGCCGACCGCACGCCTTTCGCGGAGCTGACGCCGGAGGCCTATGCACGCTCCGTCGCCACCATCCAGACCGCCTTCTTCGACCTGGCCCGCGCCGCGCTGCCCCTGCTGAAGCACGGGCGCGATCCGCGCATCGTCGCCATCGGCTCCTTCGTCTCGCACGCCTTCCGGCCGGAGCTGACGCTCTTCCCCGCCAGCGCCGCGGCCAAGGCGGCGGTGGAGGCGATGGTCAAGGCGCTGGCCATCGAGCTGGCGCCGGAACGGGTCACGGTGAACGCGGTGGCGCCGGGCTTCACCCGCAAGGATGCTGACCGGCACGCGGCGATGGACCCGGCACGCTTCCAGGCGATGGCGCAGACGATCCCGCTGGGGCGCCTGGGCGAGCCGGAGGACGTCGCCGCCGCCGTGGCCTACCTCGCCTCGCCGGCGGCTGGCTACGTCACCGGGCAGGTGCTGCACGTGAACGGGGGCGTGCACATCGCCGGCTGAGCCGCAGCGCCGGGGAAGGCGGCCTTCGCCCGTGCCGGCCATCGCGCGCGGCCTGCGGCGGGATGGAACCGGCTGCCGCGCGGTGCCGGGCGTCCCGGCCCGGAGGGGCTATCCGGCCCCCTCGCGCCGCCGGGCGGGCGGGGGCGGCGCCGGCTCGCGGGTCGCGGCGACGCGGCGGGGGGCCGGCTCGCCGGGCCTGTGCGCCTGGGTGGCGCAGCCCTGCCACAGCCGGCAGAGCCCCTCCGCCCGGCGCACGCTGTTCCAGGCGGCACGGGGATCGGGCGTGCCGAAGGTGCCGCAGCCGGCCCAGGCGAGGATCAGCGCGACCACCAGCGGCTCGAAGGGAGAGCCGGTGCGGCAGAGCGGCAGCGCATAGGTCCCGCGCAGGGGCCAGGCGAGGCGTAGCCCGCCGGGCGTCAGCAGGTCGGCGGCGAGGTGCGACAGGTAGCCCACGACCACCGGCGCGACGACGGCATGCGGCAGCCCGTCGCGCGCCAGCAGCACGGCGCAGGCGACGACGGCGAGCAGCGAGTGGGTGATGCCGCGGTGGCCGAACACCGCGCCGATGATGGTCGAGACGGGCTTCACCCGCTTGCCGACCCAGGATTTCGGATGGTCGATGTCCGGCAGCAGGGCGCCGAGCACCGCGAGGCCCAGCGGCGTGGCCTCGACCGCCGGCAGGCCCAGGCGGGGGGCGGCGGCCAGCCAGGCCGCGGCGCCCAGCGCCACATGGGAACCCGCCATCATGCCGTCGCCGGTCCTGGCCGTTGCATCGCTTGCATAGAGTGTGAAGAGAACAACCTACAAGGTTGAAGCGGCATGAAAAACGCCGCGAGCGCCCGGAATTCGACTCGAGACCTCGCCGTCGGTCGGGCGGCATGGCAGAATCCGCCGCATGGACCGGCCCACCACCCCGGCGACGGCGCTTCCCGCCGCGCTGCTGCCCCGCGACCCGCTGCTGGCCGACCTCCCGCTGGATGCGCTGGTGAAGGGCATCCCGCCCGGCGCGCGGCTGACCCTGCGCGAGGTGGGCGAGCAGGGCTGGAACCTGCTGCGCGGCGACCTGCCCATGCCGGCGGCGGCGATCCGCGTGGAGGTCCTGCGCCGCAACGCCGCCTGGATGCAGGAGTTCGCGCGGCGCAACGGGCTCGACCTCTGCCCGCACGGCAAGACCACCATGGCGCCGCAGCTCTGGGAGCTGCAGCTCGAACAGGGCGCCTGGGGCATCACCGTCGCGACGATGCAGCAGTTGCAGGTCGCGCGCCGCTTCGCCGTGCCGCGCGTGATCTGGGCCAACCAGCCGGTCGGGCGGCTGGCGGTGGATGCCTGCTTCGAGGCGCTCCAGGGCGGGATGGAGCTCTACGTCCTGGCCGACAGCCTGGCCGTCGTCGCCGCGCTGGCCGAGGGCGCGGCCTGTCACCGCCCCGACCGGCCGCTGCGCGTGCTGCTGGAGGTCGGCATCCCCGGCGGCCGCACCGGCGCGCGCGACAAGGCGACGGCGCTGGCCGTCGCCCGCGCCGTCGCCGCCGCGCCGGGCCTGGCGCTCGCCGGGGTGGAGGCCTTCGAGGGGCTGCTGCCCGACCCGGCGGCGGTGGACGCCTTCCTCGACGGGCTGACCGGCATCGCCCGCGCCGTGGCGGCGGCGGGGCTGTTCGGGCTGGAGGAGGTGCTGCTGACCGCCGGCGGCACCGCCTTCTTCGACCGCATCGGCCCGCGTCTGGCCGCGGCCTCCGGGGACATGGGCCGGCCGGTGCGGCAGGTGCTGCGCTCCGGCTGCTACCTGACGCATGACAGCCTGGGCTACGCGGCCAACTACCGCCGCATGCGGGACGAGGCGGCGCTGGACTTCCCGCCCGGCGACCTGGAGGCGGCGATGGAGGTCTGGGCCATGGTCCAGTCCGTGCCGGAGCCGGGGCGGGCCATCCTCACCTGCGGCAAGCGCGACATCTCCACCGATGCGGGCAATCCCGTGCCGCTGCGCATCTTCCGCCCGGGCGAGGATGTGGCGCCGCGCGCCATCGGGCCCTTCTGGAAGATCGGGGGGACGAACGACCAGCATGGCTACCTGCTGGGCCCCGATGACGGGCGGGTGGCGGTGGGCGACCTCGTCTCGCTGGGGCTCGGCCACCCCTGCACCACCTTCGACAAGTGGCAGGTGGTGATGCTGGTGGACGAGCACTGGAACGTGGTCGGCGCGATCCGCACCTTCTTCTGATCCCGTGCGCCCGACGCCGGACCCCGCGCCGCGCCGTCCCGTCGGCCCGGCTCCCATGCGCCGGGCGCGGCAACTGCGGCTGGTGCTGGTCGGCGGCGGGATACTCCTCGCCGCCAGCGCCTGCGACGACCAGAAGGCGCGGTGCGAGGCGGCGCGGGCGGAGAACGCGAAGGACGCCGATCGCATCTGCGCGGGGGAGGACGCCTCAGGCAGCGGCGGCTCGGGTGCCTCCGCCTATCACGCCAGCGGTTCCTCCAGCCACTGGAGCGGCAGCGAGCGCGGTGGCTTCGGCGCCAGCGCGGCGCATTTCTCCTCCGGCGGCTGAGCGCCGATGCGGCGCGTCGCAGAGACCCCCCGGCCGGACCGGCGCGAGCGCGCGGCGGCGCTGGGCTTCGCCTTCGCCGAGATCGAGGGCGAGCCCTACTGGGACGAGACCGCTTCCTACCGCTTCACCGCGGCGGAGGTGGACGCGCTGGACGACGCGACGGCGGAGCTGGAGCGGATCAGCCGCCTTGCCGTGGACCACGCGGTGCGGTGGAACCGCCGCGAGATCCTGGGCATCGGCGAGGCGGACTGGGCCTTGGCCAAGGCGTCGTGGCGAGCCGGCGAGCCCAGCCTCTACGGCCGCATGGACCTGCGCTGGGACGGCAGCGGCCCCCCGAAGCTGCTGGAGTACAATGCCGACACCCCGACCGCGCTGTTCGAGGCCTCGGTGGTGCAGTGGGAATGGCTGCGCTGCACCGATCCCGGGCTGGACCAGTTCAACGGAATCCACGAGGCGCTGATCGCCGCCTGGCCCGCCATGGACCTGCCGGGGCGCGTGCACTTCGCCTGCGTCGCGGCTTCGGCGGAGGATCGCGGCACGGTGGACTACCTGCGCGACACCGCCCTGCAGGCTGGGCTGGAGGCGCCCTTCCTGGCCGTGGGGGAGATCGGCTGGGGCAGGGGCCGCTTCCGCGACCGGGAGGAGCGTCCGATCGACGCCGTCTTCAAGCTCTACCCCTGGGACTGGCTGCTGCGCGAGCGCTTCGCCCGGATGCTGCGCCAGGACGCGACGGCCGCGGAGCGGACCCGCTGGATCGAGCCGCCCTGGCGCATGATCCCGGCCGGCAAGGGCTTCCTCGCCCTGCTCTGGGAGATGTTCCCGGGCCATCCCAACCTCCTCCCCGCCTTCCGCGAGCCCGGCCGCACGGGCCGCCCCGAAATCGGCAAGCCCTTCTGGGGCCGGGAGGGCGCCAACCTCCTCGCCCCGGGCGGGCAGCGGACGCCCGGGCCCTATGGCGACCAGCCTGTGCTCTGGCAGGAATGGGCGGAGCTGCCCCGCTTCGGTGGGCGCTACCCGGTCCTGGGAAGCTGGGTCGTCGCGGGGCGCCCCTGCGGTCTGGGAATCCGCGAGGACGCCACGCCCTTGACGCGCGACACCAGCCGCTTCGTGCCGCACGCCTTCACCCCGCATGAGGAGCCGCGCCCCGCATGACCAGCCTCGCCGCGCTGCCCGCCTTCCTGGCGCATTTCGTCACCGGCCTGGCGCTGCTGGCGTCGGCGGTCGCGCTCTACATGCGCATCACGCCGCATGAGGAGCTGGCGCTGATCCGTGCCGGCAACACGGGGGCGGCCATCAAGCTGGGCGGGGCGGTGCTGGGCTTCGCGCTGCCGATCGGCTCGGCCATCTCCCATTCCGCCGGGCTGCTGGACGCCCTGGTCTGGAGCATCGTCGCCCTGCTGGCCCAGCTCGCCGTCTTCTTCCTCGCGACCCGGCTGCTGCCGGACTGGCGCGCGGCGATGGAGCAGCGCGGCGAGGTGGCGGGCGCCATCCTGAAGGCGGCGATCGCCATCGGCGCGGGGCTGCTGAACGCGGCCTGCCTGACGACCTGACCCGGGCGGCCAGGCGCCGGCGCGCCACCCAGCCATGCCCGGGGCGGCCTTGCCGGGAGCGGGGCCTGCCCCGGACAATCGCGCCATGCCTTCCGCACCCGGCGACGCCCCACCCCCAGACGCCGCGCCGATCGGGGCGCCCGGGCTCGATGCCGCGACCGTGGCGATCTTCGCCGTCTCCTGCGGCGCGATGGTCGCCAACATCTACTACGCCCAGTCGCTGATCGGGCTGATCGCCCCCGATCTGCACCTCCACGAGAGCGCGGCCGGGCTGGTCGTCACCCTGACGCAGGTCGGCTACGGCGCCGGGCTGTTCCTGCTGGTCTCGCTCGCCGACCTGGTCGAGAACCGCCGGCTGATCCTGCTGACCACCGCCGGGGTGGTCGCCGGGCTGCTGCTGGTCGCCACCAGCACCTCCGCCGCGACCTTCCTGCTCGGCTCCTTCCTGGCCGGCTTCTGCTCCGTCGGCGCGCAGATCCTCGTGCCGCTGGCGGCGCACCTGACGCCCGAGTCCCGGCGCGGCCGCGTCATCGGCAACGTCATGGGCGGGCTGATCGCCGGCATCATGCTGGCGCGGCCAGCCGCCAGCTTCCTGGCCTCGCAGTTCGGCTGGCGCGCGATCTTCTGGGTCTCCGCCGTGCTGATGCTGGGGATCATGCTGCTGCTGTGGCGCCGGCTGGCGCAGCGGCGGCCGCAGTCGACGCGGCACTATGGCGGCATCCTGACCTCCACCCTGGCGCTGGTGGTGGAGGAGCCGTTGCTGCGCCGGCGCGCCGCCTACCAGGGCGCGCTCTTCGCGGTGTTCAACCTGTTCTGGACCGCGGCGCCGCTGATGCTGCACGACCGCTTCGGGCTGACGCAGAAGGGCATCGCCCTCTTCGCCCTGGCCGGGGCGGGGGGTGCGCTCGCCGCCCCGCTGATCGGCCGGCTGGCCGATCGCGGCCTGACGCGGGCCCTGACGGGCCTGGCCATGCTGACGGCGATCCTGTCGCTGCTGGCGGCGGGGTGGTCGGCTGCGGCCGGGGCGATGGCGGTGCTCGCGGTCACGGCCATCCTGCTGGATGCGGCGACGCAGGCGAACCACATCGTCTCCCAGCGGGCGATCTACGGCCTCTCGGCGGAGGCCCGGGGGCGGCTGAACGCCGCCTACATGACGCTGCTCTTCCTCTGCGGCGCGGCCGGCTCGGCGCTGGCGCCGCTGGCCTACCATCACGGCGGCTGGCGGCTGGCCATGGGGGGCAGCGCCCTGCTGGTCCTCGCCGCCCTCGCCCTCTTCGCGACGGAGCGCCGCCCGGCGCGTTGACGGGGCGCGCCCTCAGCCGGGCTTCGCCCAGCCATGCGCCACCTCCCACAGCGCCTCGGCCATGGCGAGGTCCTCGGCCGTCTTGATGACGTGCCCCGCCAGCCGCCCCACCGGCCAGGTGGCGATCCGCCCGGCATAGGTGGCGCAGCGGCCGTTGCGGCACGCCTCGAGGTAGGTGTCGCGCCGCCAGCCGGTGACGGACCAGGCGATGCGCTCCACCGGCTCCAGATCCTGGCTGTTGGTCTTCTCGGCGAAGGTGAAGTTCACCGGCTGGCCGCGATACAGGTGCTCGAGCGGGTCGCGGGTGACGCTGAGCAGCACGTCGCACTCCGCCGCATGCAGCCGGGCGACGAAGCCGCGAAGCTCGGCCACCGTCAGCAGCGGCGCGATCGAATGCACCTGCACCACCGCATCGCATTCGTGCCGCTCCAGGAACTCGGCGACGAACTGCTCCGACGTCGCGGCATCGTCTGCCAGCGGGAGCGGGCGCCGGTGGAAGCGGGCCCCCTCCGCCTCGGCGACGGTCCCGATCTCGGGCGCCTCCGAATTCACCCAGACCTCGTCGAAGACGCCGGCCGCCAGGCACTTGCGCACGGCATGCGCGATCAGCGGCGCCCCGCGCAGCGTCTGCAGGTTCTTCTGCCGCAGGCGCTGGCTGCCCAGGCGGGCGGGAATCATGGCGAGGACGCGCATCACCACACACTGCCGATCCTTCTGCCGGACAGGATGCGCGCGGCGGCGGAGGGCCGGCAAGCCGGGGGCCGGTTGCCATCCGCCCGGCACCGGGGGGAAGCTGCGGCGGACCCGCCGTGACCCAGACCCAGGCCGTATCCCCCGCCGCCGGCTCCCCGGTGGCCCCGTCCCCCGGTGCCGTGCCGTCGGACGAGGGCGTGGAGGCGGTGGTGGCGCGCGACGCCCGGACGACGGAGCGGCTGCGCGAGGCGCCGGAACGCGGCGTGCTCTTCGCCGCCACGGCCACGGCGGGCCCGGCCTGGGAGATCCTGCGGGACCTGGCCGGGCTGGTGCGGCGCGCCGGCGCGATACCGTGGCTGCTGCTCTGCCCCGCCCCCGGTTCGCCGGAAGCCCTTCGCCTGGGCCGGGCCGTGGAGCCGCCGGCTCCCTTCGACCTGCTCGCCTGGCTGCGTCCCGCCCGGGAGCCGATGGGGGATGCCGCCGACTGGGACCAGCCCGGCCCGGACCCCGCGCTGGAAGCGGCCCTGGCCAGGCTGCTCGCGGAGCTCGGCCGGCCGGTGCGGCTGGTGGCGGAGACGCCGCGCCTGCTCTCCCGCCTGGGCGCGCCGCCGGGCCTCCCCCGGGCCGTGGTGCTGGCCCGCGCCGTGGCGAACGCGCCACGCCGGGTCTTCCCCGGCCCGCCGCGCCACCGGCTGCTCGCCCGGATGCGCGCGGTGCTGGACGACGCGGTGGCGGTGCTGCCGGATGAGGCGGCGCGGCTCGCCCTGCGGCAGCTCTGCCCCGGCGCGGCGACCGTCGTAGCGGGGCCCGGCGCCCCGGCGGGGTGCGTGGCGACCGCGCTCGGCCTCTCCCCTGCGCTGCGCCCGGAGGCGGGCTCGCTGGACCACGCGCTGTTCCGGTGCCTGCTGACCGCCCGGCTGGCGGATGGCCGGCCGACCGGGCTGCTGCTCGACGGGCTGGAGGGAACGGCGCCCGCCATCGCCTTCGCCGGGCTTTGCGGCCCCGGCCGGATGTTCCGGCTGGGCGAGGGGCTGGGCCGGCCCGCGGCGCTGGGGATCGGCCGGCTGCTCGTCGGCGGCGCGGGCGAGGAGGCGCGCGCGCTGGCCGTGGCGGTGGAGGGCTGGGGGCTGGAGGCGCTGCCGCTGCTGCCATCGGCCAGCGCCGAGGATGCCCGGCGTCTCGCGGCGCTGCGCGGCGCCTGGGCCGGCCGCGCGGCGGTGCTGCGCGCCGAAGGGCTGTTCCTGGCGGGGGACGCGCAGCCCCGGGCGGTGGTGCTGGCCACGCCGTACGACCCGCGCCGGGGCGAGGCGGCGACGCTGTTCGACGCGGCCGATCCGCGCTTCTGGACGCGCCCCGCCGCGCCCGCGCTGGGCTTCGACGCGGGGGTGCTGCCCCTCCTGTCGCCCGGCCCGCCGCGCCCGGCCGCGGCGGCGCTGCTGGCCCTGGCGCTGCACGCCGGCTGCGCCGCGCTGTCGCTGCCCGGCGGGGCGCCGCCGGGATGCGCGGCCCTGCTGGGGCGGCTGGCCGGCGCCGGGATGGCGATCGGCTGATGCGGGTCGCCGTGTTCGTCACCAACGCGCCCGGGAACTACGGCGGCGGCCGGCTCGCCGCCACCGTGCTCGCGCAATGCCTGGCGCGGGCCGGGGCCTCGGTCTGCTTCGTCACGAACCACCTGCCGGTGTTCCACGCCGCGCTGCGGCGCTTCGGCCGGCCGGGGCGGGTGGAGACCTACCTGACCCCCGACTTCCACCAGGGCCTGCCGCCCGGACGCTTCGACCTGGTGCTGCTGATCCCGACCAGCTCTCGCGATCGCGCCGTCTATGTCGGGGCGCGTGGCTTCGCGCGGCGGCGCGGGGCGCGGCTGGCCCTGTTCAACTTCGAGACGCCGAACTGGTTCAACGCGCTCTCGCCCGTGCGGCGGGACGAGGCGGGCTGGGCCGAGTGGCGCCTGCTGGCGGAGGAGGCGGCGGCGACCGGGCTGCTGGTCCTCAGCAACTCCCGCGAGTCGGAGCGGCATGCGCGCGACTGGTTCGGCGACCCGCGCATCCTGCACGACCACTGGCACCAGCCGATCAACCTCGACGCCCTGGCGCGTGTGGCGCCGCAGTACCGCGAGCGGCGCATCCTCGCCTTCGTGCGGCCGCGCGACCCGCACAAGGGCGCCGCCGACATCCCGGCCGTGCTGTGCGAGGCGCTGCGCGGCTGGACGCTCTCGCTGATCGTCGGCAGCCCGGAGCTGGACCCGGCCTGGCGCGACACGCTGGTGCCGGTGGCGCGTCGTCACGGCATCGAGGTGGAGGTGCATCCGCTGGCGGGCGAGACGCGGAAGTTCGTCGAGCTGAAGCGGGCGCGGCTGCTGCTCTATCCCTCGCGCTTCGAGGGCTACGGCCTTCCCCCGATCGAGGCGCTGGCCGCCGGCACGCCCTGCGTCTGCTACGACCTGCCGGTGCTGCGCGAGGTCTGCGGCGATGCGCTGGTGGCCGTGCCGCCGGGTGACGTCGCGGCGCTGCGCGAGGCGGTGCTGCGCGTGGCGGCGAGCCCGCCGGAGGACTGGGCGCATCTGCCGGCGGCGGTCGAATCGGTCGGCTCGGTGGAACGTTGCGGCCGGGCGGCGCTGGCCAGCCTGGAGCGCTTCCTCGCCGCGCCGCCACCCGGGGCGTTGCCGCCGCTGCCCCGGCCGGAGCGGGCGGCGGACGCCCGGGCCGGTCTCCGGCTGCTGCCGCCACGGCTGCATCCCGGCGCGATGCTGGAGCTGCGCGGCCGCGCCGTGCTGCCGCCGGGCGGGCGGGTCCAGCTGTGGGCGGATGGCCGCCCCCTCGGCGAGGCACGGCCCGGGCCGGATGCGCCGTCCGGCTTCGCGCTGGTCCGCCACCATCTGCCCGAGGGCGACAGCCTGCTGGTCGAGGCGCTGGCGCTGGACGGCGCGGGACAGGCGCTCGGCCGCGCCGCGACCCGGTGTTCCGTGCAGGCCGCGCTGGTCGGGGGCGACGAGCCGCCCGCCGGCTGGCAGTCCGGCGGCGTGCAGGGGCGGCGCGAACCCGAGGGGGCGGTGGTCACCGGCTGGGCGATGGCGAACCCGCCGCTGCTGGCGCTCGAAGCCCTGGCCGGCCCGCGGGTGCTCTGGTGCCAGCACGGCCTGTCGCGCCCCTCGACCCCTGCGGCGCCATGCGCGGGCTTCGCCATCCATGCGGAACGCGACGCCGCCTGGCTGCTGGAGGCGGCGGGGGCCGTGACGCTGGTCGGCTATGGCCGCGATGGGGTGGCGGTGCGGCGCGTGCCGCTCGACCTGCCGCCCGCCCCGCCGGGCCTGCCGACCCCCGGGCCGGAGCCCGGCGGGGAGGATGCGGATGCCGGCGAGGACCCGGCGGCGCTTCCGCTGCGCGCCGGGATCGAGCGCGCCGAGCGCGACGCCTACGGCGTGGTCGAGCTGGAAGGCTGGGTGCTGTCCCGTCCGCGCGTGACCGCGGTGCGGGTGCTGCTGGGCGACCGGCTGCTGGGCGAGACCCTGCCCGACCGCCTGCAGGGCGGGCTGCACGCGCGCCATCGCGAATACGGCGATGCCTATGGCGGCTTCGTGTTGCAGGCGCGCGACCCCGCTGCGACCGGCGAGGTGCTGCGCGTGGAGTTCCGGCGCGGCGATGCCCTGGCGCATGCGGTGGAGGTGCCGCTGCGGCCGCGCGGGCGGAACGGCGATCGCTGGGGGACGAGCCTGGCCCTGCTGCCGGACGGGCTGCTGTCCGACGCGGCGCGGCCGGTGACGCTGGCGACGATCGGTGGCGTGGGTCCGCTGGAGCATCTTCGCGGGGCGGCGGACCGGGCCGTGCTGGCGGAGCTGCGCCGCCGGGCCCCGCTGCTCCTTCTGCTGCACGGCAACCCCCAGGGGTTCCTGGAACGCCTGGAGGACTGGCGGGCGCTGGCGGACGGGGTGCTGCTGCTGAACGACCTGCATCCGGGCGCCGACGCCCTGGCGGCGCTGCTGGATCGACTGCGCGCGGAGCCGGGGTTGGGGCCCGTGCTGCGGCGTCCGGCGGAAGGCGGCTGGCACGGCCCGGCGGGGGCCTTGCCGCTGGGCGCGGACGGGCCGGGCGTGCTGGCCGCGCTGACGCTGCCGGACCTGCCCGCGCCGCCGGGGGCGGGGCCGTGGCTGGCCTTCGATGCGACGGAAGCCGGGCCGGGCGACCTGGCGGGCATGCTGGAGGAGATGGCCGGCGGGGATGCGAGGCCGCTGGTGGTGGTCGATGCGCCGCCGCTGGAGCCGGAGGCGGCGCTGCGCGACCGGCTGCGCCTGCCGGCCGATGTGCCGCTGGCCTGGCCGGCGGCGCTGCTGGCGCTGCCGCCGGGGATGCTGCGCGGCGTGCTGGATCTCGGGCCGCCGGGCACCGGCTCGCCCGCCAGCCTCGCCGCCGCGGCGCGGGGCGTGGCCGTGGCGGTGCCGCACGATCAGGGGCCCTGGCCGCGCGGGACGGTGCGGGCGCTGCTGGCGGGCGCCGTGCCGGCCACCGCGCTGGCGCCGGCACCCTATGCCGCGCTGGATGCGATCCTGCCGCCGGCACCGGGACCCGCGGCGTGAGGCTCGTTCACGTCAACGCCGCCGATGCGGATCTCGCCGAGGCCTGGCTGCACGAGACCCCGGTGGGAGGCGTGCCACCGCTGCTGCTGGGCGATGCGGCGGATGCGCCGTTCCTGGCCGGGCTCGCCCGGCGGCACGGGCTGCGTCACGCGGTGCTGCCGCCGGCGCCCGACCATCCGGAGGCGCTGCGCCTGCGTCCGCTGCTGGGCCACGTGGCCGAGGCGGGGCTGGTGCTGGCCGAGCCGGCCGCCCTGCCGCTGCGCTTCCGGCCCGGGGAGACGCAGCCGGCCTGGAACGACCGCTTCCCGGCGGTGCGGGTGATGCACGCCCTCGGCGTCCGGCGCTTCACCTTCCAGGGGCACGAGGCCGTGCTGACGGCGGAGATCCCGCTCCTGCCCGACGGGCTGCGTGGCCGGCATGCCGGGCGCCGCGCCTTCGTCGTCGGCAACGGGCCCAGCCTGCGCCGGCTGCCGATGGAACGGTTGCGCGGCGAGGTGCTGCTGGGCGCGAACCGCAGCTTCCTGGGCTATGGCGACTGGGGCTTCGCCTTCCCCTACTGGGGCATCTCCGATCGGTTGCAGATCGAGATGTACCGCGACGAGTACGAGGCGGGGCTGGCCGACGATCCGGCGGTGAAGCTCGTGCCCTTCGAGTATCTCGGCTTCCTGCGCCTGCCGAACCTGTGTCCCGTGCCGATGCCGGCGGAGCTGCCGGCGGGCGACGCGCTGCTGTCCTTCCCGCAGGCCTCCGACACGCCCACGCTGCTGTTCAACAGCTTCACCGTCACCATCCCGCTGATCCAGGCGGCCGTGCTGCTGGGCTGCAACCCGGTGGTGCTGATCGGGGTGGACCATTCCTATCCGATCGCACGAATCGGGCTGGGGACGGAGCCGCCCAACCCGACCGCGGTCATGCCGCCCGAGGCGCTGGCGCGGCATCCCCGCCTGGTCGCCGACCTCTGGGACGGCAGCGCGGCCCTGGGGCCGACGCACTTCACCGGGGCCTATACCGCCAACCGCGTCTTCGTCCCGCCGCGCACTGCCTGGTCGGAGGCCTGCTACGCCTATGTCCGGGCCTGGGCGGCGGCGCGCGGTGTCAGCGTCCTGAACGCCACGCCGGGGACCAGGCTCGATGCCTTTCCGCTGGTGGAGTTCGAAAGCCTGTTCTGAGGCCGGCCTACCCGGGTGCGAGCCTCCGGGCGGGCAGCCCCGCGTCGGGCCTCACTCCTCGGCGTCGGGCCCGTCCTCGACCTCGAAGGCGGCGACGACATGGGACAGGTTCACGGTGGCGCGGGTCCGGCCGGTCGGCGCGACCAGCACCTTGCCCGCCGGGAACAGGCCGCTCAGCTCCGTGGCCATGTTCACGTCCAGCAGCACCTGCCCGCTGTGGGAGACATGGATGGAGTCGATCCGCCGGATCAGCATGGCCTGGCCGGTCGAGAGGAGCAGGGCGAAGGGCCAGTCATCGGCCATCATCCGGCCCGCGAACCAGGCTGGCATGACCTCGCCGAGACGAAGGTCGTCCGCGGCATCGATGGTTGTCCAGGCCTGGTCCATGCGCAACTCTAGCGTGCTTTCCGACGGATCGTCCATGGCGGGCTGCCTTTGCGGTCGTTTCCAAAATCAAATGTGCCGGAAATCTCGCCCGGGTGCCGCATGGCTTTGCACGGCCACGGCGAAATCCTCCCGCGGCAGCCAGTCCAGCCGCCCGCCCCGGGTCGCGTTGCGCAGCCAGCCGCCCTCCGACTCCGCGAGCCGCCGGGCGAGGAGGAAGGCGGCGCAGATATCGCGCCAGGAGGGCGGCACCCAGGGGCGCCCATCCCGGTAGCCGGGGATGAAGTGGTTGCCGTCGCCGCGGGCCAGCCCGTCCGCGCCCGGCGCGGCATCGGCGAAGGCGAAGTCCACGCCGTAGAGCAGGAAGCGCCGCACGCCCATCCACCAGCCGAGCTGCATGGCCACGAAGAGCGAGGAGCCGCCCGCCCCCACCACCCGGCGCGGATCGAGCGAGAAGAGCGGCGGCCAGACCGCCTCCTGCCGCAGCCAGATCCAGTCGCCGGGCAGGTCGGGCCGCTCCGGCGCGGCCAGGAAGACCGTGCCGCCCGCCTCGGCCGCGATGCGGGCGCCGAAGTCCCGGATCATCTGCGGGTCGCCGCTGACCGTGTGGGTGGGGCGGAAGCCGCTGCGGTCATAGGCGAGGTGAAGCCGGTTGAAGCCGAAGCAGAGCCGGCCGCGCAGGGCCTCCAGATCCTCCATCCGCACGGACGGGCCGTTGCCGACCAGCCAGGCCGTCTCCCCGGCATGGCGGCCACGCAGCGCGTCCAGCCGCGGATCGTGCGGCGTGGGGGAGAGCCAGCCCTCCAGCGGGTTGGTCACCAGCCCCGGATCGCCCGGCGTCGTCACTGCCAGCCGGTGCGGCGGCGCCGGCAGCAGCGTGTGCCAGAGTCCCGATGCCAGGCGGTGCAGGGCTTCCGTCCGATTGTCCACGCGCAGCCCCGGCCGTACCCCCGGCATGGCCCAGGCGGTGGCGCGCACGCCGCCCTGCGCCGGCTCCAGCGTCGCCGGCGCCGACTCCTCGCGAAGGGCGGGGGAGGGGGCGACGGAGAGGAACGGGGCGCCGTCCCGGGTCAGCAGCAGGCGCAGCGTGTCGATCGGCAGATGCGGCGGCAGCATCGCCGTCGCTTCCACCCGCAGCCAGCCGGGCGCATGCCGGACCAACTCCAGCGTGGCATTGGCCGGCGCGACGCCGGACGGGCTCGCGCCGAGGGCGCGGAACTCGCCCCCCAGGGTGCCCGGCGCGGCCGGTGTCTCCAGCCGGAAGCCGATCTGCAGCAGCCCGGTGAGCGGGCTGTGGCGGACCGTCAGCCCCACGGGCGCCGTCACGCATGCCGTCACGGGCGCCGAGCGAGTCCGGCCGTCAGCGCCGCGGCCAGGGCCTGGCTGGCGAGCCACCAGGGCTGCCAGGTGCCGAAGGAGAGGAGGAAGGTCAGGAGCCCGGCGGCGATCACCCCCAGCCCGGCCGACGGCACGGCCAGCGCCAGCAGCGCCGCGAAGCCCGCCGCCAGGACCAGCCCGATCCGGCCCAGCTCCAGCCGTATCTGGATCGGGCCGTTATGGGGGTGCAGGGGTAGGGATTCCGTGCCCGGCCGTGCCAGGCCATCCAGGAAGTCCGGCCGCGTCACCTCCAGCCGTGCCACCGCCGCCGGCGACGGGGGCTGGCGCCCGCCGGGCAGGGCGCGGCTGGATTCCATGCCCCAGCCGAGCCAGGGCCGCTCCGCCGCCCGGCCCAGGGCGAAGTCCCAGACCAGCAGGCGGTGCACGCCGGAATAGGGCAGCCGCGCCGCGACCTCCGGCCGGATCAGCAGCGCGCTGAGCACCGGGCCGAGCAGCAGCAGGGCCGCGAGGCCGGCCGCGGCGAGATGCCTGGCGAGGCGCGGCAGCCGCATCGCACCCAGCGCCACCAGCACCCCCAGCAGGCCGGAGAGCTTGGCCGTGTCGCCCGGCAGGAGCAGCAGGGCGGCCGCGCCGGCCACCACCCCCGCGGCCCGTGAGGCGCGGGAGAGCGGCGCCAGCAGCAGCAGCGGCAGCAGCAGCGCGGCGACCGAGGCAGCCGGCTTCAGCCCGAACTCCAGCCCGGCGGGCGCCTCGCTGAGGCCGCGCACGCCCATCCGCAACGCCTGGCCGGTCAGCAGATCGGCCATCCCCGCCGCCAGCCCGGCCAGCACGCCCCAGAAGACGCAGCGGCCGAGCCAGGGCGGCGGCGGTGCCTCGGCCATCGCGCGCGCGGCGGCCGCGCCGAGCAGCAGCAGGGCCGCGACCTGCCCGGCGGTGGCGAGCGCCCGCGCGGGCTCCAGCGCCCAGGCGGCGGACAGCGCCGCCCAGCCGCAGAGGGCGAGGCCGGCCAGCGTGGCCGCCCCGGCGCCCCCCCCCCGGAGCCGTGGCCAGTGTCCCACGGCGCGCCGGTGCGCGAGGATGGACAGCGCCAGGACCAGTACCGCCAACGGCGCCATGGCCTTGGATTGCAGGACGGCGATCGTCGGCGCGACCGCCGCGCCGACCGCCAGCGGGAAGGCGGGCGCGCGCCAGGGCAGCGGCATCAGACGACTGCGAGGCTCTCCCGGCGCAGCTGGACGGCCAGGGCGTCCAGCGCGCGGCCGAAGCGGTCCAGCATCTCGTCCACCTCCGCCTCGGTGATGATCAGCGGGGGGGCGAAGCCGATGCTGTCGTTGGTCATGGCGCGCAGGATCACGCCGTGCTCGTGGCCCAGCTGCACCAGCCGCGCGCCGACCTTCAGCTTCGGGTCGAAGTTGCGCCGGGCATGGCGGTCCGCGACCAGCTCCACCCCCGCGATCAGGCCGGTGCCGCGCACCTCGCCCACCAGCGGATGGTCGGCGAAGCGCCGGCGCAGCCCGGCCTGCATGCAGGCCCCGACCGTGCGGGCATGGCCGACGATGTCGAGTTCGTCGTAGATCTTCAGGGTCTCGACCGCGACGGCGGCGGCGACGGGGTGACCGGAATAGGTGAAGCCGTGGCCCCAGGTGCCGACCTCGGCGCTGCCCTGCGCCAGCCCGTCGAAGATCCGTTCCGTCACCAGCACGCCCGAGATCGGCAGGAAGGAGGCGGAGAGCGCCTTGGCGCAGGTCAGGATGTCCGGCTCCATCCCGAAGGTCTGGCTGCCCCAGTAGGCGCCGGTGCGGCCGAAGCCGCAGATCACCTCGTCGGCGACCAGCAGGATGTCGTACTTGCGCAGCACCGCCTGGATCTTCGGGAAGTAGCCGGCAGGGGGCAGGATCACGCCGCCCGCGCCCATCACCGGCTCGGCGAACATCGCCGCCACCGTGTCGGGGTCCTCGCGCAGGATCAGCGCCTCCAGCTCCTCGGCGAGGCGGGTGGCGAAGGCCTCCTCGCTCTCGCCCGGCCGCGCCTCGTGGTAGTGGTGCGGCGTGCCGGCATGCAGGATGCCCGCGATCGGCAGGTCGAAGATCCGGTGGTTGACGGGCAGGCCGGTCAGCGAGGCGGCGGCGACGGTGACCCCGTGATACGCCTTCATCCGCGAGATGATCTTCTTCTTCCGCGGCCGGCCGACCGCGTTGTTGTAGTACCAGATCATCTTGACCGCGCTGTCGTTCGCCTCCGACCCGGAATTGGCGAAGAAGGCGCGCGCCATCGGCACGGGCGCGCGGGCCACCAGCATCTCCGACAGCTCGATCAGCGGCTCGTGCGTCTTGGCGGTGAAGGCGTGGTAGAAGGGCAGCTTGCGCATCTGCGCCTCGGCCGCCCGCACAAGCCGCTCGTTGTCGAAGCCGAGGGAGGCGCACCACAGGCCCGCGACGCTCTCGATGTACTCCTTACCGAACTCGTCCACGACGCACACGCCGCGGCCGCGCTCGATGACCAGGGAGCCGGTCTCGCGATGCGCCTGCAGCTCCGTATAGGGGTGCAGGACATGGGCCGCGTCACGGGCGGCGGCGGAGTTGGGGCGCGGAGGCATCGGGGCTGGTCCCTGGGGCGGCTTCGGCGGCAGTCTAGGACGGATCGGGCCGGGCTGGACACCGCGGCGGGCGCGGGGGGCAGGGTCCGCCGGCGCGCAGGGCCCGGGGTGGCTTGCGCTCCGGCGAGGCCTGGCCGAGCCTCGCGCCATGCCGCCCGCCGTCGTGCCCCCTGCCTCGCGACCTCCCCGCTGGCCATGGGCCGTCGCCGCCATCCTCGCGATCCTGGCGCTGGTCGCCGCGGTGCAGCTGGCGATGGGGCGGGTGCCCTGGTGCAGCTGCGGGACGATCAAGCTCTGGCACGGGCAGGTGCAGAGCGCCGAGAACTCGCAGCACCTGTCGGACTGGTACACGCCCTCGCACATCGTGCACGGGCTGCTCTTCTACGCGGCGCTGCGCTGGCTCGTGCCGCGCTGGCCGCTCTCCTGGCGCGCCGTGGCGGCCACGGCGGTGGAGGCGGCCTGGGAGATCGTGGAGAACACCAACGCCGTCATCCGCCACTACCGCGAGGCCACCATCTCCCTCGACTATTTCGGGGACAGCGTCGTCAACTCGCTGTCCGACATCCTGGCGATGCTGGCGGGGTTCGCGCTGGCGGCGTGGCTGCCCGCCTGGGCCTCGGTCCTGGTCGGGCTGGGGCTGGAACTGCTCGCCCTGGCGGTGATCCGCGACAACCTGACCCTGAACGTGCTCATGCTGCTCTACTCGTCGGAGGCGATCCGGCGGTGGCAGTCCGGCGGGGGGTGAACCCCCGCCGGGGGGGGAGTCGTTCAGGCGTAGACGAAGCTGTGCTCCAGGCTGGACGGGGCCACGCCCTGCACCAGGATGGAGGCGCCGAGGAACTGCACCAGCGTGTCGTCGCCGGAGGCGGTGAGCGTGACGGCGGCCGCGGCCACGCCCTCCAGCCGCAGCATGTCCGTCCCGGCCGTGAAGTCCGTGATGACATCCTGCCCGGTCTCGGTGCCGCGGAAGACGAAGATGTCCGCGCCGCCGCCGCCCGTCAGCGTATCGGCGCCGTCCCCGCCCGCGATCCGGTCCGCCAGGGCGGAACCGATCACGCGGTCGTTGCCCGGGCCCGCCTCCGCCACCAGGTTGCTGATCGCCGAGCCGGAAGCGTCGATGCGGTCGTCGCCGGCACCGGTGGAGACGGTGAAGGTCTTCTGCGGCGTGCTCTTCCAGGCGGTGGTGCCGGAGACGGTGACCGTGTCGTTGCCATCCGCCGTCTCGATCAGCCCGTAGAGGCCGCGGGCGATGGTCACGCTGCTGTCCGCCGTGCCGCCCAGGTGCAGCTCCGCCATGGCGAAGCCGTTGAAGGCGTAGGTGCCGCCGTCGTCATCCGCGATCTGGACGTTCATTCCCACCCAGGGATTGTCCAGCACGGCGGAATAGCTGTCGGCGGCCCGGTCGTTCATGACCTTGACGCTGGCCCAGCCGGTCAGCGAGGCGAGCGCCATCCCCTCGCCGAAGAGCGTCACCCACCCCGTGGTGTCGGCCAGGTAGTGGAACGCGTCGGCCGCGGCCGGGGCGGCGCCCACCGCCAGCTTGCCGATGCTGTAGGTCACCTCCGGCGCGCCGTCCGCCACCGTCGCCGCCGGGCCCCGCACGGCGGGATCGTTGGCTTCGTAGGCACGGACCCAGTCGATCTGGAGCGTGCCGACGGCCGAGCCGGCCGCGGCCTCCTCCGGCAGGGAGCCGGCATAGCCGCCGACGCCGTAGCTGAGGATGATGTACATCGGCTCGTCGATGCCGTGGCCGTACACGGTGTAGGTCGGGATGCCGTCGATGTACCAGACCAGCTTCTCCGCGGTCCATTCCAGGCCGTAGGTGTGCCAATCCGTGGATTCGATGCCCTGCACGACCTGCCCCATCTGCAGGACGCTGTCGTTGAGCCGGGTGTAGATCTCCATGATGTCGATCTCGGGCGGCCAGCCGCCGTCGACCGGCAGGAGCCAGAAGGCGGGCGCGAAGCCTGTTCCCTCCGACATCTTCACCCGGGCCTCGAAGTAGCCGTACTGCTGCGCGAACGTCCCCTGGGTGGTGATGACGCCCGAGGTGTATTCGCGCCCCTCCGTCAGGGAGGTCAGGTCCGGCCGGTAGGTGGCGGTGATCGACAGCACCCCGTCCTGCGCGGAGAAGGGATCGATCCCCAGCCCCTTCCACTGCGCATCCACGAAGTACTGCTCGTCATTGTAGGCGACCATGTTGCCCAGGCCGGAGCTGGTGCGCGTGCGCCAGGTTCCGCCATCGCCGCCCTTGCCGAGGAGCGGATCGAAGCTGTCGAACTCGTCGGAGAAGGAGAGGTGGTACTGCGAGAGGTCGACGGGGATCTCGAAGTCGCCCAGGGACAGCTGCGCGGCGGTGATCCCGGCCAGGGTCAGGGTATCGCCGCCGGCCAGCGTCAGCACCGCCCCGGCCGGCGTGTCGGCGATCGCGGCCAGCGGGTCGATCCGCTGCAGCAGCCGGATATGATCGACGCCCGGCGTGAAGTCGGTGACGGTGTCCTTGCCGTAGCCCGCCCCGAAGACGAAGGTATCCTTCCCCTCGCCGCCCGTCAGGACATCGTTCCCGGCCTTGCCGTCGATGGTGTTGTCGCCCTCATCCCCGGTGATCATGTTGGCCAGGGCGTTGCCGTAGCCGGAGACGCCGCCCATGCCGCCGATATAGGCGATGTGGCTGCTGGAGGGACGGTTGCCGCCATAGGCCAGGATCAGGTTCTCGACGTTGTCGGCCAGCGTATAGCTGCTCCTGCCGGTGTAGATCACCGTGTCGGTGCCGCCGCCGAGGTCCTCGACCACCGTCTCGTAGCCGCGGCCCGACATGTTGGACGCGCCGGTGCCCGTGACGACATAGGTGTCGTCGCCCAGCCCGCCCACCATCGTGTCGCCGCCGCCGCCGCCCTGGAAGAGGTCGTGGCCGTCCGTGCCGACCAGCCGCTCCGGCTCCTCCGTCCCGGTGATGGTGTTCGTCGGCTCGGCGCCCGCCATGGCCGGCGGGGCGGGCGAGAGCAGGGCGATGAGGTGGCCGGCCGTCATCTCCGCGCCGTCGGAGAACCGCAGGTGCTCCACCCCGTCCAGCAGCAGCCCGGCGCCGCTGTTGCCGGCGAGGCCCAGGAACAGGGCGCCGCCGCTGAGGGACAGCGTCAGCTCGCCCAGCGTGCGGGACAGCACCAGGACGTCGCTGCCGGCGCCACCATGGATCTGGTACAGCCCGTCCAGGGTGACATGGATCTCGTCGTCGCCGTCCCCCGCGTCGATCCAGCCGAGCCGAAGGCCGGAAACGGTCAGGATGTCGTTCCCGGCGCCGCCATACAGCCAGGCCTCGGTCATCCCGGCCTGGCCGTGGAAGGTCAGGATGTCGTCGCCGGCACCCGTGTCGACCAGGAAGCTGTTGCCGGCGCCACGGGCGTTCGAATAGGCCTCCACCACCACGCGGTCGCGGCCGTCGCCGGTTTCGATCACGCCCCGCTTGGCGCCGGCCAGGGTGATGTCGCTGTCGGCCGCCGTGGCCAGGATATGCGCTTCCACGAAGCCGCGGACGGTCAGCGGCGCCGTGTCGTCGTGGTGGACGGCGATGTTGCGCATGGTGGTCCAGCTGCCGGTGCCGGACAGGACGCGGCCCGTCGTCGCGGGAAGCGGTGTCGGCTTGGCGCCGATGGAGGCGATGGTGAAGGAGCCTGGATCGGTCACGACCAGGCTGCCGGGCGGAACGGCGTCACCGACCGGCGTTCCGAAGGAACCGTAGCCGAAGGTGCCGAGGGCAAAGCGCCAGGCCGTCGACACGGGCGGCGCGGACGGGAAGTCCATCTCGGTGGGTACCTTGCCTTGCAGAGGTTAGCCTTTGTCGCGGTGCAGCATTCTATGCAACGGAAATCTGGTGCGTAGGCGCTACCCTAGGTAGTGCAGAATGCCGTTTGCACCACCAATACAAGATTCCGTGTGCGTTCCTGCACCGAAGGCTACCCAGGGCGGCGTGGCCGTGGGACGGGAGCCTGTCCCCCGGCGGCCGCCCCGGTGCCGCAGGCCGTCAGGCGTAGAGGATGCTGTCGGGAGAGAGAAGGGACACGGCGACCCCCTGCAGGAGCACGCTTCCCGTCGGCGTGGTGAGGAGGGCCCCCGCGGCGGTGTCGGACAGCGTGACCTCCGTGGCCGAGATGTATTCGAGGCGCAGCACGTCCTCGCCCGGCGTGAAGTCGGTGATGACATCGGCACCCGTATCGCCGGGGCGCAGGATGAAGGTGTCCTGGCCCGCCAGTCCGGTCAGCTGGTCGGAGCCGTCGCCGCCGGTGAGGGTGTCCGCCTGGATGGAGCCCCGGATCACGTCGTCGCCGCTGGCGCCATCGGCGAACAGGCCGCCGCTCGACCCGCTGGTCCAGCCCTCGATGGTGTCGTTCCCCGCGCCCGTGCGGACCTCCAGCACGCGCCCCCGGCTCCAGTCCCAGATGCGGGCCTCGGTGATGCTCACCACGTCGTTGCCCGATCCGGTCGTGACCTGGCCGAATTGCGGGCGCATCAGCGTCACGCTGCTGTCCTGCGTCCCGCCCAGGGTCACGTCCAGCATCAGGAAGTCGTCGAGGGTGAAGCGGCCGCCGTCTTCGTCGGTGAGCTGCAGGTTCATGCCGGCCCAGCCATTCCCGAGGTCGAGCGTCAGCGTGTCGGCGGAGCGGTCGTTCCCGACATGCAGGTTGTTCCAGCCGGACAGCGACGCCATCCCCAGATCCGTCACCGAGAAATCCATGTCGGCATCGGTGTCGGCGATGTAATGGAAGGCATCGGCTGCGGCCGGCGTGCCGCCGGGTTGCAGGTTTCCGAGGCTCACCGTCAGCGCCGGCGCACCCGCCGCGACGGTCGAAGCGGGGGCCGCGCCCTCGCGGGATTCATAGGCGCGGACCCAGTCCACCTGCATGCTGCCGACGACGTCGCCCGGCCGCGCGTCGGCCGGCATGTCGCCGATCACGCCGCCCGCGGTGCCGACGCTCAGATTCAGCAGCGTGTACATCGGCGTATGGGCGCTGTGGCCGTAGATGACCTGGGTCATCACGCCGTCGACGTACCAGGCCACCCGATCGGCGGTCCATTCCAGCCCGTAGGTGTGCCAGCCGGTGGGATCGTCGAGGGGGCGTGTCAGCTCCATCTGCTGCAGCTCGTCGGGCCTGGAGGAGGTGAACTCCATGATGTCCAGCTCGGGCGGCCAGGAGCCGTCCGCAGGCAGCAGCCAGAAGGCGGGGTACATGCCCGTGTCCTCGGGCAGTTTGATGCGGGCCTCGAAGTAGCCGTACTGCTGGGCGAAGGTGCCCTCGGTGGTAAGGACGCCGGAGAGGTAGGGCCGGTTGTTGGTCAGCGCGGCCAGGTCGGGGCGGTAGGTCGCCTCGATCGTCAGCACCCCGTCCTCCACATGGAACGGGTTCACGCCTTGCCCGGCCCAGTTGGGGTGGACGTAGTACTGCACGTCGTTGGGATGGATGATGGTCCCATCGCCATACGCCGTCCTGGGGCGCCAAGTTCCGCCGTCGGGCGAGGAGCCGTCGAGGAGGCTCAGGCTGTCGAAGCTGTCCTGGAAGGTGAGGCGCAGGGAGGCGGGGTCGAGGGGCTGGGCGATGTCGCGGTCGGAGAGCTGGGCGAGGGAGACGCCGTCGAGGCGGACGGTGTCGCCGGAGGGGAGGGCGAGGAGCAGGCCGTCGGGGGTGTCGGTGGCGGCGGCGCGCCAGTCGAAGCGTTCGGTGAGCAGGAGGCGGTCGGTGCCGGGGGTGAAGTCGCGGACGGTGTCGTGGCCGTTGCCGCCGCCGAGGATGAAGGTGTCGGCGCCGCCGCCGCCGGTGAGGACGTCGTTGCCGCCGCGGCCGTCGAGGATGTTGTCCGCCTTGTCGCCGATGATCCAGTTGTTCAGCGCGTTGCCGTAGCCGGCCAGGCCCGTCGAGCCGCCAATGGTTTCGATCTGCTGCCCGGTGGAGCCGCGGGCCTTGTCGAGGGCGAGGGTCAGGTTCTCGACGTTGTCGGGCAGGGTGTAGCTGCGCCCGCCCCAGTAGGTGATGGTGTCGATACCCTCACCGGCTCGCTCCAGCACGGTCTGATTGTCGGCGACGTAGTACCAGTCGTCGCCCTTGCCACCGACCAGCGTGTCACCACCGCCGGCATAGATGGCGTCATTGCTGTCATCGGAGCCGTGGACCATCTCCGGGGCGGAGGAGACGCCGGTGAGCCAGGCCTGCGGCTTGCTGCCGGGCTGGGCGGCGAGGGTGGGGGAGGTGGGCAGGCGGCCGGCGAGGAGGTCGGCGACGGAGGCCTCGGTGCCGTCGAGGAAGCGGACGCGCTCGAAGTCGAGGAGCTGGGCCTCGACGCCGGCGCGGCCGGGCAGGGTGATGGAGAGGGCGCCGTCGGGGCCGCGGGCGAAGGCGAGGGAGGCGGCGTTGAGGGAGAGCTGGAGGGTGTCGGTGCCGCCGCCGCCGCGCAGGCTGTAGAGGCCGTCGAGGGAGAGGGAGACGAGGTCGTCGCCGGAGCCCGCGTCGATGGCGCCGAGGCGCAGGCCGGAGAGGGAGAGGGTGTCGTTGCCGTCGCCGAGGCGGATGGTGGCCTCGGTCATGCCGGGATGGCCGGTGAAGGCGACGAGGTCGTTGCCGGAGCCGGCATCGACGAGGAAGGCGTTGCCGGCGCCGGGATTGTTGGAGAGGGCGGAGACGCGGATGGTGTCGTTGCCGGCGCCGGTCTGGAGGCTGCCGCGCTTGGCGCCGGAGACCAGCACCGTGTCGTCCCCTCCCTCCGTCACCACATCCGACTGCACGTAGTTGCGGAGATTGACCGATGTCTCCGTAGACAGGCGGACCGCTGCCAGCCGGCCGCTGCCCCAACTCCCATTGGCCACGAGGGTCAGCCCGTCCTGGGGGGCCGTCAGGACAGCGCCGCCAAGCGTGTAGCGGCCGTCCGACAGGTTGCTGGCCGAGGACTGCGGCAATTCCGGAGCGGGAACGGGCATGACTGGCCTTCCTCCGTTGCTGGTCAACACTCTTGCCCGGCTCGTCGCCGTGCCCTGGGACAGCACTCATCGAGCAAGGTCGTACTAACCAACCTATAAAACAACCTCAGGTTGCTTTTATTTCTGTTAATCGCCCAATGGTGGAAAACATGAACCCGTAACAGTCAGGCCGTGCTACGCGGCGGACGGCCTCGGCGTCGCCCGCCACCCCCCTCCCGCAGCAGGGCCGGAACTGCTCCTCCTGGAAGCCGGCTCCCCGGCTCCGGCCCGGTCAGCGGAGGTGGCGCCGCGCCCGTGGCCCCGCCGGGACGTGCGGGCGGCGGTCAGCCGTACAGGATGGCATCGGCCGGGAGGGAGGCGAGGGACACGCCCTGCAGCAACAGGCTTCCCGTCGGGGTCGTCAGCAGTGTTCCCGATGCCACGGCCGACAGCGTCACCTGCCTGGCCACCAGCCCTTCCAGGCGCAGCACGTCCTCGCCCGGCGTGAAGTCGGTGATGACGTCCGCGCCGGTCTCCCGCGCATGGAGGACGAAGGTGTCCTGGCCCGCCAGTCCGGTCAGCTGGTCGGAGCCGTCGCCGCCGGTGAGGGTGTCCGCCTGGATGGAGCCCCGGATCACGTCGTCGCCGCTGCCGCCATCGGCCAGCAGGCCGCCGCCGGAGCCGCTGGTCCAGCCCTCGATCGTATCCCTTCCCGCGCCGGCGGCGACCTCCACCCCGCGCCCGCGCGCGGATTGCCAGATCTGGGCCGATGCGATGGTGACGTGGTCGTGGCCCGGGCCAGTCTCGATCAGCCCCGATTGCAGGCGGGACAGGGACACGGTGCTGCCCTTCGTGCCGTCGAGATGCAGCTCGACCATCAGGAAGTCGTCGAGGGTGAAGTGCCCGCCATCGGCATCGGTGAGCTGCAGGTTCATGCCGACCCAGCCATTGCTCAGGTCGAGCGCGAGGGCATCGGCGGAGCGGTCGTTCTCGAGATGCAGATTGGTCCAGCCGGACAGTGCGCGGAGATCCAGGTCCAGCGGCAGGAAATCCATCGAGGCGCTGGCATCCGCGGTGTAGCGGAAGGCATCGGCCGCAGCCGGCGTGCCGCCGGGCTGCAAGGCGCCGGCGCTGAGCACGATCTGCGGCGCCCCGGCCGCGACGGTCGCCGCCGGGGCCGCGTCCTCGCGGGATTCATAGGCGCGGACCCAGTCCACCTGCACGCTGCCGACGACAGCGCCCGTCGCCACCGGCGCCGGCAGCCCGCCATCGACGCGCGGGACGTTGAGGTTGAGCAGGGCATACATCGGCGTATGGACGCTGTGGCCGTAGATGACCTGGGTCATCACGCCGTCGACGTACCAGGCCACCCGATCGGCGGTCCATTCCAGCCCGTAGGTGTGCCAGCCGGTGGGGTCCGTCATCGGTCGGGTCAGTTCCATCTGCTGGATCTGGCCGGGGCGGGAGGAGGCGTATTCGACGATGTCCAGCTCGGGCGGCCACGAGCCGTCGACAGGCAGCAGCCAGAAGGCGGGGTAGAGCGGCGTCGTGCCGTTGTCGGCCGGCAGCTTGATGCGGGCCTCGAAGTAGCCGTACTGCTGGGCGAAGGTGCCCTCGGTGGTGAGGACGCCGGAGAGGTAGGGCCGGTTGTTGGTCAGCGCGGCCAGGTCGGGGCGGTAGGTCGCCTCGATCGTCAGCACCCCGTCCTCCACATGGAACGGGCTCACGCCTTGCCCGGCCCAGTTGGCGTGGACGAAGTACTGGATGTCCTCCGGCGTGATGAAGACGCCCGGACCCCAATGCGTCCTGGGGCGCCAGGTTCCGCCGTCGGGCGAGGAGCCGTCGAGGAGGCTCAGGCTGTCGAAGCTGTCCTGGAAGGTGAGGCGCAGGGAGGCGGGGTCGAGGGGCTGGGCGATGTCGCGGTCGGAGAGCTGGGCGAGGGAGACGCCGTCGAGGCGGACGGTGTCGCCGGAGGGGAGGGCGAGGAGCAGGCCGTCGGGGGTGTCGGTGGCGGCGGCGCGCCAGTCGAAGCGTTCGGTGAGCAGGAGGCGGTCGGTGCCGGGGGTGAAGTCGCGGACGGTGTCGTGGCCGTTGCCGCCGCCGAGGATGAAGGTGTCGGCGCCGCCGCCGCCGGTGAGGACGTCGTTGCCGCCGCGGCCGTCGAGGATGTTGTCCGCCTTGTCGCCGATGATCCAGTTGTTCAGCGCGTTGCCATAGCCGGCCAGGCCCGTCGAGCCGCCGATCCCCTCGATATGCCGTCCTGTCGAACCGCGGACCTTGTCCAGGGCGAGGGTCAGGTTCTCGACGTTGTCGGGCAGGGTGTAGCTGAGGCCGCCCCAGTAGGTGACGGTGTCGATGCCTTGTCCCGACTGCTCGATGACCTTCTGGCCGTCGGCGACGTAGTACCAGTCGTCGCCCTTGCCCCCGATCAGCGTGTCGTTCCTGTGTCCCGCATACAGGGCGTCGTTGACGGTGTCGGAACCGCGGATCGTCTCCGGGGCGGAGGAGACGCCGGTGAGCCAGGCCTGCGGCTTGCTGCCGGGCTGGGCGGCGAGGGTGGGGGAGGTGGGCAGGCGGCCGGCGAGGAGGTCGGCGACGGAGGCCTCGGTGCCGTCGAGGAAGCGGACGCGCTCGAAGTCGAGGAGCTGGGCCTCGACGCCGGCGCGGCCGGGCAGGGTGATGGAGAGGGCGCCGTCGGGGCCGCGGGCGAAGGCGAGGGAGGCGGCGTTGAGGGAGAGCTGGAGGGTGTCGGTGCCGCCGCCGCCGCGCAGGCTGTAGAGGCCGTCGAGGGAGAGGGAGACGAGGTCGTCGCCGGAGCCCGCGTCGATGGCGCCGAGGCGCAGGCCGGAGAGGGAGAGGGTGTCGTTGCCGTCGCCGAGGCGGATGGTGGCCTCGGTCATGCCGGGATGGCCGGTGAAGGCGACGAGGTCGTTGCCGGAGCCGGCATCGACGAGGAAGGCGTTGCCGGCGCCGGGATTGTTGGAGAGGGCGGAGACGCGGATGGTGTCGTTGCCGGCGCCGGTCTGGAGGCTGCCGCGCTTGGCGCCGGAGACCAGCACCGTGTCGTCCCCTCCCTCCGTCACAACGTCCGACTGCACGTAGTTCGTCAGGGTCACCCGGGCCTGGCCGATCAGGTGCACGGCGGCATACCGGGCGTTGCCGAGCGCCTCTGCGGCGGCCAGGGCGACCGGGCCGGTGGCCAGCTGCACGGCACCGCCGAGCGTATAGCTGTTGGCCTTCAGGGGCCCGGCGCCGGCCGCCGGGATCGTCGGGGAGAGCATGGCGGTTCTGACCTGTCCGATGGCTGGGCGAGGGCAGAAGGATTCTGCATCCCCGGGTTGTAGAAGTCCGGAGGTTATCCCGGAGGCCGCGTGGGAGGCGTTAATACACCATCAATAGAGATACCCAATATTTGATGATCACATTAAGGCTAGGGGACGAGGCCGGGCTTGGCTAGCGCCGGCCGGCCCGAGGCGCAGGCCGTGGCGGCGATCCCTGTCGGCCAGGGCCTGCTTGCGCCATGATGGGCCCCATGCCTGTGACCGAGATCCGCCCGCACGCCTCGCACTGGGGCTATTTCGACGCCGTGGTGGAGGATGGCCGTGTGGTCGGGGTGCGCCCCTTCGCGCGCGACCCGGCGCCGGGCCCGCTGATCGAGGGCGTGCCGGATCTCGTCCACGCACCCTGCCGGATCGACCGGCCCTATGCGCGGGAGGGGTGGCTGCGGGGCGGGCGGGCGGGATCGGTGCGTGGCGCCGACCGCTTCGTGCCGCTGTCCTGGGACCGGGCGATCCGGCTGGTGGCGGAGGAGGAGGCGCGCATTCGGGCCGCGCAAGGCCATGGCGGCATCTTCGCCGGCTCCTATGGCTGGTCGTCCGCCGGGCGCTTCCACCATGCGCGCAGCCAGTTGCACCGCTTCCTCGGCATGGGCGGCGGCTACACCAGCCAGACGACGAACTATTCCTATGGCGCCGGCATGACGCTGATGCCGCATGTCCTGGGCACCAACGACGTCATCACCGGGCCGGTGACCGACTGGACCACCATCATCTCCCATACCCGGCTGATGCTCTGCTTCGGCGGGCTGCCGCTGAAGAACGGGCTGGTGACGGCGGGCGGGGGCGGGGCGCATGACTACGTGCCGCTGATGCGCCGGGCCGCGGCGGCCGGGGTGCGCTTCGTCAACCTCTCGCCGCTGCGGGGCGATGCGGCGGACTTCCTGGGCGCCGAATGGGTCCCGGTCCGGCCGGGCGGCGACGGTGCGCTGGTGCTGGCGATGATCCACGCCCTGGTCGCCGCGGGGCGGGAGGATCGCGGCTTCCTCGACCGCTGCACGACCGGCTGGGACCGGCTGCGCGCCTATGTGATGGGCGAGACGGACGGCACGCCGAAGTCGCCGGACTGGGCCGCGCCCCTCTGCGACGTGCCGGCGGAGACCATCACCCGCCTGGCGCTCGAGGCGGCGTCCACCCCCACCATGGTCACCGCCACCTGGTCGCTGCAGCGGGCGGAGCATGGCGAGCAGCCCTGGTGGGCGCTGGTGGCCCTGGCCAGCGCGCTGGGGCGGATCGGCCAGCCGGGCCAGGGCATCGTCTTCGGCTATGGCTCGATCAACGGCATGGGCACGCCGCGGCAGGAGCTGCCGAGCGTCAGCCTGCCCGCCACCCGCAATCCTGGCCTCGCCATCCCCGTCTCCCGCGTCACGGAGCTGCTGGAGCGGCCCGGCGGCGTGATGCCCTATAACGGCCGCCTGCTGCGCCTGCCGGATACGCGGATGATCTGGTGGGCGGGGGGCAACCCCTTCCACCACCACCAGGACCTGAACCGGCTGCTGCGCGCCTGGAACCGGGCGGAGACGGTGATCGCGCAGGAGCCGTGGTGGACCGCGCTGGCCCGCCATGCCGACATCGTCCTGCCGGCGACGACGACGCTGGAGCGCAACGACATCGCCAGCTCGTCGCGCGACCGCTTCGTGCGGGCGATGCACCAGGCCGTGCCGCCGCAGGGGCAGGCGCGCCATGACCATGACATCCTGGCGGATGTCGCGGATGCGCTGGGCTGGCGCGACCGCTTCACCGAACAGCGGAACGAGGATGCGTGGCTGCGCCACCTCTATGAGCGCTGGCGCCGTGCCTGCGGGCGGATGGGGGTGGAGGTCCCGGACTTCGACCGATTCTGGACCGAGGGACACGTCGAGTTCGACCTGCCCGAGGTGCCGCGGGTGGATTTCGCCGACTTCGCCCGCGACCCGCAGAGCCACCCGCTCGCCACGCCCTCGGGCAAGGTGGAGCTGTATTCCGAAACCATCGCGGGCTTCGGCCATGCCGGGCTGCCCGGCCACGCCGTGTGGAAGGCCCCGCGCGAGTGGCTGGGCGGCGAGCTGGCGGAGCGCTACCCGCTGCACCTCCTGTCATTCCAGCCGTCGACACGGCTGCACGGGCAGCTCGATCCCGCCCGGGTCTCGCTGGCCTCGAAGGTGCAGGGCCGCGAGCCGGTCTGGATGCATCCGGACGACGCGGCGGCACGCGGGCTGGCGGACGGGCAGGTGGTCCGGCTGTTCAACGACCGCGGCGCCTGCCTGGGTGGGGTGCGGCTGACGGAGGCGATCCGTCGGGGCGTGGTGGCGATGGCGACCGGCGCCTGGTGGGATCCGCAGGGCTCGCTGTGCGTCCATGGCAATCCCAACGTGCTGACGCAGGATGTGGGGACGTCGCCCCTGGGGCAGGGGTGCGCGGCGCAATCCTGCCTGATCGAGGTGGAAGCCTGGCGCGCGGCGCTTCCCCCGATCCGCGTGCACGCGCCACCGGAGCTGGCGCCGCAGGCGGAGCTGGCCTGATGCGATTCGCAGCGCGCGACGCCGTCTGAGCGTCACGCCGAGGTGCCGTAGCGGCGACAAGCAGAACGGCACGCACGGGCCGCGTACGTGACGATATCGTCACGTTATGATTTCGCAACGCATCTCTGTTGCCGCGATCGCTTTGCACATCTCGCATCTCGCCGTCCGACGCCCGGATTCACCGCCTGCGGCACGAGTGCGCGGAACCTGTCCATGTGTTAATTTTGTAGAGCGGTTGCAGGATCGACGTTAGTTGATTGTCTAGATTGTTGAGATTTTCGATATATTGCTGACGGATACGCGCTCACGCCTCCGCAAGAAAGTTTGGAGTCACCGGATGGTTCACTTCGCTGACCGCCACCTGCGTCGGCGCTCGCAGACTGGCCTCGTTCTGGCTTCTGCCCTCGCCGCCCTGCCGTCCCTTGCCCATTCCCAGAGCGTGGGCGGTGGCAGCGCCACCGGAGCGGGCTCCACCGCCGTCAGTGCCGCCGCCGCTGCTCCCGCCGCGGCCTCCGGCACCTACGCCATCGCCATCGGCGTCGGGGCGACCGCGAGCGAGCTGCGCGCCCTGTCCAGCGGCGCCTACAGCTCGGCGACCGGGGCCGGCGCCGTCGCGGTGGGCGAGCGCGCCACGGCGAGCGAGGGCAGCGCCCTCGCCGTCGGCCGTGCCAGCCAGGCCACGGCAGGGGAGGCGGTGGCCGTCGGCCCCGCCGCCAAGGCCTCCGCGGCGCAGGCCCTTGCCGTTGGCGACCGCGCCAGCGCCAGCGCCGCCGGCGCCTCCGCCTTCGGCTACTCCGCCAATGCCAGCGCCGGCGGCAGCAACGCGATCGGCTCGAACAGCCAGGCCCTGGGCGTGCGGAGCGACGCCTTCGGCACCAATGCCGTCGCGCGGGGCGCGGATTCCACCGCGCTCGGCAGCGCGGCCTCGGCCACCGGCACCAGCTCGCTGGCCATGGGCACGGCGGCGCGGGTGACCGGCGAGAACGCCCTGGCCATGGGCTCCAGTGCCGTGGCCGTCGGGAACCAGTCGCTGGCCCAGGGCTACCTGGCGACGGCCACCGGGCTGAACGCCTCGGCCATCGGCTCCGGCGCCGTGGCCAGCGCCTCGGGGAGCACCGCGGTCGGCGTCCGCTCGGCCGCCACCCAGGTCGATGCGATCGCCTTCGGCAGCCGCTCCGCGGCGACCGAGCTGGGCGCCGTGGCGCTCGGCGGCGACTCGCGGGCCATCGGCGCGCAGTCCGTGGCGCTGGGGCAGGGTGCCTCTGCCCAGGCCGCCAATTCCGTGGCCCTCGGCGCAGGCTCGGTCGCGGACGTGCCCGGCACCGTGTCGCTCGGCTCCGCCGGGGCGGAACGACGCCTGACCAACCTGGCCCCGGGCATCAATGCCACCGATGGCGTGAACGTGAGCCAGCTGCAGCAGGGCATCACCGGGCTGCGCAACGAGTTCGCCGTCAACATGGGCAATGTCGCGAACGAACTGCGGGCGGAGAACCGCCGCAACCGCTACGAGGCGCGGCGCGGCATCGCCGCCGTGGCGTCGTTGACCAATCCGCCCATGCCGTCGGCGCCGGGGCGGACCACCATGTCCTTCAACGTCAGCACCTACATGTACCAGGCGGGCGCGGGCCTCTCTGTCGCGCACCGGCTGAACACGCCGCGCCCGGCGATGCTTCAGGGCGGCGTCGCGACCGGCGGGGCGGGGGATTTCGTGGGACGGGTCGGCGTCGCCTTCGAGTTCTGACGGTGCGGCAACACGGCCGTCGGGCCAGGGCCGGCCTCGTGCCGGTCCTGGCCGGCCTCCTGTCGCTCGGGGCCGGGCCGCCCGGTCCGGCCCTGGCGCAGCAGGATGGGCGGCCGGCCACGCAGAGCCAGGGATCGCCCGCCCAGCCCGACCCGGCGCGGCCGCGCTGGGAGGACTTCCCGACCCTGCAGCTGGAGCGGCTGTACCGGGGCCCGCTGCGCGACACGATCGTGCAGCGCTGGCGCGATCCGGAAACAGGAAGCGTCTGCTACTTCTACATCCCGATCTCCGCACCGATCGTGCCGGATAATCCTTCGGGCTATGCGCAGTATGGCGCGAACACCATCGGGACGATGAGCTGCGTCACGCCCTCCCTGCTGCGGAACCTGCCCGACCCGCGCTGAACCCGCTCCCCGGCAGGGGGCGGGCCCCGGGCGCAAACGCATTCTTGTCTCGCCCTGCGGGGGAATGTGACCCTTCCATGATGGACCAGCGGCCTCGCGCCTCGACGATGGACGCTGCCGGGAAGCCGGACCGGGCCCGCCCCGGCGGGCCGGCCACAGGAAGGGATGCGTCATGGCCTGGAATCGTCGAACCCTGCTTGCCACCGGACTCTCCGCCGGCGTTGCGGGCCTGCTCCCCCATCCCGCCAGGGCCCAGGCCGGCGCTGCCCGGCCCCCGCTGATCCGTCGCCCCATCCCCTCCAGCGGCGAGACTCTGCCGGCCATGGGGCTTGGCACCGCCCGGCGCTACGAGGCGGTGCGGACGGAGGAGGAGTTCGCCCCGCTGAAGCAGACCGTGGCCCGGTTCGTGGAGCTGGGCGGCACGGTCATCGACACCTCGCCCACCTATGGCACGGCCGAGGCCGTGACCGGCCGGATCGTCGAGGAGCTGGGCGTGCGGGACAAGGTCTTCCTCGCCACCAAGGTCAGCATCCAGGGCCGCGAGCAGGGCGTGGCGCAGATCGAGAAGTCCTTCCAGGACCTGCGCGCGCAGAAGATCGACCTGATTGCCGTGCACAACCTGCGCGATACGGAAACGCACCTGCGGACCCTGCGCGACCTCAAGGCTGCCGGGCGCATCCGCTATGTCGGCCTCACCACCTCCTTCGAGCGGCAGTACGAGGAGTTCGAGGCGGTGATGCGCCGGGAGCAGGTGGACTTCATCCAGGTGGACTACGCGCTGGACAACCGGAAGACGGCGGAGCGCATCATCCCGCTGGCGAAGGACCGCGGCATGGCCGTGATGCTGAACCTGCCCTTCGGCCGCTCCCGCCTGTTCGAGGCGGTGCGCGGCAAGGAACTGCCGCCCTGGGCCGCGGAGTTCGACGCGGCGACCTGGGCGCAGTTCTTCCTGAAGTACCTGCTGGGCAACGAGGCGGTGACCTGCCCCGCCCCCGGCATGGCCCAGGCGCGCTACGTGGACGACAACCTCGACGCCGCGCGCGGCCGGCTGCCGGATGCGGCGATGCGGCGGCGGATGGAGCAGTTCATCGATGGCCTCTGACGCCGGCGCGCCGGAAGGGGCGGCGCGGCGCCTGCTGCGCCGCGCCATCGATGTGCGGCCGGAGGAGGTGGCGGCGCTGGGCTGGTCCTGGCTCTACGTCTTCTCCATCCTCTCCGCCTACTACGTGCTGCGGCCGATCCGGGACGAGGCGGGGGTGCAGGGCGGGGTGGACAACCTCGCCTGGCTTTTCACCGCGACGCTACTGGCGATGCTGGCGGTCAATCCCGCCTTCGCCGCCCTCGTGCGCCGCCTGCCGCGGGTGCGCTTCATCACCATCGCCTACCGCTTCTTCATGCTGAACCTCGTGGCCTTCATCGCCCTGTTCGGCCTGGCGCCGCCCGAGTGGAACACCTGGATCGGGCGGGTCTTCTTCGTCTGGACCTCCGTCTTCAACCTCTTCGTCGTCTCGGTCTTCTGGGCCTTCATCGTCGACGTCTTCGACCGCGAGCAGGGCAAGCGGCTCTTCGGCTTCCTCGCGGCCGGGGCGACGCTGGGGGCGATCCTCGGCTCCTCCATCACCTCCGGGCTCGTGGCCTGGACGGGGACGACGCCGCTGCTGCTCGCCTCGATCCTGCTGCTGGAGCTGTCGGTCCTGGCGGTGCGGCGCCTTTCCGTGATCGCGGAGGGGTTCCGCCGCACGCCCGGCGAGGCCGCGCGTGACGAGGCGCCGATCGGCGGCGGCATCTGGGCGGGGCTGACCCATACCTTCCGCTCGCCCTACCTGCTGGGCCTCGCGGGATTCATCCTGCTGTATTCGGTGACCTCCACCTTCCTCTACTTCGAGCAGGCATCGATCGTCGCCAGCGCCTTCGCCAGCCGCGCCGCGCGCACGGCCTATTTCGCCAATGTCGACCTGCTGGTGAACACGCTGACGCTGCTGATCCAGCTCTTCCTGACCAGCCGCCTCCTCGGCGCCCTGGGAGTGGGCGCGACGCTCGCCGCTTTGCCGCTGTTCAGCATGTTCGGCTTCGGGGCGCTCGCCCTCTGGCCCGGACTCGCCGTGCTGGTGGCGGCGCAGGTGGCACGGCGCGTGAGCAACTTCGCCCTGGCCCGGCCATCCCGCGAGGTGCTCTTCACCGTCCTGCCGCGCGAGGACAAGTACAAGGCGAAGAGCTTCATCGACACGGTGGTCTACCGCGCCGGAGACCAGATCGGCTCCTGGTCCTATGCCGGGCTGGCGGCGCTGGGGCTGGGGCTCGGCGGGGTGGCGGTGGTGGGCGTGCCGCTCTCCCTGGCTTGGCTCCTCCTCGCCCTGTGGCTGGGGCGGCGGCAGGAGGAGCGCGCGGCGTCGGCCCCGCTGGTGCCGGCGCGCTCGGCGGCCGAGTAGGCCCCGGCCAAGGCCAGGGCGGGCCGCGGGGCGCCGCGCGGCCCGTTCCGTGACACGGCAGGTTCACGGGCCCGTCATGACCATGTCGTGCGAGCGCGGTTCAAGGCGCCCCGGCGGGGGCGCAGGCCTCCGGAGAGGGGGACAGGACCATGCCCGACACGCGCATCCCGGCTTCGCGGCCGCCCGAGATCGAGGACATCGGCAGCAACCCGGCGCCGAGCGACACCATCGGCGAGATCATCGGCCGCCGCCTGAACCGGCGCGCGGCGCTGGGCGGGCTGTTCGGCACCGCCGCCGCCATGCTGCTGGCGGAAGGGCTGACCGATCCGGCCCAGGCACAGCGGCCGGCCGCGTCCGGCCCATCGGCCGGCGGCAGCACGCTGGGCTTCACCGGCCTGCCGCATGCGGGCGGCGAGCGCGACGCGGTGCCGGAGGGCTACGAGATCCAGACGGTGCTGCGCTGGGGTGACCCGATCCTGGGCGATGCGCCGGCCTTCGACCCGCACCGCCAGAACGCGGAATCCCAGGCGCAGCAATTCGGCTACAACAACGACTACCTGGACTTCTTCCCGCTGCCGAAGGGCGAGCGCAGCGGCACGCACGGGCTGCTGGTGGTGAACCACGAGTACACCAACACCAACCTGATGTTCCCCGGCATCGGCGAGGGCGCGGGGGCGCGGCTGCGCACCACGCGGGAGCAGGCGCTGACGGAGATCGCGGCGCACGGCCTGTCGGTGGTGGAGGTGTCGCTGCGGGACGGGCAATGGACCTATCACCGCGACAGCCGCTGGAACCGCCGCATCACCGGCACGACGCCGATGCGCGTCTCCGGCCCGGCGGCGGGGCATCCACGGCTTCGCACCTCAGCCGACCCGACCGGGCGGTACGTGCTCGGCACGCTCAACAACTGTGCCGGCGGCAACACGCCCTGGGGCACGGTGCTGACGGCCGAGGAGAACTTCAACCAGTATTTCGGCGGCGAGGCGGCGGAGACCGGCACGCAGCGGGAGACGTACAGGCGCTACGGCATCGCCAGGGACGCCGTCTATGCCTGGGGCCGCCATGTCGAGCGCTTCGACCTGGACAAGGAGCCGAACGAGCCGAACCGCTTCGGCTGGATCGTCGAGTTCGACCCTTACGACCCCGACGCCGTGCCGGTGAAGCGCACCGCGCTGGGTCGCTTCAAGCATGAGGGCTGCACCCACGCGATCTCCGCCGACGGGCGGGTGGTGATCTATTCCGGCGACGACGAGCGCTTCGACTACGTCTACAAGTTCGTCACCGCCCGGCCCTGGGACCCGCAGGACCTCGCCGCCAACCGCGACCTGCTGGACGAGGGCACGCTTTACGTCGCCCGCTTCCACGATGACGGGCGGATGGAGTGGCTGCCCCTGGTCCATGGCCAGGGCCCGCTGACGGAGGCCAACGGCTTCGCCGGCCAGGCGGAGGTGCTGATCGAGACGCGCCGCGCCGCCGACCTGCTCGGCGCCACGCCGATGGACCGGCCGGAGGATGTGGAGGCCAACCCGGTCAACGGCCGCGTCTACGTGATGCTGACCAACAACACGAGCCGCAGGGCGGACCGGCTGGACGCGGTGAATCCGCGCGCGGCCAATGCGCACGGCCATGTGGTGGAGATGATCCCGCCGGTGGTCGGCGCCGGCGGGCACGGCGCGGCCAGCCGTCCGAAGGTGGACCATGCCGCGACCGAGGGCAGGTGGGAGATTTTCCTGATGGCCGGCCAGCCCGGCACGCATCCGGGGACGCAGTACCACCGCGCGGTGACCGCCGAATCCGGCTGGCTGTCCTGTCCCGACAACTGCGCCTTCGACAGCAAGGGGCGCATCTGGATCGCGACAGACGGCGCGCCGGCCGCGGCCAGGGTGCCGGACGGGCTCTACGCCGCGGACACCCAGGGCGAGGGGAGGGCGCTGACTCGGCGCTTCTACCAGGCGCCGCAGGGGGCGGAGGTGTGTGGCCCGCTGATCCCGCCGGGCGACCACACCGTCTTCCTGGCGATCCAGCACCCGGGAGAGGACAAGGGTAGCAGCTTCGAGAACCCCTCGACCCGATGGCCCGATTTCGCGGATGGCATGCCGCCGCGCCCCAGCGTCATCGCGATCCGCCGCCGCGACGGGGGCGAGATCGGGAGCTGAGGCGCATCGGCGGCGCGCAACCGCGTCCTGGCGACGCCGCACGCTGCCGCGTCGGCGGGCCGGCGGACATCCGCCGGCCCGCCATCCGGAAGGGCAACACCCCGTCCCAGCGTTTCGCCGCATGGGTTGCGGGATGTGCCCCTGCCCTTCCGGGGAGAAGGGAGGCGGGGCCCGGGTTCGCCCTGCAAGTCGTCAGGGCGAACCCGTTCCAGTCCCGGCCGCGGGTGGGGAGGAGGACGGCCGGGGCCGGGGCGCAAGGCCCCGGTCCGTGTTGCGGAGGTAGGCGGAGATCCGGTCGAAGGCCCTGGGATCCAGCACGCCCGGCTGCGGCGCGTCATGCGCCAAGGCGGCGCGGTGCGACGCCATCAGGGCGACGAGGTCCGTCAGGCCGATCGAGCGGTGGTGCTGTATGAGCCTTGCTCCATCCTGCCCCCGCGAGGGGTGAAGGCTCTATGCCGCGATTGCGAACCAATCGCAAGTAAGATTTGCAGCCTTCTCGCGATCGTCATGTCCACCGGCCGGGCGCCCCGTTACTCCCGGCGTCAGGCGGCCTTCGCCATCTCCTGCGCCAGCGGGGTGAGCACCAGGGCCGCGCCCGGCCGTGCCGTCAGGCCGTGGCCGCGCGGCACCTCGTGCCAGACGGCACGGTCCTCATCGATCGGCTCGGACACCAGGACCAGCCCTGTCTCCGTCGCACGGTAGTAGAGGCTGGGCGGGCGGGCGTCGCAGGCCCAGCGGAAGGCCCAGAGGGACTCGCCATCCGACAGGGTGGCGGTGAAGCGCAACGGCTCCGCCACGCCGTTCTGCCGCATCAGCCCATGCACCAGCGCCAGCATGCGGGTGATGCCGCCGACCGGGTCCTCCTCCAGCCCCTGGCCAAGGGCGACCAGGAACAGCGCCTCGCTGTCCGAGGTGCCGCCGCGGGCATCGTAGTAGCGGTCGGGGATCAGGGCCTCGATGGGACGGCGGAGCTGCCGCCAGCCGCCCACCTGCCCGTTGTGCATGAACAGCCAGCGGCCATGGGCATAGGGGTGGCAGTTGGCGCGCGTGGTGGCGGTGCCCGTCGCCGCGCGGACATGGGCGAAGAAGAGCCGGGAGCGGACCTGGGCGGCGATGGAGCGCAGGTTCTCGTCCGACCAGGCGGGCCGGACCTCCCGGTACAGGCCCGGCTCCGCCCGTTCGCCGTACCAGCCGAGGCCGAAGCCGTCGCCGTTGGTTTCCGTCTTCGCCTCGCAGGCGTGCAGGGACTGGTGGATCAGGGAGTGGCAGGGGGCGGCGACCAGCGTCTCCATCAGGATCGGGTCGCCGCGATAGGCAAGGAACCGGCACACAGGGCAGGACCTTCGTTCACCGTCGCAGGCGCATACTCTAGGTCCTTGAAACCGGCGAAAGGAAGGCAAACCCACCCCGCCGACACGGCCCGTCGCGCCGAGTCCGCGGAGGCGGCCGGGCTATTGCGGCCCGAGCTTGGCGATCAGCGCGCCGAGCTGCTCCCGCTCCTCGCCCGTCAGGTCGCTCAGCGGCGGGCGCACGGGGCCGGCGCCATGGCCGACGAGCTCCGCCCCCGCCTTGACGATGCTGACCGCATAGCCGGGCTGGCGGTTGCGGATCGCCAGGTAGGGGAAGAAGAAGTCCCGCAGGAGGCGGGTGGTCGTCGCCGCATCCCCCGCCATCACCGCCGCGTAGAACTCCAGCGCCGTGCGCGGGATGAAGTTGAAGACGGCGGAGGAGTAGGTCGGCACGCCCATCGCCTTGTAGGCAGCGGCATAGACCTCCGCCGTGGGCAGGCCGCCGAGATAGGTCAGGCGGTCGCCGAGCTTCGTGCGGACCCCCATCATCGCCTCGATCTCGCCGACCCCGTCCTTGAAGCCGATCAGGTTCGGGCAGGCGTCCGCGACGGCGGCCAGGGTCTCCGGCGCCAGGCGGCAGTTGGCGCGGTTGTAGACGATCACCCCCAGCCGGGTGGCCTTGCAGACCGCGGCGATATGCGCCCGCAGCCCGGCCTGGGAGGCCTCGGTCAGGTAGGGTGGCATCAGCAGGATGCCGGCCGCCCCCTGTTCCTCCGCCACCTGGGCGTACTCGATGGCGAGGCGGGTGCCGCCGCCGGCCCCGGCCACGATCGGCACCTGTCCGCCGCTGCCGTCGACCGCGGTGCGGATCACCGCCGGGAACTCGCGCGGGGTGAGGGAGAAGAACTCGCCCGTGCCGCCCGCGGCGAAGAGGGTCGCGGTGCCGTAGGGCGCCAGCCACTCCAGGCGGCGGCGGTAGCCGGGCTGGTCGAAATCGCCGTCCGGGGTGAAGTCCGTCACCGGGAAGGAGAGCAGTCCCGTCGGCAGCGCGGCCTTCAGGGCCTCCGGGGTGAAGGTCTCGGTCATGACGGCGTTCCTCTCGGACCGGTGGATTTGTCAGACGTCATACAAATCGCCGGATGCGGAAGCAAGCGTCACGGCGCCTCCGCGATTGCCTCCCGCGCGCGGCGCAGGCGCTCCCGGCTGTTCGACAGGTGCAGCCGCATGGCCGCCCGCGCGCCCTCCGCATCGCCGCGCGCGATGGCCTCCAGGATATGGGCGTGTTCCAGCTGCAGGCGGCGCTGGTATTCGGCGCGGGCCATGGGATCGTCGCGGAACAGGTCCAGCCGCGCCCGGGGCAGCAGCCCGGCCGCGAAGCTGTCCAGCACCTGCCCGAAATACGGGTTGCCCGTCATCGCCGCGATCTGGCGGTGGAAGTCGAGGTCGAGCCGGCGCGACGCCTCGGAATCCTCCATCCCCGCTGCGAAGCGCTCGGCGAGGCGGGCCAGGGCCGCCACCGCCGGCGCATCCCGGCGCTGCGCGGCCAGCGCCGCCGCCTCGGACTCCAGCGCGATGCGCAGCTCCATCAGCCGCAGCAGATCCTCGGCCGTGCCGATCTCCGCCGGGTCCAGCCGATACGGGGTGGGGGAGGGCGTGCCGATGAAGGCGCCGCGCCCCTGCTCCACCACCAGGCGGCCGGAGGCGCGCAGGCTCGACATCGCCTCGCGGATCACGGTGCGGCTGACGCCGTAGCGGGCGGTCAGCTCGCGCTCGGTCGGGAAGGGATCGCCGGGGCGGAGCCCGCCGCGCTCGATCTCCGCCAGCAGGTCGCGGGTGACCTGCTGCGTCAGGCTCGGGCGCCGGCGGGGCGGGGTGGGGGAGGTCGCCATGGGGTCATGGCCTTGCGTGCCGGTGGGAGGCGTCGCGGGCATGGCCCTTCATGCCGCAAGCACACTTGTCATACAACAGGGAACGCGGTCCTCGCCCCGGTCAGGCCGCCTCCGCCGCGTCGGCATCGCCCGGCGCCGTCTCCCAGCCCAGCAGCACCAGCGCCACGCGGCGGCCGGCGCGGTCGTGCTGGACCACGATCATCCCCTGCTCCTCCAGCCAGCCCAGCAGCCGCCGGGCGCGGCCCAGCGAGCGCGTGCCATAGGCGGCCGCGATGGCCGCATCCGACGGGCAGGGGCGCTTGTCCAGCGCGGCGCGGGCGAGGAGGAGGTAGATGCCCTGCACGTCCTCCGGCAGGGTCTTCGCGCGCTCCGCCGCCTCGGCCCATTCTGGGCGCTCCGTCGCCTCCGCCCCTACCCCCGCGCGGGCGGCGGAGAGGCGGCGGCGGAAGTCCGGCAGGTCCGGCGCGCGGCCGGGTAGGGCGCGGATGCGGCAGCGGACGAGGAAGTCCTGGTACAGCACGCCGACCGGGCGGAAGGCGGCCTCCGGGTCCTCCAGCAGGCCGGCCATCACCGCCTCCAGCATCGCCTCGCGCTCGGCCGGGTCCATCGCCGGTTCCGCCGGGGCGCGGTCGTGCAGCGGCGCGGGGCGGGCGGCGGCGAGCTGGGCGAGGATGTCCGGCGGCGGCGGGGCGGGGGCGCGGCGGACGGGGCGGGCGGGTTCCGGCGCGGGGGTGAGGATGGCGTCGCGCACCTCCTCCGACGGGGCCTGGGGGAGGGGGGTCAGCTTCGGGCCGGCGGAGCGGGTCGCCGTCTCCACCGTGCCGATGCGGATCGGCAGCGGGCGGCGGGAGAGGGCGGGGCCCAGGGCGACGAAGTTCCCGCGCGGCAGGTCGCGGAACATCTCCGCCTGGCGCCGCTCCATCCCCAGCAGGTCGGCGGCGCGGGCCATGTCGATGTCGAGGAAGGTGCGGCCCATCAGGAAGTTCGACGCCTCCGCCGCCACGTTCTTGGCGAGCTTGGCCAGGCGCTGGGTCGCGATGATGCCGGCGAGCCCGCGCTTGCGGCCGCGGCACATCAGGTTGGTCATGGCGGCGAGCGAGAGCTTCCGCGCCTCGTCCGAGACTTCGCCGGCGGCGGCGGGGGCGAAGAGCTGCGCCTCGTCCACCACCACCAGCAGCGGGGTCCAGAGGTCGCGCTCCGCGTCGAAGAGGCCGTTCAGGAAGGCGGCCGCGTGGCGCATCTGCCCCTCCGCGTCCAGCCCCTCCAGGTTCAGGATGACGGAGACGCGGTGCGCCCGCACGCGCTCCGCCGCCTGGGTCAGTTGGCGCTCCGTCTGGGCGGCGGCGTCGATGACGAGGTGGCCGTGGCGGTCGGCGAGGGTGACGAAGTCGCCCTCCGGGTCGATCACCGCCTGCTGCACCCAGGGGGCGGATTGTTCGAGCAGGCGGCGGAGGAGGTGGGACTTGCCCGAGCCGGAGTTGCCCTGGACCAGGAGGCGGGTGGAGAGGAGCTCTTCCAGGTCCAGGGTCGCGGGGGAGTGGGCGGGCGTGGTGTGGCCCATCTCGATCGCGATGGTCATGCGGGGCGGGGACTCCGGGGGGCGGGTAGGGTTGGGCGCGGGAGTATAGCGCGGTCCGCCGTCGGAGGGGCGCGGGTCAGCCCTGTTCGGGGCGGCGCTGCTCCGCGATGCGGGCGAGGAGGGCGCGCTTGCTCTCCGTACGGCGGCGGCCGGAGTTGGCGAGCTTGTCGGGTGGGGGGAGACGGACGCCCTCGGCCAGCTTGCGCCGGATCTGGGCCTCACGCTCCGCCAGGGTGATGCGTTTCATCGTCGCTGCTCTTCAGATCGGAGAGATCGAGTTCACCTGCCGTCTCCTCGCGGATGCGCCTGTTCAGGTAGGCGTCGTCCGGGGCCTCCGCCAGAGCATAGAGCAGGTGGGCCTGTGCCCGAAGCTCCGGATCGCGACGGTCGCCCGCCACCCATTGGCCCAGGCGATCCGCGATCATGTCCTCCGTTGCGGCCATCGGCACGTCGCCGGCCCCGACATCCACAAGGCGGATGCGTTGACGGTCGGCCCGGCCGTCGAAATAGAGGCCGGAAACGAATTCCACGCCGATGGGGAGTGTCGGGTGATAGTAACCGCCCTGCCGCCATCCCGGACGATCCTCTCGCCGGAAGCCGACCTGCAGCAGCGCGGCGCCGACTTCTTCATGGAAAGCGGTGACCAGATCGAAGTCGCCGGAATGCATCTGGCTCATCGTATCGAACTCCACGACTGCCCCACCAACGAGTACGGGCAGAGGCTTGCCATCCCGGGAAAGTAAGGCGAAGGCGCTGGCCAGCAGATGGAGCCCTGCGCGGAACTCCGGCCTCGAACCAGGGGGTGATGCGATCAAGGGGAGACCTGCTTCATCTGCGCTCCGTCTGGGCGGCGGCGTCGATGACGAAGTCGCCCTCTGGGTCGATCACCGCCCTCTGCACTCCGGGGAACTCTTCCAAGCCCGGGGTCGCGGGGGGAGTGGGCGGGCGTGATGTGGCCCATCTCGATCGCGATGGTCATACGGGACGGGGACTTCGGGCAGCGGAGGTGGGCGGCCGGGGAGTATAGAGTGGTAGGGGTGGGGAGGGCGATTGACCGGGTGGGATGGCGATACCGCGATATCATGTCGTGGTCGCGTGGAAGGTGGAGCCCATGGTGCAGTTGGTGGTCCGCAATCTGGACGAGGAGACCAAGCGGAGGCTGAGGCGGCGCGCGGAGCGCCATGGCCGCAGCATGGAGGCGGAGACGCGTGACATCCTGCGGGTGACGCTGGCTGGGGAGAGCGATGACCGCCCGGGCGAAGGCATGGGAACGCGGATCGCGGCGCTCTTCGCCAGGATGAGTTTGAGCGACGTGGAATACGACGCCGTCCGCGAAGGGACCGAGGCGTTCCGGGGTAGGCGCCGCGACCGGTCGAGTTCGGAAAGTGATTCTGCTAGATGCCAACGTCATCTCGGCGCTGATACAGACGTAACATTTCAGAGAATTAAATCGTGACGAGGTGTTAAATGGATATAAATACATTAATAGGCATCATAGCAAATCCGTTAGGAGTGCTGTCATTCTTGATGGGATTTTATTTTTATTACAAGGCCAGGATGATAACGCGAGTCTCCTACAGCGTTCATTGTCAGGAATTGCTGGGAGAGAAAAAGAATAGTCTTCCCGGGGAAATATCTATTCTTTTTAATGGATCTGAAATAAGATCTCTCTATAGAATAACGATAAGAGTATGGAACTCAGGTACTACGACGATCACAAAACATGCGGTTATTCAGAGCGACAAACCTGTAATATTAATTCCGACAGTTCGTTCTGTTCTTAAGGCAACAATAGCGAAGACTTCCGTCGAGCACAACAAATTCTCAATGACACCAGATGAAAACATGGCCGCAACAATATTTCTGGATTTTGATTATTTTGAGCGACATCAAGGCGTAAAAATTGAATTATTAACTGAGGACGACCCTGGCGATGCTTCCAATGTTCGGGTTAGCGGAACAGTTCAAGGCATGCCTGGGGGATTTGTTAGAACAAATCCAGCCGCTAAAGAGGACGGAATTGGATGTTTAGTTCTTGTGATTGTTGGGTGCATTTTTGCTATTTTTGTATTTTTAGCAAGATATCTTAATGATGCCATTAGCAAAGAAAATTGGGCGTGGATTAGTTTGCTGTTATCCGTAGCGGCTCCAATAATAGTTATAATTTCTGTGCGGGTTCCTCGTTTATCCATTATGCGGCGACATTTTCCACCCTTGCACCTCAAATAAGTAAATTGTAACTGCGCCGCAAAATTCTACATCGTCGCCCCGATCACCCAGGGCGCAAACTCCGCCGCTCCAAAATCGAACGCCTCGCTCTTCGTCAGCTCCCCACTCGCCACCCGCAGCATGGTCCGGAAAATCCGCTCCCCCACCTGCTCTACCGTCTCTTCCCCGGTCAGGATGGTCCCGCAGTTCACGTCCATATCCTCCTCCATCCGGGCATACATCGCGGAATTCGTCGCCAGCTTCAGGCTCGGCGCCGGCTTCGCCCCGAACACGCTACCCCGCCCGGTGGTGAAGCACACCAGATTCGCCCCTCCCGCCACCTGCCCGGTGGCGGCCACGGGGTCGTAGCCGGGCGTGTCCATGAAGACGAAGCCTTTGGCCGTCACCGGCTCGGCATAGCGCACCACCTCCACCAGGTTGGTGCTCCCCGCCTTGGCCATGGCGCCCAGCGACTTCTCCAGGATGGTGGTCAGCCCGCCCGCCTTGTTCCCGGGCGAGGGGTTGGCGTTCATCTCCGCCCCCTCCCGCTCGCAATAGGCTTCCCACCAGCGCATCAGCCCGACCAGCTTCTCCCCCACCTCGCGCGACACGGCGCGTCGGGTCAGCAGGTGCTCGGCGCCATAGGTCTCCGGCGTCTCGGAGAGGATCACCGTCCCCCCGTGCCGCACGAGGATATCGCTCGCGACGCCCAGCGCCGGGTTGGCGGTGATGCCGGAATACCCGTCCGACCCGCCGCATTGCAGGGCGACGCACAGCGCGCTCGCCGGCACCGTCTCCCGCATCACGGCGTTGGATTCCGCCAGCACCTCGCGCACGAAATCGATCCCCGCCGCGACGGTCTTGCGCGCCCCGCCCATCTCCTGGATGTCCATCGAGCGCAGCCGGCCGGACAGCTTCTGCTCCCGCAGCATGTCGCCGATCTGGTTGACCTCGCAGCCCAGCCCGATGCCGATGACGTGCGAGAAATTGGCATGCCGCGCATAGCCGCCCAGCGTCCGCCGCAGCAGCTCCAGCGGCTCGCCCGCCGTCATCCCGCACCCCGTCTTGTGCGTCAGCGCGACGACGCCATCCACGTTGGGCCAGGCGGCCAGCGGGTCGTCGCCGGTCAGCGGGTTGCGGCGGAAGGCCATGGCGATCAGCTCCGCCACATGGGCGGAGCAGTTCACGCTGGTGACGATGCCCAGGTAGTTGCGCGTGGCCACCCGCCCGTCCGGCCGGCGGATGCCCTGGAAGGTCGCGGGCTCCGGCACATAGGCGGTGGGGGAGGCATCCACCCCCCAGGCATAGTCCTTGGAGAAGTCGCCCATCACGCACTCCTCCACATGCACCCATTCCCCGGGGGGCAGGTCGCGCGTGGCGAAGCCGATGATCTGCCCGTACCGCCGGATCGCCTCGCCCTTCGCGATCGGCCGCACGGCGATCTTGTGCCCGGGCGGCACGCGGCGCAGCGTCGTCACCCCCGGCGCCACGCTCGTCCCCGGCGGGATGGCGATGCGGGCGATCACCACGCCGTCCTCGGGATGCAGGCGGATGACGGGGGGCTGGGTGACGGCGTCCATGGCGGCGGGGTTCCTCCGTTTGCCGCCACGCTAATCCGGTTCCGCCGCGCTGTCGCCGCCCCGCGGTCGCCCGCTACCGCCCCGGTGTCTGGGTCGCGCCGGGGCGCCAAGGCTGCCAGGGCGCCGCCCGGCATCGGTCGCCCCGTCCCCTGCGCGGCGCGCGGCTCCGCGCCTCTTGCGCCGTCGCGGCGGCGGCCGCATACCGGCGGCATCATCGGGGGGAGCCCGTTCGCGGGCTGAGAGGCGGGATCGGCCCGCGACCCCTGGAACCTGATCCGGTTAGGACCGGCGAAGGGATCGGTGAGTCCGCATGGCCAGCCCGCGCTGCCCCCACCCCCGCTCCGAGCGGTGCGACGCCTCCCGGCGCCGTGGCCGGCCGGCGCGGGCGTGCCGCGCGCCCGCTGGCCGGCGCCCACCCTCCGCGCCGGTTGCCCCGGACGCGCGGAGGCTTCCGGAATGCTCCATCGCCGCACCCTGCTGACGGCCGCTGCCGCGGCGCCGCTGCTGGCGCGTCCCGCGCTGGCCCAGCCCGCCGTGGCGCCGGCCGCCCGCGCCCGGACGCTGCGCTTCGTGCCGCAGGCGGCGCTGACCGTGCTGGACCCGATCTTCCTCCAGGCAACGATCACCACGACGCACGGCTTCTGCGTCTTCGACACGCTCTACGCCACCGACACGACGCTCGCCCTGCACCCGCAGATGGCCGAGGGGCACAGCGTCTCGGATGACGGCCTCACCTGGACCGTCCGCCTGCGCGAGGGGCTGAAGTTCCACGACGGCGAGCCGGTGCGCGCCACGGACTGCATCGCCTCGCTGGAGCGCTGGGCCTCGCGCGACCTGTTCGGCCAGATCCTGCGCAAGGTGGTGGGGGAGTGGCGCGCGACCGACGACCGGACCTTCACGGTGCGGCTGACGCGGCCCTTCCCGGCCTTCCTCTACGCGCTGGGCAAGCCCGCCTCGGTGCCCTGCTTCATCATGCCGGAGCGCCTCGCCCGCACCCCGGGCAACCAGCCGATCACCGAGATCACCGGCTCCGGCCCCTGGCGCTTCCTGGCCGACGAGTTCGTCTCCGGCAGCCGCGTCGCCTATGCGCGCAACGACGCCTACGTGCCGCGCGAGGAGCCGGCGAACGGCGCCTCCGGCGGCAAGCGGGTGCATTTCGACCGGCTGGAGTGGCACATCATCCCCGATGGCGCGACGGCGGCGGCGGCGCTGCGCACGGGCGAGGTGGACTGGGTGGAGTACCCGCTGCCCGACCTGGTTCCCCAGATGCAGCGCGACCCACACCTGCGGACCCAGGTCTACGACCCGACCGGCTTCCTCGGCGTGCTGCGGCCCAACCACCTGCACCCGCCCTTCGACCGGGTGGAGGTGCGGCGCGCGCTGCGCGACATGGTCAGCCAGCCGGACCACATGGCCAGCGTGGCCCAGCCGAACGACTGGCAGGAATGCCACGCCATGTTCCCCTGTACCCTGGCCGGGGTGGAGAACCGCCCGGCCGCGCCGCGCGACCTCGACCGCGCCCGGGCGATCGTGAAGGAGGCCGGGCAGGCGGGGGCGAAGGTGGTGATCCTCAACCCCTCCGACTTCGCCGCCATCGCACCGCAGGGGCGGCTCGCCGCCGACCTGCTCACGCGCATGGGGCTCAACGTTGATCTGGTGGAGACGGACTGGGCGACGGTGCTCCAGCGCCGCACCAACCGCGACACGGTGGAGAAGGGGGGCTGGAGCCTGCTGCCCACCAACTTCCCCGCCGGCTCGGTCGCGAATCCGGCGGTGAACTACGGCGTGCGCGGCGACGGCGCCTCCGCCTGGTTCGGCTGGCCCACCGACCCGGTGGCGGAGGCGGCGATCCAGGACTGGCTCTACGCGCCCGATGCCGCCGCCCAGGCCGTTGCCTTCCGCGCGGTGCAGCAGGCGGCCTGGGACAGCGTGCCCTTCATCCCCACGGGGCTGTTCGTGTTGCAGACGGGCTTCCGCGCCGACCTCTCCGGCGTGCTCCAGGGGCCGAACCCCTATCTGTGGAATGTGAAGCGGGCCTGAGTGGCCGAGGCGCCCGGCGCCCTTGTCTCCCCCGCGGGGACGGGGCAAAGCCGCGGGGTGGCCTCGTCCCGTCGTCCCGCCGCGCCTGACCCGGATGCGCCGCCCGGCACCCCGGGCGGGGCGGCACCCGCCTGCGAGCCGACCTGGGACGAGCCGACCCGCCTCGCCACCCTGCGCAGCTACGGCATCCTCGACACGCCGCCAGAGCCCGGCTTCGACGAGCTGACGGCCCTGGCCGGGCGCCTTTGCCACGCCCCGATCGCCGTCGTCACGCTGGTGGACGAGGTGCGGCAGTGGTTCAAGTCGGAAATCGGCCTGGGCGTGCGCGAGACGGAACGGGGCGTCTCCATCTGCGCCCATGCGATGCTGCAGCGGGAGCTCTTCGTGGTGCCGGACACCACGCGCGATCCGCGCTTCGCCGGCAACCCGCTGGTCACCGACGCGCCGCACCTGCGCTTCTACGCCGGCGCGCCCCTCCATTCCGCGGACGGCCTGCCGCTCGGCAGCCTGTGCGTGCTGGACTACGTGCCGCGGCCGGATGGCCTGGCGCCGGATCAGGCCTCCGCCCTGCTCGCCCTGGCGCGCCAGGTGATGAACCAGCTCGAGCTGCGGCGGGCCCTGGCCCAGCGTGACGCGGCGCTGGCCGCGCGGCATGAGGTGGAGGAGCGGATGGAGCTCGCCCTCGATGCCGCCGACACCGTCGGAACCTATGAGATCGACCTGCCGGCCGGCCGCCTGCGCGCCGATGCGCGCTTCGCCCGCCTCTACGGCCTCACCGTCGCCGAGGCCGCCTCCGGCGTGCCGCTGGAGCGGGCGGCGGCAGCCATGCTGCCGGAGGACCGCGAGCGCGTGCTGGCCAGCCTGCGGACCGCCGTCGCCGGCTACGACACCACCATCTCCCACGAGTACCGGCTGCACTCGCGCGAGGGCGGGCCGCGCTGGGTCGCCACCCGCGGCCGCTTCCAGCGCGACGGCTCCGGCCAGGCCATCCGGCTGACCGGCGTCATCCTGGACGTCACCGAGCGCAAGCGGGTGGAGCAGGTGCTGCACGGGCTGCGCACCGGGCTGGAACGCACCGTGGCCGAGCGCACGGCCGAGCTGGCGCGGGAGCGGGCGCAGCTCGACGCGGTGCTGACGCACCTGCCGCTGGGCGTCCTCATCCTGGATGCCCCGGACGGGACGCTGCGCTCGGCCAACGCCATGGCGCGCACCATCCTGGGCTCGTCGGGGCCGTATCTCTTCCAGGGCGCGATCCACCCCGATGGCCGACCCTATGCGCGGGAGGAGTATCCGGGCGCGAAGGTGCTGCGCAGCGGCCAGGCGACGGGGCCGGAGGACATGCAGTACCGCCACCGCAACGGCGAGATTGCCTGGCTATCCATCCGCGCCGCGCCGGTCCGCGACGAGCTGGGCCAGCCGGTCGCGGTGGTGGTGCTGATCGACGACATCACGCGCCAGCGCCAGACGGAGGAGGCGCTGCGCCAGTCGCAGAAGATGGAGGCGGTGGGCCAGCTCACCGGCGGCATCGCGCACGACTTCAACAACCTGCTGACCGGCATCGTCGGCAGCCTGGAGCTGCTGCGCAACCGCATCGCCGGCGGCCGCCCGGAGGGGCTGGAGCGCTACATCGGGGCGGCCATCGCCTCCTCCCACCGCGCGGCGGCGCTGACCCATCGCCTGCTGGCCTTCGCCCGCCGGCAGCCGCTCGACCCCCGGCCGGTGGACGTGAACCGGCTGGTCGCCTCGATGGAGGATCTGCTCCGCCGCAGCCTGGGCGAGGCCATCCAGCTCGAGATCCGCGCCTGGCCGGGACTGTGGTCCACGCTTTGCGACGCGAACCAGCTGGAGAACACCCTGCTCAACTTGGTCATCAACGCCCGCGACGCGATGCCGGGCGGCGGGCGCGTGGTGATCGAGACCCGCAACGATCCCGCGGGGCCGGCGGCGGAGGCGGACGGCGTGCTGCTGCGCGTGGTCGACAACGGGACGGGCATGACCCCCGAGGTGATGCGCCGCGCCTTCGATCCCTTCTTCACCACCAAGCCCATCGGCCAGGGCACCGGGCTGGGGCTGTCGATGATCTACGGCTTCGTGCGCCAGTCCGGCGGGCAGGTCGGCATCGAGAGCCGGGTGGGGCAGGGCACCGCCCTTTCCATCCGCCTGCCACGGCACAGCGGCGCCGCGGAGGCGGAGCGGCTCTCCGCCGCCTCCCTCGTCGCACCGGACCCGGGCGCCGGGGAGACGGTGCTGGTGGTGGAGGACGAGGACACCGTCCGGCAGGTCGTCATCGAGGTGCTGCGGGAGCTCGGCTACCGCGCGCTGGAGGCGCCGGACGGCCCGCATGGCCTCGCCCTGATGCAGTCGGTCGGGCGGATCGACCTGCTCGTCACCGATGTCGGCCTGCCGGGCGGGATGAACGGCCGGCAGCTGGCGGAGGCGGCGCGGGCCCTTCGGCCGGAGCTGAAGGTGCTGTTCATCACCGGCTATGCCGATGATGCCTTCGGCCCGGAAGGGCTGGCCCCGGGCATGCAGATGCTCACCAAGCCCTTCACCCTGGACGCGCTGGCGGCCCGGTTGCGGGAGATGGTGTGCGGCTGAGCACGCGCCGCGCCGGCAGGGTCCGCCCCGCCCGGGGGCCGGCCGGGGCGCCGGTTCAGGCGCGGCCGGCCGTGCCGACCAGCAGCAGCGGGTCCACCCTCAGCTTGGCCAGGGCCCGGCGCCACTTCGCGTCGTTCTCCTCCTCCTCGAACAGGAGGGCTTCGTCGGGCGAGACGTTGAGCCAGGCATTGCCATGGATCTCGTGCTCCAGCTGCCCGGGGCCCCAGCCGGCATAGCCCAGGGCCAGCAGCCCGCGCCGGGGTCCGCCGCCGGTCGCGATCGCCTTCAGGATGTCCACGCTGGCGGTCAGCGCCAGGGAGGGATCGACCGTCAGGCTGCCCTCGCTGGACCAGTCGGAGGTATGCAGCACGAAGCCGCGCCCGCCCTCCACCGGGCCGCCCGCATGCAGCGCGATCCGCCGCGCCGGCGGCACCGGCGCCACGTCGAGCTGCTTGAGCAGGTCGTCGAAGGAGAGGTTCTCGATCGGCTTGTTCAGCACGATTCCCATCGCCCCGTCGGGCGAATGCGCGCAGACGCAGATCACGCTGCGGGCGAAGCGAGGGTCCTGCATCGACGGCATGGCGATCAGGATCTGCCCGGCGAGGTAGCCGCCCTGGTCCGTCGCGCCGATCGTGGAGGTCGGCCGCCGCCCGCGCGTGCCGCCACGGCGGGAGGGTCGCCGGTGATCGGAATCCTTCTCCTCCGGCAGGGAGGGATCGGGGTCGTCTTGCGGTCGCCGAGCCATGGTCCCCCGAATGTGGCGGCCTCGCACGCGCCTCGCAAGCACCGCCCGCATGCCTTTGCTGCGGACGCGAAAAGTGAGGCGCCGTCACGTCCCGCAACATTGACACGGCCCGGCCGCGGGCTGAGATGCGCGGAGAGGCCCGGCCGGCACCGTTCCGCCGGAGCCCGCCGTGCCGCCCATGCCCGAGGAGCTTCGCCTTGACGATCCAGCCCGGAGACCGCTTCCCCGCGGTCAAGATCATGCAGGCCACCGCCGAGGGCCCGCGCGAGGTGGACACGGGGACCCTCTTCGCCAGCGGCACCTCCGTCCTCTTCGGCGTTCCCGGGGCCTTCACCCCCACCTGCTCCGCCCGGCACCTGCCCGGCTATGTGGAGAAGGCGGCGGAGCTGAGGGCGAAAGGCGTGGACCGGGTCGCCTGCGTCGCCGTGAACGACGCCTTCGTGATGGCGGCCTGGGGCAAGGACCAGGGCATCACCGACCAGGTGGCGATGCTGGCCGACGGGTCCGGCGCGCTCACCAAGGCCCTGGGGCTGGAGCTGGACCTGACCGCGCGCGGCCTCGGCGTGCGCTCGCAGCGCTTCGCCATGGTCATCAAGGACGGCGTCGTCGCCCGTATCGCCGTGGAGGCGCCGGGCGCCTTCGAGGTCAGCGGCGTCGACGCCGTCCTGGCCTCGCTGTAAGGGCCCGCGCGTGAAGCGCCGCGCCGGCCTGCCCCGGCCGAACATCCCGCTGATGTCCATGCCCAACCCGCTGACGGAGGCGACGCGCTGGGGCCTCTTCGCCTGGCAGACCGGGCTGGTCTTCACCATGCGCAGCGCACAGCTGATGACCCGGCCGGGCACCGCCGCGGCGACGCTGGCCGACATGGCGATGGAGAAGCAGCTCGCCTTCACCCAGGGCTTCGTCGATGCCGGGCAGGCGGCGCTGCGCGGCGAGCACATCCAGGCCGTGACCGAGGCCGCAGTGGCCCCGGCGCGCAAGCGCGTGGCCGCCAATGCGCGGGCGCTGCGGCGGGGCAAGTAGCCCCGCCGCGCGTCGCCCTCACATGCCGCCGATGTAGTTGGGTCCGCCGCCGCCCTCGGGGGTGTGCCAGTCGATGTTCTGGCTGGGGTCCTTGATGTCGCAGGTCTTGCAGTGGACGCAGTTCTGCGCGTTGATCACCAGGCGCGCGGCGGCGTCGCCGGCCTCGACCTCGGCACTCTGCCCGCCCGGCGCCTCCAGCGCCTGGGCGTCAGGCTCGCCCTTCAGCACGCGCTCCGCCTCCGGCCCCACCGCCTCGTAGACGGCGGCCGGGCAGTAGCGGCTCTCGGGGCTGCGGAAGCGGTCCCAGTTCACCGGCTTCCAGCGCGCCGGGTCCTTCAGCACCAGATGGACCGGCTGGTCCTCCTCGTGGTTGGTGTTGGACAGGAACACGCTGGACAGCCGGTCGAAGCTCAGCACCCCGTCGGGCTTCGGATAGGCGATGCGCGGGCTCTGCGCCGCGTCGCGCAGCGTCTCGTGGTCCGCGTGGTGCTTCATCGTCCAGGGCGCGCGGCCCTTCAGGACGTAGGTGTCCAGCGCCGCATGGGCCATGCCGCCCCAGAAGCCCAGCCTGGCGAAGCCCGGGCGGATGTTGCGCACGCCCTTCAGCTCCTCGGCCACCCAGGAGGACTGGATCGACCGCGGATAGGCGTCCAGCACCGCGCGCCGGTCGCCGGCCAGGGCCTCGGCCGCGGCTTCGGCCGCCAGCATGCCCGTCTTCATGGCCAGGTGCGTGCCCTTGATCTTGGGCACGTTCAGGAACCCCGCCCCGTCGCCGATCAGCACGCCGCCGGGGAAGGCGAGGCGGGGGATGGACTGCCAGCCGCCCTCGTTCAGGGCGCGGGCGCCGTAGGCGATGCGCTTGCCCCCCTCCAGCATCCTCCGCACCTCGGGGTGGGTCTTGAAGCGCTGGAACTCGTCGAAGGGGGAGAGCCAGGGGTTGGGATAGTCCAGCCCCACCACGAAGCCGGTGGAGACCAGGTTCTCGCCCAGCATGTACAGCCACGACCCGCCATAGGTGTCGCGCGGCAGCGGCCAGCCGACGGAGTGCCACACCAGCCCGGGCGTGTGCCGCTCCTTCGGGATCTCCCACAGCTCCTTCATGCCCAGCGCATAGGTCTGCGGCCACGCGTCGCGGCGCAGGTCGAACCCGGCTTCCAGCCGCTTGGTCAGCGAGCCGCGGCAGCCCTCCGCGAAGAGGGTGTAGGTGGCGCGCAGCTCCATCCCCGGCTGGAAGTTCGGCCCCTCCTCGCCGTCGCGGGTGATGCCCATCACCCCGGCGACCACGCCCCGGACCTGCCCGTCCTCGAGGATGGTCTCGGAAGCCGCGAAGCCCGGATAGACCTCCACCCCCAGCGCCTCGGCCTTCGCGCCCAGCCAGCGGCAGACATTGCCCAGGCTGACGATCCAGTTGCCGTGGTTGTGCATCTGCGGCGGCGTGGGCAGCCTGAACGCCCGCCTCTCGGTCAGCAGCATGAAGCGGTCCTCGCCGGCCGGGGTGGCGAGCGCCGGCGGGTCGTCGCGCCAGTCGGGGAACAGCTCGTCCAGCGCCCGCGGCTCCAGCACCGCGCCGGAGAGGATATGGGCGCCGATCTCGCTGCCCTTCTCCACCAGGCAGACGCTCAGCCCCGGCGAGACCTGCTTCAGCCGGATCGCAGCGGCCAGCCCCGCAGGGCCACCCCCCACCACCAGCACGTCGAATTCCATCGCCTCCCGGTCGGACAAAGCGCTTCCCCCATTCCCCGGCCACCCGCCGGATGTAGCACCCGCCCGGTTGCACGGAACCCCGGCCGGGCCTGATATCCGCCGCATGGATATGACGGAGGCCGACGCCCTGCGCGCGGCGCTCGCCCTGCAGATCGCCTGGGGCGCCGACGAGGCGCTGGAGGACGCGCCGCTCGACCGCGCCCGCCCGCGCCCGGCCGCGGCGCCGCTGGCCGCCGCTACGCCGTCGGTCGCCGTCCCGCCGGAGGCCGCGGCGCCGCCCGCCCGCCGCCCGCCGGCTGCCCCCCCGGCGCGGCCGCTCCGTGCCGCGCTGGACCCGGGGGCCGTGCTGGCCCCGGCGGCGCTGCGTGCGGCCGACCTCGCCGCCGCGGCCGACAGCCTGGAGGCGCTGAAGGCGGCGATGCAACGGTTCGAGGCCGCGCTGCGCGACACCGCCACGAACATCGTCTTCTCGGACGGCGTGGCGGAATCCGGGCTGATGATGATCGGCGAGGCCCCCGGCGCCGACGAGGACCGGCTGGGCAAGCCCTTCGTCGGCGTCTCGGGCAGGCTGCTGGACCGGATGGTGGCGAGCATCGGGCTGAGCCGGGAGCGGGATTTCTACCTGACCAACATCCTGTGCTGGCGCCCGCCCGGGAACCGGACCCCGACCGACGCGGAAGTGTCGCTCTTCCTCCCCTTCGCCCGTCGCCACATCGCCCTGGCCCGGCCCCGGCTCGTCGTGCTGCTCGGGGGGACGGCGGCGAAGGCGCTGCTGGGGGCCAAGGAGGGGATCACGCGGCTGCGGGGCCGCTGGCACATGCTGGAGGTCGAGGGGCTGGGCCGCGTCCCCGCCCTGCCGGCGCTGCACCCCGCCTACCTCCTGCGCCAGCCGGCCGCGAAGCGCGAGGCGTGGCAGGACCTGATCCTGCTGCGGCGCCGCCTGGATGCCGGGCGCGACGGGGGCGGCTGAGCGGGGCAGGGGCCCGCCAGACCGGGAAAATCCCGTGGCGTGAGATTCGTCTCGTCCTTGGGGGTTGCGTCACCGGGGCCGCCCCCGCTACGCCCACGGCGCCATGGGAGCCCAGAACACGAACGCCGTCGCGAGACGACCTTTCACCCTGTCCCTTCATCACCGCCGTACCGCCCGCGTCGCCACCGTCATGCTGGCCTCGCTGCTCGGCAGCACCCTGCCGAGGACCGGTACCGCCCAGACCCTTCCGCACACCCCGCTGGACCTGTCCGTCACCCAGCAGCCTGCCGTCCCGTCCCGGGGAAACACGCTGACGCGCAGCGCCAGCATCCGCATCCTGCCCGCCACGGACCGGCGCGGCAGCTGGGCCGCCACGCCACGCCGGCAGGTCGCGAGCCTCGCCGAAGCCGCCCGTTCCGCGCGCCCCCAGCCCGCGCCGCAGGTGGTCCTCGCCTCCTCCAGCCGGGCGGCGCGGGCGAACCCGCTGGGACGCTCCGTGCGGCTCAGCGAGATCGCCGTCGCCCCCGCCCTCCGCCCCGGCCAGGTGGCCGGGCTGCCGCAGCCGCTCGCCCCCTCCGACGCCACCCGTCTGCGGCGGGCCTTCGAGTTGCAGAAGGGCGGCGACATCGCCGGTGCCGACCGCGAGATCTCCCTGCTGGAGGATCGCCGACTGGTCGGCCACCTGCTGGCCGAGCGCTGGCTGGCGAAGCGGACGGAGCCGAGCCCGGCCCAGCTCCAGTCCTGGCTGGCCGCCAACGCCGACCATCCGGACGCCCCGGCGATCTACGCCCTGCTGGCCGAGCGCAGCCCGCGCGGGGCCAGCCTGCCGCCGGCCCCGTCGGATGCCACCCTGGCCGCCACCACGGACATCGTGCCGGAGGAAAGCACCCCCGCCTCGCGGGCGGTCGTGCGGAACCAGACCCTGGACCGCTCCGTCCGCGACCGGGCCCAGTCGGGCGATGCCACCGCGGCGCTGCGCCTGATCAACGGCACGCGCGGCATGACTCCGGCCTATGCCGCCCTGCTCAAGGGCGAGGTGGCGCAGGCCCTGTTCCAGCGCGGCGACGACACGGAAGCGTTCCGCGTCGCCGCCGAGGCGGTGCGCAACGCCCCCGGCCGGGCCCTGCCGGCCTTCGTCGCGGGCCTCGCCGCCTGGGGCCGCGGGCAGTTCGACATCGCCCGGCCCTATTTCGAAGCCGCCGCCCGGGCCGACGACGCCCCGGCCGTGCTGCGCGCCGCCGCCGCCTTCTGGACCGCCCGCGCGGCCGTCCGGGCCCGGCAGCCGCAGCTCTACGTCTCCTGGATGCTCCAGGCGGCGCAGGAGCCGCGGACCTTCTACGGGCTGGTGGCCCGCCGCGCGCTCGGCCTGCCGCCTGGCTTCGCCTGGGAGCGCGACTCGGCCGCGGAGATCGAGGCCGCCGCCCTGGCCGAGAATGCCGGCGGCTGGCGGGCGCTCGCCCTGCTCCAGGTCGGCCAGAAGGACCGGGCGGAGGCGGAGCTGCGCCGGCTCTGGCCCGCCGTGCAGGGCAACCCGATGCTCTCCCGCGCGACGCTGGCCGCCGCGACCCAGGCGGGGATGACGGAGTTCGCCGCCCAGCTCGCCGGGCTGGCCCAGACGGAGGATGGCCGCCCGCGCGACTTCACGCGCTTCCCCGTGCCCAAGCTGGAGCCCCTCAACGGCTACCGCGTCGATCCCGCGCTGATCTACGCCCTGGCCCGGCAGGAATCGAACTTCGACCCCCGGGCGGTGTCCGGGGCCGGGGCGCGCGGCCTGATGCAGGTGATGCCGGCCACCGCGGCCTTCGTCGCCAACGACTCCTCGCTGGGCGGGCCGCTGGGGGCGCAGCGCCTGCACGACCCCGCCTTCAGCCTGGAGATCGGACAGCGCTACCTCCACCACCTGGCGCAGCAGGAGCAGGTGAAGGGCGACCTCATCCGGGTGCTGGCCGGGTACAATGCCGGGCCCGGCAACCTGCAGCGCTGGCAGCCCTCCAACCAGCATCGCGACGACCCGTTCCTGTTCATCGAATCCATCCCGATCGATGAAACGCGGAACTTCGTGCAGCGCGTGCTGACCTATTCCTGGATCTACGCCAGCCGCCTCGGCCTGCCGTCGCCCAGCCTGGATGCGCTGGCGGCCGGGGCCTTTCCCCGCTTCACCAGCGCGGAGGAGGTGGCGCGCATGGTCCGCCAGCAGGGCGCGGTACGGAACGCCGCGGCCCACTGACGCCCCGGTCCACCGGACCGAGTGCGGGAAGCGTCGCGGCGCCCGTACAGCCGCACTGCGAAACCCGCCGGCCCGGACGGTCCTCCGCCGCGAGGAAGCGGGCGCGGAACTCGCGGAAGGCCGCGTCCAGGCCTGGGACGGCGACGGGAGCCGACTGGATCACGGGGCCAGCGCCCGCATCGCCATGGGCTGGCAGGGGCTGACGTCGGACTGGTGCCCGATGGCATGGACGCGGCCGCTGCGCCGCGTCTGCCCCTCGCGTTGGGCCGGGCGCTGCCTGAGGCCGCCCAGCCTGCGCCCGCGCGCCCGACCATCACCATCGGACATGGGCTGGCGCGGTTTGCGCACCGGCTCAGCGCTGCGTCCCACGCCCGCCCAGGAGGGAGCCGAGGATGTCCTGCAAGCTGCCCGTGCCGGAGGTCGGCGCCTGTCCGCCGCCGCCCCCCAGCTGGCCCAGGATACCCCCGAGGATGCCGCCGAGTCCGCCGGAGGAGCCCTGGCTCGGCAGCTCCTCGTCCCGTGTCGGGAGCTGCCCGCGCGGGGTGAGGGCGTTGATCAGCATCGGCAGCAGCGCCGCGAGGATGCCGGACATGCCCTGCTGCGGCACGCCGGTCGCCTGCGACATACGTCCGATCTCCTCGGCGCCCAGCGCACGCTCCAGATCCTGCGGGGCGACGTCCGCGTTCTCGCCCTCGCCGACCCAGGAATCCACCTGCGGTCCCAGCCCGCCCTGACGCAGCCGGTCGACCAGCGCCTGGAGCCCGGACGCCCCCTGCTGGCCGTTCATGAGCTGGTTCAGGATGCTGTCCAGCGGCGTCCCGCGCATGTCGTTCAGCGCGGCGCCGCCCAGTCGCGAAAGCATCTCGTTCATCGCCTGTCCTCCTGCTCGGCCTGCGGAGAACGCCGTCGGGCGGACGGGGTTGTCGTCCCGGCGCGACGCTGCCCGCTTGCCATGCCGGCCCGGGGCTGCTGCCATCCTGCGCCAATCGTCATCAGGGATGGAGCGCGAGGATGCGGGCCTGGGCCGTCGTGGAGAACGGGAAGCCGTTGCAGGAGATCGAGCTGCCCACCCCGGAGCCGGTGGGGAAGCAGGTGCTGCTGGAGGTGACGCATTGCGGCGTCTGCCATTCCGACCTGCACATCTGGGAGGGCGAGTACGACCTCGGCAGCCGCGGCAAGATGACCATGAAGGACCGCGGCCTGGTCCTGCCGCTGGCCATGGGGCATGAGATCGTCGGCAAGGTGCTGCGCTGGGGCCCCGAGGCGAAGGGGCTGACGGCGGGCCAGGCGAAGGTCGTCTACCCCTGGGTCGGCTGCGGCCATTGCGACCGCTGCCTCGCCGAGGAGGACCACATGTGCCTCCAGGGCAAGGCGCTGGGCATCTTCCAGAACGGCGGCTACGCGACGCACGTGCTGGTGCCGGAGCCGCGCCACCTCGTGGACCTGGACGGGATCGAGCCGGCCGTGGCCGCGACCTATGCCTGCTCCGGCATCACCGTCTATTCGGCGATCCGCAAGGTGATGCCGCTGCCCCCGGATACGCCCATCGTGCTGGTCGGGGCGGGCGGGCTGGGGCTGAACGCCATCGCCATGCTCCGGGCGCTGGGGCACCGGCGCATCGTCTCGGTCGACGTCTCCGCGGAGAAGCTCGCCACCGCCCGCGAGGCGGGCGCCACCGACACGGTGCAGGCGGGCGGCGAGGACACCACCGCGCGGATCGTCGAGACCTGCGGCGGCCCGGTGCGCGCCGTGATCGACCTGGTCAACGGCACCGCCACGGCGCGCTTCGCCTTCGATGCGCTGGTGAAGGGCGGGACGCTGGTGCAGGTCGGCCTGTTCGGCGGCGAGCTGGCGGTGCCGTTGCCGCTGATGGCGATGCGCGCCCTGTCGCTGCGCGGTTCCTATGTCGGCTCTCCGGGCGACCTGCGCGCGGTGGTCGGGCTGGCGAAGGAGGGGCGGCTGTCGCCGCTGCCCGTCTCCACCATGCCGATGGAGCAGGCGGACGCCGCCCTGAACCGGCTGCGCGAGGGCCGCGTCACCGGCCGCGTCGTGCTGTCCGCCGCGTGACCCGCGGCGCCGCCCAGGCTACCCCCTGGGCCACCCTATGGGCCACCCTCTGGGCCGGCCGTTGCGCCACGCGGTGAGCGCGCCCGTCCCGGCGGGCGCCGCGCCGTCCCCCCAGGGGGCGGCGGGGGCTTTCACCCCGCCGCGGCCCGAGCCGCCAGAAAGCGCGCCCGGGCTGCTGCGCGGCCTGCTGGCCTATCGCGGCGACATCCTGCGCGCCCTGCCGCGGCTGGCCTACCGGCGGCAGGTCATGTCCGTGCGGCTGCTCCGCCGCCGCGTCGTCATCGTCAACGATCCGGAGGTCGTGCGGGAGGTCTTCGTCGCCCGCGCCGAAGCCTACAACCGCAAGAGCCACTTCAAGGAGCAGGCGCTGCGGCCGGTGATCGGCGAGAGCCTCTTCGCCAACCACGGGACCCTCTGGGCGCGCCGCCGGCCGGCGGTGGCGCGGCTGCTGCACCCCGGCGGCGTGGCGCGCTTCCAGCCGCATTTCGTCGAGGCGGGGCACTGGCTGGACGGGCGCTGGGCGGGGGCGCCGGACAGGGTAGTGGACGTGGCGCCGGACCTCGCGGCGGCGACGCTGCGGGTGATGCTGCGGGCCACCTTCGGGCCTGCCGTCCCGGAGGAGGAGGCCGAGGGCATCGCCGCAGCCTTCGCCACCTACCAGGCGCGGGTGAACGTGATTGACCTGCCGCACCTGCTGGGGCTGCCGGGGCCGCTCGCCGGCCGGCAGGGCGTGGCCGCGCGCGCGGCGGCGGCCACCATCCGCCGGCGCATCGGCGCGCTGCTGGGCATGGCCGTGCCGCCGGATGGCCTGCTCGCCGGGATGCGGGAGGCCAGGGGCGAGGACGGCACGCCGCTGCTCGATGCGGCGGGGCTGCTGGACGAGGTGGCGATGCTGCTCCTGGCGGGCAGCGAGACGGCGGCCAATGCCCTCGCCTGGACGCTCTACCTGCTGGCCGCCGACCCCGCCGCGGCGGCGAGGGTCCGGGAGGAGGCGATGGCCGTCCTGGGCGCCGCCGAGCCGCAGGCGGCGCGGCTGCCCCAGCTCACCGAGGCCAGGGCGGTGCTGCAGGAGGCGATGCGCCTCTACCCGCCGGTCGCCGTGCTGGCGCGGCAGGCGGCGCGGGCCGACGTGATCCGGCGCTGGCCGCTGCGGGCGGGCGACACGCTGCTCTGCATCCCCTGGCTGCTGCACCGGCACGAGGAGATCTGGGAGCAGCCGCACGCCTTCCGGCCGGAGCGGTTTCGCCCCGAGAACGCGAAGCGCATCCCGCGCTTCGCCTACCTGCCCTTCGGGGTGGGGCCGCGGGTCTGCGCCGGGGCGGCCTTCGGCCTGGCGGAGATGACGACGCTGCTGGCCATGCTGATCCGCCGCTTCGACCTCGCGCCCGGCCCCGGCGCGCCGCCGCTGCCGCGCTTCCGCCTGACGCTGCGGCCGGAGGGGGGGATGCGGCTGCGGCTTCAGCCGCGGCCGGTGGGGTAGGGGCCGCCCGTCACGGGGCAGCAGGGCGGGTCGGGCACCTCCGCCACCCGCCGCGCGGCCGGCTCCAGTGCCTCGCCGTCGCGGCCGAGATCGACCTCGCCCGTGCCGTCCGGATAGGCGCCGACGATCAGCAGGTCGGCGCTGGCGCCGCGGTTGCGATGGCCCGTGCCGGCCGGCAGCACCACGGCATCGCCGGCCGCCAGCGTGACCACCGGCCCGTCATCGCCGCCCAGCTGCACCCTGACATGGCCGCGCACCACCCAGAGCGCCTCGTGCGCCTGGGAATGCCAGTGCAGGAAGGGATAGACCCCGTTGCGCTAGGCGGGCGGCCACCGATGGGCGGCGAAGCGGGCCTCGGCGGTCTCGGGGGTCGGGTCGGGCAGGGCGCCACGATACAGCAGCGCCGGCAGGCGGGGGTTGTTCGGCGCCCCCGCGCCGCGACCGAAGCGGAGAAGCTCCGGCGTGCTCACCGGAGCCCCGGCTCAGCGGTCCAGGTTGCGGACGGTCAGGTCCAGCGAGCGCGGGATGGCCGGGGCTTCCGCCACCTCCTGGTAGCGCGGGGCGCTCGGCTGGGTGGAGGTGTAGCGCAGGGTGGCGCCGCCGGTCGGGCGATTGTGGATGAAGCCATAGGTCGGGTAGGCGCGGCCATAGGTGTCGTCGCTGCGGCCCACCTGGACGCGCACCGCCGTCCAGTCGTTGTTGGCCGAGACGTCGACGACGGAGACGCCGCGCATCGGCGTGCCCTTGCGGATGCCCGGACCCTCCCAGTTGGAGTGCTGGACCGTGATCTCGCGGGAATTGACGATCCGCTCGACCACCGCGACATGGCCCGAACGCATGCCGCCGGAGGCGCGGAAGGCGAGCACCGAGCCGGGCTCCGGGCGCTGGCCGCGCTCGTAGCGGCCGGCGGCGTTCCCCCACCAGGCCCAGCCGTTGCCGGAGATGTCCATGCCCGTGACCATCCGGGCATAGGGCACGCAGGAGATGCTGCCCGAGTAGAGGGCGCTGCGCATCGCGGCCTGGCCGTTCTGGCGGGAGCGCGAGGCCTGGCGGTTGATCGCGACCCGCGGGCCGCGCTGGGTGGAGACATGGGCGGCGGCGGGGCGGCTCTGCTTGGATGCCTGACGCTGCTGCGCGGCCTCCGCGCCACCGGCCGGAAGCAGCAGGCCGCCCAATAGGACGGCCATGGTGATGGCAGACGCCTGGATCCGCATGAACCCCAACCCCCCTCCGGGACCAACTGCCGGGGTGCCCCCCGGCGCCCCGTCCCGCGGCCGCGCCGTGGTATGAAGCGGGTACCGGCGGGTTTCATGCTCGCCAAGCCGTGAACGCGAAACATGGCGTAAAGCGACGTGATTCATTCGTTCGGGGGTATTCACGCCGCCGCGATCAAGACCGTTTTCCTAGGCTTTCGGGTCGCGGACCGGATAGGCACACTGTGGCGGCGCCGCCGCCACAGCGTTGAGGGGCCGGAATCAGCGGCAGGCGCTGACCATGATCTCCACCAGCAGGCGGGGATCGGCCATGTTGGCCTCGACGCAGGCGCGGCAGGGGGCGCCACCCTGGGGCAGCCACTCGGTCCACACCTTGTTCATCGCGTCGCGGTCGCGGATGTCCTTCAGCCAGATCTGGGCCGTCAGCAGGCGGGTCTTGTCCGTGCCCAGCTCCTCCAGGGCCGCGTCGATCTTGGCCAGGACCTGCTTCGTCTGGCCGGTCACGTCCTGCGAGGTATCGTCGGCGGTGAGGCCGGCGGTGAAGACGAAGCCATGGTACTCCACCGCGGTGGAAAGGATGGGGTTCGTGCCGTGGCGGGTGATCTTGCTCATCGCGGGGTCCTTCTTCCTGCGCCGAACGGGGCGCGCGGCTTCTAGGACGGATCGCCCCGCGGGGGAATCTGCCCGCCTCGTCATTTCCGCCTCTCACCGTAGGAAAGCCCGGTTACGTTTTGTTATAGGAACGAAATCCGCCTTCCGCTGCTACGCGCAGAAGGTGGGGCGCCGGCCGTTCCGGGCCTCATACAGACGGCGGGATGTCCCTTGATCCGTGCCGGCGTGGTGCCCATGGCCCGGGGGCAAGGCTCCGCCTCGCCCCCGTACCCCCACTCCGCCAGGACCCTGCGGGCCCTGGACCCGATCAGCGCTGCCGCGAGGCTACCTGCGACGGGGCCGAGGCGCCGAGGAGCCATGCTCCTCGGCGGGCACGGCCGCAGCACTCACTGACGCCTTCAAAGCTATTCCAGAGTCCCGCGTGTCCGCGTTCCATCAGGGTTCAGCCCGGAGGCTGACACCCACCACGGAGCACCAGACTCCCAGCGGGGACCGGGGCCCGCTTGTGGCCCCGGCAGGGGAGGGTCCGTGGAGGGGACGGCGTCCCCTCCCGGTCCGCCGCAGGACCACCACAGCACGACGGGTCAGGTTATCCCGCCGTCGCTATCAGCCGGCCGGTCGCCTGGCGGCATGATACGCCCCTGTGCCACGGGCAACGAAGATGTCCTCCGGCAGGATCTCGCCTGGCTCGATCGTGGGCAGGGCCAGGACCCGCTCATAGAGCGGGGCGAAGTCGATGCGCGCCAGCTCCAGCAGCGCGTCGAAGCCGGGGATGACGAAGTAGGTCTCCTGGAAGTCGTCGATGCGGTAGCGGGTCCGCAGCACCCGCTCCAGCGCGAAGCGAAGCCGATGCGGCGAGTCGTCGGTCAGCGCGAAGATCGTCTCCGCGCGGGAGGAGGCGATGCCGGCGCCGTAGAGGCGCAGCCCCTCCGGTCCCTCCACCAATCCGAACTCCACCGTGTACCAGTAGACGCGGGCGAGGTTCTCCAGGGCGCCTAGCCGCCGCGCCCGCAGCCCCCCGGCTCCGTAGGCCTGCATGTAGTCGGCGAAGGCGGGGTGCATCAGCATCGGCACGTGGCCGTAGACGTCGTGGAAGACGTCCGGCTCCTCCAGGTAGTCCAGCTCCTCCGGCCGGCGGATGAAGCGCCCGGCGGGGAAGCGGCGGTGGGCCAGGTGGTCGAAGAACACCTCGTCCGGCACCAGCCCCGGCACCGCGACCACCTGCCAGCCGGTCCGCCGCGTCAGAACCTCGCTCAGCCGGCGGAAGTCGGGGATGCCGCCGGACCCCAGGTCCAGGAGGCGCAGCCCCTGGAGGAACTCGTCGCAGGCGCGTCCGGGCAGCAACCCGCCCTGCCGCTCGGCCAGGGTGCGCCAGACGCCGTGCTCCTCCGGCGTGTAGCTCTCCCAGCCCTGGTCCACGGTCCAGTCCGCGCGTCCGGGCCGGGCCGCATCGCCGGCCGCCGCGCCATGCTTCGCAGCGTCCATGGGGTTCCTCCGCCATCGGGCCCGGGGCTGCGGCCCCGCTCCACGCGGTTGACGCGCGGCGGGGCCAAAGGCTGCACGGCGGGCGCGGTCAGGCGCGCCGTGGGTCGGTGCGCGGGGCGTCGGCCGGCGGCGCCTCCAGGCTCGCCTCCATGACGCGCAGCCGGGACCAGCCCCAGGCGGCGGTGGCGAAGCCCAGCAGCGTCGCCGCCAGGGTCGGCAGTCGCAGCCCGAAGGTCTCGGCGCTGATGCCCAGGATGAGCGCCCCCGCGGCCGGGAAGGCCCGGGTGGTCAGGCCCCAGAGCGCGATGGAGCGGCCGCGCATCGCCGGGTCGGCGGCATGGTGGATCAGGGTCTGGGCGGCGATGCCGTGCATCGAGGCCCCCGCCCCCATCAGCAGGGTGCAGAGCACGGCGAAGGGGAACCAGGAGGTCGCCACGAACAGCCCGGTCACCAGCGCCTGCCCCGCCACGGCCAGCACGGCCAGCCGCACCGTCCCGGCGAGCCGGTCGCGCCCGGCGATGACGAGGCCCGAGAGCAGGGCACCGATGCCGATCGCGGCGGTCAGCAGGGCCAGGGATTCGGCACCGCGCCCGAACAGCCGCTCCACATACGGCGGCAGCACCTCCTGCACGCCGCGCAGGGTCAGGCAGGTCGCGGCGCTGAAGGCGAAGATGGGGCCCAGCCCGGGATGGCGCATGATATAGGCGAGGCCCGCGACCGTCTCCGTCCAGACGCTGCCGGTGGTGGAATGGCCGCGGCGCTCGGATTCCGCCACGCGCAGCAGCGGCATGGTCGCCGTGGCGAGGATGAAGGCGAGGGCGTTGAGCCCCACCGTCACCACCACCCCGGCGGTGGCCACCAGCACGCCGGCGAACCCCGGCCCCAGGAAGCGGGCGACGTTGAAGACCAGGCTGTTGACCGCGACCGCCGCCGGCAGGTCCTCGCGCCGGACCAGGCCGGGGATGATCGCCTGCCGCGCCGGCTGGGCGAAGGAGGAGATGGCGCCGCCGAGGAGGCTCAGGCCGATGAGCAGGACGATGTCCATCATGCCGAAGGCGGTGAGCCCGGCCACCGCCAGGGCCTGCAACGCGGTCAGCCCCTGGGTCACCGTGGTCAGCCGGATCCGGTCGAAGCGGTCCGCCAGGGCGCCCGCCACCGGGCTGCACAGGACGGCGGGGGCGAGGTCGCTGAAGGCGACCATGCCGACCCAGAAGGGGCTGCGCGTCATCTCCCAGGCCAGCCAGGCCACGGCGATGCGCTGCATCCACATCCCCGTCCAGGAGAGCAGGCTCAGGCTGAAATAGAGCCGGGCATTGCCGGTGGCGAAGGCGCGCCCCAGCGCGCTGCCGCCGAGTCGCCGTAGGAGTCCGGGCAAGGGCGGGGTCAGCCCCCGCCCCGGGCCCCCCTGCTGCGGCGGCCGGTCGCGGGGGCGGCGGGGGCCGCGGGCGCGGCGACGGGCGCGGCGGTGGGGAGGCTGTCCGCCGCGGGGGCCGCCTCGCCGGAATTGGACCGCACGCACTCCGCCGCGATCCGGTCGCGCTCGAAGGTCGCGCCGAGCCGGTCGCTCTCCGCCCGCGAGGAGAGGTTGCCGGAGACGCCCATGCGCGCATCCATGTCGTCGTTGCGCATGGTCTGGCCGCGGTCGCGGAACAGGACCACTCGCTCCGCCTCCCGGCGGCAGGCGGCGGTCAGGGCGTTCTGCCGCGCCTGTTCGGCGGTGAGCGGCGCCGTAGGCTGGGCGGCGCAGCCGCCGAGCAGCGGGAGGAGGACGAGGGCGGCGGTTCGTTTCATGCGCATGCTCCGGCGGGCAGCCGCGAGAGGCGGCGTCGGAGGCTGGTTTCGTCCAGTCGGGCGGCCCGGTCCAGGGGGAGATCGGCCGCGGCGGCGAGAAGGGAAGGGTGCAGCAGCGTCCCGCCCGCACCGATGTCGAACAGGCCGCGCAGCCAGGGCATCCGGCCCATGGCATCGAGCAGCGCGAGCAGCCGCAGCAGCACGGCGAGGCCAGGCAGGGTGGAGAGGTCCACCACCCCGTCGATCGCCTCCGCCCAGCAGCGGGCATCCGGATCGGCGAGGCGCAGCTCCACCGCCGCCCCGCCCGGCCCGGCGCCCGGCAGGGCGAAGCGGAGCGCCCGCTCCGGGCCGCGCAACCGGGCATGGGCCGCCGCGCGCGCCGTGTCCCAGGCGGCGAGCAGCGCGCGGGGCGGGACGGGGGGCATGGCCTCGGGAGGAATGGGCACGGCGTAGGCCAGCTCGCCGCCCGGCCCGCAGGCCACGCCGATGGAGGGTGTCACCCCGGCAAGATGGGGACCGGCCGCCGGAGGCGGAAGGGGCGCGGCGTCAGGCCCCGGCCGCCTCCGCCAGGGCCTGCAGCGATTCGGCGGTGTCGAAGTCGCGCAGCACGGAGTCGTCCGCGACCTCCACCCGGGCCACCCGCGCCGCATGCCGCTCCAGCAGCCGCTTCGCGCCGGCATCCCCGCTCAGCGCCCGCATCTCCGGCAGGAACTCCCGCGACCAGAGCACGGGGTTGCCCGGCCGGCCGGCATGCACCGGCTGCACGATGGCGCGCCCCGCCACCGGGTCGAAGCCCTCGATCAGCCGGTCCAGCACCGCCCCGCTCACCAGCGGCATGTCACCCAGCAGGACCAGCACCCCCTCCGCCTCCTCCGGGACGGCGGCGAGCCCGGCGCGCAGCGAGGCGGACAGCCCCTCGGCATGGCCGGGCGCATGCGCCAGGCGCAGCGGCCGGCCAGCCAGGGCCTGCTCCACCGCCTCGTGCTGGTGGCCGGTGACGACGATCACCGGCTCCGCCGCACTGGCCAGGGCATGGTCCGCCACCCGCGCCACCATCGGCACGCCCGCCGCATCCGGCACCAGCAGCTTGTTGCGCGGGCCCATCCGGCGCGACAGGCCGGCGGCCAGGATCACCGCCGCCACGCGCCGTGTCCCGCGGGACCGGGCGGCGGTCTCGCGGGGAAGGGGGCGGCTCTCGATCTCCATCAGCAGCCCGCCCGCGCCCATGCCCATGATGTCGCGGCGGGTCACGGGGATGCGGGCGGCGAGGCGCTGCAGCACCCAGTCGAAGCCGTTCAGCTTGGGGCTGCGGGCGCAGCCGGGCAGGACGAGGGCGGGCACCTCGCCGATCCGGCCGAGGCAGAGCAGGTTCCCGGGATCGACCGGCATGCCGAAATGCTCGATCTCCCCGCCCGCCGCGACGATCCCGGCCGGCCCCACGTCGCGCCGGTCCACCACGGCCGAGGCGCCGGCCACCAGCAGCAGCTCCGCCCCCGCCGCGCGCAGCCGTCCCAGCGCGGCGGCGATGGCGGCCGTCTCGTGCGGGACGTGCTCGGGCGGCAGCAGGGTTCCGCCCAGCGCGGCGATGCGGGCGCCGGTCACCTGGGCGGCGTTGTCGAAGATGGCCTGCTTCATCCCCGGGAGTTCGCTGATCACCAGCCCGGCCAGCAGCGGGCGGTAGGGGTGCAGGGCCAGGGCCTCGCCCCCGCGCGCCAGGGCCTCCGCCCGGTCCAGCACGGCGCCAGGGACGGCGAAGGGGATGACCTTGATGGTCGCCACCATCTCCTTCGGCGCCACCGAGGCGAAGGGCGGCAGGGTGGCGAGGGTCACGCTCTCATCCAGCGCGTTGATCGCGTCGACCAGCGCGGCATCCACCCCCAGCACCCCGGGGAGGGCGGCGAAGAGGTTCACCCGCCCCGTGGCGGCGCGGGAGCGGGTCAGGCCCCTGCCGGCCGAACCGCGCATCAGCGCGTCGGCCAGCCGGTCGGCGGCGGCGTCCTCCGCCACGTCGCCCGGCTCCAGGCGGGCGGCGATCACCGTCCCGTGCCCGGCGGCCCGCAGGGAGGCCACGGCGGCGGCATCCAGCACCGTGCCCTTCTTCAGCACCCGGTCGGGCAGGCGCAGCGTGTGCGCCAGCACGGCGCGTTCCGCCTCCGCCAGCGGGGTGGGGCCGAAGATCATGCCCGCCCCGTCATCCGCGCTGCGCCAGCCGGCCGCCGCGGCGGGTGGCGACGATCTCGGCCAGGATGGAGAGCGCGATCTCCGGCGCCGTCACCGCGCCGATATCCAGCCCGACCGGCGCGTGGATGCGGGCGAAGGCGGCGTCCGCGTGGCCCAGCTCCGCCAGCCGGCCGAGACGCTTCGCATGGGTCCGCTTGCTGCCCAGCGCGCCGATATAGAAGGCGGCCGAGCGCAGCGCCGCATCCAGCGCGGGGTCGTCCAGCTTGGGGTCGTGCGTCAGGGTGACGATGGCGGTGCGCGTGTCCGGCGCCAGGGCGGCCATGGCGTCGTCCGGCCATTCCGTCATCAGCGTGGCCCCGGCGGCGAAACGCTCCTCCGTCGCGAAGGCGCGGCGTGGATCGACCACCGTCACGGCATAGCCGGCGGCGACCGCCATCGGCACCAGCGCCTGGGCGACATGCACCGCCCCCACCACGATCAGCCGCAGCGGCGGGTTGTGCGGGTGGACGAACCAGCTCTCGTCGCCCACCGCGACCGTGGCCGCCCGGTCGGAATCGAGCGCGTTGCGCGCGACCTCCTCCAGCGCCTCGGACAGCGTCTCGTCGGGGTAGAGATGCTGCGCGCCGTCCGGCAGGCGGGTCAGCAACGCCACCGGCCGTCGCGCCTCATGGGCCGCGCGCAGCCGCCCGAGCGTGTCCGGCGTCACGCCAGCTTCTCCACGAAGACCTTCAGCTTGCCGCCGCAGGCGAGCCCGACCTCCCAGGCGCGCTCGTCGGCGATGCCGAAGTCGAGGAGCTGCGGTTCGCCGGTCGCCATGGTCTTCCGGGCGACCTCCGCCACCGCCCCCTCGATGCAGCCACCGGAGACGGAGCCGGCCAGCCGCCCGCTCTCCGTCACCGCCAGGCGCGAGCCGGCGGGGCGGGGGGAGGAGCCCCAGGTCTCCACCACCGTCGCCAGCGCCACCGTCTCGCCCGCGCGACGCCACCCCTCCGCGACCGCGAGGATGTCCTCGGCGTCCGTCGTCGCCTCGCTCATGCCGAATGTCTCCCGCCCGGCGCCCCGGGCTGGCCGGACAGCGTGGCCACCAGGGCGCGCAGGCTGTTCAGGTTGTGGACGGGGCGGTGCTCATGCACATGCGGCAGCAGCGCCCGCGCGCCCTGGGACTTGGGTTGGAAGCCGGCATAGCGCAACAGCGGGTTCAGCCAGATCAGCCGGCGGCAGGAATGCGCCAGCCGCTCGGTGGCCTCCGCCAGCCCGTCGGCGCCCTGGCGGTCCAGCCCGTCGGTGATCAGCAGCACCACCGCTCCCTGGCCCAGCACGCGCCGCGCCCAGAGCCGGTTGAACAGCGCCAGCGCGTCGCCGATCCGCGTGCCGCCGGACCAGTCGGGCACGGCGCGGCCGACCATCTCGAAGGCGACCTCCGCATCGCGGTGGCGGAGCTGGCGCGTCACGTTGGTCAGCCGCGTGCCGAAGAGGAAGGTGTGCACCCGCTCCCGGTCGTTCGCCACCGCATGGAGGAAATGCACCATCACCTGGGCGTAGCGCGCCATGGAGCCGGAGATGTCGCACAGCACCACCAGCGGCGGCGGGCGGCGCACCCGGCGGCGGCGGCGGATGCCGGTGATCTCGCCGCCCTGGCGCAGGCTCTCGCGGATGGTGGCGCGCAGGTCGGTGCGCGGCCCGGTCGGGTCGGGGCGGAAGCGGCGGGTGGCGATGGGGCGGAGGGGGAGGGTGAGCCTGCGGATCTCGCGCTTGGCCTGCGCGATCTCCTCCGCGCCCATCGCCTCGAAATCCATCGCGCCGAGGCGCTCGCGCTCGCTGACCGTGAAGGTCACGTCGAGCTGCGGCGGCTCCTCCTCAGGCGGCCGGTCCTTCGGCGGGGGAGGGCGCTCGCCGGCCAGCGCCTCCTGCACCCGGCGCGCGGCGGGGGGCGGCTTTCGCTTGTCCCGCACGCCGGAGAGCGCGGCCATGGCGGCGGCGTGGCGGGCGGCCTCCGGGTCGCGCCAGTACAGCTCGAAGGCGTGGTCGAAGATCTCGGCGTGCTCGTGCCGGTGCAGCAGCGTGGCGCGCAGCGCCGCCTTCACCACGCGCCGGTCCTCGATCCCGGCGACGGCCAGGGCCTCGGCCGCGGCCAGGCTCTCGGCCGGCCCGACCGGCAGGCCGGCGCGGCGCAGCAGCCGGGCGAAGCCGATCAGGTTGGCCGGGATCGCCCCGCCGGAGTCCGGCAGCGCCGGAACCCGGGGGCGGGGGGTCGCTTCAGGCGGCCGCATCCTGCTTCGCCTCGGCGACCAGCCGGGCGGCCTCGGCGCCGCGCAGCCGGGCGATGTCGTCCTGGTACTTCAGCAGCGCGCCCAGCGTCTCGTCCACCAGCGCCGGCTCCAGCTCCGTCGCGTCCAGGGCGGCGAGCGCCCGGGCCCAGTCGATGGTCTCCGCCACGCCGGGCAGCTTGAACCACTCGCCGCCGGCCCGCAGCCGCTGCACGAAGGCGACGATCTGGGCCGAGAGCGCCTCGCCCACGCCCGGGGCGCGGAGCTTCAGGATGGCCCGTTCCCGCGCCGCGTCCGGGTAGTCCACCCATTGGTAGAGGCAGCGCCGGCGGATCGCGTCGTGCACCTCGCGCGTGCGGTTGGAGGTGATGACGACGACCGGCGGCACGTCCGCCCGGATGGTCCCCAGCTCCGGCACGGTGATCTGGTTGTCCGCCAGGATCTCCAGCAGGAAGGCCTCGAAGGGCTCGTCGGCGCGGTCCAGCTCGTCGATCAGCAGGACGGCGGGCGCGCCCTCCAGCGCGTCGAGCAGCGGGCGGCGCAGCAGGTAGCGGCGGTCGTAGAGCCCCGCCTCCAGGCGCTCCCGGTCCTCCGCCTGGCCCGCCGCCTCGGCCAGCCGGATCGCCATGAGCTGGCGGGCATGGTCCCACTCGTAGGCGGCGGCGTTCAGGTCCAGCCCGTCATAGCACTGCAGCCGCACCAGCCGGCGCGGCAGCATGGCGGAGAGGACCTTGGCGATCTCCGTCTTCCCCGTGCCCGGCTCGCCCTCGAGGAACAGGGGACGGCCCATGTGCAGGGCGAGGTGGACGGCGGTCGCGAGCGCCCGGTCGGCGACGTAGCCGCCCCCGGCCAGCAGCCGCTGCGTCGCCGCCACGTCGGCCGGGAAGGGTCCTGTCATGTCAGATCAGGAACAGCAGGGCCAGGATGATCACCATGAAGACGCAGCCGATCCAGAAGGCCAGGGGGAAGCCGTAGATGTGGCTCGGCACCCGCGCCCACCATTCCTCCAGCTTGTGGACCTCGTCCACGGTCTTCTCGGCCACCACCAGCTCCGGCGCGCCCTCGTAGCGGCCGATGGTGCTGTCCGCGAAGGGGGCCGGCTCGGCCGCCGGGGCGGCGGCGACAGGGGCCGGCGGCGCGGAGAGCTGGGCGGCGAAGCGGTCGAAGAACTGGTCCGCCATCTGCTTGGCCGTGCTGTCGATCAGCCGCGCGCCGAGCTGGGCCATCTTGCCGCCCACCTGGGCCTTCACCGCGTATTTCAGCAGGGTGGCGCCCGGGTCGATCTCCTCCAGCGCCACGTCGGCGCCGCCCTTGGCGAAGCCCATGGCGCCGCCATTCCCCTCGCCGGTGATGGTGTAGGAGACGGGCGGGTTGATGTTGGTCAGCGTGACCTTGCCGCCGAACTTCGCCGCCATCGGGCCGATCCGCATGGCCACCCGGGCCTGGAACTGGTCGTCCGCGGTACGCTCCACCGACTCGCAGCCGGGAATGGCGGCCTTCAGCGCCTCCGGGTCGTTCAGCGCATCCCACACGCGCTGCCGCGGCGCCTCGATCCTCCGCTCGCCGGTCATTTCCATCGACGCAATTCCCTCACCCACTCGCTGGTCGGGCGCCACCCTAAGCGAGACGCCGCGGCCCGGAAACGGCCGGAGGGCGGATTTGCTGCGCCGCCCCGCTCCGGGAAGGGCCCGGATTGGCGCCTGGGGGCGGGCGGGTGTAGGGCCTCCGGGCAGGATGGCCGCGGGGGTGGGCAGGGCGGATGGCAGGCAGGTGGAGCTCCGGCACATGCCTCCCGGCCAGGATCGGCGGCCTCCGGGGGGCGGTGCCGGCGGCCCTGGCGGGGCTGGCCGTGGTGGCCGCGCCGGCCTTCGCCGCGGCGGAGCCACCGGCCGGGGGCGCGGGGCTGTCGCTGCTCTGGGGCCTGCCCTTCGCCGGCCTGCTGCTCTCCATCGCCCTCCTGCCGCTGCTGGCGGCGCGGCTCTGGCACCATCACTACGGCAAGGTGGCGGCCGGCTGGGCGCTGGCGCTGCTGCTGCCCTTCGCCGCCCTGGCCGGGGCCGGGGCCGCCTTCCACCTGCTGGCGCATGTGCTGCTGGGCGAGTACCTGCCCTTCCTCGCGCTGCTCCTCGCCCTCTACGCGACGGGGGGCGGGGTGCTGCTGCGCGGCACGCTGGTCGGCACGCCCGTGACCAACACCGCCCTGCTGGCCGCCGGCATGGCCGCGGCCTCCGTCATGGGAACCACCGGCGCCTCGATGCTGATGATCCGGCCGCTGCTGCGGGCCAATGCCTTCCGCCGGCACCGGACCCACACCGTGGTCTTCTTCATCTTCCTAGTCGCCAACCTGGGCGGCAGCCTGACGCCGCTGGGCGACCCGCCGCTCTACCTCGGCTTCCTGCGCGGGGTGTCGTTCTTCTGGCCGGTGCGGCATCTGCTGCCGCCCTTCCTGTTCTGCGCCGGGCTGCTCCTGCTGCTCTATTTCCTGCTCGACCGCCGCGCCTTCGCCCGCGAGGCGCCGATGGCCCCGGCGCTGGCGCCCCACCGGCCGCTGCGGGTGGAGGGGCTGGTGAACCTGGCCCTGCTGGGAGTCGTGGTGGGCACCGTGCTGCTCCAGGGGGTCTGGCAGCCCGGCCGGGTCATCGTGCTGGGCCAGCCGATGGGGGTGGAGCGGCTGCTGGCGGTGGCGGTGTTCCTGGCCGTTGCCTGGGCCTCCGTGCGCCTGACCCCCGCCTCCGTCCGGGAGGCGAACGGCTTCGGCTGGGGCGCGATGATCGAGGTGGCGAAGCTCTTCGCCGCCATCTTCGTCACCATGGCCCCGGTGCTGCTGATCCTCCAGGCCGGCGCTTCCGGCGCCGCGGCGCCGCTGGTGGCGCTGACGGAGGATGCGCTCGGCCGGCCGGTCCCCTGGGTCTACTTCTGGCTGACCGGGGCGCTCTCCTCCTTCCTCGACAACGCGCCGACCTACCTGGTCTTCTTCGAGCTGGCCGGCGGCGACCCCGCCTGGCTGATGGGGCCGGGGGCGCGCATCCTGGCCGCCATCTCCTGCGGCGCGGTGTTCATGGGCGCCAACTCCTATATCGGCAACGCGCCGAACCTGATGGTCAAGGCCATCGCCGAGGGGCAGGGTACGCCCATGCCCTCCTTCTTCGGCTATTGTGGCTGGGCCGCCGTGGTGCTTCTGCCGGTCTTCTTCCTGGCCACGCTGATCTTCTTCTGAGGACGTCCCGACCATGCCCTACGTGATTGCCGCCGACCTGCCCGATGCCCCGGCCGGGCAGCGCTTCCGCGCCCTGCTGGACCGGCCGGGCATCCTGCGCATGCCCGGCGCGCATTGCGGCATGGCGGCGCTGCTGGCGAAGCGGGCCGGCTTCGAGGCGCTGTACATGTCGGGCGCCGCCATGTCGGCCAATATGGGCCTGCCCGACCTGGGCATGATCACGGTGGACGACGTCGCCTGGCACATCCGCCAGGTGGTGCGCGCCTCGGGCCTGCCGGTGCTGGTGGATGGCGACACCGGCTACGGCGAGGCGCTGAACGTGATGAACATGGTCCGCACCTTCGAGGAGATGGGCGCGGGCGCCGTGCACCTCGAGGACCAGCTGCTGCCGAAGAAGTGCGGCCACCTGAACGACAAGAAGCTGGCCGATGCGCGCGACATGGCGGCCAAGGTGGCGGCGGCCCGCAAGGCGCGGCGGAACCTCTTCCTCATCGCCCGGACCGACGCGGCGGCCAGCGAGGGGATGGACGGCGCCGTGGCGCGGGCGAAGCTCTACCTGGAGGCCGGGGCGGACGCGATCTTCCCCGAGGCGCTGACCACCGCCGAGATGTTCCGGGAGTTCGCCCGCCGCATGCCCGGCGTGACGCTGCTGGCGAACATGACCGAGTTCGGCCGCACCCCTTTCTTCACGGACAAGGAGTTCGAGGAGATGGGCTATGCCATGGTCATCTGGCCGGTCAGCCAGCTCCGCATCGCCAACAAGGCGATGGAGGAGCTCTATGCCGCGATCAACCGCGATGGCGGGACCATGAAGATGCTCGACCGGATGCAGACGCGGGCCGAGCTCTACGAGACCATCGGCTACCACGACTACGAGGCGCTGGACGCGACCCTGGTGAAGACGGTCATCCCCCAGGGCATGCCGCAGGACGGCAGCAAGGCGGCGGAGTGACCGTCTTGCGCCGGCGACGCCTGCTCCGTCTGGCCCTGGCGGCGCCGCTCGCCGCCGGGCCGCTGGCGGCCCGGGCCCAGACCGGGCCGCAGCCGCACCTGCCGACCGAGCGGCTGACCATCGTCACCCGCGACGGCAAGCGCCACGACTTCAACGTGGAGATGGCGCTCTCGCCCGAGCAGCAGACGGTGGGGCTGATGTTCCGCACCTCCGTCCCGGCCGATGGCGGCATGCTGTTCGACTGGGGCATGCCGCGCGAGAGCGCGATGTGGATGCGCAACACCGTCACCTCGCTGGACATGGTGTTCATCACCGCGGATGGCCGGGTGCACCGGGTCGCGGAGCGCACCGTGCCGCTCAGCCTCGCCACCATCGAGAGCCGCGGCCCGGTGCGCGCGACGCTGGAGCTGGCGGCGGGCACCGCCGAGCGGCTGGGCATCCACCCCGGCGACAGGGTGGAGCAGCGGATCTTCGGCAACGCGCGCTGATCCGGGCGCCGGGGCAGGCGGCGCGTTGACGCTGCGCCGCACCCTCCCATAGCCTCCTGCCCCAAGGACAACCGGGGGCTGGAAGCCATGCGTCGTCGGACTCTGCTGGGGAGCGCCGCCGCGGGCGGGCTTGCCGCGCTCGCCTCGCCGGCCGTGGCGCAGCCCGCGCGCACCGCCGCCCTGCGCTTCGTGCCGCAGGCGAACCTGACGGCGCTGGACCCGATCTGGACCTCGGCCATCGTCACGCAGATGCATGGCTATGCGGTCTATGACACGCTCTATGCCGTGGACTCGCAGCAGCGGCCGCAACCGCAGATGGCGGAGGGCCACACCGTCTCGGATGACGGCCGGGTCTGGCGTATCCGCCTGCGCGAGGGGCTGAAGTTCCACGACGACACGCCGGTGCGGGCGCAGGACTGCGCCGCCAGCCTGGAGCGGTGGTCGAAGCGCGACGGCTTCGGCCAGGCGCTGGCGCGCTCGGTCGACAGCTGGGGCGCGGCGGACGACCGCACGCTGGAGATCCGGCTGAAGCGGCCCTTCCCGCTGCTGCTGGATGCCATCGCCAAGCCGGACGCCAACGTCGCCTTCATCATGCCCGAGCGCGTGGCGCGCGGCACGGACGCCAACACCCAGATCACGGAGATCGTCGGCTCCGGCCCCTATCGCTTCCTGCGCGACGAGTTCGTCACCGGCAGCCGCGTCGCCTATGCGAAGTTCGACGGCTATGTGCCGCGCCAGGGCGCGCCGGACTGGGCGACGGGCGGCAAGGTCGCGCACTACCCGCGCATCGAGTGGCACATCCTGACCGACCCGGCGACGGCGGCGGCCGCCTTGCAGAACGGCGAGGTGGACTGGCTGGAACAGCCGCTGGGCGATCTGATCCCGACGCTGAAGCGCAACCGCGACATCACGGTGGACGTGCTGGCGCCGGCCGGCACGATGAGCGTGATGCGGCTGAACCACCTGCAACCGCCCTTCGACAACCCGAAGGTGCGCCGCGCCGTGGCGCTGGCGGTGAACCAGCCGGACTACATGACCGCCATCCTGGGCGACGAGAAATCCGTCTGGCGCGAGTGCCACAGCCTGTTCCCCTGCGGCACGCCCTACGGCGTCGAGAACCTCTCAGCCCTCAACGCCCCGCCGCGCAGCCTGGACCGGGCCAAGCAGGCGCTCGCTGAATCGGGCTATGCCGGGCAGAAGGTGGTCATCATCAACCCCACCGACTTCCCGCTGATCGCGCCGCACGGCCAGATCACCGCCGATGCGCTGCGGCGGATCGGGATGAACGTGGAGCTGGCGGAGACGGACTGGGGCACGGTGGTGCAGCGCCGCGCCTCGCGCGAGCCGGTGGAGAAGGGCGGCTGGAGCATCTTCCACACCTTCGGCTCGGCGCTGGCCTACCTGAACCCGGCCGTCTCCACCCTGGTCCGGGGCAACGGAGCGGCGGGCTGGTTCGGCTGGTACACCAGCCCGGGGACGGAGGAGAAGATCCAGGCCTGGTTCGACGCCGCGGACCCGGCCGACCAGAAGCGCTTGGCCGAGGAGATCAACCGGGTCGCCCAGGACGACGTGGCCACGGTGCCGCTGGGCCAGTTCTTCATCCGCAGCGCCTGGCGCAAGAGCATCACGCCGCCGCTGAAGGGCTCGATGCCGTACATGTGGGGGGTGAAGCCGGCCTGACCGGCCCGTCCCGCTACATCGGCAGCACCAGCGTCTCGCCGAAGGCGGGCACGCGGAAGGCGTCGGGCGGCAACCCGGCGGCCTCCCGCGCCGCCTCCATTCCCAGCACCGGCGCGTCGATCGCCTCCCGCGTCAGGCGGAAGGTGCCGAAATGCATGGCCACCGCCGTCCGCACCCGCAGGTCGCCGCGCATCCGCACCGCCTCCTCCGGGTCCACATGGACGACCTGCATGAACCAGCGCGGCTCGTAGGCGCCGATCGGGACCAGCCCGACGCCGAAGGGACCGAGGCGTGCCCCGATCTCCGCTAGGTGCGGGCCATAGGCGGTGTCGCCCGCGAAGAAGAACCGCCCGCCTCCACGGGTCGTCACCGCGAAGCCGCCCCAGAGCATGCGGCCCGCGTCGCGAAAGCTCCGCGCGGAGAAATGCCGCATCGGCAGGTAGGTGGCCATCGCGCCCTGCGGCAGGGCCGACTCCTGCCACCAGTCCAGCTCCTCCGCCCCCGCGATCCCCTTGCGCGCGAGGTAGGCGCCGCAGCCCAGCCCGGTGAGGATGCGCGGGGCGCGCAGCGCGCGGAGCGTCGGCAGGTCCATGTGGTCGTAGTGGTTGTGCGACAGCAGCACCGCGTCGATCGGCGGCAATGCTTCCAGGGCCAGGGCGGGCGCCCGGTGGCGCTTCGGCCCGGCGAAGGAGAGGGGGCTGCAACGCGCGCTCCAGATCGGGTCGGTCAGCAGGGTCGGGCCGCCGGCGAAGCGGATCAGGAAGCTGTCATGGCCGATGAAGGTCACCGCCACATGGCCCGGCGGCGGCTCGGCCGGCGGGGGGAGCGGCGGGTCCTCCACCCATTCCGGCCAGGGCGGGCCGGGCGGTTCCCGGCGCAGCTTCCACACCGCGCGCCAGGGCTGGCCGGCGCGGCCGCCATCCGGGTTCAGGAAGCGCCCGCCCGGGCCGCGCCGGGCTCCGGCGGGTGGCGCCTCGCTCAAGCGGGGATGCGCACGCCCTGGCGGCCGGCCAGGTCGGTGATGTACTGCCACGCCACCCGGCCGGAGCGGGAGCCGCGGGTGACGGTCCATTCCTTGGCCCCGGCATGCAGCTCCTCCACCGGGACCTCGATCCCCAGCGCCTCGGCATAGCCCTCGACCATGGCGAGGTAGGTGGGCTGGTCGCAATTGTGGAAGCCGATCCACAGGCCGAAGCGGTCGGAGAGGCTGACCTTCTCCTCCACCGCCTCGCCCGGGTTGATGGCGCTGGACCGCTCGTTCTCGATCATGTCGCGCGGCATCAGGTGGCGACGGTTCGAGGTGGCATAGAACAGCACGTTGGCCGGCCGTCCCTCGATGCCGCCGTCCAGCACCGATTTCAGCGCCTTGTAGTCCGCATCCTCCTTCTCGAAGGAGAGGTCGTCGCAGAAGACCAGCGCCCGCCGCTCCTGCCCGCGCAGGAGGGTCAGCAGATCGGGCAGGGTGCGGATGTCCTCGCGATGGATCTCGATCAGCGCCAGGCTGCCCGGCACCTCCGCATTGGCCGTGGCGTGCGCCGCCTTGACCAGCGACGACTTGCCCATGCCGCGCGAGCCCCAGAGCATCGCGTTGTTGGCCGGGAAGCCGCGGGCAAAGCGCAGCGTGTTCTCCAGCAGGATGTCCTTCTGCCGGTCCACCCCGCGCAGCAGGTCGATCGCGACCGCCGAGACCTTCGGCACCGGCACCAGCCGGGGGGAGGGTCCCGGGTGCCAGACGAAGGCATCCGCCCCTTCCAGGCCGGGCGGCTCGGGCGGCACGGGCGCCATCCGCTCCAGCGCGGCGGCGATGCGGTTCAGGGCCGGCAGCAGATCGGCATCCATGGCGGGACAGGCAGGCTCCGGTTGGGTCGGCACGGAGGGGCCCGGGAGGGATCGCGGGGGAGATCCCGGGGGGGGGCGTCCGGAAGGCCGACCGGCAAGGCGGGTTGACGGCAGGGGGGCGGAAGCTAGGTTCCGCCCTCCTCCTTCGCAAGCCGGGAACGCCCGTTCATGTTCATCAGCCCCGCCTACGCCCAGGACGCCGCCGGAGCAGGCGGTGCCGCCGCCATGGCGATGCAGATCCTGCCGCTCGCCCTGATCTTCGTCGTCTTCTACTTCCTGCTCATCCGGCCGCAGCAGAAGAAGATGAAGGAGCACCGGGACATGCTGGGCACACTCAAGCGGTCCGACCGCATCGTCACGGCGGGCGGCATCGTCGGCACCATCACCAAGGTCAAGGAAGGCTCGGACGAGATCGAGGTGGAAATCGCCCCGAACGTCCGCGTCACCGTCGTGCGCGGCACCATCGGCAGCGTGGTGCGGCCGCAGGCGGCAAACGACGCGGCGGTCTCCGCCAAGGGCTGATGCCGCACGGGCCCCGGGCCCGCCGGTACGAACCCACCGGAACGAACGGGGCGCCCCGGTGAAGGGACGCCCCGTTTTTCATGCCTCCCGCGCCGGGGTTGGGGCCATGGCCGCCCCGCCCGGACGCGGGGGTGCCGGTCAGGCCGTCTGGCCGCTCTTCAGGCCGCCCTGCTGCAGCAGGGCCGCCACGACCTCCCAGTTCACCAGCTTGTCGATGAAGTTCTGGAGGTAGTCCGGGCGGCGGTTGCGGAAATCGACGTAGTAGGAGTGCTCCCACACGTCCACGCCGAGGATGGGCGTGCCCTCGCCGGTGGAGAGCGGGTTGGCGCCGTTCGGGGTCTTGGTGACCTTCAGCTTGCCGCTGCCATCGACGATCAGCCACGCCCAGCCGGAGCCGAACTGCGTCACGCCCGCCTGCTTGAAGTCCTCCTTGAACTTGGCGAGGCCGCCCAGGTCGCTGTCGACCTTCGCCGCCAGCGCGGCCGGCAGGCTGTCGCCGCCGCCGTTCGGGGACATCACCTGCCAGAACAGGATGTGGTTGTAGTGCTGGCCGGCCTGGTTGAGCACGGGCTGGGACTCGGCGCCGCCGGCCCCGGCCGCCTTCACGATCTCCTCCAGGCTCTTCCCGGCCAGGCCCTTGCTCTCGATCATGCCGTTGAGCGCGGTGACATAGGCCTGGTGGTGCTTGTCGTGGTGCAGCTCCAGCGTCTCCTGGGACATGCCGCGGGCCGCGAGGGCGCCGGCATCGTAGGGCAGCGGGGGCAGGCTGAAGGCCATCTGGGTCTCTCCCGTGGTTGGGACCGCGCGGAAGGTGGGCAGGTGTTACAGCAGCGTCAACCGGGGGCGCCGCTGGACGTGACGCCGCGGCTTCGCCAGAACCCCGTCCGATGCCCGAGCTTTCGCCCATCGGCACCCTGGCGCGTCGCGGCGACCCGGACCGGTTCCTCTGCGCCCTCTTCGCGCCGCCCGACCGGCGCGAGTCCCTCTTCGCCCTGATCGCCTTCGACCGCGAGCTGGCCCGGGCCCGCGCCGTGGCCAGCCAGCCGACCATCGCGCTGATCCGTCTGCAATGGTGGCGCGACGCGGTGGAGGCCGCCGCCGCCGGCCGCCCCGCCCGGCGGCACGAGGTGGCGGAGCCGCTGCACGCGGCCATCACCGCCGGGCAGCTCGATCCGGCCGACCTCGGCGCCATGATCGACGCGCGCGAGGCGGAGGTGGAGGAGGAGAGCCCCAGCCCCGCCGCCTTCGCCGCCTGGCTGCGCGGCACGGCGGGGGGATTCGCCGTGGCGTCGGGGCGGCTGCTGGGCGCGCCGCCGGGCACGCTGGTCGGGTTGCAGGCCTGGGGCGCCGCCTCCGGCCTCGCGCGGCTGCTAGGCGGGCTCGCGGTGTTGGCGGGGGAGGAGGGGGTCTCCCCCCTGCCGGTGGAGCTGCTCGACGGCGCGCGGAGCGCGGACCCGCGCGATCCGGCCGTGCGGGAGGCGACGAAGCGGCTGGCGGCCGAGGCGCTGGCCTCGCTGAACTCGGCGCGCCCGGTGCTGCGGGCCCTGCCGCGGCAGGCGGTGGCGGCGGCGCTGCCCGGGGTGCTGGCGCGGCGCGACCTGCACCGCATCGCGCGCGACGGCGCACCGCCGCATCCTCCCGCGGCGCGCGGCGCCGGGGATCGCTGGGCGGTGACGCTGGCCGGGTTGCGCGGCCGGGTGTGATTCAGGCCCGTCCGCGCCCCGCCCCGGCATCGAGCAGGGCGCGCTCGCGGCGGCTCAGCATCCGATGGGCGATGTACCAGGAGATCGGCACGGCCAGGGCGAAGCTGAGCGCCGCCGCGCCGTAGTAGAGCGTGGCGCCCTGGGCGAAGCTGTCGCGCAGGCCGGGGATCATGGCGAGTGGCACGGCGAGCAGGCCGAACAGGACGGCGGCGGTGGGCAGGAAGGCCAGGGCGGCGACCTTGAGCATGACACGACTCCCCGAAGGCGGGCGTCCCGGCGCCGCGTGCGGGGGACATCCCGTTACCGGATCGAATGCCCGGGGCCGCCCTGGGTTGCAGGCCGTCAGCGCGGTTCCGGCAGGGCAGGGCGGGCGCTGAAGGAGAAGACGTAACGCATGGCGTCGCCGATCGTGCTCTCCCAGACCGGCCAGACATGCGCCCCGTCCACGATCCGCAGCTGCGCCGGCTGCTTCGCCCGGCGCAGGCGGTCGTAGAGGCGGGTCGCCTCGCCCTCGATGAAGAAGTCGTCGTCGTCGCCGGAGTTGATGTACATCGGCACGGCGATGCCCTTGGCCAGGAAGGCGTCCCACAGCACGGGCCAGTTTAGCGACGTCCAGATCGCCGTGTCGTACTGCTCCGCGCCGAAGACGCCGACGCGGCGGGCGGAGGAGGTCTCCGGCGGCTCCGGGTCGTAGATGGCGGGCGAGAGCAGGGCGGCGGCGGCGAACAGGTCGGGCCGCAGCATGACGAAGCGCAGCGCGCCATAGCCGCCCATGGACAACCCGCCGATCAGCCGCCCCTCGCGGGTGGTCAGGGTGCGGAAGCTGCGCTCCACGTCGGGGATCAGGTCCTGCAGGACCGCGCTCTCCATCCTCTCCTTGCGGTCCACGTACCAGCTCGTCCCCGCATCGGGCATGACGATGATGGCGGGCGGAATCTCGCCCGCGCGCATCAGCCGGTCGGCGGTGGCCTGGAGGTTGCCCTTCACCGGCCATTCGTTCAGCGAGCCGCCGTTGCCGTGCAGCAGGTAGAGCACGGGGTAGCGCAGGTTCCCGCCCTCGTAGCCGTCCGGCAGGTAGATCGAATAGCTCCACGGCCGGTCGAGCTGGGCGGAGCGGAACTCCCGCGTGACGATACTGCCCGCCCAGGCGGGGATCGCGGCGAGCGACAGCGCGACGGACAGCGCGGCGGCCATGCCGCGCCGGGTGAACCAGTTCATGGAAGCGTCCTCCGTGCCGCGGCCCCCGTGCGGGCGCCACGCGACGGCGAGGATAGGCCCGGCCATCGGCCGCCGGAAATGGTCACGGCGCTGGACGGGGAGGGGGTGCGGGGTCATCCTCCTGGCGAAACGGCCGCGAAGGCCAGCAAGGGAGAGACGGACCATGTGCCCACCCGGCTGCCTGCAGGCCATGCACCGCCACGCCTCGCGCCGCGGCCTGCTCGGCGGAGGGCTGGCGGCCGTCGCCGTCGCGGCGGCGGGGGCCCCCGCCGCCGCGCAGGCGCCGCCATCGGCGCCCGCCGTGACCCGCAGCTTCACCGGGGTGCAGGACCTGACCCACCCGCTCTACGACGGCTTCCCGACCTTCGACGGCTCGCGCTGGTTCACCACGGAGCCGATGCTGCGCTTCGCCAAGGACCGGATGAACATCAACCGCTGGACCCTGGTCGAGCACACCGGCACGCATCTGGACGCGCCGCTGCACTTCACCGCCGACGGCCGCAGCATCGATGCCATCCCCGCCAGCGAACTGGTGCTGCCGGTGGCGGTGATCGACATCCGCCAGCGGGCGCAGGAGGACGCGGACACGACCCTGACCCCTGACGACATCCGCCGCTGGGAGGCCGCAAACGGTCCCCTGCCGGAGGGATGCTGCGTCGTGATGAACTCCGGCTGGCACCGGCTCCTGGACTCCCCGCGCTTCACCAACCGCGACGCCGCCGGGGTCAACCACATGCCGGGCTTCCATGCCGAGACGGCGGCCATGCTGATGGCCGAGCGGCAGGTGCGATCCATCGGCGTGGACACGCTCTCCCTCGATCCCGGGCGGGACGCCACCTTCCCGGTCCACTACGCCTGGCTGGGCAGCGGGCGCTGGGGGATCGAGGGGCTCGCCAACCTCGACGCCCTGCCCGCGAAGGGCGCGCAGATCGTCGTCGGCGCCCCGAAGGTGCGCGGCGCGACCGGCGGGCCGGGGCGAATCCTGGCGCTGGTGTGAGCCAGGGCGGTAGGGTCGGTCAGCCCTTCCGCGCCTTGCCTTTCGGCCTCGGCGCCGGCACCACAGGGCGGCCTTCCAGCAGGGGCACCAGGAAGCGGCCGGTGTGGCTCTCCGGGTTGGCGGCGACCGCCTCCGGCGTGCCCTCCGCCACGATGCGCCCGCCGCCCTCGCCGCCCTCCGGGCCGAGGTCGAGCAGCCAGTCGGCGGTCTTGATGACTTCCAGGTTGTGCTCGATCACCACCACCGTGTTGCCCGTCTTCACCAGCGCCTGGAGCAGCTCGAGCAGCTTGCGCACGTCCTCGAAGTGCAGCCCGGTGGTGGGCTCGTCCAGGATGTAGAGGGTGCGGCCGGTGGCGCGGCGCGACAGCTCCTTGGCCAGCTTGATGCGCTGCGCCTCGCCGCCCGAGAGGGTGGTCGCCTGCTGGCCGAGATGGATGTAGCCGAGTCCCACCTCCTTCAGCACCACCAGCTTCTCGCGGATCGTGGGGACAGCGGAGAAGAACTCCACCCCCTCGTCCACCGTCATCTCCAGTACGTCCGCGATCGACTTCTCGCGGAACTTCACCTCCAGCGTCTCGCGGTTGTAGCGCTTGCCCTTGCAGGTGTCGCAGGTGACGTAGACGTCGGGCAGGAAGTGCATCTCGATCTTGATCAGCCCGTCGCCCTGGCAGGCCTCGCAGCGCCCGCCCTTGACGTTGAAGCTGAAGCGGCCGGGCTTGTAGCCGCGCGCGCGGCTCTCCGGCAGCTCCGAGAACCAGTCGCGGATCGGCGCGAACAGCCCCGTATAGGTGGCGGGGTTGGAGCGCGGGGTGCGGCCGATCGGCGACTGGTCGATGTCGATGATCTTGTCGAGCAGCTCCAGCCCCTCGATCCGGTCGTGCGGCGCGGGGACGGTGCCGGAGCCCATCAGCCGTCGCGCGGCGGCCTTGTACAGCGTCTCGATCACCAGCGTGGACTTGCCGCCGCCGGAGACGCCGGTGACGCAGGTGAAGGTGCCCAGCGGGATGCTGGCCGAGACGTTCTTCAGGTTGTTCCCGCGCGCCCCCACGACGCGCAGCATGCGGTCCTTGTCCGGCGCGCGGCGTTCCGCCGGCACCTCGATCCGCTGCCGCCCGGAGAGGTAGGCGCCGGTCACGCTGTCCGGATGCGCCGCGACCTCCTCCGGCGTGCCCTGAGCGATGACGCGGCCGCCATGCTTGCCGGCGCCGGGGCCGATATCCACCAGGTGGTCGGCGGCGCGGATCGCGTCCTCGTCATGCTCGACCACCAGCACGGTGTTGCCCAGGTCGCGCAGGCGGCGCAGCGTGCCCAGCAGACGCTCGTTGTCGCGCTGGTGCAGGCCGATCGAGGGCTCGTCCAGCACGTAGAGCACCCCCGTCAGGCCGGAGCCGATCTGCGAGGCGAGGCGGATTCGCTGGCTCTCCCCGCCCGAAAGCGTGGCCGAGGAGCGGGCGAGGTTCAGGTAGTCCAGCCCCACATCCACCAGGAAGCGCAGCCGCTCGTTGATCTCGCGCAGGATGCGGCCGGCGATCTCCAGCCGCTGGGGGGTGAGGGTCCTGTCCACCCCCGCGAACCACTCCATCGCCTTGCGGATGGAGAGCGCCGCCGCCTCGCTGACGTTCAGCCCGGCGACCTTGACCGACAGCGCCTCGGGCTTGAGCCGGGCGCCGTTGCACGCGGCGCAGGGGCGCTCCGCCTGGTAGCGCAGCAGGTCCTCGCGGACCCAGGGGTTGTCCGTCTCGCGCAGGCGTCGCTGGAGATTGGGGATGACGCCCTCGAAGGGCTTCTTCACCTCGTAGGCGCGCAGCCCGTCCTTGTAGCGGAGTGCCACGACCTCGCTGCCCGTGCCGGTCAGGATGGCCTTGCGCACCACCTCCGGCAGGTCCTGCCAGGGGGTGGTCAGCCGCACCTTGAAGTGCCGCGCCAAGCTCTCCAGCGTCTGGTCGTAGTATTCCGAGGAGGCGCCGCCGGACCAGGGCGCGACGGCGCCTTCCGACAGGGCGCGCAGCTCGTCCGGCACCACCAGCGCGGCGTCGAAGTAGCTCTCCGTCCCCAGCCCGTCGCAGACGGGGCAGGCGCCCTGGGGCGAGTTGAAGGAGAACAGCCGCGGCTCGATCTCCTCGATGGTGAAGCCGCTGACCGGACAGGCGAAGCGGCTGCTGAACACCGTGCGCTCGCCGCCATCCGCGTTCTCGGCATAGGCGACGCCGTCGGCCAGCCCCAGGGCCGTCTCGAAGCTGTCGGCCAGCCGGGTCTGGGCGCCGTCGCGGACGACGATGCGGTCCACCACGACCTCAATGTCGTGCTTCTTCTTCTTGTCGAGGTTCGGCGCCTCCTCGATGCGGACCAGCTCGCCGTTGATCTTGGCGCGCTCGAAGCCGCGGCGCTGCCACTCGGCCAGCTCCTTCTTCCACTCGCCCTTCCGGCCGCGCGCGACGGGGGCCAGGATCAGCAGGCGGGTGCCCTCCGGCATGGCCATCACCCGGTCCACCATCTGGCTGACCGTCTGCGCCTCGATCGGCAGGCCGGTGGCGGGGGAATAGGGCACCCCCACCCGCGCCCAGAGCAGGCGCATGTAGTCCCAGATCTCGGTGACCGTGCCGACCGTGGAGCGGGGGTTGTGGCTGGTCGTCTTCTGCTCGATCGAGATGGCCGGGGAGAGGCCCTCGATGCTGTCCACGTCCGGCTTGCCCATCAGCTGGAGGAACTGCCGGGCGTAGGCCGACAGGCTCTCCACATAGCGCCGCTGCCCCTCGGCATAGATCGTGTCGAAGGCGAGCGAGGACTTGCCCGATCCCGACAGCCCGGTGATGACCGTCAGCGTGTCCTTGGGGATGTCGAGGTCGATCGACTTCAGGTTGTGCTGCCGCGCCCCCCGCACGCGGATGGCCGCGCCCGCCAGGTGCTGGGTCGGGGCCGCGCGGGTCTTCGGGGCAGGGGGGAGGCTGTCGGGCAAGGTCCGGGATGTCCTGATTTTCAGGGTGGCCGCCGGGGCGTTCGCATTGTGTTCCCGGGGTTGTGACACCATATGGGGCTGGCGGGAAGGGGCTTGCCGGGGGGCGGCCCTGGACCGCTCTCTCCGCATGGTTCCGTGGTCGGGTTTCTCCACCGGCCTGTCCATGGGGGGCCTCCCCGGGGGTGGCTAGCGCCGCCCCCGGGGTCTAGGTTGCGCGTTCCCGCCGGCCCTGCCGCGCGGGCGCGTGCGATTCTCCGCGATCCCGGAGAGGTTGCGGTTCCGGAGCGAAGGACAGGGCGGCATGGCCGGTAGCGTCAACAAGGTGATCCTGATCGGGAATCTGGGTCGGGACCCGGAGGTCCGCAACTTCCAGAACGGCGGCAAGGTCGTGAACCTGCGGCTGGCGACCACCGAGACCTACAAGGACCGCGAGGGCAACCGGCAGGAGAAGACCGAGTGGCACTCGGTCGCGATCTTCAACGAGCGGCTGGGCGACGTCGCCGAGAAGTACCTGCGCAAGGGCAGCTCGGTGTATATCGAGGGCAAGCTCGAGACCCGGAAGTGGGCCGACAAGGAAGGCCAGGAGCGCTACACGACCGAGATCGTGCTCCGGAACTTCGGCGGCGAGCTGACCCTGCTGGGCGGCCGCGGCGGCGGGGAGGGGGGTGAGGCCCCCTCCGGTGGCGGCTTCGGCGGCGAGCGCGGCGGCTATGGCGGCGGCGCCCGCTCCGGCGGCGGGGAGCGCGGCGGCTTCGGCGGCGGTTCGGGCGGCGGCGCCTCCCGCCCGGCACGCGGCGGCGGCGGCGGCGGCTGGGACGCGCCGAAGGGCGACCTGGACGACGACATCCCGTTCTGAGCCCCCATCCCGTTCCCCCGGGGACGGCCGGCCTGAACGACTTCTGACTGGAACGAGAGCGTGAGCGAGAGCGACGACGACGGCAGCAGCCCCGGCGAGGAGCCGGGCTCGGGCACGACCCCCGAAGGCACGCTGACGGGGATTCCCGTGGCGCTCGAGGAGGAGATGCGCCGCTCCTACCTCGATTATGCGATGAGCGTGATCGTCTCGCGCGCCCTGCCGGATGCGCGGGACGGGCTGAAGCCCGTGCACCGGCGCATCCTCTTCGCGATGCACGAGGCGGGCTACACGCCGGACAAGCCGCACCGCAAGTCGGCCCGCGTGGTCGGCGACGTGATGGGCGTCTACCACCCGCATGGCGACGCCGCGATCTACGACGCCATGGTCCGCATGGCGCAGCCCTTCTCGATGCGGCTGCCGCTGATCGACGGGCAGGGGAATTTCGGCTCGATCGACGGCGATCCGCCGGCGGCGATGCGCTACACCGAGGCGCGTCTGGCGAAGTCCGCCGCCGCGCTGCTGGCCGGCATCGACGAGGACACGGTCGACTTCCAGCCGAACTACGACGAGAGCGCGCAGGAGCCGCGGGTCCTGCCGGCGGCCTTCCCGAACCTGCTGGTGAACGGCGCCAACGGCATCGCCGTCGGCATGGCGACGAACATCCCGACCCACAATGCAGGGGAGGTGATCGACGCGACGCTCGCGCTGATCCGCGAGCCGGATACGACGCTGGAAGAACTGATGCGGATCATCCCCGGGCCGGACTTCCCGACCGGCGGGCTGATCCTCGGGCGTTCCGGCATCCGGCTGGCCTTCGAGACGGGGCGCGGCTCCATCCCCGTGCGGGCGCGCGCCAGCATCGAGGAGCTGCGCGGCGGCCGCTCCCTCATCGCGATCACCGAGATCCCGTACCAGGTCAACAAGACGACGCTGATCGAGCGCATGGCGGAGCTGGTGCGCTCCAAGCAGGTCGAGGGCATCTCCGACCTGCGCGACGAGAGCGACCGCTCCGGCATGCGCATCGTCGTCGAGCTGAAGCGCGAGGCGACGCCGGAGGTGGTGCTGAACCAGCTCTACCGCTTCACCGCGCTGCAGACGACCTTCGCGGTGAATATGCTGGCGCTCGACCACGGCCGGCCGCGGCAGATGGGGCTGAAGGACGCGCTGCAGGCCTTCATCGCCTTCCGCGAGGAGGTGATCCTCCGCCGCTCGCGCTACCGGCTGGGCAAGGCGCGCGAGCGCGGCCACCTGCTGATCGGCCTGGCCATCGCGGTCGCCAACATCGACGAGGTGATCCGCCTGATCCGCGAGAGCCCCGACGCGAACGCGGCGCGGGAGGCGTTGATGGCGCGCGCCTGGCCGGCGGGCGATGTCGGCGCGCTGCTGGCGCTGGTGGACGATGCGGGCAACGTCGTCATCGACGACACGGTGCACCTCACCGAGACCCAGGCGCGCGGCATCCTGGAGCTGCGGCTCCAGCGCCTCACCGGCCTGGAGCGCGAGAAGATCATCGCCGAGCTGGACGAGATCGCCGGGCGCATCCGCGAGCTGCTGGAGATCCTCGCCTCCCGCCCGCGCCGGCTGGAGCTGATGGCGCAGGAGCTGGCGGAGGTCCGCGCCCAGATCGCGACGCCGCGCCTGACGGAGATCGTGGACGGCTTCGCCGAGCAGGATGACGAGAGCCTGATCGAGCCGGGGCTGATGGTCGTCACCCTGACCCGCGACGGCTACGTCAAGCGCACGACGCTGGAGAGCTTCCGCGCGCAGAACCGCGGCGGGCGCGGGCGTTCGGCCGCCACGACGCGCGAGGACGACGTGGTCGTGCGCTCCTTCAACGCGCACACGCACCAGTGGGTGCTGTTCTTCACCTCGCGCGGGATGGCCTTCCGCGAGAAGGTGTGGAAGCTGCCGCTCGCCGCCCCGGCCGCGCGCGGCCGTTCCCTGCGCCAGCTCCTCCAGCTCCAGCAGGACGAGCAGGTGACGGCGGTCCTGCCGCTGCCGCAGGACGAGTCGCTGTGGGACAACCTGCACCTCGTCTTCGCGACCATCCAGGGCAACGTCCGGCGCAACCGCCTGTCGGATTTCCGCAACGTCCGCTCCACCGGCCTCATCGCCATGAAGCTGGACGAGGGGGATTCGCTGGTCGGCGTGCAGACCTGCCGCGAGGGGGACGACGTGATGCTCGCGACCCGCGGCGGCCGCTGCATCCGCTTCGTGGCGGAGGCGGACCAGCTCCGCGTCTTCGCCGGGCGCGACAGCACGGGGGTGCGCGGCATCCGCCTCGCCGACGGGGACAGCGTGATCGCGCTGTCCGTGCTGCGCCACGTCGCGGCGACCCAGGCGGAGCGCATGGCCTATCTCAAGGCCGCCGCCGCGAGGCGCCGCAACGGCGCCGAGGAGGGCGAGGCGGAGGCGAACGGCAACGGCGCCGAGGTGGAGGCCGAGGAGAGCGAGGAGGAGGGGGAGGGCGCCTCCCTGTCCGCCGAGCGCCTGTCCGAGATGGAGCAGGCGGAGGAGCTGATCCTCTCCGTCACCGATGGCGGCTTCGGCAAGCGTTCCTCGGCCTACGAGTACCGGGTGACCGGGCGCGGCGGGCAGGGGATCTCCAACATCTCCCTCAGCCCCCGCACCGGGCGCGAGGTGGTGGCGACCTTCCCGGCGCGCCCCGGGGACGACGTGATGCTGGTGACCGATGCCGGCCGCCTGATCCGCCTACCGGTCGACCAGGTCCGGGTGACCGGGCGGCAGGCCATGGGCGTCACCCTGCTGCGGCTTGACGACAGCGAGCGCGTCACCTCCTGCTTCCCCGTGGTGGAGGATGGAGAGGCCACGGATGCCGGAGCGGGGGAAACCGCGGCGGGAGACAGCGGGGCGGAGGATGCCTGAATCGGGCGTGCCTGAGCCGGGCATGCCCCGGCCGGGCGGGACCGAGCGGGTGGGGCTGTATCCGGGCACCTTCGACCCGGTGACCAACGGCCACCTGGACGTCATCGCCCGGGCCGCCCGGCTGGTCGACCGCCTCATCGTCGGCGTGGCCACCAATGCCGAGAAGAACCCGCTCTTCCCGCTGGAGGAGCGGGTGGAGCTGGCCGCGGCCGAGGTCGCCCTGGTCGCCGAGCGCACCGGCACCTGCATCGAGGTCCGGCCCTTCCAGGGGCTGCTGATCGGCTATGCGCGGGAGGTGGGCGCGGGGATGATCGTGCGCGGCCTGCGCGCCGTGTCCGATTTCGACTACGAGTTCCAGATGGCCGGGATGAACCACCGCCTCGATGCCGGGGTGGAGACGGTCTTCCTGATGGCCAGCGAACGCAACCAGTTCATCTCCTCGCGGTTCGTGAAGGAGATCGCGAGGCTGGGGGGGGACGTGTCCAGCTTCGTCCCGCCCCTGACCCACGCCCGCACCCTGGCCCGCCTCGGCCTGGACGGGGTGCCGGAATCCAAGGGGAGCTAGCCCAGATGCGGCGACGCACGTTGCTGACCGCCACTATGATTGCTGGAGGAACGCTGATGAGCGAGACCAACAACGCCGAGGCCCAGGGTGCGCCCTCGGCCGACCGCGAGAACATCCTGCTGATGGATCTCAAGGACGGCCGGGTGACGATCGAACTGCGGCCCGACCTCGCGCCCAAGCATGTCGAGCGGATCAAGACCCTGGCCCGCCAGGGCTTCTACGACGGCACCCCGTTCCACCGGGTGATCGAGGGCTTCATGGCCCAGGGCGGCGACCCCACCGGCACCGGCACCGGCGGCAGCCCGCTGCCGAACCTGCCGGCCGAATTCAGCTCGCCGGGCAAGGCGCGCTTCATCCGCGGTGTCTGCGGCATGGCCCGGACCCAGGACCCGAACAGCGCCAACAGCCAGTTCTTCATCATGTTCGCCCCGGCGGCCAGCCTGGACGGCCAGTACACCATCTGGGGCCGGGTCGTCGGCGGCATGGAGGTCGTGGACAAGATCAAGCGCGGCAGCGGCCCGAACGGCATGGTGCGCGAGCCGGACAAGATCCAGAAGCTGCGCGTCGCGGCCGACGTGCCGGACGGCCAGTAGCCGGTGCGACGCGCCGTGCCGGCTTGACACCCGGCACGGCGGCTGCTTCCCGTACCCCCGGGACGTGCCCGTAGCTCAGTCGGTAGAGCACGAGACTTTTAATCTTGGGGTCCTCGGTTCGAGCCCGAGCGGGCACACCAGTTCTGTTCCCCGTCCCGGCGCCCCTGTGTCAGCGCCGCCCGCGTCAGCGCTGCTGTTCCTCCCCCTCGATGACGGCCTGCCTCACGGCTGACCGGAACTCCCGCCGGTGCAGCTCCGCCACCACCCACAGGCTCGCCAGCATCAGCGCCACCGGATGCAGGATCCAGGCGAGGGCGGCGAGGCCGAAATAGTATGCGCGCAGCCCCGTGTTGAAGTGCCGCGCCGCCCGGTTCACCACCCGCGCGGCGATCTCGGCCGCCGGCAGGCCATTCGCCGCGTCGCGCGGGAAGGCGCCGATCAGGATGGAGCCGTAGTTGAACTGGCGAAGCGCCCAGGTCAGCTCGAAGAACGTCCGCACGAAGATCAGCAGCAGCAGCAGGATCCGCGCCTCCCACCCGCCGTCGGACAGGCCGGTCTGGGCGAAGGGCACGGATTCCAGCACGCGGCGCCCGACCTCCGGCGAGGCGAGGAGCGCCATCAGGCCGCCGATGATGAAGATGCAGGTATTGGCGAGGAAGGAGGTGGAGGACATCAGGTTGCCGACGATGGCCACGTCGGCGATCCGGTTCTCCTTGGGCAGGGTGGAGACCAGCCAGCGGCGCCGGTGCTCGTCCATGGCCGCGATGACGCTGCGGGCGCGGATCGCGGGGATGCGGTCGGCGACCAGGGCGTAGCCGGCCCAGCAGAGGAGGAAGACCGCGAGGCCCAGCAGGTCGAGGTGGCTGAGGAAGGGGATCATCGGCCCCGGCCCCGGCTGGGGGGCGGAATCCGGAACGGTCGGCTGCGCATGCGGCCGGTGTAGGACAGGCCGGCCCGGACGCCTATCGAACCGGTCCCGAGGCGACGATCACGCGGTCGCGGCCGGCAGCCTTCGCCGCGTAGAGGGCCTGGTCGGCGGCGGACAGGGCCTTCTCCAGCGCGGCCACCGGCTCGCCCGGCCCGATCGCGGCCAGGCCGGCGCTCAGCGTGATCCGGTGGCCTTCGCCACCGGGGTGCGGGATCAGCCGGGCGACGTCCTCGCGCAGCCGCTCCGCGACGCTGCGCGCCCCGTCCACGCCCTCGCCCGGGAGCAGGAGGACGAATTCCTCGCCGCCGACGCGGGCGATGATGTCCCTGCCACGGCTGGCGGATCGCAGGACGGCGCCGAGCTGTTGCAGCACCGCATCCCCGGCGGCATGGCCGTGCCCGTCGTTGATCCGCTTGAAGTGGTCCAGGTCGAGCATCACCAGGGAAGAGGGCTCGCCCTGCCGGCGCGGCCGCTCCAGCGCCGGCCCCGCCAGCGCCATCAGGGCGCGCCGGTTCAGGACGCCGGTCAGCGGATCGGTCGTGGCTTCGGAAAGAAGGCGCTGCAACTGGTCGTCGCGCTGGCGCGACACGGCCAGCAGCGCCAGCGCCAGCAGGCCCATGGCCCCGTCGACCAGCAGCCAGCCGTCCCAGGCGGGCACGGCCATGCCAGCCATCCGGTCCGGCAGGACGCGCAGCCGGTAGTCCTGCGCGAGGAGGAAGGCGGTCATCCCCAGCACCGCCGTGGCGCCGAGCAGCAGCAGGAGGAGGGCCCGGTCCTGCTGCCGTCGCCGCAGCCAGCAACGGTGCAGGCAGGCGGTGGTCGCCAGCACCAGCAGGGCCAGCACCGCGGCCCGGATCAGATCCTGGGGAAGCAGGAACGCGGAGGACGGCATCGGCGCGGTATCCGGGGCATCGCCGCGCCGGGCGGGATGCGGGAGCGTTCGTCACCCGGCTCGCGGGCGCGCGGCTGGCCGCGCCAGCCATGCCGCAACGCGGCAGCGGGCCCCCCTGGCCGGGAGGCCCGCGTCGCGGCTCAGGCCATGGCCTTCTTCAGGTTCTCGTCCAGCTTGTCGAGGAAGGCCTGGGTGTTCAGCCAGGGCTGGTCCTTGCCGATCAGGATGGCGAGGTCCTTGGTCATGTAGCCGGACTCGACCGTCTCGACGCAGACCTTCTCCAGCGCGTCGGCGAAGGCCACCACGTCCGGCGTGCCGTCGAACTTGCCGCGATAGGCGAGGCCGCGGGTCCAGGCGAAGATCGAGGCGATCGGGTTCGTGCTGGTCTCGCGGCCCTTCTGGTGCTCGCGGTAGTGGCGCGTCACCGTGCCGTGCGCCGCCTCGGACTCGACCGTCTTGCCGTCCGGGGAGAGCAGCACGGAGGTCATCAGGCCGAGCGAGCCGAAGCCCTGGGCCACGATGTCGGACTGCACGTCGCCGTCGTAGTTCTTGCAGGCCCAGACGTAGCCGCCCTCCCACTTCAGCGCGGCGGCGACCATGTCGTCGATCAGCCGGTGCTCGTAGGTCAGGCCACGCTTGTCGAACTCGGCCTTGAATTCGGCGTCGAAGATGGACTGGAAGATGTCCTTGAACTCGCCGTCATAGGCCTTGAGGATCGTGTTCTTGGTCGAGAGGTAGACGGGGAAGTTGCGCGCCAGGCCGTAGTTGAAGGAGGCCCGCGCGAAGCCCTCGATCGAGGCGTTGGTGTTGTGCATGCCCATCAGCACGCCCTTGCCCTTGAAGTGCGTCACCTCGAGTTCGATCGGGGTGCCGCCGCCATCGGGCGTCCAGGTGATGGTGGCCTTGCCGGGCCCCGGGATCTTGGTCTCGGCGGCGCGGTAGATGTCGCCATAGGCGTGGCGGCCGATGACGATCGGCTTGGACCAGTGCGGCACCAGGCGCGGCACGTTGTTGCAGATGATCGGCTCGCGGAAGATCGTGCCGTCGAGGATGTTGCGGATCGTCCCGTTGGGCGAGCGCCACATCTTCTTCAGGTTGAACTCCTTCACCCGCGCCTCGTCCGGGGTGATGGTCGCGCACTTCACGCCCACGCCGTACTGCTTGGTGGCGTTCGCCGCGTCCACCGTCACCTGGTCGTCCGTCGCGTCGCGGTGCTCGATGCCCAGGTCGTAGTACTTCAGGTCGATGTCGAGGTAGGGAAGGATCAGCTTCTCCTTGATGAACCCCCAGATGATGCGGGTCATCTCGTCCCCGTCCATCTCCACGACGGGGGTCTTCACCTTGATCTTGGCCATTGCGATCCTGCTCCGCGACAAGCTCGTTGCGGCCCGGTAATGTCACGGGCGCTGCGGCCGGACATTCGCACCGGCACCGCCGTGCAGCAACCCCGGCCGGGCCGCCGAGGCGCGCGCTGGGCGCTGCCCGGGCGTGCCGCGCGGGGGAGGCGTCAGGGCAGCCCGGCGGAGAGGGCCAGCGGCATCCAGCCATAGCCATCGGCCCCGCGCACCACATGGCCGGCCCCGACCCAGGCGAAGTGGTAGACCAGGGCGGGCACGCGATCGGTGGAAAGCTGGTCCAGCACGCGGCGGCGGGTGGCGATGCCGCGGTCCGGATCGGTGTCGAAGGCCATCTTCCAGCCCGGCCGGCGCAGCTGCAGCGGGTGGTGCACCACGTCCCCCAGGTTCACCAGCGCCTGGTTTCCGGAGGTGACGGCATAGCTGACATGGCCGACCGTATGGCCGGGGGTGGCGAGCACCTGGATGCCCGGCGCCACCTCCTGCCCGTCGCGCACCATCACCAGCCGGTCGCGATAGGCGCCCAGGTTCTTCCGGGCGCCATCGATCATCGCGCCGAAGGGGCCGAGCCCGGCGCGGTTGCCCTCATCCGTCCAGAAGCGCAGGTCCGCCTCGGCGATCGCCACCTGCGCGTTGGGAAAGACCGGCGCGCCGGCCGCATCGGCCAGACCCCAGCAATGGTCGCTGTGCGCATGCGTCAGGCAGACCAGGTCGATCTGCGCCGGTTCGATCCCGGCGGCGCGCAGGTTCGTCGCCAGCCGCCCGGTGCCGGGCGGCACCGCGTCCGGAACGTCCGCCATGCTGGAGCCCATGCCCGTGTCGAACAGGATGAGCTGCCGGCCGGTGTTCACCACCAGCGCGTTCAGCTCCAGCACCACGCGGTCGGTCGGCAGGAGGCGCTCGGCCAGCAGGCGCTCCGGTTCGCCCGCCGGCGCTTCCGGCACCATGAGGGCGGGCGGGAAGCCGATGGCGCCGTCCGAGAGGATGGTCGCCTCGAAGCCGCCGATGCGGAAGCGGTGCCAGCCGGGCGAGGCATCGTTGCGGAAGGGCGCGGCGGCGAAGGCACGGCCGCCCGGGCCGAAGGCCGTGCCGGCCATGGGAAGGGCCAGCGAGGCGCCCAGCAGGGCACGGCGGGTGGGGTGCTGCATTCGGCCTTCTCCGCGGCAGGGCAGGGGGTGGAGCGTCTTCGGTCCGCATGCCGTCACCGAAGCGCCCCGGCCCGCGGGCGGGCCCCGCGCAGGCTGGCCGCCGGGGAGCCAGGACGCAAGCGCCGGCAGCACGGCCCCGGAACGGGAACCTTGGAACTGGCGCGCGCTCAGCCGGCCGGGCCTCCGCAACGCTGCCGGTAGGCGAGCAGCGCGGCGCGCAGGTCCTCGGGCACGGCCACCGGGCGGCGGGTGTCCAGGTCGGTGGTGGCGACCAGCAGGTGCAGCCGCGCCAGCTCCTCCTCGCCCCGGTGGATATGCACGGTCAGCGCGTAGGAGGCGCCGCCGATCCGCCCGGCCAGCGGGGTGAGGTGGACGACCTCCCCCATCAGCCCGGGCCGGAAGTAGTCCGCCTCGGCATGGGCATAGCCGGTGGCGATCCGCCGTGCCGCGTGCAGCGCGTGGAAGCCGATGCCCAGCGCCTCGTCGAACCAGTCCTCCAGCGCCGCGTGCCCCATGGCGAACCAGGCGGGGAAGAAGACGATGCCGGCGGGGTCGCAATCCCCGAAGCGCACCCGCTGCCGGCCGCGCCAGGCCGCCGCCGGCAGGGCGGAGGCGGGCAGGGGGACCGGTCGGGGCAGGGCACGGGACATGGCCGCTCATACGCAGGACGGGGCGGCGCGGCCATGCCCCCGGGGCGGGCGGCAACCGGCCTGCCGGGGCGGCCGTTTGCCCCGCAGACGCGCCACGGCAGGGAGCATGGACCATGACACGACGGGTGACGGCGCTGTTCGACAACCGCGCCGCGGCGGAGGCCGTGGCAGCGCACCTCCAGGCCCATGACGGGGTGGCGCCGGAGCAGGTCCACCTGGTGCCGGGCGAGGGCCGCACGCGGCTGGGCGCCGGCAGCGGCGTCGACGAGACGCTGTCGCGGCTCCTCTTGCCCGACCCGGAGCGGCAGGCCTGGCTGGAAGGGCTGCGCCGCGGCGGCACGGTGGTCTCCGCCGAGCTGGGGGACGATCTGGTCGAGCACGCGCTGGACGTGTTCGAGGATCACGGCGCCGTCGACCTGGACGCCCGGACGGAGGAGTGGCGCCGCGACGGCTGGGCGCCCGGCGGGACCACGGACGAGATCGGGCTGATGGCGACGGGCGTCATCGACGATCCCGGCACCGGGGCGCTGAACCCGCCCACCGGCACGCGCGTGCCGGTGGTGGATTCGGACGAGGCCTGAACTGCCCCGAGGGGCGGCTCAGCGCCGGATCGCGGCCTCCACCGATTGCGCCAGGGCCAGAAGCGCCCGGTCGGCCCCGTTCGCGCCGGTCAGCATCAGCCCGACCGGGGCGGTCCCGGGCTCCTGGCAGGGGATGCTGATGGAGCAGCGGTCCAGGAAGTTGCCCACCGCCGTGTTCCGCAGCAGCAGAAGGTTGATCCGGTCGTACTCCGCGACCTCCGCCACCTCCGACAGGGCGGGCGGGGTCAGGGCGGATGTCGGGCAGAGGAGGGCGTCGTAGGACGCCGTGCGCGCATCGATGCGGGCGGTGATCCGTGCCCGCTCCCGCTGGAGCGTCAGGTAGTCCGCCGCGCTCATCGTCCCGCCGCGCTCGATCCGCGCCAGGATGCGCGGGTCGTAGGAATCGCGGGCCCGGGCGACCAGCGGCGCGTGCCAGGCCCAGGCCTCCGAGGCGGCGTAGCCGCCCTTGGCATTGGCCCGCGGGATCTCCGCCAGCTCCGGCAGGTCCAGATCCTCAATGACCGCGCCCGCCGCGCGCAGCGCGTCGAGCGCCGCCTCGAAGGCCCGTCCGACGGCCGCCTCCACCCCGTCGAACAGATAGGTGCCGCGCGGCACGGCGAAGCGCGCCCCGGCCAGCGGTGCGGGCGGCGGAGCGGCGGGGTCCGCCTCGCCCGCCATCCAGCCGTCGATCACCGCGCAGCAGGCGACGGTGTTGGCGATCGGCCCCAGGCTGTCCAGCGTCTGCGAGAGGGGCACCGTGCCCTCCAGCGGCACGCGCCGGGCGGTGGGCTTCCAGCCGACGAGGCCGCAGAGCGCGGCCGGGATGCGGCAGGAGCCGCCGGTGTCCGAGCCAAGCCCGGCCAGCCCCATGCCATCCGCCACGGCGACCGCGGCGCCGGAGGATGACCCCCCGGGCAGACGTCCCGTCCGCCGGTCCCAGGGCGAGAGCGGCGTGCCGTAATGCGGATTCACGCCGAGGCCGGAAAAGGCGAACTCCACCATGTTGGTCCGGCCGAGCACCACGAATCCCGCGCGTTCCAGGCGCTGCACCGCCGGCGCGGTCGCCGCGGCGGGCGCCGCGCCGCGCAGCGCGACGGAGCCGGCGAGGCTGGTGACGCCCGCCTGGTCGTAGAGGTCCTTCACGCTGATCGGGATGCCCGCCCAGCGGGAGGGCGCCCGGCCCGCCCGGCGCAGCGCGTCCATCGCGCCGGCGGCGGCGCGCGCCTGCTCCGCCTGCACGGCGATGAAGGCGCGGCTGCCCTCGCCATCCGTGTCGGCGATGCGCGCCAGCGCCTCCTCGGCCAGCTCCTTGGCGGTGGCGGTGCCCGCCTCCAGCGCGGTCGCTGCGGCCTCGATGCTGCGGAACTCCATGCCCTGCCCCCTGGTGCTGCCGGGTGACAGGAAACCCGTGGCGGAGGTTTGACAAGCGGCCGGCGCGGCGGCCAGCCTCCGCGCCAACGGGTCCGTCCGCCCTGGGCCGCCGGACTCCATCGCGATGCAAGGAAACGCCGTGACCCTTCCCGCCAAGCCCGTGCTGATCACCGGCGCCTCCGGCAATCTCGGCCGCATGCTGGCGCGCGAGCTGGGCGCTCTGGGCTGGACCCTGGTGCTGACCGACATCAGCCCCTTCCCGGACGAGCTGCCGGCCAAGGCCCGCTTCGAGCGCGCCGACCTGAACGACGGCCCCACCATCCTGCGGCTGGCGGAGGGCTGCGGCGCCATCCTGCACTTCGGCGGCATCAGCAACGACCAGCCCTTCGAGACGGTGATCGGCCCCAACATCCGCGGCCTGTTCCACATCTACGAGGCGGCGCGGCGGGAGAAGGCGCGGGTGGTCTTCGCCACCTCCAACCACGCCATCGGCTTCCACGAGCGCCCGAAGGGCAACGAGGCCAAGCTGGACGCCGACTGCGAGTTCCGCCCCGACAGCTTCTACGGCCTGTCCAAGGCCTATGGCGAGCTGATGGGCCGGATGTACTGGGACAAGCACGGGGTGGAGAACGTCAACGTCCGCATCGGCTCCTCCTTCCCCGAGGCGGTGGATGCGCGGATGCTCTCCACTTGGCTGTCCTACGCCGACCTCGCCCGCATGATGGAGGCCGCCGTGCTGGCCGAGCGCACCGGCCACTGCGTGATCTGGGGCGCCAGCGCCAACCCGGACACCTTCTGGGGCAAGGACCACCGCGACCGCATCGGCTGGCAGCCGCAGGACAGCGCCGAGATCTTCCGCGAGCAGGTCGGCCACAAGCTCAGCGGCGACCCGGTGACGGAGCGCTACCAGGGCGGCGGCTACACCGCCTCCGGCTATACCCGCGCCACGCCCAGCCCGCGCCATTCCTTCGACCTGGACGAGGGCTGACCGCGCCGTGCTGGTCCTCGCCGCCGGCGGCTGGCAGGCCGTGCTGCTGCCGGAGGCCGGGGCGGCCTTCGCCTCCCTGACCCGGGACGGCCGGGACGTGCTGGCGCCGATCCCGCCCGGAGGCGACCCGAACTCTGCCCGGGCCGGCGCCTTCTGGATGATCCCCTGGTCGAACCGGATCGAGGACGGCCGCTTCCGCTGGTCGATCGGCGCCGAGGGCGAGGCGGGGGAGCGGGAGCACCGCTACCCGGTCAACGACCTCTCCGGCGGCAACGCCATCCACGGGCTGGCGCGCGAGCACCCCTGGGAGATGGCGCGCTCCGCCCCGGATTCCGCGCGGCTGGTGCAGCGCTTCGCGGCCAGGGACCAGCCCTACCGCTACGAGGCGGTGCTGGAGGTGTCGCTGACCCCGGCCGGGCTGCGGCTGGCGCTGGGCGTGACCAACGCGGCCCCCACCATCCTGCCCTTCGGCTTCGGCTGGCACCCCTGGTTCGTGCGGCCGGAGGGCACGCGGCTCGGCTTCCATGCCACGCACCGCTTCGCCAAGGATGCGCGCAACCTGCTGACCGAGGCGTTGCCCTCTCCGGGCCTGGAGGGCGGGGAGGCGGACTGGCTCGGCCTGGACGGTCACTTCGCCGGCTGGGACGGAGTGGCGCGGCTGGAGCTGGGCGGCGCGCCGCTGGAGCTGCGCGCCGAGGGCGCCTGGGCCGGGAACCTCCAGGTCTATGCCCCGCGCGACAAGGCGGTGCTGTGCGTCGAGCCGGTCAGCCACATCACCAACGTGCTGCACCGGCGCGCCCTGGCGCCCTGGGGGGACATGGCCTGGCTGGCGCCGGAAGAATCGCTCTCCGCCAGCCTCACCCTGGCCGAGGCGCCGTAGGGTCCCGCGTGGACCTCGTCCTTGCCTGCGACCTGGGGGGCACCAACTTCCGGGCCGCGCTGCTGGACCGCGACGGGGCGGTGGTGCGGGAGGCGAGCCGGCCCAGCGGCCTGGGCGCCGGCACCGAGGCCGACCCGGAGCACTGGTGGCGCCTCCTCGCCGATGGCGCCGGCGCCCTGCTGGGCGAGGAGCCGGTGCGCGCGGTCGCCATCTGCGGCGCGACCCGCACGCAGGTCTTCCTGGATGCGGCCGGCGCGGTGCTGCGCCCCGCCATCACCTGGCACGACAGCCGGGCGGAGGAGCAGGCGGAGCGCCTGCGCGGCCTCGCCCCGCCGGGCTGGGCGGAGGCGGAGCATCTCAACCCCTACCACCCCGCCGCCCGCCTCGCCTGGCTGGCAGAACGGGCACCGGATGCCTTCGCCCGCCTCGCGGCGGTGGTGGACCCGAAGGATTTCCTCAACGCCCGGCTGACCGGCCGGATCGCCAACGACCGCGTCTCCGCCGCCCGGATGCGCGCCGCCGCCATGCCCTGGGACGCGGCGGGGGTCAGCCTGCTCGGCGCCCTCGGCGTGCCGCCTGCCGTGGCGGCCGTGCCGGTGCTGGAGCCGACGGCGATCCTCGGCCCGGTGCGGCCGGGCCTGCCCGGGGCGCTGGGGCGGCTGGCCGGGGTGCCGGTGCTGGCCATGGCGCACGACACCTGGGCGACGGTGGTGGGGATGGGCGCGCTGCGGCCCGGCCTCGCCTACGCCATCTCCGGCACCACGGAGGTCTTCGGCGCGATCGGCGCGAAGCCGGCCGCAGCGCCCGGCCTGCTCTCGGTGGATTGGGGGGAGGGGGCGCAGCAGCTCGGCGGCCCCAGCCAGTCCGGCGCGGACACGCTCGCCTGGCTGCGCGGCGCGCTCGGCGGCGCCTGGCCGGAAGGCGGGCTGGAGGCGCTGCTCTCCACCCCGCGCGCGGCGCATCCGGCGCTGTTCCTGCCCTTCCTCCAGGGCGAACGCGTGCCCTTCTGGGACCCGTCGCTGCGCGGCGCCTTCCTGGGGCTGGACCGGTCGCATGGGGCCGTGGACCTCGCCTGGGCTGTGCTGGAGGGCGTGGCCTTCCTCAACCGCACGGTGCTGGAGCGGGCCGAGGTGGCGCTCGGCGCCCCGGTCGCGGAGATCCGCTTCGGCGGCGGCGGCGCGGCCAGCCCCGCCTGGGCGCAGGCGAAGGCGGACGTCACCGGCCGGCCGGTGGCGGTGGGCGCGGCGGCGGAACCCGGCCTGCTGGGCGGGGCGATCGCCGCCTGGGCGGGGCTGGGCGCCTTCGACGGGATCGGCGCGGCGCAGGCGGCGCTGGCGCGGGTGGCGCGGCGGCATGCGCCCGATCTGGCGCGGCACGCCGCCTATGCGCCGCTCTTCGCCGCCTGGACCGGGGCGGTGGCGGCGACCCGGGAGGCCGGTGCGACCCTGGCGGCCCTGCCCGCGCCCTGACCGCATCCGGGCCGGGAGGGGGCCGGGCGGGCCGCGCCGGAATCGCGCGCCGGCCTCTTCCGGTCCGCCGCGATCCGCTTTAGGCGCAGGGGCATGGAACAGGCCCGAACCCCCCGGCCGGCGGCATGACGACCCTCCTCGCGCGCTACGGCACCGCCTTCGCGGGCCTCCTGGTGGTGCTGTTCTTCGCCCTCTTCGCCGACAACTTCGCCAGCCCCGGCAACCTCGCCGTGATCCTGAAGGAGACGGCGGTGCTGGCCATCCTGGCCACCGGCTTCGCCCTGGCGCTCTCGACCGCCGAGCTGGACCTCTCCGTGACCGAGGTGGCGAGCCTCGCCGCCGTCACCACGGGGGCGCTGATCCAGGGCGGCGCCGCGCCGGCCGTGGGGGTGCTGGCCGGGCTGGGCGTCGGGCTGGCGGCGGGGCTGCTGAACGGGGTGGCGGTGACGGTGCTGAAGGTGCCCTCGCTGATCGCGACGCTGGGCACGGCGGCCATCGCCAAGGGGCTGGGCTTCATGCTGACCCAGGGCGTGGCCTTCGTCGGGCGCTGGCCCACGGGCTTCACCGGGCTGGCGCGCGGGTCGCTGCTGGGCATCTCCAACCTCGTCTGGTGGATGGCGCTGGTGGCGCTCGCCGCCTGGTGGCTGCTGCGCTGGACCCGCACCGGGCTGCACATGGTCGCCACCGGCGAGGCGGAGGAGGCGGCGCGCCTCGCCGGCATCCGCACCGCGCGGATGAAGCGGCTGGGTCTGGCGCTGGCCGGGCTGCTCGCCGGGCTGGCGGCGGTGCTGCTGGCGGCGGGTCTGTCCTCGGCCGCGCCGAACATGGCGAACGACCACTTCCTCTACGCCATCGCCGCCGTGCTGCTGGGCATGACGATGATCGAGCCGGGGCGGCCCAACGTCGCCGGCACGCTGCTCGCCGCGCTGATGCTCAAGGCGCTGGGCAACGGGCTGGTGCTGCTGGGCGCGCCCTACTACGCGCAGGACATCGTGCTCGGCGGCATCATCATCGGCTCGGTCGCGCTCTCGGCCACGGTGATGCGGCGCGCGGCCTTCACCAAGACGCTGAACATGCGGATGGCCGGCTGAACCGGCCCCCGGCAAGGAGACGAACGATGCGCAGACGCGACCTCACCCTCGCCGCGGCGGCGGCCGCCACCGCCTCGCTCGCGGCGCGCCCCGCCTCGGCCCAGGGGACGAACCCGGCGTTCAGCCTCGCGGTCATCGGCTTCCAGATGTCGTCCGAGACCCATGCCCGCGCCGCCAACGCGGCGGCGGCCTACGGCAGGGAGAAGGGCTGGGACGTCACCCTGCTGAACTCCGAGGGCTCGCTGCCCAAGCACGCGGAGCAGTTCGCCGCCCTGGTGCAGCGCAGGCCCGGCGCCATCGTGGTGTGCATGGGCAAGCCGGTGGAGGCGGACGCGCAGTTCCAGGCGGCGAAGGCGGCCGGCATCCCCGTCATCACCGTCATGTCCGGCACCAGCCCGCACACGCTGTTCGACATCGCGGTGAACGAGTACCAGGTGGGCGCCCAGGCGGCGCTGTGGCTGCTGGGGCGGATGAACTACCGCGGCGCGCTGCTGACGGTGCGCTTCGACGGCAATGTCGGCACCCGCATCCGCGGCAAGATGCTCGACGCCGTGCTGTCGGAGAACCAGGCGGTGTCGGTGCTGGGCAGCCACAGCATGGCCCGCACCGCGAGCTGGCAGGACGACGTGCGCGCGGGGATGCAGGCGCTGCTGCTGCGCCATCGCGGCCGCTTCCAGGGCGTCTGGGCCTCCTTCGACGGGCAGGCCTATGTCGTGGACGACCTGCTCCAGGCCCAGGGCGTGAAGAAGGGCGAGGTCTCCTTCGTCTCGATCGACGGCGGCAAGGAGACCTATCGCCGCATCGCCGATCCGGAATCGACGCTCCAGGCCACCGTCGCCATCCCTTTCGAGGAGATGGGCCGCCGCGCCGCCGCCGCCGTCGAGAGCATCGTCGTGCGGAAGCAGCCGGCCTCCGACGTGACCACCGGCCCCTACCTGCTGCTCGACGCCACGCTGGTGGACGCCTCCAACGTGGCGCAGTTCGCCGCGCGATGAGCGACGCGCCGCCGCTGCTGTCGCTGCACGGAATCCGCAGGTCCTACGGCGCGGTGGAGGCGGTGCGCGGCGTCGACCTGGAGATCCGCGCCGGCGAGGTGCTGGCGCTGTGCGGCGACAACGGCGCGGGCAAGTCCAGCCTGGTGAAGGTGATCGCGGGCGCGCAGCCGGCCAGCGACGGCACGCTGCGCCTGCGCGGCGAGGCGGTGGCGTTCCGTTCGCCGCAGGATGCGCTGCGCCGGGGCATCGCCACCATCTACCAGGACCTCGCCCTCGCCCCGCGGCTCTCCATCGCGCAGAACGTCTTCCTCGGCAGCGAGCTGACGCGGGGCATGCTCGGCCTGCGCTGGCTGGACAAGCGCGGCATGGCGGCGGCGGCGCGCGGCTTCCTCGACCGGCTGGAGCTGCCGCAGCGGGACATGTCCGTGCCGGTGGAACGCCTCTCCGGCGGGCAGCGCCAGGCGGTGGCGATCGCCCGCGCGCTCCGCTGGCAGGCCGAGCTCATCATCATGGACGAGCCGACGGCGGCGCTGGGGGTGAAGGAGACGGCGCAGGTGCTGGGCCTGATCCGCCGCCTGCACGCCGAGGGCAAGGCGGTGCTGCTGGTCAGCCACAACATGGCCGATGTCTGCGCCGTCTCCACGCGGGTCGCGATCATGAAGGCGGGCCGCAAGGTGATCGACCGGCCCGTGGCGGGGCTCGATCCCGACACGCTCGCCCACATGGTGATGACGGGGCAGGAGGCGGGCGCGGCGCTGTCCGTGCCGGGCTGATGCGGGCCGGGCCTTGGCACCCGCCGCCGGGCTCCACATCTTTCGCGGTGCAGCAAGAGGAGCGAGCCATGCCACCCGCCCCATCTCCCTCGGCCCTGGAAGATACGCCGGCGGCCTATGGCCGCGTCACCCGGGTCCTGCACTGGGGCATGGCGGTGCTGCTTGCCTGGATGTTCCTCACCGCCACCGCCCGTGCGCTGTTCTGGGACGTGCCGCTGGTCCGCTCGCTCTGGTGGACCCATGCCTCGACGGGCTTCCTGGTCTTCATCCTCGCCCTGGTGCGGGTGAGCTGGGCGGTGGCGAACCGGCACCGGCGCCCGCCCAAGGACCCGTCGCTGCTCGGCCGCCTCGCCACGCTGGGGCATGGGCTGCTCTACACGCTGATGCTCGTGATCCCTGCCCTGGGGTTGCTGCGCGCCTATGGCTTCGGCCGTGGCTTCGCGCCCTTCGGCCTGCCCCTCTTCCCGCCGCTGCCGGAGCGCATCCCCGCCCTGATGGCGCCGGCCAATGCTGTCCATGGCCTGCTGGGCTGGTGCCTGCTGGCGCTCGTGGCGGGCCATGTCGCAATGGCGCTGGTCCATGCCTTCGCCTGGCGCGACGGGCTGCTCGCCCGCATGGCCGGCCGGCGGCCGCGGCTGGCCCTGGCCGGGCAGGAAGCAAGGTAGACCCGCTGGCCCTCCGTATCGTCCAGGCTCGCGGCGCCATACGCGCGGCGTCCCTGGTGGCGTGGCGCCCGTGGCCCGGGGGCAAGGCTCTGCCTCGCCCCCGTACCCCCACTCCGCCAGGACCCTGCGGGCCCTGGACCCGATCAGCGCTGCCGCGGGACAGCTTTCGACGGGGTCACAGCGCCGAGGAGCCATGCTCCTCGGCGGGTACAGCCGCAGCACTCTCTGACGCCTTCTGAAGTTTTTCCAGAGTCCCGCCTGTCCACGCTCTGTCAGGGTTCAGCCCGGAGGCTGAAGCCTACCGGAAGCACCAAACTCCCAGCGGGGACCGGGGCCCGCTTGTGGCCCCGGCAGGGGAGGGTCCGGGACGGGGATCGACGCACGGCGTCGATGCCGAAGGCCGGCGTCCCCTCCCGGTCCGACGATGGAACACCACAGCACGACGGTTCAAGACATCCCGCCATCCGTATCAGGCGGCCGGTTCCTCCGGTGCCCGGCTGCGCTCGCGCTCGGATTGCAGGGCCAGGGCCTGGGCCAGCCCGGCCATCTCGCGCAGCGTGCTGACCACCGTCTCGTTCTGGCCCTCGGCGCGCAGCGCCTGCAGCATCGGGCTGTCGGCATCCGTGTGCCAAAGCGCGATGATCACCGTGGCATCCGGCAACTGCCGCCGGATGCGTCGCAGGAAGTAGCGGATGCTGGCGGCGCTGTTGCCCTCCTCCAGCACGCAGAGGCAGCACAGCCGCACGGTTGTCGGATCCAGCCGTTCCAGATGCGCGCCCAGCACGGCATTCGGCTCTGCGCGCGCGCCGAAGCCGTGGCGCTGCAGCACCTGCGCCGCCATGCCGGCGCCCAGGTCGTCGAAGCGGCTGCGCCCGGCGACGCAGACCACCGCATCCTCCCGCCGCCAGCCCGGCGGCAGCTCCCCCGTCAGGGCGGCCGGACGCGCGACGGCCGGCAGCGGCAGGTCGCGATGCGCCAGATCATCCAGCAAGGTCTCGATCTGCTGGTGCATCGCCTCCAGCCGCTCGCCCTCCAGCGCCTCCCGCGTCATGTCCGCCTGGGCCAGGACCAGCCCCCGCAGTGCCACCTCGTCGTAGTAGGTGGCCAGGGGCGTGTCGCGCAGCCGGCGCTTCGCCTGCTCCACCAGCCCGTCGGCATCGCCTTCGAGCGCGCGCTGGTAGAAGGTTTCTTCCGGCCGCAGCGGCGGCCGGTCGCCGAGCATGACGTCGAGGAACTCCAGCCGGTCGACATGCCGCCCCAGCACGACGAGGCAGACGGTGAGCGGTGTCGCCAGCAGCAGCCCGATCGGGCCCCACATGAAGGTCCAGAAGGTCGCGGAGAGGATCACCGAGATCGGCGAGAGCCCGGTGCTCTGGCTGTAGAGCAGGGGCTCGACCAGCTGGCTCATCAGCAGCCCGCAGACCGCGTAGAGCGCCAGCACCTGCAGGGCCAGGCTCCAGCCGGGGTCCACCGCCAGGGCCAGCAGCAGCATGGGCGCCAGGGCGATCGGGTTGCCCAGGAAGGGCACGAAGCGCATCAGCCCGGCCAGGATCCCCCAGAGCGGCGGGTTGGGTAGCCCGATCGCCCAGAGGCCGAGGGCGATGGCGATGCCGAAGCAGGCATTCACCCCCACCTGGCTGAGGAAGAATCGCGACAGCCGGTAGGCGGCGTCGTTCATCGCCAGCGTGGTGCGCGGCAGGTCGCGGCTGCCGGCCAGGCGGACCAGCCGGTCGCGCAGGTTCTCGCGGTAGAGCAGGACGAAGACGGTAAAGACGATCACCACGCCGGTCGTCGCCAGGGGCCCCAGCAGGGGGGTGACGATGCTGCCCAGCAGGCCCAGCGCGCTGGTGTCGGGGCCGGTGCCCTCGATCACCGTGGCCGGGCGCCGGGCGGGGCGCTCCGCCTCCTCCCCGCCGCGGTTCAGCGCCTGGCCGAGGTCGCGCAGCGTGGCATTGGCACGCTCCAGCATCTGCCCGCCCATGCGCACCGAATCCAGCTTCGCGCGCATGGTGGCCTGGTAGGCCGGAAGGTTCTCCGCCAGCAGCCCCACCTGCCGGCCGACCGCAGCGCCGATGCCGAGGATGATGGCGAAGGCCAGCAGCACGGCGATCAGCACCGCCGGGGCGCCGGGCAGACGGAGGCTGCGGAACAGCCGGACCAGCGGCGCCAGGACGAAGGCCAGCAGGACCGCCAGCACCAGGGGGACGAAGAGATCGCGGCCGAAGTAGATGGCCGCCACCACGATCGCCCCGTTGACCAGGGTGCCGGAGGCGGGGGCCACGAGGGCGGAGGTCGTCAGGGCCGGCCGCCGGGGGTCGAAAGGGGCCATGAGGCGTTCGCTGTCTCTCCCGGGCAGGGGGCCGGCCGGTCGGCGCCGCGATTCGCGCGGCAGGAGGCAAACACCGCGCGGCGCGGCGGGTTTGGCGCGCGGGCGGGCGCGGCAATGTCGTGGGTCGCGCCGGCCGGGGGAAGGCTTACCGGAGCAGCCGCGACACGTCCCGCCGCAGGGCCGGGATCACCTCCGCCTCGAACCAGGGGTTCCGCTTCGCCCAGGCGAGGGTGCGCCAGGAGGGGTGGGGCAGGGGGAAGTGCGCCGGCTGCACGTCGGCATGGCGCCGCACCCGCTCCGCCAGTGGCGGGCCCTTTGCCCCCAGCACCCGGCGGATGGCGTAGGAGCCGACCAGCAGCCGCAGCCGCACCCCTGTCAGCAGCGGCACGATCCGGGGGTGCCAGAGCGGCGCGCATTCCGGGCGCGGCGGCGCGTCGCCTCCGCGCGGCAGCCGGCCCGGGTAGCACAGGCCGGTGGGCAGGATGGCGAAGCAGGCCGGGTCGTAGAAGGTGTCCCGGTCCACGCCGAGCCAGTCGCGCAGCCGCTCGCCCGAGGCGTCGTCGAAGGGGATGCCCGAGAGGTGCGCCTTGGTCCCCGGCGCCTGGGACGTGATCAGGATCCGGGCGCGTGGGTCGAGCTGCATGATCGGCCGTGGCCCCAGCGGCAGCACCGGGGCGCAGAGGGTGCAGGCCCGCGCCGCTGCCTCCGCCTCCGCCAGCCCGGCCGCGGGGACGGGCGCCGGCGCGGCGGCCGCGCCGGGCGGCCGATGGGCGGCGGCCGTCACGGCAGCCGGCCCAGCATCTCGCGGACGAAGGCCGGTACCAGCACGGTGGCCGGGCCGTGCCGCGTCTCGTGAAAGCCGGCGGCGCCGGCGCTGGGCTCCAGGTTCAGCTCCAGCGTGCGCGCGTGGCGGCGCGCCTGCGCCACGAAGCCCGCCGCCGGGTACACGTTGCCCGAGGTGCCGATGGAGACGAAGATGTCGCAGCGGGCGAGCGCCGCCTCGATCGCCTCCATGTGCATGGGCATCTCGCCGAACCAGACGATGTCGGGCCGCATGCCGCCCGCCTGGCCGCAGGCGGGGCAGGGCGTGACGGTGGAGAGGTCCTCCTCCCAGGAGGACACGGCGCCGCAGCGCAGGCAGCGCGCCTTGCGCAGCTCGCCATGCATGTGCACCAGCCGCTTCGTGCCGGCCCGGTCGTGCAGGTCGTCCACGTTCTGCGTCACCAGCAGCAGCTCGCCCGGCCAGCGCGCGTCCAGCTCCGCCAGGGCGAGGTGGGCGGCATTCGGCTGCACCTCCCGAAGCTGCGCGCGGCGGGCGTTGTAGAAGCCCTGGACCTTCCCCGGATCGCGGGCGAAGGCCTCCGGCGTCGCGACCTCCTCCAGCGGCACCGTCGCCCAGATCCCGCCCCGGTCGCGGAAGGTGTGCAGCCCGGATTCCTGGCTGATCCCGGCGCCGGTGAGGAGGAGGATGGCAGGCGAGGAGGACATGTGCCGGATGGGCCATGGCCCGTGCGGGGCGGTCAATCCCACCCGGCCCTCACGCCCTTGTGGGCGGTGCCCTGTTACCGGCTGCCCTAGATATCCGCGGGGGCTCTGCTACAGGGACGGCCCCAGGTTACAGGACGAGCATGCAGCGGCCCCAGGGTTTTGGGCGAGACGAGGCTGCGGCCCCGGACGACGGATGGTATGGCGTGGCGGGCGGAGGCCAGGCGTGATCCGTTCTCCTCGCGTGTTGTGCCAGGTTCCGGTGAAGCCCGGCTGGCGTGGCGCCTGGAGCCGCCTGTCCGGCCGCGTGGCGGGGCTCGGGCCCCGGGACATGCTGGTCCTGTCCTTTCTCGACGCACGGGGCTGTCCGGCGCATGGCCCGCTCCACCTGCCATCCCCGGCGACGGGCGAGGCGAGGGAGGGAGAGAGGTTCGACCTGATCGCCTTCCTGCCCGCCGGGGCCGCGACGGCACAGCTCGCCGTCATCTCCGAGACCGACCGGGCGCAGGAGACGGAGCCGCTTTCCCTGCGCAGGATCGGCGCCGCGACGGCGTCGGCGCGGCTGCTGGCGCAGGTGCCCCGCCCGGTGCTGCTGCGGCGCCTGGTCGGGGCGATGCGCCAGCCGCGCCAGTTCGGCGCGGCACTGCGCGGGCTGCTGGCCGAGACCGCCTACCGCCTGCAACTGCCGCGCTACGGCTACGGCACCTGGATCACCGCCTACGAGGCCTGGCCGGCGCAGGGCCGACCCGATCCCGCGGCGCCGTCCATCGCCTATCTCGTCCTCGCGCAGGAGCCGGCCTCCGCCGCGCTGGAGGCCACGCGGTCCAGCCTGGCGGCCCAGGGGGACGCCACGTGGGAGGTCGTGACCGGCCACCCCTCCGCGGAGGTCCTGCGGCAGGCGGTCGAGAGGCTGCCGGGCGAGGTCGTCGGACTGCTCCAGGCAGGGGAAGTGCTTCCCCCCTACGCGACCCGGGTGGCCGGCGGTGCCCTGGCCGCGCTTGGCCTGCCCGAGATCGCGCTGACCGACGAGGATACGCTGACCGCCCGGGGCGAGCGCACGGAGCCCCGGTTCCGGCCCTCGCCCGGCGAGGCGCTGATGCTGTCGGGCACGCTCTCCCGCGGCCTCTGGCTCGTGCGGCGGGAGGTGCTGCTGCGGCACCTGGGCACGCCCGGGGCGGCGGCCGGCTGGGCGGAGGCACTGCGGCTCGACCTCTGGCTGGCCCGCCACGCGGCCGGGGCGCGTTCCTTCAGCGCCCGCATTCCGCATGTGCTGACGCACCGCCGCCAGGATGCGGAGGCGGCGCCGCCGGAAATCCTGGCGGCGGTGGCCGGGCGCCGGCTGGACAATGCCGCCCCCGCCGTGGTGCCGCTGCCGACCTTCCCCCTGACCTTCCGGCTGAGGGGCGAGGAGCCGCCGCCGCGGGTGACGGCGATCGTGCCCTCGACCCTGCGGCAGCCGCACTCCCTGGCCTGCCTACGCGCCATCCTGGACGGGACGGACTATCCGGCGCTCGACCTGCATGTGGTGGTGATGCAGCCGGGGCCGCTGGACGCGGTCCAGCGCGCCGCGGCCGACGCGCTCTCGGCCGATCCCCGCGCCACGGTCGCCTGGCTGCAGGCGCCGCGCTTCAACTTCTCCACCGCCAACAACCATGCCGCCGCGCATACCGCCGGTGAGCATATCCTGCTGCTGAACGACGACGTCTCGCCCATCCGCGCCGACTGGCTGCGCTGGATGGCCGCCTGGCTGGCCGACCCGGCCACCGGCATGGTGGGCGCGCGGCTGCTCTACCCCGATGGCAGCCTGCAACATGGCGGCGTGCTGATGGGCCCGGGCGGGGTGTGCGAACATGCCAACCGGCACCTGCCCGGCGCCGCGCCCGGCTACCTGTCGCGCGCGGTGCTGGCGCAGGACTTCTCCGCCGTCACCGCCGCCTGCATGCTAGTCCGCCGAACGCTGTACGAGCGCCTCGGCGGGCTCGACGAAGCCTATCCCAGCGCCTTCAACGACGTGGACCTCGCCTTGCGGGTGCGGGAGGCGGGATACGCGGTGGTCTATGCACCCCAGGCGGAACTGCATCACCACGAGCTGCAGACCTACGGCTCGCACTATGCCGGGGAGCGCGCGGCCTTCCAGGCGGCGGAGGTCGCACGGCTGCGGCAGCGCTGGGCCGCGGTGATCGCCGCGGACCCGTTCCACAACCCGAACCTCAGCCTGTTGCCCGGGTCCGAATGGGATCTCGCCTTCCCGCCGCGGCACCTGGCCGGGGGGTAGGGGCGGTCGGCCCGGCTACGCCGGGCCGTGCCCCCCTCAGTGCCGGTGCGCCGGCTCCGACCCGCCGCGCGGGGCGTCCACCGAAAGCTCCACCGTCACCTCCCCCGCCCGGGCGAAGCGCAGGGTCAGCGGCACCCGGTCGCCCACCCGGAAGGGGCGGTCGATGGCCAGCAGCATCAGGTGCAGCCCGCCGGGTGCCAGCGCGACCTCCTGGCCGGGCGGCAGGTCCACCGCCTCGACCGGGCGCATCCGCATCACGCCGTTCTCCTCGCGGGTGACATGGATCTGCACCTCGCGGGCGGCGGGGCTGCTGGCGCCGACAAGCCGGTCGGCCTCGCTGCCGCCGTTGCGCAGGGTCAGGTAGCCGGCGCCGGTACCGCCCTGTGCCGCGGGGCGTGACCAGGGATGGCCGATGCTGACCTCGCCCGCCTTGTAGCTGTGGGCCAGCAACGGGGCGGGAAGGGTGAGGGCCGCAAGCAGGGCCAGGACAGGGCGTCGCGCCAAAGGCGCGCGGAGATGGGAGGCCAAGGGCGCGCGGAGATGGGACGCCAAGGGCGAGCGGGGGGAGGGCGCCACGGGCGCGTGGCGGAAGGAAATGGTCATGCGAAAGGATCCTGACGGTTGAGGGGGCGCGCCGCCGGATGGCGGCACGCATCGGTTCAACCGGGGATCGGGGGGCCGCGCGCGCCATGCGGCGGCCCGCGCACCGGAGGGCGCAACGCCGGGGCGGTGGGCACGCTGCCGGCCTCGGCCAGCAACACCCAGCGCGGTGCGGGCGGCACCGGCCCGTCCGGCAAGGCCAGCTGCGGCAGGGCGTGGCAGGCGGGGCAGAAGCCATGCGGCCCGGCATGGCCATGGTCCGCAGGGTCCTGGGTCTGTCCGTCGGGCAGGAGCCAGCGCATGCCCTCCGGGGTGCAGATCTCCATGGCCGCCCCGGCCTGGAAACCTGCGTCCGCCCCGGCCTGGAAACCTGCGTCCGCCCCGGCCTGGAATGCCGCGTTCGCGCCAGCCTGGAGCGGGCGCAGGCAATGCGCCGCCGCCAACCCCGTTTGCAGGGCCAGCAGCGCCGCAAGCAGCCAGGAAAGGCGCCGACGAGCCATCGCCGCCCTATACCCGATCGCCCGGCGCAGACCAGCAGGCGCGGAGCGGCGGACGGAGGAGGGGGTCAGGCCAGGTCGTACTCCACCTCGGGCACGTAGACCGGGCTCTCCTTGGTCAGCCGCGAGGAGAAGAGGGTGAACTGCTCCACCCGGATCGTCGGCGCGCGGAAGAGGTTGTGCGCCTGCACCCAGGCGACGAGCTTCGCCGGGTCGGCCCGGTCCGTGCGGGCCAGGGTGACGTGCGGAGCGAAGCGCTTCCGCTCCGGTTCCAGCCCGATGCGCTGCAAGGCGGTCTCCACCTTGGCCTGCAGGTGGGACAGGGCGTCGGTCCGCTCGACCCCCACCCAGAGCGACTGGATCTTTCCCGCCTTCTCGAAGGTCCCGACGCCGCGCAGCGACAGGTCGAAGGGGCGGGCGCGGATGGCGGCCAGGGCCTCGTCCACCTCGTCCGCCTTCCAGTTCTGCACCTCGCCGATGAAGCGCAGGGTCAGGTGGTAGTTCCCGGGCGGCACCCATCGCGCGCCCTGGATGCCGCCGGTGAGCAGGGCGAGCTGCTCGCGTAGCTCCTCCGGCAGGGACAGCGCCACGAACAGACGCAGCATCGCTCAGCCCCCCCTGCGCGCTGCTGCCACCTTGTCGAGCAGCGCCTCCACGGAGGGAAGCATCCGCTGCACGATCACCCCCACGCCCTGCGGGTTGGGGTGGATGCGGTCGGGCTGGTTCAGCGCCTCCTCCCCCGCGACGCCGTCGAGGAGGAAGGGGTAGAAGACCGCCTCCGGATGTTCCTGCGCCAGGCGCTGGAACACGGCGCCGAACTCCCGCCCGTAATCGGCCCCCAGGTTCGGCGGCGCCAGCATGCCGGCCAGCAGGGTGGGGACGTTGCGCTCCTTCAGCGTGTCCAGGATGGCGGCCAGGTTCGCGTAGGTGTCGCGCGGCTCGACCACGCGCAGGCCGTCATTGCCGCCCAGCGCCACGATCACCGCATCCGGCTTCTCGGCCAGGGACCAGTCCAGCCGGGCGCGTCCGCCGGCCGTGGTATCGCCCGAGACCCCGGCATCGATGACGCGCACCGGCCGGCTGCGCTCGCGCAGCGCCGCCTCCAGCCGCGCCGGCAGCCCCTCGTTGCGGGCGAGGCCATAGGCGGCGGTGATCGAATCGCCCAGCATCAGCAGGGCGGGCGGGCCGCCGGACGCGCCCCCCGCGGCCGATGGCTGGGCCATGGCCCGACCCAGCGGCGCCACGCCCGGCGCTGCCGGCCCCAGCGTCACCAGACACAGTGCGAAACCGACCAGCCCCCTGTGCAGCGCAATACGCCGGGCCAATCTTCGGGCGATGCCGGATGCCATGATGCCCTCCTCGCCCCCAGCCGCATCGCCCGTGGGCGACCGCCTCATCGAGGCATGCGGCCTGACCTTCAGGGTGGGGGCCGGTTCCGGAGAGGTCAACATCCTCAAGGGCGTGGACCTCGACGTTCGCACGGGGGAGGCGATCGGCATCGTCGGCCCCTCGGGCTCCGGCAAGACATCGCTGCTGATGCTGCTGGCCGGGCTGGAGCGCGCCTCGGGGGGCTCGCTCACCCTGGCGGGCGCCGACCTCTCGGCGCTGGACGAGGATTCGCTGGCCGGGCTGCGCCGCGAGCGGATCGGCATCGTCTTCCAGGCCTTCCACCTCATCCCGACCATGACGGCGCGGGAGAACGTCGCCGTGCCGCTGGAGTTCGCCGGCCGCGCCGACGCCTTCGCGCGGGCGGAGGAGGCGCTGACCCAGGTCGGCCTCTCCCACCGGCTGGACCACTACCCGGGCCAGCTCTCGGGCGGCGAGCAGCAGCGCGTGGCGCTCGCCCGCGCCTTCGCCGCCGGGCCGTCGCTGCTTCTGGCCGACGAGCCCACCGGCAATCTCGACCGCAAGACCGGCGAGGCGGTGATGGACCTGCTCTTCGGCCTGCGGGAGCGCTTCGGCACCACCCTGATCCTGATCACCCACGACCCGGCGCTCGCCGCCCGCTGCGAGCGCCAGGTGCGCATCGAGGATGGCCGGATCGTCTCCGACAGCGCGCTGTCCGCGGTGGCCGACGCGGCATGAGCGCCAGCGGAGCCACCGCCGGCCGCCTGGCCGGCACGGCGAGCGGGGCCGCCCCGGCCGGCCCCGCCTCCTCCCTCGCCATGGGCTGGGCCTTCGCGCGGCGCGAGCTGCGCGGCGGGGTGAAGGGGCTGCGCATCGTCCTGGCCTGCCTGGCCCTGGGCGTGGCGGCCATTGCCGCCGTGGGGACGCTGCGCGCCGCCACCGAGGCCGGGCTGGCCGCGGATGGCGCCCGCATCCTGGGCGGCGACCTGGAGGTGCAGATGTCCTACCGCCCGCTGCCGGATTCGGCGCGGGCCTGGATCGCCGGCCGCGGCGCCGCCCTGTCCGAGGTGGTGGAGATGCGCGCCATGGCCGTCGCGCCCTCCGGCGAGCGCACCCTGGTCGAGCTGAAGGCGGTGGACGGCGCCTATCCGCTCTATGGCGACCTGGTGCTGGACCCGCCCGGCCCGCTCGGCGCGCAGCCCGATCCGCAGGGCCGCTACCCGCTGGCGCTGGAGCCCATCGTGGCGGAACGGCTGAACCTGACCCCGGGCCAGGAGGTCCGGTTGGGCGAGGGGCGCTTCGTCTATCGCGGCCAGGTCACGGGCGAGCCGGACAAGGTGGCGCGCCCCACCATCCTCGGCCCGCGCGCCATGGTGCCGCTGGCCGCGGTGCCGGGGACGCAGCTGATCCAGCCGGGCTCCCTGGTGCAGTACCAGTACCGCCTGCGCCTGCCGCCCGGCACCGACCCCGCCGCCTTCTCCGCCGAGCTGCGTGCCCAGCCCTTCGCGGACCATGGCTGGCGGCTGCGCTCCTCGGCCGAGGGGTCGCCCGGGGTGAACCGCTTCCTGGACCGCGCCGCCTCCTTCCTGACGCTCGCCGGGCTCACCGCGCTGCTGGTCGGCGGCATCGGCGTGGCGACGGGCGTGCGCGCCTGGCTGGACAGGCGGGCCAGGACCATCGCCACCCTCCGCTGCCTCGGGGCGCCGGGGGCGACCATCTTCGCGACCTACCTGATCCAGGTGCTGGTCCTGGCCGTGGCGGGCACCCTCCTCGGCCTCGTCGCGGGCGTCGGGCTGACCTGGCTGGGGGCGCAGGCCCTGGCGGGCACCCTGCCGGTGCCGCCGCGCCTCGGCTTCTACCCGGCGCCGCTGGCGCTGGCGGCGCTCTATGGGCTGCTGACGGCGGTGGCCTTCTCCCTCTGGCCGCTGGGCCGGGCGCTGGAGATCCCCGGCGCCGCGCTGTTCCGCGACGCGGTGCAGCCGGCCGGCGCCAGGCCGCGCGCGGCGCTGCTGGGGGCGACCGGCGCCGCCGTCGGGCTGCTGGTGGCGCTGGTGGTCGGCACGGCCGAGCAGCCGCTCTTCGCGCTGTGGTTCTGCCTCGGCGCCATCGCGACCCTCGGCCTGTTCCGCATGGGTGCCTGGGGGCTACAGGCGGTGGCGCGGCGGTTGCGCGGCGTGCGGCATCCCGCGCTGCGGCTGGGGCTGGCCAACCTGCACCGGCCCGGCGCGCCGACCGCGCTGATGCTGGTGTCGCTGGGCATCGGCCTCACCACCCTCGCCGCCATCGCGCTGATCGAGGGCAACATCCGCCGCCAGATCGGCGACCAGATGCCGGCCGCGGCGCCCAGCTTCTTCTTCATCGACATCCAGAACGACCAGGCGGCGCGCTTCGATTCGCTGACCCGCGGCTTGCCGGGGGTGACGGAGGTGGCGCGCGTGCCCTCCCTGCGCGCCCGCATCGTCGCGGTGAACGGCGTGCCGGCCGAGCAGGTGCAGAGCAGCGAGGAGGCCGCCTGGGCCCTGCGCGGCGACCGCGGGCTGACCTATGCCGCCACCCCGCCGGAGGGCACGCGGATCGTCCAGGGCGAGTGGTGGCCCACGGACTACCGCGGCCCGCCGCTGGTCTCGATCGACGACCGGCTGGCACGCGGCTGGAAGGCGGGGCCGGGCTCCACCATCACCGTCAACGTGCTGGGCCGCGACGTGGAGCTGCGCGTCGCCTCCACCCGCGACATCGAGTGGCGGGGCCTGGGCCTGAACTTCGCCCTGATCGCCTCGCCCGGGCTGCTGGAGGCGGCGCCGCACACGCACATCGCCACGGTCCGCTCCGACGCCGCGCGCGAGGGGGCGGTGCTGCGCGCGGTCGGCGACGCCTTCCCCAACGTCTCCGGCATCCGCGTGCGCGATGCCATCGAGGCGGTGGCCGAGCTGCTCTCCCGCATCGGCGCCGCGCTGACCGCCACCGCCGGGCTGACCCTGCTGGCGGGCGTGCTGGTGCTGGCCGGCGCCGTGGCGGCGGGGCAGGGGCGGCGCATCCGCGACGCGGTGGTGCTCAAGACCGTCGGCGCGACCCGTGCCCAGATCCGCGCCGCCTGGCTGGTGGAGTTCGGCCTGCTCGGCGCCACGGCGGGGATCATCGCGGCAGCGGCGGGGACACTGGCCTCCTGGGGGGTGACGCGCTTCGTGATGCGGGCCGACTGGGTCTTCCTGCCGGGCACGCTGGCGCTCACCGTCCTGGGCTGCACCCTTCTGACCATGGCGATGGGCTGGGTGGGCACGGCGCTGGCCCTGCGGGCCCGGCCGGCACCGTACCTGCGCAACGAGTAGCGGCAGGTCCCCGCCGTCCCGACAGGGCGGGGCGGGGCGCGCTGGCGGGATGTCGCGACCTTTTGCGCTGGGCGCCCTGGCGTGGGACCGGGAGGGGACGCCGTCCCCTCCCAGGCCCTCCCCTGCCGGGGCCACAAGCGGGCCCCGGACCCCGCTGGGGGTCTGGTGCTTCGTGGCCGCCGTCAGCCTGCGGGCTGAACCCTGACGGAGCTCGGACAGGCGGGACTCCAGAAGAAATCCAGAAAGCGTCAGCGCGAGCGGAGGCCGTACCCGCCGAGGAGCGTGGCTCCTCGGCGCCTCGACCCCGTCGCAGTCATCCGCGCGGCAGCGCTGATCGGGTCCAGGGCCCCCAAGGGGGATCAGCGGGGCCTGGCGGAGTGGGGGTATCGGGGGCGAGGCGGAGCCTTGCCCCCGGGCCATGGGCGGCAACCGGCAGGCGTCAACGCATCACGCCCCGCGGATCAGACGAAGGCGTAGTCGCCCGCTGCCAGGGCAACGCCGCCGCTGCTGACCAACAGCCGCCCCAGCGCCTCGCCGCCGGCATGGACCTCGTAGACCAGGGCGTTGCCCGTGCTGCCAACGAGGTCGAGGGTCGCGCCGGGGCCGAAGCCGCTCAGCCGGATGACGTCGCCGCCGGCCACGCCTGCGCCCTGGAAGTCCACGATGTGGTCCGTGGCGTTGGTGGCCCCCAGCTCGCCGCGGGCGATGGCGAAGGTGTCGTTGCCGCCCCCGCCGGCCATGCGGTCCGCGCCCTGGCCGCCGGTGATCAGGTCGTTGCCGCCGCCGCCGTTCAGCACGTCGTTCCCTGCACCGCCGTTCAGCGCATCCGCGGCCGCCCCGCCGCGCAGCGTGTCGTCCCCGTCCAGCCCCGCAATCAGCACCCGGTCCGTGGCCGTGCTGCGGTCGAACAGGTCCGCCGAGGCCGTGCCCCGCAGGTAGGCGGGGCTGCCCGCGCCGACCGAGACGGTCACGGTGGCGGTGTCGGACAGGCCGGTGCCGTCGCCGACGGTATAGGTGAAGCTGGCCGTGCCGCTGAACCCGGCGGCCGGGGTGAAGGTGATGGTGCCGCCGGCGAGCGCGACGCTGCCATGGGTAGCGCCGCCCACCCCGGTCACGGCCAAGCTGTCGCCATCCGCGTCCGTGTCGTTGGCGAGGAGCAGTGCCGCGGAGAGGGTCAGCGGCGTGCCGAAGGCGGTGGAGACGGAGTCCGCGGCGGCGACCGGCGCGTCCGGCACCGGGGTCACCGTGATCACGACCGGCGTCCGCTGCTGTGGCCCGCCGAAGGCACCGAAGCTGAGGTAGAAGGAATCGGTGCCGTTGTAGTCGGGATCCGGCGTGTAGAAGATGAACTGCTCCCGGGTGTAGTCCGGGTTTCCTTCCTGCGTCGTCTCGCCATGCGCGGGCTGGGTGTAGGTCGTCCCGCCACCCAGGGCGATGACGTAGGACGTCACGAAGACCCGCGAATCCTCCGCCACCGTCAGCTCCAGCGCCGGCAGGTCCGGCAGCCCGTAGCGGATCTGGATGACGGCGGAGGAGGTCAGCCCGGCGGGATCGGCCACCGTGTAGACGATGGTGGAGAGCGAGGCGCCGGCGGAGAAGTCGCCGATGTAGTAGATCCCCTCCGGCGTCAACTCGACCGAGCCGGTGCTGCCGGTCGAGAGGGTCGCCCCGACGACCGTCAGTGGATCGCCATCCGGGTCGGAGTCGTTGGCGAGGAGGTCCTCCACCGGCAGGAAGGTGACGACGTCCGGCCGGATATCAAAGGCATCGTCGGCTGCCATGGGGGCGGCGTTGGCAAGCGCGGCGGCGGAGGCCATGGCTGGAACATCCCGGTGTTCGTTACCCTGCCGCTTTTAGCAGGGCAGCGCCGGTCTGCATGCCGAAATGACGACGCGGCCGTTACGATCGGCCGTGCCGGCCTTGTCCCGGCGGGCTCGCCTCGCCGGGGCCGCCGTGGCACCGTGCGCCGGCGCGCGAGGTCGCGGAGGGGGCGATGAGCGGGGATTTCACCGAGGAGGACGCCTTCTGGCTACGCCGCGCCTACCGGGCCGCGGCCGATGCCCGGGCGCGGGGCGACCGCCCCTTCGGCGCGGTGGTCGTGGATGCGGAAGGCGAGGTGCTGGCCGAGGCCGGCTCCACCCAGGGCGCCAGCGGCGACGGCACCCTAGCGCATTCGGAGATGAACGCCCTGGCGCAGATCGTCTCCGCCCGCGTCCCGCGGGAGCGGCTGGCCGGCGCCAGCATCTATTCCTCCGGGGAACCCTGCGCGATGTGCGCCGCGGCGATCTTCTACGTCGGCATCGGCCGGGTGGTGTATGGCCTGTCGGCCGAGGCCATCCTGCACCTGCGCAACGCCCGGCCGGAGACGGCGGGCCTGTCGCTCTCCTGCCGCGCGGTCTTGGAGAGCGCCCATGCACCCCCCACAGTGATAGGACCCTGCCTGGAGGGCGAGGGGGCGGAACCCCATCGCGGCTACTGGACGGAAACGGCCTGAAGGGGCCTGGCCGAATCTCTCTGGTTGAACCGCATTACGGATTGTCCATATTACTCACGTCAGCGGGGATGGTCCCAACCCTCATTCCCGCCGGAGGAGTCTTTCTCGCTATGGCATTGCGTCCCGACAACCGCTTCCCGACGGGCGGCTCGGCCTGGACCCAGCCTCTGGGTCGGGCCTCGACCACCGATGCCGCCGTCCTGGATGCCGGGCTCCGCGCCTACATGCTCCGGGTCTACAACTGGATGGCGTCGGGCCTGGCCCTCACCGCGATCGTCGCCTACGTGATCGCGAACACCTCGGCCGCGCAGGCCTTCTACACGATCGGCCGCACGGCGAGCGGCTACGTGACCACGCAGCCGACGCTGCTGGGCTGGGCCGCCATCCTGTCGCCGCTGGCCTTCGTCCTGGCCCTGTCCTTCGGCGTGAACCGCATGTCGAAGGGCACGGTGCAGGCGCTGTTCTGGGTGTTCTGCGCCGCGATGGGCGCCAGCATGGCGAACCTGTTCGCGATCTACGTGGGCACCTCGATCGCCAGCACCTTCCTGGTGACCGCGGGCATGTTCGCGGCGGTCAGCCTGTACGGCTACACCACGAAGACGGATCTGACCCGCATGGGCAGCTTCCTGATGATGGGCCTGATCGGCATCATCATCGCGGGCATCGTGAACATGTTCATCGGCAGCACGGCGCTGCAGTTCGCGATCAGCGTCATCGGCGTGGTCGTCTTCGTCGGCCTGACGGCCTTCGACACCCAGCGCATCAAGGCGGACTACGTCCAGTACGCCTATGCCGAGGGCACGGACGAGGCGGCGAAGCGCAGCGTGTTCGACGCGCTGGGCCTGTACCTGAACTTCGTGAACCTGTTCCAGCTGATGCTGCAGTTCATGGGTGTCCGCCAGTCCTCGGACTGACGACGCCTCGGCCTGATGACCGGCGGCGACAGCCAATGGAAAACCCCCGGGGATCGCTCCCCGGGGGTTTTTTCATGGGGCCGTCGCCTGCCGGGCAGCGGGGGCGGCCGGGGATCAGCCGCCGCCGGCCTTGCCCAGGTGGTCCATCAGCTTCTGGGTCGCCGCGGGCTTGTCCGTGCCGTCCCGCGCCGCGACCTCCATGGCCAGCCGGTCCAGCGCCAGCTCGTAGATCTGCCGCTCGGAGAAGGACTGGTCGGGCTGGCCGGCGTTGCGGTGCAGGTCGCGCACCACCTCGGCGATGGCGATCGGGTCGCCGCTGTTGATCTTCTGCTCGTACTCCTGGGCGCGCCGGGACCACATGGTGCGCTTGATGCGCGCCTTGCCCTTCAGCGTGTCCATCGCCTCGTCCATGACCTTGGGCGAGGCGAGCTTGCGCAGGCCGGAGGAGGGCGCCTTGGCCATCGGCACCTTCAGCGTCATCCGGTTCTCCTCGAAGGTGATGACGATTACCTTGAGGGTGGTGCCGGCGACCGGGATCTCCTCGATCCCCTGCACCTGGCCGACGCCATGGGTCGGGTAGACGACATGGTCCCCCGCCTTGAAGTCCTTGCCCTGGTTGCCCAGCGGCTTGGGCGGCGGGGCGGGGCGGATCGGGCCGGCGGCGACGGACGGCGCGGCCTCCTCCGCCGGCTCCGCCGGGGCCTCGGCGGGGGGGGCGGCCTCCTCGACGGTCTCGCCGGCCTTCCTGGTGGGGGTGGAGGTCCGGGCCGCGGCCGCCCTCGGGCGCGCGGCCGGGGCAGCCGGCGGGGTGGCGGACGCGGGGTCCTTCCTGGCATTTGCCGCCATGCGGTTCATCTCCTTCGCGGGGCGGCCCCGTCAGGACGGGGCGGCGGTCATCGCGTGGGTCCCGGGCGTCGCGGCACACCGCCACGCCTCCGGTCTCCCGGAGGAAACGCGCGAGGGCAAGCGAAGGCACCGTGGCCAACAGCGCGCGGCGGAATCACCCCTGGGTGACGGCCGCCGGGCACAGGCTGGACCCAGGGGACGCTGCCCCTAGCACGGAATCGGCCCCGCGTCATGCGCGGGGCGGCAGGTCACGGCTTGCCGGCGGCCGGGTCGAACAGCTCGCGCTTGCCCGGCTTGCCATCCCACTCCGCGGCATCGGCCGGCGGCTCGCCCTTGCGCGAGATGTTGGGCCACTGCGACGCATAGGTCCGGTTCAGCTCCGCCCAGTCCGTCGCCCGGTCGTCGCTGTCGGGGAAGATGGCCTCCGCGGGGCATTCCGGCTCGCACACGCCGCAGTCGATGCATTCGTCGGGGTGGATCACCAGCATGTTCTCGCCCACGTAGAAGCAGTCCACCGGGCAGACCTCGACGCAGTCCATGTACTTGCAGCGGATGCAGTTCTCGGTGACGACATAGGTCACGGTGGGCGACTCCTGGCGAAGCGCCGCGGCAGGCGCAGGGCGGCGGCGGGCGTCACATGGCGCGGGCGGCGGGTCGCGGCAAGCCGCCAAATCGGCGGGCTGTCCCGGCCGCGCCGCATCCGTGGCGGGCTGGCCGGCGGCGGCAGCTCAGCCGGGCAGTTCCTCGTAGAGCAGCCGGGCCTCGGCGGCGGGGCCGCGCCGGCCCGCCAGGGCCAGGACGCGCCAGACCCGGATGGCGCCGCGCTCCGCATCGCCCAGCGCCAGGGTCAGCACGTCGCCGGGGCGCAGCCGGGCATGCGCCTTCTCCGCCGGCTGGCGGTTCAGACGGACGGCGCCGGCCTCCACCAGCCGGGTGCAGGCGGCCCGGGTCTTCGCCACCCGGGCGCACCAGAGCCAGGCATCCAGGCGCTGCCAGTCCCGGCCCTCCGCCTCCGTCACGCGGCGCGCGGCCTCGCGGCCGGGCTGTGGCGTGGCGTCACTTGCCCAGCTTCAGCTTCGCCAGCACGGCGAAGGGGCTGTCCGGGTCCATCGCCCGGTCCTCCCGGCGCGGCGGCTGCTGGAAGGCGCGCTGCGGCCGCTCGCCACGGTTGTCGCGGGGCGGCCGGTCGCCGCGCTCGCCCGGCGGCCCGCCGCGGCCGCCCTGGCGCTCGTTGCCCTCGGCGTTCCGGCCGCCGCCCTGGGGCGCGCCCGGGAAGGGACGCTCGCCGCGCGGCTTGCCGTGATGCGGGCGGTTGTGGCGCGGGTCGCCCTGACGGGGATCGCCGTGTCGCTGCTCCCGCTGGGGCGGACGCGGGGCGTCGCGGCGCGGCGCCTCGGCGCCGGCTTCCGCACCCGCCTCGGCGGCGGCGGGCTCCGGGGCCGCCGCGCCGTCCTGCGGCACGGCCGGGGCGGGCTTCGGCGGCCCGCGATGCTGGCGCTCCGGGCGGGGATGGCGGTGGCGCTGGTGGTCCTCCCGGCGGGTCGCGACCATGGGCGGGGCAGGGGGGCCATAGACCTCCTCGCCCACCGCCTCGGCCGTCACCAGCCGGAAGCCCAGCGCCTGGAGCGCCGGCGCCAGCGCCTCGGCCTTCAGCCCCAGGCGGCTGGCCACGTCGTGCGGCATCACCGCCGGGGCGCGCCGGGTCAGGTGGCCCAGCTCGCCCGCGATGCGCTCGGCGACGTCCAGGCGCACCAGCACCTCGCCCGCGTTCACCCAGCCCATCGTCTCGGCGAAGCCGCGCGGCCAGTTGCTGGGCGGCGTGATCGAGACCAGCCCCCCCACCGGCAGCGGCGGCACCGCGCTCTGCGCCGAGAGCGCCCAGAGCTGCGCCCGCAGCGCCATCGGGCGCGGCTTCAGCATCTCCGGCAGATAGAGGGCGAAGCGGCCGGCGCGCACGCCGACGGCCTTCAGCTTGGCCCGCAGCTCGGGAGTGATCTCGCGCTCCGTGCCGCCGGGCAGCAGGCCGAGGTATTCGCGCAGGCGGAACAGGTGGCCGCGCAGGGCGGCGTCCTCGGCGGCCTTGGTCTCCGCCGCCTCCAGCGGGGCGAGGGCCTTCTTGACCAGCCCTTCCAGCCAGGTGGCGAGACGCGCCCGCACCCGCTCCCGCTGGGCGCCATCCAGGAATTCGGAGGACAGCGGCTCGACGATCGGCTTGTCGGGGCTCGGCCCCGCCTTGAGGCGGGCGATCTCGGCGGATTCATGCCCCGGCGCGCCGGGCGGCGGCGAGCCGGGCAGGGTCCAGGTCACCCGTTGCAGCGGCGTGAGGCCGAAGGCGTCGTCGGGGCTGGCTTCCAGCAGGGCGACGCGGCGCGGCATCTCCTCGCGCAGCGCCCGGCGGGCGGCGCGCAGGACGACCTTGCGCTCCTCCTCCCCCGCATCCGCGGCGGTGTCGGCCTGGAACTCGAAGCCCGAGATCTTGCCGACCGGATGCCCTTCCACCACCACCTCGCCGCGGCGGGTGACGGCGGAGAGCATCTCCTCCTCGCTGTCGTCCAGCTTGCGCATGAGCTGCGCGGCGCGGCGGTCGACGAAGCGGGCGGTCAGGCGCTCGTGCAGCGCGTCGGAGACCTTGTCCTCCACCGCGCGGGCCTCGCCCTGGAAGCGGGCGGCATCCTTCACCCAGTCGGCGCGGGCGGCGATGTAGGCCCAGACCCGGATCGAGGCGAGGCGCGCCATCAGCGTGTCGAGGTCGCCCTCGATGTTGGAGAGCTGGGCGATCTGCCCGTCCACCCAATCCTCCGGCAGCGCGCCGTCCTCGACCAGGTGGCGGAACACGCGGGAGCACAGGCGGGTGTGGCTGTCGTCGGCCAGCTTGCGGAAGTCGGGGATCTGGCACGCTTCCCACAACAGCCGCACGCGGCCGCGGGAATCGGCCAGCCGCCGCACCTCCTCCTCCCGCGCCAGGGCGGCCAGGGTGACGTGGTCGGTGGCGTCGTTGCCCTTGGCGAGCCCCGCGAAGGGCGGGGGTGCGGCGAGGCTGTCCAGCAGCGCGTCCACGCCCGCGTAGTCGAGCGCGCTGTTGCGCCAGGCCAGCGTGGTCAGCGGCTCGAACTGGTGGCCCTCGATCTTCTCCACCAGCTCGTCGGAGAGGGGAGGGCAGTCGCCGGTGACGCCGAAGGTGCCGTCGCGCATCCCGCGCCCGGCGCGTCCGGCGATCTGCGCCGCCTCCTGCGCGGTCAGCGGCCGGGGGCGGTGGCCGTCGAACTTGCTGAGGCTGGCGAAGGCGACATGGTCCACGTCCATGTTCAGCCCCATGCCGATGGCGTCGGTCGCCACCAGGAAATCCACCTCCCGCTCCTGGTACAGCGCCACCTGGGCGTTGCGGGTGCGGGGGCTGAGCCGGCCCATCACCACGGCGCAGCCGCCCCGGCGGCGGCGGATGGCCTCGGCGATGGCATAGACCTCGCCGGCCGAGAAGGCGACGACGGCCGAGCGCGGCGGCAGGCGGGTGAGCTTGGCCGGCCCGGCATAGGAGAGCTGGGAGAGGCGCGGCCGGGTCTCGACCTCGGCCGAGGGGACCAGCTTCTGCAACAGGGGGCGGATGGTCTCGGCGCCGAGGAACATGGTCTCGACCAGCCCGCGCGCGTGCAGCAGGCGCTCGGTGAAGACATGGCCGCGATCCGGGTCGGCGCAGAGCTGGATCTCGTCCACCGCCACGAACTCGACCTGCCGGTCGAGCGGCATGGCCTCCACCGTGCAGGCGAACCAGCGCGCCTCGGGCGGGACGATCTTCTCCTCGCCGGTGATGAGGGCGACCAGCCCCTCGCCCTTGGCGGCCACCATCCGGTCGTAGTTCTCGCGCGCCAGCAGGCGCAGCGGGAAGCCGATGATGCCGGAGCTGTGGGCCAGCATCCGGGTGATGGCGAGGTGCGTCTTGCCGGTGTTGGTGGGGCCGAGGACGGCCTTCACCCGCGGTTCGAACATGGGCGGCGCGTGGTGGCTCATATCGGGGGCGAGTGTGTGACGCCCGCCTGCGCGCTTGGCAACAGGCCCCGGCATTTCCGCTCGCCGGACGGCCTTGGCAAGCGCGGCGGAGCGGGCAAGCCTGCCGCCGTGCCGGCCTCTCCCGCCCCTCGCTATGCCCTGCTGCTGAGCACGTTGTTCGGCGGGGTCGGGATCACCATGCCCTTCCTGCCGCCCTACCTGGCGGCCAAGGGCCTGTCGCCCGAGGCCGTCGGGCTGGTCCTGTTCCTGGGCTCCGCCACGCGGCTGGCCGTCGCCCCGCCGCTGGGCGCGCTGGCCGACCGGATGCCCGATCCGCGCGGGATGCTGTCCCTCGGCGCGCTGCTGGGGGCGGGCGCGGCGCTGCTCTGGCTGCCGGCGCAGGGGCTGGCGGCGCTGATGGCGCTGCAGATCCTCTGGAGCCTCTGCATGGCGCCGCTGGGGCCGCTGGCCGAGGCGATGACCCTGGTGGCCTCCCGCGCCGGGCTGCTCGATTTCGGCCGCGTCCGCGCCATCGGCTCGGTCGCCTTCATCCTCGGCTCGATCGCGGGCGGGCTGGTGGCGGAACGCGCGGGCTATGGCGCGGTGCCGCTGCTGCTCTGCGCCACCATGGCGGCATCGGCCGCCGCGGCGTGGCTGCTGCCGGCGGCGATGCGGGCCGGGCGGCCGGTCCGCACGGGCCTCGCCGGGCTGCTCTCGCTCCCCGGGCTGCGCCGGCTGCTCCTGGTCTCGGCGCTGATCAACGGCAGCCACGCCGCGCTCTACGGCTTCAGCAGCATCCACTGGGCGCGGGCGGGCCATGACACGGCGGCGATCGGCCTGCTCTGGGGCCTCAGCGTGGCGGCCGAGGTGGCGATGTTCTGGTTCGGCCGCCGGGTGCTGCTGCGCCTCGATCCCCGCCGGCTCTTCCTGGCCGCGGCGGTGGCGGGGGTGTTGCGCTGGTCCGTGCTGGCGGCCACCACCGCCCTGCCGGCCCTGGCCGCGGCGCAGTTGCTGCATGCGCTGACCTTCGGGGCCTATCACCTCGCGGCCATGCACCTGCTGTCGCAGATGGTGCCGCCGAATCGCGCGGCCGCGGCGCAGACCCTGCATGCGAGCCTGGGGGCCGGCGGCGCGCTGGCCCTGCTGACCCTGGCCTGCGGGCCGCTCTACGCGGCGATGGGCGGCGGCATGTTCCTGGTCATGGCCGGGCTGTGCCTGGCCGCGCTGCCGCTGGCCTGGACCCTGAAGCCCGATCGCTGAAGCCGGACCGCCCGCGCTGCCTGCCACGGCCGGGCAGGCAGGAGGGGGCGGCCCCTCAGGCCGCGCGGGCCCGGGCGGCCTGCTGCCAGCGGGCGGCGATCCCGGCCCGGATCGCGGGGAGGCGCGGATCCTCCGCGGCGAAGCGGGGGGCGAGCCGGTCGGCGTCGCGGCCGTCATCGGCGCCGAAATCCGGATGGAGGTCGGTCGCCGCGCCATTGGCGAAGGCGGCGCGGTTGCCGGTGTCCAGGTAGCTCTCCGCCGGGCAGCCTTCGGCCAGCAGCGCGTCGTGGCGCGGCAGTTCGACGTGCCAGTAGGTCACGCGCGCCACGCCCGAATCCCGCAGGATGGCGGCGCCATCGACCAGCATGCGGGCGGGGATCAGCAGGCCCTCGATCCAGAGGCAGTGGTCGGGCGAGACGACCAGGTCCCGCGACGGCGCGCCCTGGCCCAACGCCCCGGCCCGGATGCGGATCGGGCAGACCTTCCCGGGCTGCGGATGGCGAAGCAGGTCCACCTCGCGCCAGCCGAGCCACAGCACCGGCGCGAAGGCCCCCTGGCGGCCGGAGAGGACCTGAACCTCGTCGCCGACCTCCAGCTCCTCCACCGCCACCTCGCCACGACGGGTCGCGATGCGCGTGCCGGCGGCGAAGCAGGGGTTGGGGCTGCTGATGCTGGTGTCGGCGAACTGCCAGGTCTCGAAGCCATGGATGCGGTTGAGCGTGCCATCGGCGCCGGTGACGAGGGAGTTGCCGGGACTCACGAACTGGAAGGTGTAGTCGCCGATGGCCCCGGAGAAGACAACGGTGTCGCTGCCGCCGCCCGCATAGACGGAGTTGTCGCCCGGGCCGAGGTGGACGATGTCGTCCCCGGCGCCGCCGAAGAGGCTGTCGTTGCCCTCGCCGCCAAGGATCGTGTCGTCGCCCAGGCCGCCGACGACCGTGTCGTTGCCCGCGCCGCCGTCCAGCAGCCCGGTGCCGCCGAAGCCGACGATCTTGTCGTCGCCCTCCTCGCCATAGGCGACATTGCCGATCCCGGGGCCGGTCTTGATGTAGTCGTTGCCGATGCCGCCCGAGAGGCTGTCGACTCCCTCGCCGCCGGAGAGCAGGTCGTCGCCGCTGCCGCCATCGAGGGTGTCGTTGCCGTCGCGGCCGGCCAGAAGGTCATCGCCACCCAGGCCCTGGACCGCATTGGTGTCGCCGCCACCGACGAAGGTGTCGTTCCCTTCGGTGGCAGCGGGTCCGGGGGTGAAAGTTCCGCTCATCCGATGCGCTCCTGATGATGGGGCGGCGCTTCCTCGGGGCAGTCGGGTTACGACCCGTTAACCTCGTGTACTATAGAAATTCGCCGGTCGTGCAGAAATCTGACACTGCAACGAGGCATTGTTTGGTTTCACATACGCTCCAGGTTGTGCATGATGGACCTGATACCGTATCGATCGGGCGAGTTTCGGCGTTCTGCACCAACCTGTCGGCGTTTTCGTCTGTGGAATGTGCAAGGATCAGCGGGTTCTGTTGTGCATAAGGGCTGACAGCAGCAACCCCGGGTCTCGGGCCTGTGTTCTAGGCCGCTTCCATCCAGGCCGTGCCGGTCCAGCGCGACACCGTCCAGGAAACATTCCCGGCTTCCACGATGATCCGGTTGTAGGCGTTCGCCTCGCCGCGGAGACGCAGGGATGTGGCGGAGCCGGCCTGCAGCACCGTCAGGCGATGCCTGTGCGTGGCGGCGACGTCGAAGTCGCTGACGTATCCGCGGTGCAGATGGCCGGCGAGGATGAGCCGCACGCCGCTGCGCGCCAGAGCCCGGAGGGCGCGCGGCGCGCCCCGGACCAGGGTGGTCTCCGGTGCCCAGGATGGTGCCAGGAAGGGATGGTGCGCCAGCACGATGCGCACCGGCCCCCGTGGCAGTCCGCGCAGCCGCCGCAGCAGGCGCAGCAGCGCCCGGCGATGGACGGCGCCGTCGGCCCAGCTGTGCCACAGCCCCCCGCGGCTCACGGTGTTGAGGCCCAGCACCGCGATTTCCGGATCGATCCAGTCGGGCTCCGTCGTCGCGCCCACGGCCTCCTGCCAACGGCCGAAGGGCACCAGGAAACGCTCCCAGGGCCAGTAGGCCGTGATGTCGTGGTTCCCCGGCACGGCGATCCAGGGCGCGCGGAGGGCCCGCAGGAACTCGGCGGCCGCCGCGTATTCCCGGCGCCGCGCCCGCATCGTCAGGTCCCCGGAGACGGCGACCAGGTCGGCGGGGTCCTCGTTCAGCCGGTCCAGCAGCGCCGCCGTCGCCGCCGGGTCGATGCGGTTGAAATGCAGGTCGGAGATGTGGTCGATCCGCCTCATGCCGCCGGGCCTTCCGCCGCGGCGTCCACGGGCGGCGGAGGCACCCGGACCCGCAAGGCGCCCGGGCGGCTGCGGTACTCGAGCGGGGTGGCGAGCACCAGCATCTCGCCGTCGTTCATCACCCGGAGATGCGAGCGGCGCGAGCGGAGCGTGAGCGCCGGCGTGTGCAGGATCTCCAGCTCTGCCGGATTGCGCCAGGCGCCGAGCGCCATCGCCAGCAGCATGCGGATCGCCCAGAGCAACCCGAAGCGGCGGGGCCGATAGACCGCCAGCACGCCGCCACTCAGGCGCGGGCGGTGGAACAGGCGGCCCAGCGATTCCTCATAGGGGTTGTTCACCACCGACAGCGCCAGCGCCCAGATCCGCCGCCGGCGCGGGTCGCCCGGCCGCGTCAGGGCCAGGCGCAGCGGCGGATGCCCCATGGCCCGGATCAGGGCGATCCAGAGGCGCAGCCGGGAGAAGATCGTGCGCTCCCGGCGATGCAGCTGCCGGTGCCGGCCGATATGGTTGGGCAGCCCCAGCACGGACTGGCAGGTGAAGACCTCGCCGTTCACCTCGCCGACATCGATCTCGCGCGTGATCCCATGGGCGGCGACCTGCGTCGCCTCCTCGGGATCGAGCGGCAGGCCCAGATCCTTGGCCAGCAGGTTCAGCGTTCCGAGCGGAAGAATTCCGAGGAGGCGGCCGGTGCCGGCGAGGCGCTGCGCGGCGCCGCGCAGCGTGCCGTCGCCGCCGCCCACGATCACCAGCTCCGCCGGATCGGCGGCGGCGAGGTCAAGCCGCCCCTCCATGTCGGGGGCTGCGTCCTCACCGATGACCCGCAGGTCGAGGCCCGAATCCCGCAGGATGGCCTCGATGCGCTCGGGTAGCTCGGGCCGGCCGGTCAGCGTGCCGGCCCGCGTATTCAACACCAGAACAGCGCGGGTCATGCGGTCATCCGTCTCCGCGCCGCGCAACGCGGGGCCGGGACGGCAAGTTGCCCTCCCGGCCCGCAGGGGATCAGGCCGCCTGGGCCGATTCCGCCATCGAGCGCAGCACGTAGTGCAGGATGCCGCCCTGCTTGTAGTACTCGACCTCGTCGGCCGTATCGACGCGGCACGTCAGCGTGGTGCGCGTCTCCGTGCCGTCGGGGCGGTGGATCACCATCGTCACGTCCATGCGCGGGGTGATGGTCTCGAGGCCGACGAAGTCGATCGTCTCCTCGCCGGTCAGGCCGAGCGAGGCGTGGCTCTCGCCGTTCTTGAACACCATCGGCAGCACGCCCATGCCGACGAGGTTCGAGCGGTGGATGCGCTCGAAGCTCTCGCAGACGACGGCCTTCACGCCCAGCAGGAAGGTGCCCTTGGCCGCCCAGTCGCGCGAGGAGCCGGTGCCGTATTCCTTGCCGCCGAAGATCACCAGCGGCACGCCCTCCGCCTTGTAGCGCATGGCGGCGTCGTAGATCGGCAGCACGTCGCCCGAGGGCAGGTGCTTGGTGATGCCGCCCTCGATGCCCGGGACCATCTGGTTCTTGATGCGGATGTTGGCGAAGGTGCCCCGCATCATCACCTCGTGGTTGCCGCGGCGGGCGCCGTAGCTGTTGAAGTCCGCCTGCCGCACCTGGTGCTCCAACAGGTACTCGCCGGCGGGCGAGGCCTTCTTGATCGAGCCGGCGGGCGAGATGTGGTCGGTGGTGATGGAATCGCCCAGCACCGCCAGGACCCGGGCGCCCTCGATGGCGGCCTTCTCCTCCGGCTGCATCGTCATGCCCTCGAAGTAGGGCGGGTTCTGCACGTAGGTGGAGCCGGAGTTCCAGCGATAGGTGTCGCTGTCCGCGTCCACCTTGATCGCCTGCCACTGCGAGGTGCCGTCGAAGACGCCCGCATAGCGCTCCATGAACATCTTCCGGTCCAGGGCGGAGGCGACGATGTCGTTGATCTCCTTCTGGGTCGGCCAGATGTCCTTCAGGAAGACGTCCTTGCCGTCCTGGTCCTGGCCGATCGCCTCGGTGGTGATGTCGCGGGTGATCGTGCCGAACAGCGAGTAGGCGACCACCAGCGGCGGCGAGGCGAGGTAGTTCGCCCGCACGTTCGGGTGGATGCGGCCCTCGAAGTTGCGGTTGCCCGACAGCACGGAGACGGCGACCAGCTTGTTCGTCTCGATCGCGTCCACGATGTGGTCCTCGATCGGGCCGGAATTGCCGATGCAGGTGGTGCAGCCATAGCCCACGGTGTTGAAGCCGATGGCGTCCAGGTCCTCCTGCAGGCCCGACTTGGTCAGGTAGTCCGTCACCACCTGGGAGCCGGGGGCGAGCGAGGTCTTCACCCAGGGCTTCGGCCGCAGCCCCTTGGCCCGCGCCTTGCGCGCCACGAGACCGGCGGCGACCAGCACGTAGGGGTTGGAGGTGTTGGTGCAGGAGGTGATCGCCGCGATCACCACGTCGCCATGGCCGAGGTCATGGTTGGCGTTGGCGACCGGGTAGCGCTTGGCGATGTCGGCGGGGCCGCCGGCGAGCGCCGGCAGGTCCTTGGCGAAGGCGGTCGCGGCATCGCCCAGCAGCACCTTGTCCTGCGGCCGCTTCGGACCGGCCAGCGAGGGCTGCACGGTGGCGAGGTCGAGCTCCAGCGTGTCGGTGAACACCGGGTCGGGGGTGTTCGCGTCGCGCCACAGGCCCTGGGCCTTGCAGTACTCGCGCACGAGGTTGATGCGGTGCTCGTCGCGGCCGGAGAGGGAGAGGTAGCCCAGCGTCACCTCGTCCACCGGGAAGAAGCCGCAGGTGGCGCCGTACTCGGGCGCCATGTTGCCGATGGTGGCGCGGTCGGCCAGCGGCAGGTTGGCGAGGCCCTGACCGAAGAACTCGACGAACTTGCCGACCACGCCCTTCTTGCGCAGCATCTGGGTGACGGTCAGCACGAGGTCGGTGGCGGTCACGCCCTCGCGCAGCGCGCCGGTCAGGCGGAAGCCGATCACGTCCGGGATCAGCATGGCGATGGGCTGGCCGAGCATCGCCGCCTCCGCCTCGATGCCGCCGACGCCCCAGCCCAGCACGCCCAGGCCGTTGACCATGGTGGTGTGGCTGTCCGTGCCGTAGCAGCTGTCGGGATAGGCGTAGGTGTCGCCGATCTCGCTGCGGGTCCAGACGACCTGGGCCAGGTGCTCCAGGTTCACCTGGTGGCAGATGCCGGCACCCGGCGGGACGACGCGGAAGTTGTCGAAGGCGGACTGGCCCCAGCGCAGGAACTCGTAGCGCTCGCCGTTGCGCTCGTACTCGATCTCGACGTTCTTCTCGAGCGCGTCGGGCGTGCCGGAGACGTCCACCATCACCGAGTGGTCGATCACCAGATCCACCGGCACCAGCGGGTTCACCCGGCGCGGGTCGCCGCCGAGCTTGAGGATGCCGTCGCGCATCGCGGCGAGATCCACCACCGCCGGGACGCCGGTGAAGTCCTGCATCAGGATGCGCGCCGGGCGGAACGGCACCTCGCGGTCGGAGCGGGCGTCCTTGATCCAGCCGCCGAAGGCCTCGGCGTCGGCGACGGTGTAGGCGCGGCCGTCCTCGAAGCGCAGCACGTTCTCCAGCAGCACCTTCAGGCTGTTGGGCAGCTTCGCGATGTCGTAGCCGAGGGCCTTCCCGGCCTCGGGCAGGCTGAAGTAGTGGTAGTCCTTGCCGTCCACCGAAAGGGTTCGGCGGGTCTTCAGCGTATCCTGCCCGATCATCCGCATGGTAGTTGCGAACCTTTCGCAAAAAGGTTGATGTTTTTCAATCGGCTTGAAGCATGGCGGCCGATGCGGGTCCAGGGGAACCACGGCGGAGTTGGGCGGCTGCTGCACGTCGAGAACATGTCCCTGCGTCGGGGCGGCCATTCCGTCATCACCGGTCTGACCGTTTCCGTGGCAGGCGGCGAGGCGCTGGTGCTGACCGGGCGCAACGGCGCCGGGAAGTCGTCGCTGCTGCGGGCCCTGTCGGGGCTGCTGCGGCCCGAGTCCGGCACCGTGTCCTGGTGCGGCCAGGACATCGCTGCCGATCCCGCCGCGCATGCCAGGCGGCTGCGCTGGGTGGGGCACCTGGACGCGGCCAAGCCCGGCCTGACGGTGCGGGAGAATCTCCGCTTCGCCGCACGCCTGCTCGGCGGCGCGGTGCAGCCGGCGCTGGACGCGCTGGCGCTGAACGCGGTCGCGGACCTGCCGGCGCGGGCCCTGTCCTCCGGGCAGAGGCGGCGGCTGGCGCTGGCGCGGCTCGCGCTGGGGCCGGCGGCGCTGTGGCTGCTGGACGAGCCCACGGTCGGCCTCGACGCCGCCTCGGTCGCGCGCCTCGCGCCGCTTCTCGCCGCGCACCGGGCGGCGGGGGGCATCGTCGTCGTCACCACCCACCTGCCGCTGCCGCTGGATGCACCGCGCGAGCTCGCGCTGTGACCGCGATCTGGCTGGCCGTCCTGGCGCGCGAGCTGCGGCTGGCGCTGCGCCATCCCGGCGACATCCTCGCCGCGGTGCTGTTCTTCCTCGTCGTCTGCGCGCTCTTCCCCTTCGGCGTCGGCCCCAGCCCGGAGGCGCTGGCCCGGCTCGCGCCCGGCGCGCTGATGGCCTCCGGCCTGCTCGCCGCCCTGCTGCCGCTGGACCGGATGTTCGGGGCGGAGGCGGAGGACGGCTCGCTCGACCTGCTGCGCCTCTCCGGCCTGCCGCCGGCCGGAATCGCGCTGGCCAAGGCGGTGGGGCACTGGCTGGTCACCGGCCTGCCGCTGGTGGCGGCGACGCCGCTGGCGGGGGCAATGCTGAACCTGTCGCCGGAGGCCTGGCCCGCGGCCTGCGCGGCGCTGGCGCTGGCCGGGGCCGCGCTGTCGCTGCTGGGGACGATGGGCGCGGCGCTGACGCTCGGCGCCCGCCGCGGCGGGGCGCTGCTGCCGGTGCTGGTGCTGCCGCTGGCCGTGCCGGTCGCCATCTTCGCCGCCGCCGCGATCGAGGCGGCGGCGGGCGGGCTGTCCCCGCGCCCCTACCTGCTGCTGCTGGGCGCGCTGGTGGCGGCGATGCTGCCGCTGGCCCCGCTGGCGGCCGGCGCCGCCCTCCGCGGGGACTGACGGTCCCGGGCGGGTGATCGGGCGGATGGGCGCGGGAAGGGGATTGAACCGCGGCCCGTCCCGGCGCATCGGAGGGGACGAGACAGGAGCGAACCCGTCCATGCCGTCCTTCAAGGGCAAGGCGCCCGGTGCCGGCGCCGGCGAGATCTCCCGCCGCACCCAGGCGCTGCGGCCCTCCATCGCGCTGCAGCCGAAGCAGCGGGACAAGGCGCGCCAGCTCCGCCGCCAGGGGCTGGAGCCGGCGCAGATCGCCGAGGCGCTGAACGTCCCGCTGGAGGAGGTGGAGAAGGCGCTGGTGCAGATGCGCATGCCGCGTCCGGAGACGACGCGCGGCACGCTGAACGTGACCCTGGCCGCGCACCGGCTGGTCATGCAGGAGCGCAAGGGGAACGAGCCGATCTGGGTCACGATGGACCGGATGCTGGACGAGCTGCTGCGCCTGCGCGCCGAGAAGGAGCGTCCCAAGCGCCGCGCGGGCGAGCCGGCGCCGCTGCCGCTCTTCGGCGGCGAGGGCTCCTGAGCCGCGCGATGCGGCGGGCGCCGTGCGGCGCGGTGGTGGCCGTGCTGCTTTCCGCCCCAGGCGCCTGGTCTGCCGAGCCGCTGCGCGGGCCTTTCCCGCCGGCCCCGCCCGCCGCCGGCCCCGCCCGCGACTGCCCGCCGCCGCCCGAGCCGGTCCGCGCCATCGAGGGCGTCTCCTTCTACGCCGATCCCGCCTTCTCGCGCCCCGATCCTGCCCGCTTGGCCGCCGACCGGGCGGTCCAGGCGCGGCTCGACCGCTTCCTCGACGCGGTGCAGGGCCCGGCCGACCGGCACCGCGAGGGGATGGCCGGGGCCGCCGCCTGCGCTCTGGCCACGCTCGATTCCTGGGCGAAGGACGGGGCCCTGCTGGGCGCCGTGAACCAGCAGGGCGGCTATCACCGGGTCTGGGCCCTGGCCGGCGCCGCGCTGGCCTTCCTCAAGGTCCGGGATGCACCGGGGCTGGACCCCGTGGCGCTGGGGCGCGTCGGGCTCTGGCTGCGCCGCGTGGCCGAGGCGGCCCGGCCGCGCTACGACCGGCCCTCGGCCGCGGCCATCAGCGACACCCGCAACAACCACGCCGCCTGGGCCGGGCTGGCGGTCGCGGCCGCCGGGATCGCGGGGAACGACCGCGTGCTGTTCGACTGGGGCATGGAGCGCCTGCGCGCCCAGCTCGCCCAGGTCACGGGGCAGGGCGCGCTGCCGCAGGAGCTGGCCCGCGGCGCGCTGGCGTTGCACTACCACCTCTTCGCGCTGCAGGCCGTGGCGGTGCTGGAGCGCCTGGCCGCCGCGAACGGCGTGGCGCTGCCGGCGGCGGAAGCGGCGGCACTCGACCGGCTGACGCGCTTCGCCCTGGCCGGCGCCCAGGAGCCGGAGACGGTCGCGGCCCTGGCCGGGGTGGCGCAGGACGACCCCTGGCTGGGCGGGCGGCCACCCCTGCGGTCCGGGGCAGGGCTGGAAATCCGGGCGCAGGCGGCGCCCGATCCGTCCCTGGAGGCGGCGCTGGCGCCCTTCCGACCCTATGCGGTGCGCTGGCTCGGCGGCCGGGTCAGCGGGGCCTGGGGGGCGGCAGCTCCTCCCGCCGCGGCCGGTCCAGCAGCCGCGCCACCGCCTCCGGCACGCTGAGCCCGCCCTCCAGCACGGCCACCACGGCGGCGCAGAGCGGCATCTCCACCCCGGCGGCCTGCGCCCGGGCGAGCAGGGCCGGGGCGGTCGCCGCACCCTCCGCCACGCCCGTGCCGGCCGCCAGGGCCTCGGCGGCGCCGCGCCCCTGGCCGAGCGCATGGCCCAGGGCGAAGTTCCGGCTGCTCGGCCCGCAGCAGGTCAGCAGCAGGTCGCCGAGCCCGGAGAGGCCAGCGGTGGTTTCCCTCCGCCCGCCCTCGGCATCGACCAGCCGGCCGATCTCCGCCAGGGCGCGGGCGACCAGCGCGGCGCGCGCATTCTCCCCCAGCCCCGCCCCGACCACGGCCCCGGCGGCGATGGCGGCGACGTTCTTGGCCGCGCCGCAGATCTGCACCCCGACCGGGTCGTCATTGTCGTAGAGGCGGAAGGCGGCGGTGGAGAGCCGCTCCCGCACCGCCTCGCGCAGCGCCGCGTCCCGGCTCGCCACGGCGGCCGCGGCGGGCAGGCCGGCGGCGACCTCATGCGCGAAGTTGGGGCCGGAGAGCACAGCGGCGGGCAGGCCGGGACGCGCCTCGGCCAGGATTTCCAGCGGCAGCCGCAGCGTGCCGCGCTCCACCCCCTTGGCGACCACGACGGCGGCGGGGAGGGGCGGCAGGCCGGCCAGCGTGGCGCGCAGCGGCTGCACCGGCACGGCCAGCACCGCCAGCCCCGCGCCGTCCAGCGCCTCGGCGGCGTCGGTGGTCACGCGGATGCCGGCGAGCGAGGCGGAGGGCAGGCGCGGATTCGTCCCGCCCGCCCGCATCGCCGCCGCCCTGGCCGGGTCGCGCGCCCAGAGCGAGACCTCCGCCCCGGCGCGGGCGGCCTGCACGGTGAGCGCCGTGCCCCAGGCGCCGGCACCGATCACCGCGACCCTATTCATCGGCCAGCCGCGTGACGGCGAAGCCCTGGCCGGGCTCGCCATCCCCGAGACGCTCCAGTAGGGCGGCCAGCATCGCCCCCGCCGCCGCCTCGAAGCCGTAGGGCGGGTTCACCACGGCCAGGCCACAGCCGTTCAGCCGGGTCGGGTCGGTCGGCTCGCGCAGCCACAGCTCGCAGGCGAGGACGTCGCGCAGCCCGCCGGCGCGGACGGCGTCGTGGAAGTCGCGCACCGGGGCGCGGTGCTTCACCGGATACCACGCCGCCTGGACGCAGCCCCGGAAGCGCTTCCACACCGCCAGCATCGTGTCGGACAGCCGCGCGAAATCCCCCTCCTTCTCGAAGGGCGGGTCGAGGAGGAGCAGGCCGCGCTTCTCCGGGAAGGGGGTCAGGGCGAGGGACGCCTCCCACCCGTCGCGCTCGTGGATCGCCACGCGCGGGTCGCGGCCCATCGCCGCCCGCAGCACGGCCTGGTCCTCGGGGTGCAGCTCGCACAGCACCAGCCGGTCCTCCTCGCGCAGCAGCGCCTGCACCAGCGCCGGGCTGCCGGGGTAGAGCGGCGGCCAGCCCTGCACGCGCACGGCGTCCAGCCAGGGGGCGAGGGGGCCGTCCGCCACGCCGTCCAGCCGGCCGATCCCGCGCCGCCATTCCCCCGTGCGTGCCGCGCGCTCCTCCGTCAGGTCGTAGCGGCCGATCCCGGCATGGGCGTCCAGCACCCGGAACGGCTTCGGCTTGCGGCCCAGCGCCAGGACCAGATGGTGCACCAGCGCGTGCTTCAGGCAGTCGGCGAAGTTGCCGGCGTGGTAGGCGTGGCGGTAGTTCATGCGGCCGGCTTCTGCCCCGGCGGGGGCGCCTCCGCCAGTGGCGCCTCCGCCGGCGGGTCGTCCGTGAGGCGGGCCCAGCGTTCGTGGTCGCGCCATTCCCCGCCGATGCGGAGGTAGCGCGGCGAGAAGCCCTCATGCCGGAAGCCCAGCCCGCGGACCAGGGCGATGGAGCGGAGGTTGCCGGGCTGGATGTTCGCCTCCAGCCGGTGCAGCCCGAGGTCCCGGAAGGCGAATTCCAGTGCGAGCGTCAGCGCCCAGCGCATCGCCCCGCGCCCCTCCTGTCCGGCCATCGCCCAGTAGCCGAGATAGGCGCTGTGGAAGGCCCCGCCGGCGATCTCGTTGAGGTTCACCACCCCGACCGGCGCGTTGCCGTCCACCCGGCGCACGACCAGCCCGATGTTCGGCCCGGTCAGGCCACGCAGGAACCAGGCCTCGAACCCCACCTCGTCGGTGAAGGGCTGCACCCACGGGTGGTGCAGGGTACGGCTCGCCCGATGGGCGGCGATCAGCGCGGGGGCGTCGGCCCGCGAGGGGCGGCTGAGGCGGATGCCGCCGCCCTCGGCGACATGGCCCCTCATGCCGCCTCCGCATCGGGGCCGGCCAGTTCCGCCAGGGGCCAGCGCGGGCGCGGGGCATGGTCCACCGGATCGGCCAGCCCGGCGCGCAGCCGCTCGATCCCCGCCCAGGCCACCATCACCGCATTGTCCGTGCAGAGCCGGATGGGCGGCGCGATCAGCGGCAGCCCGGCGGCCTCCGCCACCCCGGCCAGCGCCGTCCGCACCCCGCCATTCGCCGCCACCCCGCCCGAGACCACCAGCGCGGTCGCCCCCGTCATCATGGCCAGCGCGTGCCGCGCGCGGTCGGCCATCACGGCGGACACGCTGGCCTGGAAGGCGGCGGCGATGTCGGCCTTGCCCGCCTCGTCCGTCAGCTTCGTCACCGCATGGGCCACGGCGGTCTTGAGGCCAGAGAAGGAGAAGTCGCACCCTTCCCGCCCCAGCAGCGGGCGGGGCAGGGGGATGCGCCGCGGATCGCCCGCCGCCGCCAGCCGCTCCAGATGCGGCCCGCCGGGCCAGGGCAGGCCGAGCAGCTTGGCCGCCTTGTCGAAGGCCTCGCCCACCGCGTCGTCCAGCGTGGTGCCGAGCCGGCGGTAGCGTCCCAGCCCCTCCACCGCGACGCACTGGCAATGCCCGCCGGAGAGCAGCAGCAGCAGGTAGGGGAAGGCCGGTGCCTCCGGTAGCAGGCCGGGCAGGCGCGGGGTCAGCGCATGCGCCTCCAGGTGGTTCACCGCGACGAAGGGCAGGCCATGCGCCAGGGCGATCCCCTTGCCGAGGCTGGCCCCCACCACCAGCCCGCCGATCAGCCCGGGCCCCGAGGTCGCCGCCACCCCGCCCAGCGCGGCGGGCGCCACACCGGCCTGTTCCAGCACCCGCTCGGCCAGCAGGGGCAGGTGGACCAGGTGGGAGCGCGCCGCGACCTCCGGCACCACGCCGCCGAAGCGGGCATGCTCGGCGAGCTGGGTCAGCAGCGCCTCGGCCAGGATGGTGCCGTCCGGCGCCAGCACGGCGGCCGCCGTCTCGTCGCAACTGCTCTCCAGCCCCAGCACGGGCCCACTCACGCGTTCCATCGGACCCTCACCCACGCCTGCCGCCGCTTTCCCCGCCGCCGTGACGGCTCTATGACGCGCCGCATGCTGCCTGCCCACCCCGCTGCGTCCCCTGCGCCGATCCCGGCGACGGCCACCAGCGGCCCCGTCCCGTCGCACCACCGCCCCGCCGGCCACGGCCTGCCGCTGCGCGTGGGCACGCGCGGCTCGCCGCTGGCGCTGTGGCAGACGCGGACCTTCCTCGCGCTCATCACCCGCTTCTGCCCCGTGCTGCGCATGGCCGAGGCGTTCGAGGAGCACGTCATCACCACCTCGGGCGACCGCATCCAGGACCGGCGCCTGGCGGATATCGGCGGCAAGGGGCTCTTCGCCAAGGAGATCCACGAGGCGCTGCTGGACCGGCGGATCGACTTCGCCGTCCACAGCCTCAAGGACCTGGAGACGGAGATGCCGCCGGGCATCGTCCTCGCCTGCACCCTCAAGCGGGAGGACGCGCGCGACGTGCTGCTGCCGGGGCCGCGCTGCGTCGGGCTGGACCCTTCCGACCCCTTCGCCACCCTGCCGGCCGGGGCGCTGGTCGGCACCGCCAGCGTCCGGCGGCAGAGCCAGATCCTGCATGCGCGCCCCGACCTGACGGTCACGATGATCCGCGGCAACGTGCAGTCCCGCCTGCGCAAGCTGGCCGATGGCGAGGTCGATGCCACGATGCTGGCGCTGGCCGGGCTGCGCCGGCTGGAGCTGGAGCCGGAGGGCATGGTGGTGATCGACCCCGAGGCGATGGTCCCCGCCGCCGGCCAGGGCATCGTCGGCGTCACCGTGCGCGCCGCCAACACGGAGCTGCACGAGCTGCTCGCCGCCATCGAGGACCCGGAGGCGCGCGCCGTCTCCCGCGCGGAGCGCGCGCTGCTGGCTTCGCTCGACGGCTCCTGCCGCACGCCGATCGGCGGGCACGCCAAGCTGCTGCCGGACGGCTCGCTGCGCCTGACCGGTCTGGTGGCGCGGCCCGACGGCTCCTTCCTGCTCAAGCGCAGCACCTTCGGCCCCGCCGCCGAGGCGGAGGCGCTGGGCGAGGCGCTGGGGCGCGAGCTGCGCGCCGACAGCCCGGCCGACATCTTCCACTGACGCCTGCCGCGCCCCCGGCGGGCTGCCTGGTCACGCGGCCCGAGCCGGGCGCGGCCGAGACCGCCGCCCGGGTTGCTGCGCTGGGCTGGGTCCCCGTGCTCGCACCGGCCCTTCGGCTCGATGCCCGCACCGTGCCGCTGCCCGCCGCCCAGGCCGTGTTGCTGACCAGCCGGGCTGCCGCCCGCGCCCTGGCCGGGCGCTGGCCGGCGGCTCCCGTGCTGGCCGTGGGGGAGGCCAGCGCCGCCGAGGCCCGCGCCGCCGGGGCGGGCATGGTGGCCGCGGCCGGCGGCACGGCGGACTCCCTCGCCGCCCTGGCCGCCTCCCGGCTGGACCCCGCCCAAGGGCCGCTGTTGCTGGCGGCGGGGGAGGGCTACGCCCGCGACCTCGCCGAGGCGTTGCGGCATCGGGGCTTCCGGGTGCTGCGCCGCGTCGTGTATGCCGCAGGACCGGCCCGGCACCTGCCGGAGCCGGCCCGCGACGCCCTGGCCCAGGGCCAGGTCGGCGCGGCCCTGTTCTTCTCCCCCCGCTCGGCCGAGGTCGCGCTGCGGCTGTGGCGGGAAGCGGGCGTGGCGGCGGCGGCAACCGCCGTCGTCGCGCTCGCGTTGAGCGCGCGCGTGGCCTCGGCGCTGCAGGACCTGCCCTGGCGGGACCTGCGCGTCGCCTCGCGTCCGGACCAGGACGCCCTGCTGGCCCTGCTGGGGCCGGCGGGCCAAGAAGGATCGCTGCCCGTCCCATGAGCGACAGCCCCGCCACGCCCCCGGAAGCCGCCCCTGCCGGCGCGGCGCCCCGCGCTGCCAGCACCCTGCCGCCCTCGCCCCCGGCGAAGTGGCTGGACCCCGCCGTGCTGCCGATCCTGGTGGGGATCGTGGTGCTGGGCGGCGCGCTGGCCTTCCTGTTCTCCTCGCCGCGCTCCGGCACGGCGCCGGGCGAGGATCTGCGCGGGCAGATCGCCGCGATCGACGGCCGGATCGCCGCGCTGGAGGGCCGGCCGAATCCCGCAGCCGGCCTGCCCGAGCGCATCCAGGGCAATGAGCGCCGCCTCGCCACGCTCGAGAGCACGGCGCAGGACCTGGCCTCCCGCCCCCCCGGCGACCCTTCCAACAAGCCCGCCATCGAGGCGCTGGCGGCCCGGCTGCAGGGGCTGGAGGGACGCGAGCACGACAGCACCAAGCGGCTGGAGGAGAGTCTGGCGGGGCTCGAGGCCGACCTCGCCCAGCGCCGGGCCGCGGCCGATGCCCGCCGCGCTGAGACGGACCGGCAGCTCGATTCCCGCCTCGCGGCGATCGAGGGGCGGCAGGCCGAGGCCGGCCGGCTGATCGAGCAGCGTGCCGCGACGGCCGACACCCGCATCGCCGAGGCGGAGCGCCGCGCCGAGCAGCGGACCACGACGGCCGAGGCGGCCTTCCAGCAGCGCATCGCCGCGGCGGAGAAGCAGTTGGCCGACCGCATCGGCGCCGCCGAGGCTGCCGTGCAGCCGCGCCTCGCCGCGCTCGACCAGAGCATCGCGCAGCGGGTGGAGGCGGCGAACCAGGAGATGGACCGCCGGATGGAAGCCCAGGCTGCCGCGCTGGACCAGCGGCTGGCGACGATCGACCAGCGGCTGCGGCAGGCGGAGGCGGCGGAACGCCGGGTGGGCTTCCTGGCCGCGCGCGGCGCCATCCAGGCCGCGCTGGAGGCCGGGCGGCCGCTGGGCGGGGCCCTGGCCGGGCTGCCCGGCACCCCGCCGGCGCCGCTGGCGCGTTATGCCAGCGCAGCGCCGCCGACCGAGGCGTCGCTGCGCCTGTCCTTCGAGGAGGCGGCCCGTGCCGCCCGCGACGCGGCGCAGCCGCAGGGGCAGGGGGTGATGGATTCGGCGCTCTCCCGCATCCAGGGCCTGGTGACGGTCCGGCGCGGCGAGGAGGTCGTCGTGGGCGATCGCGTCTCCGGCGAGCTGGAGATCGCGCGCCGTGCCCTGGAGGCCGGGGACCTGGAGGCCGCCATCGCGCGGCTGGAGCGGTTGCCGCCCCCGTCCAAGGCGGCGATGGAAGGCTGGCTGGCCCAGGCGCGGGGGCTGCAGGCGGCACGCAACGCGCTGGGTGAGCTGAGCGCCGAGCGGAGCGCCGGCTGATGCTGCGCGCGATCGGGCTGCTGATCCTCCTGGCGGCGGGTGTCGCCGCCGCCTGGTACCTCCGCGTGCTGGGCGGATTCATGGAGCTGCATGTCGGGGACGTCTTCGTCGCCGTGCCGCTCTGGCTGCTGCTGATCGGCAGCATCGTGCTGTTCCTGGTGCTGCATGGGCTGCTGCGCGGCTGGGCATCGCTGCGCGCCTGGCCGGCCCGGGCGCGCGCGCGCCGTGCCGCGCGCAACCGCGCGGATGGCGACGCGGCGGTGACGCGGGCGCTGATCGCCCTCGCCGCCGGCACGCCCGACCAGGCGCGGGTGGAGGTGACGCGCGCCCGCCGCATGCTGGGCGACACGCCGCACACCCTGCTGCTCGCGGCCGAGGCGGAGCGGATGGCCGGGCGGGAGGAGGCCGCGAACACCGCCTTCCGCGCGCTGGCGGAGCGTGAGGATGCGCGCTTCCTGGGGCTGCGCGGCCTGTTGCGCGCCGCCATGCAGAAGGAGGACTGGGCCGAGGCGCACCGGCTGGCGCGCGAGGCGGAGGCGGCGCAGCCGGGCGCCGCCTGGATCCGCGAGGAGCGCGGCCATCTGGCCCTGCGCACCCATGACTGGCGCGAGGCCCTGGCGCTGGCCGGCCCCAAGGGCGGCGGGACCGCCGGGCTGGCGGTCGCGCCGCTGGCCCTGGCCTCGGCGGCGGAGGAGCCGGATCAGGCGCGGGCACTGGACTACCTGAAGCGCGGCTTCGAGGCGGATCCGGGCTTCGCCCCGGTGGCCGTGGCCTATGCCGGCCGCCTCACGGAGACGGGCCAGGACCGGCGGGCGCGCAAGGTGCTGGAGGAAGCCTGGGCCGCCCAGCCGCACCCCTCCATCGCCGAGGCCTACCTGGCCGGCCAGTCCGATCCCCTGACGCGGATGAAGTCGGCGGAGGCGCTGACCCATGCGCGGCGCCAGCATCCCGAAAGCCGGCTGTTGCTGGGGCGGGAGGCGCTGGCGGCCTCGCTGGTCGGGCGGGCGCGGGCGGAGCTGGAGGCGCTGGCTGAGAGCGGCGAGGGCGACCGCCGGGTCTTCCTGGCCCTGGTCGAGCTGGAACGGGTGGAGCTGGGCGACACGCCCGCCGGGCGGGCGGCCGAGGGCCGCTGGCTGCGGGCCGCCGCGGCCGCGGCGCCGGAGCCGCGCTGGGTCTGCACCGCCTGTGGCACGGAGCAGGCGCGGTGGGAGCCGGTCTGCAGCCATTGCCAGACGGTTGGCCGCATTGCCTGGGCCGGGGCCGCGCCGTCCCGGACGCTTTCCGCGGCCTGAGCGCCGCCGGCGGAGTTGCCTGTTGCGGCGTGTGCGGCTAGAGAGCGCCGCACCGCCGGATGCCGACGTAGCTCAGCGGTAGAGCAACTGATTCGTAATCAGTAGGTCCCCGGTTCAATCCCGGGCGTCGGCACCACTCCCCTCCCTGGCATTCGCCTGCATCACCCCGCATCGTGACGCTGCCGGGTGACCCATGGCCACCCGTCGAGCAGATGTGAGGACCGCCGGAACGTCTTTCCCACAGCGGGGCCGGCCGGCCGCTATGGTACCGCAACGGCTCCGACGATCGGACGTGGGCGCTGCCGTCTGTCGAAGGGACCCGAATGCACATCCAGGTGGGATACCGCCTTACCTATGACCTGCCTCAGCCCACGCCCATGGTGCTGATGCTCACCATCCATCCCAGCCGCGCCGGCGATATCCTGGTTCCCGAAGCGCCCGTCTTCGATCCGCCGGTCGCGGCCAGCCCCTATCGCGATATCTTCGGCAACATCGGCACGCGGCTGGTCGCGCCGCCCGGCCGCTTCACCCTGTCGAACAGCGCCGTGGTGCGCGACAGCGGGCTTCCGGATACCCTGGTCCCTGACGCCGTGGAGCACCCGGTCGAGACGCTGCCCGACGAAGCGGTCGGCTTCCTGCTGGGCAGCCGCTATTGCGAGACGGACCTGCTTTCCAACGCCGCCTGGCGGCTGTTCGGGCATCTCCCTCCCGGCTGGCAGCGTGTGCAGGCCGTCTGCGATCACGTCCACCGGCACATCGCCTTCGACTACCAGGCGGCGCGCGCCACCCGCACGGCGGCCGAAGCCTTCGACGAAGGCCGCGGCGTGTGCCGGGACTACGCGCACCTCGCCATCACCTTCTGCCGCTGCCTGAACATCCCGGCCCGCTACTGCACCGGCTACCTGGGCGACATGGGCACGCCGCAGCCCTGGGGTGTCCCGGATTTCGCCGCGTGGTTCGAGGTCTATCTGGGCGGCGCCTGGCACGTCTTCGATGCCCGCAACAACGTGCCGCGGATCGGACGGATCCTGTTGGCGCGCGGGCGGGATGCGACGGATGTCGCCATCACCACCACCTTCGGATCGCACTACCTCGCGGGGTTCGAGGTGCAGACCGACGAGCTGGCGGCGGCATCCCTCGGGCAGGTCGAGGAGCCCCTGCTGGAGCCTTCGGCGGTTCCGGGCCGGCTTTAGCGGCGCGACCTGCGAAGCGAGCGGCGCAGCGGCGCCGTGCCGTCCGGAGCTGGACTGCGCGGCGTCGGGCGGGGCCTGATGCCGTCCATTTGACCGCCGACGCGACGCTCCGCTGATGCCGGGGCGATCGGCTCCGCACCGGCCCTGATTCGGGCCGGGAGACGATACGATGTCACCGCCGTGGCGGCCCGCAGTACCGGTATACCGGTATTGCGGGGGTACGCCCGGTTGTGCAGCATGGCCGCATGCCGCGTTCACGATACGATGCCCTGCCACCCGCGGTGATCGAACTGCCCTCGGTGGACCGTCATCGTCCTGCGCCCGAGCAGATCTACAGCGCCCTGCGCCGCGCCATCCTGCGCCTCGAGCTGCATCCCGGCGCGCCTGTGGCGGAGGCGGCCATGGCCCTGCGGGTCGGTGTCAGCCGGACCCCGGTGCGCGAGGCCATGCGCCGGCTGCGCGAGGAAGGGCTGGTCGAGGTGATGCCCAACCTCGGCAGCTTCGTCACCCGCCTGTCCCTGTCACGCCAGGAGGAGGCGGTGACGCTGCGCCGCCTTTTGGAAGGCGAGGCCGCGGCGCGGCTCGCCAACAGGATCGGCCCGTGGCAGCCGGTGCTGCGCCGCCTGCTCGGCGGACAGGAGGAGGCGCTGGCGGCCGGGCGGCAGGATGTCGTCTATGCGCTCGACGAGGCCTTCCACGGCACGCTGTTCGAGGCGGCCGGCCTGCCCCTGATGTGGGAGTCCTGCCGCATCGCGCGGGCGCACATGGAGCGCGTCCACCATGCCGCCGTGGCGGTGCGGCAAAGGATCGCGGCCGCGGTGGCCGCGCATGCCGCGATCCTCGACGCCATCGAGGCCGGTGACCCGGAAGCCGCGCGCGCGGCCATGGCGTCGCATATCCAGGCGAATGCCGCCGACCTTGACGCGCTGCGGCGCCAGCACCCGGACTGGATCGGCCCATGAGCCCGCGAGGCGACCAGCTCGGCATCACCGTGATGCCGGAGTTCCTTCTCACCGAAGGGGCGGAGGCCGTCCTCGACAACCTCCAGCGCCGGGCGGGCGCGACGGCGATCGCGACCTCGCCCTACGTGCTGACCCCGACCCCGGACGGGGAAGGCGGGCGGGAGCCGCCGATCGATGCCGGTGCCGGCGGCGCGCGGCTGCTCGACCGTCCGCTCTGGGCGCGCCGCGAGCTCTGGGTGCGTGCCGCGCCGGCCTTCGTGCCGGATACGGCGCTCTATGCCGGGCTCCGCTACCAGCCCGCGGAGCCGGATTCCCTGACGATGGAGCAGGGGCCGCGCATCGCCGCCGCGATCCGCGCAGCGAAGCGCCGTGGCCTGGCCGTCCACCTGCAGGTGCAGGCGGCCATGCCGCCGGGCTACCGGGTCCAGTTCGGCGGCCCCGCGGCCGAGGACCGGCCCCTGCTGCCCGATGGATCGGAGCTGCCCGGGCGCGTGGATGGCAACGCGTCGCTCGCCTCCGAAGCGGTGCTGGACTACCTCCGCGCCCTGCTGCGCGATCTAGCGCGCGCCTATCCGGAGGTCGACGCGATCCGCCTGGACTGGCCGGAATACCCGCCCTACGCGCCGGCGGCCGCCCTGTTCGACTTCTCGCTTCCGGCGCAGGCCCTGGCGCGCCGCCTGGGCTTCGACCTGGAGACGATGCAGCGGGATGCGCTCGCCGTCCTGCATGCGATCCGCGATGGCCGCGCGGCGCAGGCGGTCCTGGCGGCGCAGCCCGGCGGCACCGCCGACGCGCTGCTGCGCCTGATGCGCGCGCGGCCCGGGCTGGTGGAGCTGGCGCGGTTCAAGGCCGCCGTGGCCACGCGCTTCGTCGGGGCCGCGTCGGCGGCGCTGCGCGAGGCGAGCGGCGGCCGCATCGCGCTGATCCCGCAGGGCTTCCCGGCGCCGCTGGATGTCGTCAGCGGCTTCGACCCGGCCGCGCTGGCACCCCTGGTGCCGGCGATGGGCGTGAAGCTCTACACCATGCACTGGCCGATGATTCTGCGCTTCTGGGCGGAGGGGATGGGGCGGCCCGGCGACCCGGCGCTGCTCGCCGCGCTGGCGCAGGCGCTGGATCTGGTGGACGGGCCCGCCGATCCCGCGCGGCTGCGCTATCCGGAGCCGGAGGAGCCGCACCCGGTCGGCGCCGGCGCGCAGGCGCGCAAGATCGCCGCGGCACGGATGGCGGCGGGCGGCACCCCCGTCTTCGCCTTCGCCCACAGCTACGGGCCGCTCGCGGACGTGGCGGCGCGCTTCCGCATCGCCTGGCGGGCCTCGGGGGGGCGGGTCTTCGTCAACCGCTACGGCTACCTGTCCGACGCCAAGCTCGATGCCATCGGCGCCATCCGACGCGAAGCGCCGCAGGGAGGACCAGCATGACCCACACCCTCCGCCAGCCCGGCCGCCGCGCGCTGCTGGGCCTCGCCGGCGCGGCGCTGCTGTCGCGGCCCGGGCTGGCGCAGGGCGCCTGGCCCGAGCGCGGCCTGACGCTGATCGTGCCCTTCGCGCCGGGCGGGGCGACGGACATGATCGGGCGCCTCGTCGCCGACCGGCTGTCGCCACGGCTCGGCCGCCCGGTGGTGGTGGAGAACCGCCCGGGCGGCGCCGCCAATATCGGCGTGGCCGCGCTCGCCCGCTCGGCGCCCGACGGGTACACGATCGGGATCGTCAGCCTCACCACCTTCGGCCTCAATCCCTGGCTCTACCGTGACAGGCTGCCCTTCGACCCGGTCGGCGACTTCGCCTTCATCAGCAACGGCGCCACCACGCCCAACGTGCTGGTGGTCAATCCGCGCAAGGTTCCGGCCGGGACCCTGCAGGAGCTGGTCGCCTGGCTGCGCGACCATCCGGGCCAGGCCAATTACGGCTCCTCCGGCGCGGGGACGGCGATCCATGTGGCAATGGAGATGTTCCTTGCCGCCGCCGGGGTGAAGGCCACGCACGTGCCCTATCGCGGCTCGGGCCCCATGATGACGGACCTGGTCGGCGGGCAGATCGACCTGGCGATCGACGCCGCCTCCGTCGCCTGGCCGCATGTGCAGTCCGGGGCGTTGCGGGCCGTCGCCACCACGGGGGCGGAGCGCGCCTCCTTCTCCCCGGATCTGCCGACGCTGGCGGAAACCTGGCCGCAGGTCGTCATCGATCCGTGGCACGGCTTCGCCGCTCCCGCCGGCACCCCGCGGCCGGTGGTGGAACGCCTGTCGCGGGAGATCCAGGCCGTGCTGCGCGAGCCGCAGACGGAGGAGAAGATGCGCCAGCAGGTCATGGTGCCGCGGCCGATGGACCCGGCGGCCTTCACCGCCTTCGTGGCGGCCGAGCGCGCACGCTACGGCGCGGTGATCGAGCGGGCGAACATCCGCGTGGACTGACGGCGGCCCGCCACGGCGCCGCGGCGCGGCGCCTCAGCGTCCGGCGAGGAGGGCATCGATCGCCCGGGCGAGCCGCAGGTCACGCGCGCTGAGCCCCCGGGCGTCATGGGTGGTCAGCACGATCTCCACGCGGTTCCACACGTTCGACCATTCCGGGTGATGATCCTGGCGCTCCGCCAGCAGGGCCACGCGGCTCATGAAGCCCCAGGCCTCGCCGAAGTCGCGGAAGGCGAAGCGGCGCCGCAGGGCGTCGCGCCCGGGCACCGGCTCCCATTCCGGCAGATCCCGGGGGATCCGCTCCCGTTCCGCCGCCGTCAGGGCCGGGACCATCGCGCCACCTCCATCGGAACAGCCTCGGTGCTTGACGCGCCGGGGCCGGATATGCGCCCCCTGTGCGGGCCATGCAGCGCTACACCACCCCCCCGAGCATCGACGACATCGCCGAGCTGGCGGAGGCGGCGCTCGGCGCCCTGCCGCAGGAGCTTCGCGCCTCCATCCGCGGCGTCGCCATCCTGGTCGAGGAGGTGCCGGATGACGACACCCTCGCGGAGATGGAGCTGGACCACCCCTGGGAGCTGACGGGCCTGTACCGCGGCCGGCCGCTGACGGGGCGATCGAGCACGGATGTGCCGATGGAGCCGGACACCATCCAGCTCTACCGCGAATCGATCCTGGTGGAGTGGGTGGAGAGCGGGGAGGACCTCTTCCGCCTGGTCCGCAACGTGCTCATCCACGAGATCGGCCACCACTTCGGCTTCTCCGACGAGGAGATCGCGCGGCTGGAGGGCGAGGAGTAGGGAGGGTGCGCGTCGGGCGCTCAGGCGCCAGGCAGCGCCGGCGGGGGCAGGAGGTCGCGGACGGCCGCCAGAAGCTCCTCGGTCCGGAAGGGCTTGGTGAGCGCCCGCTCCCGGCAGGACAGGTCGAGGCCCGTGAGGCGTTCCGGCTCGCCGCTGACATAGAGGACGGACAGGTCGGGGCGGATGCCCCGGGCCCGGTCCGCAACCTCGAACCCGTCCACCGATTCGCCGAGGTTCAGGTCCGCCACCAGCAGGGGGCGGGGGCACGCCATGCTGATCAGGCCGAGCGCCTCCTCCGGACTGCCGGCCGAACACGCCTGCCACCCGGAGATTTCGAAGATCGTCACCAGCGTGCTGCGGATCAGAGCTTCGTCGTCGATGATGATGACCTCGGACAACCTCCCGACTCCCCGGGCTTCCTGTGCCCTGTCTCAAGACCCGACCCTAGGGAATCGTTCCCTCGTTGAAACCGATTCTCACGAAGTCGGGATATCGCTCCGGTTGTTGTGAAGCCCGTCCGCATCGTCGGCGTCCAGCGCCAGCACGGCGAAGGTGGCCAGCCAGTGCTCGCCCATGTAGTCGCCGGACACGTGCGGCAGGCTGGCCTCCAGGTGGTCCCGCGCCGCCTCCAGCATGCGCGGCCGCCGCGGGTCCTCGGGGGACAGGGAGGTGGCCAAGCTCCGCCAGCACCACGCGCGGCTCAGGTTCAGCCCGTCCAGATGGGCGATCTTGCCGTCGCTGCGGTCGCTCACGGTGGCGGGGCGGAAGAGCGTGGCCGGCTCGCCCTCGGCCAGGCGGGGCAGGAAGCCGTCGAACCAGCGCGCGAAATCCGCGCCGTCCAGCAGGCGGCGCATGCACTCCGCCTCCATGAGCGCCGGGGAGAGGAAGTCGTCCCCGCCCGGCTCCCAGGCCTGGCAGCCGGCGTCGTCGCCGTACCAGGCCCGGGCCTTCTCCCGCAGCAGCCGGGCCAGGGCCGGGTCCCGTGCCGCCGCGTATTCCTGGGCCAGCGCCAGGGCGAAGGCGGTGCTGGTATGGGTACCCGTGCGGATCGGGTAGGTGGCGCGCGGCAGGAAATCGTGGAACCGGTCGGCGAAGGCCCGAGCCAGCGGGGCCAGCACGCGCCCCGGCCGCGGGTCCTCCCGCCGGTCCAGCTCCGCCGCCAGCATCAGCAGCCAGGCCCAGCCATAGGGCCGCTCGAAGCCGCGCGCGCCGGGACGGGCGAGGTAGGCGCACTCGGCCGCGACGTTGCCCTCGGTGAGCAGCTCGTCGAACAGCGTGGCGATCCGCGGCGCCGCGGACAGGCCGGGGAAGCGCCGCCGCAGCCGGGCCAGCAGCCACCAGGCATGGACGCAGGAGTGCCAGTCGAAGCTGCCGAAGAAGATCGGGTGCAGCGCCCGGGGCGTCCGCGCATCCTCCGGGCCGGCCAGCACGTGGTCCAGCTTATTGGGGTACTCGCGGGTGACGTGCCCCAGTGCGATCGCCGCGAATCGGTCGGCCAGGGCCTCGGTGAGTGCTGCGGTCATCATCGGCTTCCTTCCTCGCCCGTTCCTGCGTGCCGGTCGGCAAGATTCTCGTGACCACGCGGCGAATCGCTGTGCAAGCTCAAGGATTGACCGCATGGTGCGGCGGATCGTGTCCGTGGCCTGAGCCCGCGAGGCGCCCGGGCCGGTCGGCTTGGCTTCGGCCGCGGCCTCCGCCCCCGTTGGCCTGGACCGCCGACTGCGCTACGCGGCACGACGTGAAAGGGATCCCGCATGTCTAAGAAGTTCCTCACCGACGTCATCGTTCAGTCCAGCGATATGACGGGCGTGGCCGCGAACAAGCTGGCCACCGCCCTGATCGAGGCGATCAAGAACGAGATCATCAGCACCGGCCGCTTCTCCCTGCCGGAGTTCGGCTCCTTCTCGGTGCGCGAGACTCCGAAGCGGACCGCGCTGAACCCGCGCACCGGCGAGAAGGTCGCGGTCAAGGCCGGCGCCACCGTGAAGTTCAAGGCCAGCCCCGCCATGAAGGAGTCCGCCTTCGCCGGCCTGAAGAAGGCCAAGCGCAAGGCGGCGAAGACCCCCGCCTGATCCGTTCGGGTCGCCGGGCCGGCCCCGGCCCGGCGACCTGCCCGCCGGCAACCCGGCGGGCCGCGAGGGGTTCTGTCCCGCAAGGGCGGCCCCCGTGGCGAGGCTGCCCTGCCGGGAGCAGGCAGGATGGATCTCGCGACCCTGGTCGGCGGCGCCGCGACCCTGGCCTCCGTCACCAGCTTCGTGCCCCAGGCCTGGAAGATCATTCGGACCCGTGACACCGCCGCCATCTCGGCCGGCATGTATGCTGTGACCGTGCTCGGCTTCGCGCTGTGGCTGGCCTATGGGCTGTTGCTGGGCCAATGGCCGCTGATCGCCACGAACGGGCTGTGCCTGCTGCTGTCCGCCTTCATCCTGGTGATGAAGCTGCTGCCGCGTCCGCAGAAGGAGGCGGTGGCGGCCGCGCTCGATCCCGGCGGCTGAGCGGGCCCGCGCGGCCGGGCTGGGGGGCGCCAGGGATCGGCGCGGTCCAGGCGCGTGGCCCCGCTCTCCGGACGAGGATCTGGGGTGCGAACGCGCCTGCGCCGGAAATGCTCTAGGTTCGGGCCATGACGCCACGAATCTGCATCGATGGGTATAATCTGGGGCTGGAGCAGGGCACCGGGGTTGCGACCTATGCCCGCAACCTGTCCTTCCGGCTCGGGGCGATGGGCGCGTCGGTGGACGTCCTCTACGGCACGCGGGCAAGCCCGTCCAAGGACCCGCTGATCCGCGAGATCGCCTTCTTCGACGGGCGCGTCGGCAAGGCGCGGCCGCTGGGCCGCATCCTGCGGACGGTGCGGCGCCTGCTCCTGCCGGCGATCGGCCACAAGGCACAACGGGTGCCGATCACGGGCACGGTGCTGACGCGCAGCTTCGAGGCGCGGCTGCCGCATTTCGACGCGCTGTGGAACGTGGAGGAGCTGTTCTCCCTCGCCGCCAACCACTTCAATCTGCACAAGACGCGGCTGAAGGTGCGCCTGCCGGAGCGGCCGGGGCTGATGCACTGGACCTATCCGGTGCCGGTCGTGGCCCGCGGCCTGCGCAACATCTACACGCTGCACGACCTGGTGCCGCTGCGCCTGCCCTACACCACGCTGGACCACAAGCGCCGCTACCTGCGGCTCAACCGGCTGCTGGTGCGAGAGGCGGACCACATCGTCACCGTCAGCGAGGCGTCGCGGCGCGACATCATCAACCTTCTCGGCTGCCCGCCGGAGAAGGTGACCAACACCTACCAGTCGGTGGAGCTTCCCCCGTCCCTGGCGCGCAAGCCGGAAGACGAGGCGCGCGACGAGGTGATGGGCTCCCTCGGCCTGGGCTGGAAGGAGTACTTCCTGTTCTTCGGCGCGATCGAGCCGAAGAAGAACGTCGGCCGGCTGATCGAGGCCCATCTCGCCTCCGGGGTGGCGCGGCCACTGGTGATCGTGGGCAAGCAGGCCTGGAAGAGCGAGGAGGAACTCCGCATGCTCTACGAGGACCACCAGCGCTGGGTGCTGCCGGGGGGGCAGGGCACGGCGACGGCCGCCCGGCGCCGCCTGCGCGAGCGCATCATCCTGGTGGACTACCTGCCCTTCCGCCTGCTGGTCAGCGTAATCCGCGGCGCCCGGAGCGTGCTGTTCCCCTCGCTCTACGAGGGCTTCGGCCTGCCGGCCCTGGAGGCGATGAGCCTCGGCACGCCCGTCCTCACCTCCGACACCGCCTCCCTGCCGGAGGTGGTGGGCGATGCGGCGCTGACCGTGGACCCCTATGACGTGCGGGCTCTGGTGGAGGGCATCCGGGCGCTCGACACGGATGCCGATCTGCGTGGGCGCCTGTCGGAAGCCGGGCCACGCCAGGCGGCGCTGTTCTCGGCCGCCGCCTATGAGCGCCGGATCGCGGCGCTCTACGGCCGGCTGGGCGTGCCGCTCGGCGGCTGATCCCCGGCGAAGGCCGCCGCCGACTCGGCGAGCAGCCGCTCCTCCTCCCCCTCGTAGCGGGGCGAGAAGTGGAAGGGTTCCAGGCACCGCACCCCCGCCACCCGCGCGATCTCCCCGGCGGCCTGCGTCGTCAGGTGGCCGCGCCGCGCCGCGAGGGTTGCGTCGGCGGCGGCGAAGCTTGCCTCGCAGAACAGCAGGTCGGCGTCCCGCACCAGGGCCACCGCCGCTGCCCGATTCGCGGCCGTGTCGGCGAAGTCGGTCAGGTAGCCGATCCGCATCCCCGGCGTGACGGCGACGGCCCCGCGCACCTCGCCCAGAGGCCGGGCGGGGGCGGCGGCCGCCTCGGCCGCCCGGGCGAAGACGGGCACGGGGTGGTCGTCGGACGCCCCGTCCAGCACCGCCTGCTTCAGCCGGGCGAGCCAGGGCCCCACCGGTAGCTCGTGCCGCTCCAGCCAGTCCCGGTCGATGTTCGCCTGGGCCGGCTGCGCCAGCGCATAGCCGAGGCAGGCGGTGCGATGGTGCTCCAGCGGCGCGGCGCGGATGGCAAGGCCCGGCAGACGCAGCACCACCCCATCCTCCGCCGCGCCCGCCTCGCCGGGCTCAGGCGCGAAGCCGGTGGAGAGGCGGAAGCGGATGCGGCGCCAGGACAGGTCGGGCGCCACCTCCGTCACGGCGAAGGTCAGCTCCGCCTCGTAGAGATCGACCAGGTCCCAGGCATAGCCGGCCAGCTTGTGGCCGATCCGTTGCGCGATCCCGGCGGGGCCGAGGAGGGCGACCGTGCGCTGCCGCCCGACCAGGTGGCGCAGCCAGTGGTCGAAGCCGATCAGGTGGTCGACATGCGCGTGGCTGACCAGCGCCGCCTCCACCTTCAGCAGCTGTCGCGCGGGCAGGAGGTGCAGCGCGCCCAGGTCGAGCAGCAGGGCGCGACGCTCGAAGCGGAAACCGAGGAAGACGGCCGGGTCGCCGAAGCGGCCGTTCACCAGGCTGGCATGGATCGGCGGGAGCATCGTGCCGTGGGAACTCCGACGCCCGGGCGCGGTTGGCAAGCCATGACGGCGGCAGGGGGCAAGCGATGGCCCGGGTCTTCCTGGATTTCGAGGCCAGCTCGCTGGGCAAGCGCAGCGTGCCGATCGAGGTCGGCTGGGTCTTCGAGGACGGGGAGGGGGAGGACCACCTGATCCACCCTGCGCCGGACTGGACGGACTGGTCCGCCTTGGCCGAGGCCACCCACCGCATCCCGCGCGAGCGCCTGCTGCGCGAGGGCGAGGCGCATGGGGCGGTGGCGCGGCGCATGGTCGAGCGGCTGGCGGGCCAGTCCCTCTACGCCACCGCGCCCTCCTGGGACGGCCAGTGGCTCAGCCGCCTGCTGCGCGCCGCCGGCCTGCCCCGCCACGCGCTGCGCCTGCGCGACACGGACGAGGCGGAGGAGGCGGCGGTGCAGGCGGCTCTGCGCGACGCCGGTATCCCGGAGGCGGAGCGGGAGGTCATGGCGGGGTCGTTGCTCGCCGCGACGCGGGAGGCGTGGGAACGCGCCGAACGCCCGCCCGCGCACCGCGCGCTGGAGGATGCGCGCCAGTCGCTCGCCCGCTTCCAGGCGATCCGCCGGGCGGCGGAGTCCGCCGCCGCGGCGTGGCGGCGGGGCGAGGCGCCGGCTGGCGGCTGAGAGCCCGCGGGAAGGGCGTGGACTATCCTGCCCCGTTCGCCTGGAAGAAGGCGAGCATCCGCTGCCACCCTTCCTTCGCCGCCGCCTCGCGGTAGGAGGGACGGTAGTCGGCGTTGAAGGCGTGCGGCACGCCGTCGAAGACGATGATCTCGGACTTCGCCTGCCCCGCCTCGCGCAGCGCCGCGCGCATGCGCTCCACGCTCGCCACCGGGATGCCCGTATCGGCGCCGCCGTAGAGGCCCAGCACGGGCGCCTTCAGCTCCCGCACCACCCCGATCGGGTGGCGCGGCTGCAGCGGGTTGGTCTCGCCCTCCAGCCGCCCGTACCAGGCCGCCCCGGCCTTCAGCCCCGGGTTGTGCGCGGCATAGAGCCAGACGATCCGCCCGCCCCAGCAGAAGCCCGTGATGGCGAGGCGCCCGGTATCCCCGCCCTGCGCCTTCGCCCAGGCCACGGCCGCATCCAGGTCGGACATCACCTGCGCGTCGGGGGTGCGGGAGACGATGTCGCGGATCAGCGCCTGCATGTCCGCCTGCCTGGTGGGATCGCCCTGGCGCGCGAAGGGCTCGATGGCGACGGCGAAGTGCCCGGCCTTGGCCAGCCGCCGGGCCACGTCCTTGATGTGCTCGTGCAGGCCGAAGATCTCCGGCACCACCAGCACGACCGGTGCGGCGGTGCCGCCCGCGGGCCGGGCCATGTAGGCGGGGATGGCGCGGTCGGCGGCGGGGATCTGGACGTCGCGCGCCTCCAGCCCGGCAGTGTCCGTCTGGATCACCGTCTGAGCCACGACCGGCTGGGCGGCCATTGCGAAGCCGGTCAGCGTGCCGGCCGCGGCCAGCACGCCGCGGCGGGTGGGATCGTCCTGCGCCATCCGAAACATTCCTCCCGGGGAAGGAGGAGCCTGCCCCGTCCCGCGCCCGCTGGCCAGGGGAGAGCCTCTGGACAGGAATTCCGAAACGGGGCTATCGAATCGGCCAAATTCGGAAAGGCGGCGCCGACCGCCTCCGTGGAGGAAGCGCAGGCGTGCAGGATGCTGCCGTCAAGACCGTCGACCGCATCGCCGCGATCCTGCGCGCCCTCTCGGCGCATGGGCCGGCCGGGTTGCCGCTGACCGAGCTGGCGGAATCCGCCGGCCTCAGCCGCCCGACCGCGCACCGCCTGCTCGGTGCGTTGTCCGAGGTCGGCTTCGCCTTCCAGGACCTGTCCACCCGCCGCTACCGCCTCGGTGCCGGGGCTGCCGAAATCGGCCGCCACGCCTGGCAGCAGCATGTCGCCGCCCTGGCGCAGCCGGCGCTGGAGCGGCTGGCGGCGCTGACCGGGGATACCGTCTTCGCCTCGGTGCAGGAGGGCGGGGCCGCCGTCTGCGTCGCCCGCGCCGTGGGTGAGTATCCGATCCGCACGCTGACGCTGAACGTCGGCGACCGCCGCCCGCTGGGGGTGGGGGCGGGGAGCCTCGCCCTGCTCGCCGCGCTGCCGGAGGCGGAGGCGACGCAGAGCCTTGCCCGCAACGCCGAATGGCTGGCGCAATTCCCCGGCTTCGGGGCGGAGGCGCTGCCGGCCCTGGTCGCCCGCACCCGCGCGGAGGGCCATGCCTGGAACGAGGGCCGCATCGTCGCGGCGATGAACGCGGTCGGCGTAGCGCTGCCGGCGCGGGCGGGAAGTTCGCCGGTGGCGCTCAGCCTCGCCGCCATCCGCGACCGCATGGGGCCGGAACGGCGGCCGGAACTGGTCCGCGCGCTGCGCGCCGAGGCGGAGCGGCTGCGCGACATCATGGGAGAGACGGGTTTGCGGCAGGAGGATGCGGCGTGAGCGCGCCAGGAAATCTCGATCGCGGCCGGCTGCGCGCGCATCACCGGATGATGTGGCGCATCCGCGCGCTGGAGCAGGCGGCGCTGCGCGGGCAGGACGCGAAGGTGGTGCTGGGCGCCATCCATCCCTCGATCGGGCAGGAGGCGGTGCCGACGGGCGTGATCTCCCGCCTGACGCGCGAGGACCTGCTGCTCTCCACCCATCGCGGCCATGGCCATACCCTCGCCAAGGGCGCCGAGCCGGGAGCGATGATGCGCGAGCTGTTCGGCCGCGAGGGCGGCAATTGCGGCGGCAAGGGCGGCTCCATGCACATCGCCGATTTCGGCGTCGGCATGCTGGGGGCGAACGGCGTCGTCTCGGCCAACATCGTCATCGCCGCCGGCGCCGCGCATGCGGTGAAGCTGAAGGGCGAGAACCGCGTGGTCGCCTGCTTCTTCGGCGACGGGGCGACCAATCGCGGGCCCTTCCTGGAAGGGCTGAACTGGGCGGCGGTGTTCCACCTGCCCGTACTGTTCGTCTGCGAGGACAATGGCTACGCCGCCACCACCCGCACGGCGACGATGACGGCCGGGCCCGGCCCCTCCGCCCGCGCCCGCGCCTTCGGCATCCCGGGCGAGGAGGTGGACGGCAACGACGTGCTGGCGGTGGAGGAGGCCGCGGCGCGGCTGGTGGCCGCGATCCGCGCGGGGGAGGGGCCGCGCTTCCTGCACGCCCACACCTGGCGTGTCACCGGCCATACCGGCGTGGACCCGGCCGCCTATCGCACCGCCGAGGAGAACGCGGCGCATGCCGGGGACGACCCCATCGCCCGTGCCCGCGAGGTGCTGCTGGCGGCAGGCGTCGCGGCGGTGGAGCTGGAGGCCGACCGCGCGGCCGCGGAGGCGGAGATGGCCGCCGCCTACGACGAGGCCTTCGCCGCGCCCTTCCCCCCGGCGAGCGTCGCCTTCACCGACGTGCAGGATATCGGCAGCCCGGCGGAGGTCGCCTTCTGATGCCCGTGATCACCTATCTGGATGCCGCCCGGCAAGCCCTGGCCGAGGAGATGCGGCGCGATCCCACCGTCTGGGCGGTGGGCGAGGATCTGGGCCGCGGCGGCGTCTTCGGCCAGTATCGCGGGCTGGTGGCGGAGTTCGGCGCCGACCGCATCTCCGACGCGCCCATCTCGGAATCCGCCATCATGGGCGCCGCCGTCGGCGCGGCGATGATGGGCACGCGGCCGGTGGTGGAGATGCGCTTCTCCGACTTCGCGCTCTGCGCCATGGACGAGCTGATCAACCAGGCGGCCAAGGCGCGCTTCATGTTCGGCGGCCAGACCCGGGTGCCGCTGGTGGCGCGCGAGCCGATCGGCATGTGGCGCTCCTCCGCCGCGCAGCATTCGCAGTCGCTGGAGAGCTGGTACGCGCATGTCCCGGGGCTGGTCGTGGCGTGCCCTTCCACGCCCGCGGACAACAAGGGGCTGCTGAAGGCGGCGATCCGTTGCGACGACCCGGTGGTCTACATGGAGCACAAGAACCTCTGGGGGCTGGAGGGCGAGGTGCCGGAGGACCCGGACTTCACCATCCCCTTCGGCGAGGCGCGGCTGGTGCGGGAGGGTGAGCACGCGACCATCGTCTCCTGGTCCGCCCAGGTGCATGTCGCCGACCGCGCCGCCGCGCTGCTGGCCGAGGACGGTATCCGTGCCGAGGTGATCGACCTGCGCACCCTCTGGCCCTGGGACAAGGCGGCCGTGCTGCGCAGCGTGGAGAAGACGGGGCGCCTGCTGGTCACGCACGAATCCGTGGCGGTGGGCGGCTTCGGCGCCGAGGTCGCGGCGAGCGTGGCCGAGCACGGCGCGGCCTTCCTGCGCGCGCCTGTCCGGCGCCTGGGCGCGCCGCGCACCAACATCGCCTATGCGCCGCCCGCCGAGGATGCGGTGCGGGTGGGCGCGCCGGCCATCGCCCAGGCGGTGCGCGAGATGATGCGGAACGGAGACGCCCGCCGATGAGCGACAACGAGATGCCCTCCAACGAAATGCCCTCCAACGAGATGAGCGGCGGCGAGGCCATCGCCCGCATGATCCAGGCCTTCGAGGGCGGGCCCATGTTCGGCATGGGCGGCTTCCAGCTTCTGCCCTTCTACGACGCCGCCCGCCGTCTCGGCCTGGAGCACCACCTGATCAACGACGAGCGCGCCGGCGTCTTCGCGGCGGATGCCTATGCCAAGGTCTCCGGCCGGGTCGGGCTGGTGGATGCGACGCTGGGCCCGGGGGCGACCAACCTCGTCACGGGACTGGTCGAGGCGCTGAACGCCGGCACGCCGATGGTGGCGCTGGTGGGCGACAGCCATCGCGACCACTCCTGGAAGAACATGACCCAGGAGAGCCGGCAGGTGGACATCCTCCGCCCCGCCGCGAAGGAGGTCATCCGCATCGAGAGCCCGGCCCGCATCCCGGAGCTGATGCGCCGCGCCTTCGCCGTCGCCACCACCGGCCGTCCCGGCCCGGTCGTGGTGGACGTGCCGGAGGATGTCTGCCACGCCACCCACGGCTATGCGGACGACGCCTTCGCGGTCGATCCGATCTACCGCGCCGCCCCCGCCCTGCGCTGCCGCCCGGATGCGGCCGGCGTCGCGAAGGCGGCGGCGCTGCTGGCCGAGGCGAAGCGGCCGCTGGTGCTGGCCGGCGGCGGCGTCCACCTCTCCGGCGCGGCGCAGGTGCTGAGCGATCTGGCGCAGGCGCTGAACCTGCCGGTCGCGCACACGCTGACGGGCAAGGGCGCCATCGCCTGCACCGATCCGCTGAGCGCCGGGCTGTTCGGCCGCTACGACCGCATCGCCAACCGGCTGATCGAGGAATCCGACCTGCTGCTCGTCGTCGGCTGCAAGCTGGGCGAGATCGCGACCAAGCGCTACTCCGTGCCGGCGGCGGGCAAGCGCATCATCCATCTCGACATCGTGGCGGAGGAGATCGGGCGCACCGCCCGGCCGGAGCTCGCCCTCTGGGGCGATGCGAAGGAGACGCTCGCCGAGATCGCGGCGATGCTGAAGGACCGGGCGCCCGCCATCCGCGAGCGGCAGGAGGGCTATGCCGGCCTGGTCTCCTCGCGCATGGCGGAGTGGCGGGCGGGCGTCGCGGACAAGTACGCCTCCGAGGAGGTGCCGGTCAGCATGGCGCGCCTGCTGGGCGAGCTGAACCGCGCCCTGCCGGAGGACGGCATCCTGATCGCCGATGGCGGCTTCGCGGCGCATTGGGGCGGGCTGCTCTTCGACACGAAGCGGCCCGGGCGCTGCTTCGTCCCCGATCGCGGCTTCGCCTCCATCGGCTACGGCCTGCCCGGCGCGATGGGCGCGGCGCTGGCCGCGCCCGGCCGCGCGGTGGTGGCGCTGACCGGCGATGGCGGCTTCAACATGATGCTGGGCGAGATGGAGACGGCCCGGCGCATGGGCCTCTCCTTCACCGTCATCGTCGTGAACAACGCGGCGTCGGGCTACGTGAAGGCGTTGCAGCACCTGATGTACGGCGCCGGCAGCTACCACGCCTCCGACCTGGCCGAGACGGATTACGCGCGCATCGCCCAGGCGATGGGCTGCCGCGGCATCCGGGTGGAGCGGCCGGGCGATCTCGCCGATGCCCTCGCGCAAGGCATGGCCGGCCAGGGGCCGACGGTGCTGGACGTGGTGGTCACGCGCGACCCGGCCAAGATGCTGCCGGGCGTGGACAACCGCACGGTGCAGGTGAAGAAGGGCGACCGGGTGGCCTGATCGATCGGGGGCGACCGGGCACCAAAAGCCCGGCGCCTCATGGGAAACGGACAAGGGAGTGACGGGTATGGGTATGGTGATCGGGCGGCGCGCCGCCCTGCTGGGCGGTGCGGCGCTGGGGACGGGGGCCTTCGCCATCGGCAAGGCCCGGGCGGCGGCGGATTTCAGCTACAAGTTCGCCACCAACGTGCCGGCGACGCATCCGCTGAACGTGCGGCTGCAGGAATCCTTCGACCGCATCAAGAAGGACAGCAACGGGGCGCTGGAGATCACGCTCTTCCCCAACAACCAGCTCGGCGCGGACACGGACGTGCTGAACCAGCTGCGCTCCGGCGCGGTGGAGTTCTTCACCCTCTCGGGCGTGATCCTCTCGACCCTGGTGCCGGTCGCCTCGATCAACGGCATCGGCTTCGCCTTCAACGACTACGACACCGTCTGGAAGGCGATGGACGGCGAGCTGGGCGCGCATATCCGCGGCGAGATCGCCAAGGCGAACATCGTGGCCATGGACCGCATCTGGGACAACGGCTTCCGCCACATCACCATGAGCACGCGGCCGATCCGCACGCCCGACGACCTGAAGGACGTGAAGATGCGGGTGCCGGTCAGCCCGCTCTGGACCTCGATGTTCCGCGCCTTCGGCTCGGCCCCGGTGAGCATCAACGCCGCCGAGATGTACTCGGCGCTCCAGACCAAGATCGCCGAGGGGCAGGAGAACCCGCTCGCCGCCATCTGGAACACCAAGATCTTCGAGGTGCAGAAGTACCTCGCCCTGACCGGCCACATGTGGGACGGCTACTGGCCGCTCGCCAACCGCCGCGCCTGGAACGCCCTGCCCAATGACCTGCGCGCGATGGCGGCGAAGCACCTAAACCAGGGAGCGCTGGACCAGCGCGCCGACCTCGCCGTGCTGAACACCAGCCTGCGCGCCGACCTCGAGGGCAAGGGCATGCTCTTCAACGAGGTGAACAAGGAGCAGTTCCGCAACCGGCTGCGCCAGGCGGGCTTCTACGCCGAGTGGCGCGGCCGCTTCGGCGATGCGCCCTGGAAGATCCTGGAGAAGTTCGCGGGCGGGCTGCAGTGAGCGCGCCGGCCGCGGCCGCCGTCCCGGGCCGGACGCCGACCTCGGCGCTCGGCGTCGCGGCGCGGCGCCTCGACACCCTCCTGGGCACGGCGGTCGAGGCCGCCTCGGCCGTGCTGGTGCTGGTGCTCGTCGCCCTGCTCTTCGCGGGCGTGGTGGCGCGCTACCTGCTGCACGTCCCGCTGGTCTGGTCGGACGAGCTCTCCTCCATCCTCTTCCTCTGGCTCGCCATGTTCGGCACGGCGGTCGCGCTGCGGCGCGGGGCGCACATGCGCATGACCGCCTTCATCGCCAACGTCTCGCCCCAGACCCAGGCGGCGCTGAACACGGTCGCCATCGTCGCCTCCGCCGCCTTCCTGGTGATGCTGGCGGAGCCCGCCTGGGAGATGATGCTGGACGAGCTGCCGGTGGTGACGCCGGCGCTGGAGATCTCCAACGCCTGGCGCCTGGCGGCGATCCCCGCCGGCTTCGCCCTGATGCTGGTCTTCGCGGCGCTTCAGCTCCTGTCCGTGGCGCGGCCGGCGGTGGTGCTGCTGGCCATCGCGGTCGCGGCCGTGCTGGTGGCGGCGGTGCTGGGGCTGGGGCCGGTGCTGCGGCCGCTGGGCAACTGGAACCTCGTCCTCTTCTTCGTCGGCGTGATCGCGGCGACGGTCTTCGCCGGCGTGCCGATCGGCTTCGCCTTCGGCCTCGCGACGGTGGGCTACCTGGCGCTCTCCACCCGCGTGCCGCTGGCCGTGGTGGTGGGGCGGATGGGCGAGGGGATGTCGCACATCGTCCTGCTCGCCGTGCCGCTCTTCGTCTTCCTCGGCGCGCTGATCGAGATGAACGGCATGGCCCGCGCCATGGTCCGCTTCCTCGCCGGGCTGATCGGCCACGTTCGCGGCGGGCTCTCCTACGTGCTGCTGGTGGCGATCTACCTCGTCTCGGGCATCGCCGGCTCCAAGGCGGCGGACATGGCCGCCGTGGCCCCGGTGCTGTTCCCGGAGATGCGCGAGCGCGGCTCGAAGCCCGGCGAGCTGGTGGCGCTCCTCGCCGCCTCCGGCGCCATGTCGGAGACCATCCCGCCCTCCCTGGTGCTGATCACCATCGGCACGGTCACGGCCGTCTCCATCGCGGACCTGTTCACCGGCGGGCTGCTGCCGGCGGTGGTGCTGGCGCTCGCCATGGCCGTGGTGGTGTGGTGGCGCGCCCGGGGCGACGACATGTCCGGCGTGCGCCGCGCCACCAAGGCCGAGGTGCTGCGCAGTCTCTGGGTCGCTATTCCCGTGCTGCTGCTGCCGCTGGTGATCCGCTTCGCGGTGGTGGAGGGCATCGCCACGGCCACCGAGGTCTCGACCATCGGCATCGTCTACGGCGCGGTGATCGGGGTGCTGTTCTACCAGCGCATCGGGCTGAGGCGCCTGTATGACGCGCTGGTGGGCACGGCGACGCTCTCGGGCGCGATCCTGCTCATCATCGGCACGGCGACGGCCATGGCCTGGGCGCTGACGCAATCCGGCTTCTCGCGCCAGCTCGCGGGAATGATGGAGGGGCTGCCGGGCGGGGCCGTGACCTTCATGGCGATCTCCGTGGTCGCCTTCATCATCCTGGGCAGCCTGCTGGAGGGCATCCCGGCCGTGGTGCTGTTCGGCCCGCTGCTCTTCCCCATCGCGCGGGATCTGCACATCCACGAGGTCCACTATGCCATCGTGGTCATCCTCGCCATGGGCATCGGCCTCTTCGCCCCGCCCTTCGGCGTCGGCTACTACACCGCCTGCGCCATCGCCAAGGTCAGCCCAGATGCGGGGATGCGGCCGATCGTCGGCTACCTCGTCGCGCTGACCATCGGGCTGATCGTCGTCGCGGCGGTGCCCTGGTTCTCCATCGGGCTGCTCGCACGATGACGGAGCCGGCGGGACGCGGCCGCATGGCCGGCAAGGCGGTGCTGGTGCTGGGCGCCGGCTCGGACGGCCCGGGCTGGGGCAACGGCAAGGCGGCCGCGGTGCTCTATGCGCGGGAGGGCGGCCGGGTGGCGGCCGTGGACCTTCGCGCCGAGGCGGCGGAGGAGACGGCCGGGCTGATCCGGGCCGAGGGCGGCACCGCCCTCGCGCTGACGGCGGATGTCACCCGCTCCGACCAGGTCGCGGCCGTGGTGGAGCGGACGGTGGCGGAGTTCGGCGGCATCGACGTGCTGCACAACAACGTCGGCGTCACCATCATGGGCGACCCGGTGGAGCTGGGCGAGGAGGCGTGGCGGCGCGGGCTGGACCTGAACCTGACCAGCGCCTTCCTCGCCTGCAAGCACGTGCTGCCGGTGATGCTGCGGCAGGGGAGGGGGGCCATCGTCAACATCTCCTCGCTCGCCGCGCAGAGGATCACGGATTATCCATACTTCTCCTATTATGCGGGCAAGGCCGGGCTGGACCATTTCACCCGGGCGCTCGCCATCCGCTACGCGGCGAAGGGCATCCGGGCCAATGCCGTGCTCCCCGGCGTCATCGACACGCCGCTGATCTACAAGCAGATCAGCGGCCAGTACGGCAGCGTGGAGGAGATGGTGGCGGCCCGCGACGCGCGCAGCCCGACGGGGAAGATGGGCACCGCCTGGGACGTGGCGCAGGCGGCGCTGTTCCTGGCCTCCGACGAGGCGCGCTACGTCAACGGTGTCTGCCTGCCGGTCGATGGCGGATTGTCGTGCCTGTGACCTGGCGCTGGCACGGGCCGGGCGTCCTGGCCGCCGACACCATCACCAAGCTGCCGCCGGAGGCGGAGGGCGCGGTGATCGTCAGCGGCTCGCATGGCGGGCGCTACCCCGGCTGGCTCGCGGCGAAGGCCGGGGCGCGGGCAGTGATCCTCAACGATGCCGGGATCGGCTTCCAGGAGGCCGGGATCGGCTCCCTGCCCTGGCTGGAAGGCTTCGGCATCGCCGCGGCCACGATCGCCCATGACAGCGCGCCGATCGGCGACACGGCGGGGATGTTCACCCATGGCGTCATCAGCCGTGCCAATGCCCCCGCCCGTGCCGCGGGGGTGGAGGCAGGGCAGCCGGCGGCGGCGGCGGCGGAGCGGCTGCGCGCGGCGCCACAACGCCGGGCCTGGGTTCCGGAGCTGGGCGAGGAGCGGCGCGAGCATCCGGTGGCCGGTGGGACACGCCGCATCCTGCTGCTCGATTCCGCCTCGCTGGTGCGGCCGGAGGATGCCGGGCAGATCATCGTGACCGGCTCGCATGGCGGGCTGATCGGCGGCGACCCCGCGCTCGCCCTCCGCGTGCCGGGCTTCGCGGGCGTCTTCAACGATGCGGGCGGCGGCCCCGGGACCACCCGCCTGCCGGCCCTGGACGGGCGCGGCATCGCGGCCTTCACCGTGGCGGCCGCCTCCGCCCGGATCGGCGAGGCGGGATCGACCTTCGCCGACGGCATCATCTCGGCGGTCAACGAAACGGCCCGGCGCATCGGCGCGCGGGAGGGGTTGCGGGCCGAGCCCGTGCTGCTGGCCTGGGCACGCGGCAGAGCGGGCTCCTGAGGAACGGCGCCGCCCCGTACCCGCCGACGGGACGGGGCGGGGCGGTCCGACTGGGCCCCAGCGGCGTCAGCCTGGATCGCCGCGCCCGGACGGCGGTGCGGGGGCGGTGGCCTCCGCCTCGGGCTCGCCGCTCCACTCGTCGGTGATCAAGGCCTGTTGCCGGCCGATCTCCTTCAGCGCTTCCGGGCTGGGCGGGCGGGGGATGTAGCCCTCGGGTCCCCCGCTGCGGCTGGGCTCGGGCTCGCTTGCCGGCTGCGGCGTCTCGGCCATGACGTCCTCTCCTTCGGGCGGATGTCGCCCGGGAGGGTCAACGCGGCGGCGCGGGAAGGGTGTCGTCCCTGGACCGGCCGAGCGCCGCGACGGCCAGGGCCAGCCAGCCGAGCATCAGCAGGGTGCCACCCGCCGGCGCCAGCCGGCCCCAGGACTGGCCCGTCAGCGCCACGGACCACACCGCGCCGCAGAACAGCGCCATGCCGAGAAGGAAGGCGCCGCCGGCGACATGGGCCGCCCAGCCCGTCCGCCGCTCCGCCAGCAGGCCGGTGCCCAGCAGGGCCAGGGCGTGCCAGCCCTGCATGGTCAAGGCCTGGCCCAGCCGATGCGCCGTCACGGGTTCCGCCGCGGCCGGCGCATGCGCCGCCCAGGCCGAGAGGCCCACCGCCAGGCAGCCGGCCAGCGCGCCCGCCACCATCCACACCCTGCCCCCGCGCGGCATGCCGTCAGTCGCGCCGCAGCCAGCGCCGGAACCGGCCCCAGAGCCCTTCCCCGGTCGCGGCGGGCCGGTGGTGGCTCACATGCGGGCGGCGCGAGGGCGGCGGCAGGGCGGAGGCGACGGTGTGCCGGCCGTCATCCTGCGCCGTGATCAGCCGCGCCTCCAGGGCCAGGACCTGGGCGGCGGCCTCCGGCGGATGGTCCGCGCTCGCCGCCCGGGCGGAGGCGGCGGCATCGCCCCATTCCCCGGCGCGGCGCAGCGCATCGACCACGCGCACCGTCTGCTCGTGGTCCAGCGGCGGGCCGGCGCGCCACAGCGCCACCGCCTCCAGCCGCCAGGCGCGGGCCAGATCCGGCAGGCGCTCGTCATCCGCGATCCAGGCGGCCTGCAGCGTGGCCTCCGCCGCCGCATGCAGCGCGCCGCTTTCCTCCAGCACATGCGCCCAGCCCAGGAAGCGCCGGGCCAGGGGCGGGTGGCTGGAATCATTCACCAGGGCGCGGAAGGGCGCGGCCGCCACCGCCTGCGCCGCGGCGGGATGGGCGCGGGTGATGTCGGGCGCCGCATAGCCGCAATGGGGGCATTGCTGCAGCCAGCTCGCCATGGTGGAGCGCAACGGCTCGCCCGGGCGCAGGTCCAGGTCGGGCGCCTGTTCGGGTGGTTGGTGGCGGGGCCGCGGCTGCCGGCTCTCCGTGCCGCAGACGGCGCAGCGCAGGGCACCGGCGGCGCCGCCCGTGGCGGAGGCCGGCTTTGCCGGGGCCTGCGAGCCTTTGGCGCCGCGGGCGGAGGAAGGAATGGCCATGGAGGGAAATTAGGCGCTGCACCCGGCCGGGCGAAGGGGCGGATGCATGCCAAATCGTCCGACGCGGCGCGCGGTGCCCCGGGCCTGCCCCGGGGGAGCGTGTCCCGCTGCCGGCAGGGCCGCCCGGCGTGGCGTGACGGGCATGCCGGATTGCGCGCGGTCGCCGCTTCCTGCGACAACAGCGCGCATGCCGCGCGGCGACCTCTTCCCCGACATCGCTCCCTACGAGACGGGCCTCCTGCCCCTGGCCAACCAGGGCGGGGTGAACCACGTCATGTACTGGGAGCAGGTGGGCAACCCGCGCGGCCAGCCCGTCCTGTTCCTGCATGGCGGCCCGGGGGCCGGGGCCGGGGCGGTGCACCGTCGCTTCTTCGACCCGCATCACTGGCGCGTGGTGATCTTCGACCAGCGCGGCGCCGGCCGCTCGCGCCCGCTCGGCGAGCTGCGCGACAACACCACGCCACACCTGGTGCAGGACATCGAGACGCTGCGCCGCTTCCTCGGCATCGAGCGCTGGCTGCTCTTCGGCGGCTCCTGGGGCTCCACCCTGGCCCTCGCCTATGCCCAGGCGCATCCGGACCGGGTCGCAGGCTGCGTGCTGCGGGGCGTGTTCCTCGGCCGGCCGGAGGAGGTGGAGTGGTTCCTCTACGGGCTGCGCCGCGTCTTCCCCGACGCATGGGCCAGCTTCGCCGAGCACGTCCCGCCGGCGGAGCGGCACGACCTGCTGGCCGCCTACCTGAAGCGGCTGACCCACCCGGAGCCCGCCATCCATCTGGCAGCCGCCCGCGCCTGGTCGAACTACGAAGGGCTGTGCAGCACCTTGTTGCCCAGCCCGGAGACGGTCGCGAGCTTCGCGCAGGACCGCAGCGCCCTCGGCCTCGCGCGGATCGAGGCGCACTACTTCGCGCACGACCTCTTCTTGCCTGAGGGCGGGCTGCTCGCTGGCATGTCCCGCATCGCCAACATCCCGGCCGAGATCGTGCAGGGCCGCTACGACATGGTCTGCCCCGCGGTCACCGCCTTCGACCTCGCCGAGGCCTGGTCGCGCGCCCGGCTGACCATCGTGCCCGATGCCGGCCACAGCGCGCTGGAGCCGGGGGTGCGGACGGCGCTGGTCTCGGCCGTGGAGCGGTTCCGGCGGCGGGGCTGAGGCGCGGGCCGGGTCGCGGAACATCGATGCGACCGGCTGCGTAAGAATATCTTTTGCGGTGCAGCAAAGGCCGCTAGAAGCGGCCGGCGGTAGCCCGTGATGGCGGGATATGCTCCTCGCTTGCCCAGGAACACCGACCTTGCGCTATGCGCCACGACCCGGACTTGGCGTTCAGGTCGTCATCGATGCCTGGAACGGCTCCGCCGCCCCGTTCGTCGCGGAACCCAGGGGCGACGGGCGGGAACTGCTGGCCCACCCCATCACCCTGGACCATGTCGAACGGCTTCGGCCCGTCCTCCAGGGGTCCGCGCAGGCCATCGCCGTGAACGATCCGGACGGGCGGCTCGTCCTCTGCAACCGCCGCTACCACGAGGTGCTGCAGCTCCCGGACGCCTATCGTCAGGAAGGGGCCTTCACCTGGCCCGCGATCGACTTCCTGGCGCATCGGGGCGAGTACGGTGATGGCCCGCCGGAGCGGCACGCCACCTTCCGCAAGCGGGCGATCCTGGAAGGGCTGTGCTTCCAGCTGGAGCGGGACTCGCAGGCGCACCAGCGCCTGCTGGTGGGCGGCTGCCCCCTGCCCGGCGGCGGCTACGTCACCACGCTGACGGAGCTGCTGCCCGAGGCGAGCGTGGTGGACCCGGTCGCCGCCCTGCTCGCCGACCGATCCCGTGCCTCGGGGGAGCGGGTGCCTGTGCTGGGACAGCTGGTGGAGCATGACCCCCGCCTGGGCATTCCCAGCCGGGCGGCCTTCGACCGCATCACCCGCGTGTTGGGCGAGCTGCAGGACGGGCAGGCCAGCCCCGGCAGCCTGCTGCTCGTTGGCCTTGCCGGCGTGCGGCGGGCGGCATCGCGGCACGGCCACGAGGTGGCCGCGGAGCTGTCGCGCGCGGTCGTCGTGGCGGTGCGGTCCCGGCTGCGCCGGACGGACCTGCTGGCCTGCTACGAGGAGGCGATCCTGGCCATCCTCCTGCCCTGGACGCCGCCGAAGGGCGCGCTGGCACTGGCCCAGGCGCTCTCCCACCTGATGGCCGGCATCGCGCTCCCGGTCAGGGCAGCCGTGGCGCTGCCGGAGTCAGCAATCGGCGTGTCGCAGTGGCACCCCGCCGAAGCCGCCGTCGGCCCGGCCCTGCAACGGGCGGAGGCAAGCCTGCGCGAGGCGGAAGCCGCGGGGGCGGGCAGCATACGCTGGAGCAGCTAGGGCATGGCGCCGTCCGTATCACACCGCCAGGTAGCGGCGCCGCGCCGCCTCGTCCGCCTCCAGCGCCGCCATGCTGCCGGTCCAGACCACCCGGCCGCCCTCGATCATCACCGCGCGGTCGGCGATGCCCGCGGCGACGCGCAGGTTCTGCTCGGCCAGCAGCACGGTCAGCCCCTCCTGCCTCAGCGCCCGGATGGCGCGGGCCATCTGCTCGACGATCACCGGGGCCAGCCCCTCGCTGGGCTCGTCCAGCAGCACCAGGCGCGGATTGCCCATCAAGGTCCGGGCGATGGTCAGCATCTGCTGCTCGCCGCCGCTCATCCGCCCGCCCGGCCGGTTGCGCATGCCGGCGAGGTTGGGGAACAGGGCGAAGAGCTTCGCCGGCGTCCATTCCGGCGCGCCCGGCCGTGGCGGCTGGCGGCCGACCTCCAGGTTCTCCGTCACGGTCAGCTCCGCGAAGATGCGCCGCTCCTCCGGGACGTAGCCCAGCCCGGCCCGGGCGATGCGGTGCGGCTCCCAGCCCGCGATCTCCGCCCCGCCGAAGCGCACGGAGCCGGCGCTGGGGCGGACCAGGCCGATGAGCGTCTTCAGCAGCGTGCTCTTGCCCGCGCCGTTGCGGCCCAGCAGGGCGACCGCCTCGCCGGCCGCGACCTCCAGCGAGACGCCGTGCAGGATTTGCGCCCGGCCGTAATGGCTGTCCAGGTGGCTCACCGTCAGCATCTCAGCCCCCGCCGCCCGTGGCGTCGGTGCCGAGATAGACCTCCCGCACCCGCGCATCCGCCCGGATCGCCGGGCCGTCGCCCTCGGCGATCAGCCGGCCGTGGTCCAGGACCATGATGCGGTCGGCGACGCCGAAGACCACGTCCATGTCGTGCTCGGTGAACAGGACGGCCACCTCCCGCTCCAGCGCGAGGCCGCGCGTGAGGCGCATCAGCGCGGTCCGCTCCCCCGGGGCCATGCCGGCGGTGGGCTCGTCCATCAGCAGCAGGCGCGGCGAGCCGCCCAGGGCCACGGCCAGTTCCAGCCGCTTCAGGTCCCCATAGGCCAGCACCCCCGCCGCCCGCCCCGCCTGCTCCTCCAGCCCGACCGCGGCGAGCAGCGCCATCGCCTCCTCCGCGTGCCGGTCGGCCACCGGGCGCCAGAGGCCCCGGGCCTCGCCCCGGTGGGAAAGCAGCGCCATCTGCACGTTCTCCCGCACGGTCATCGAGCCGAAGGTGGCGGTGACCTGGAAGGTGCGACCGACGCCCAGCCGTGCCATCCGCCGCGCCCCGGCCCCGGTGACCGGCCGGCCGTCCAGCCGCACCTCGCCTGCATCGGGCCGCAACTGGCCGCCGATCAGGTTGAAGCAGGTGGACTTGCCGGCACCGTTCGGCCCGATCAGCGCCAGCACCTCGCCCGCGGCCAGGGCGAAGGACACCCCGTCCACCGCTGCCACCCCGCCGAAGGACTTGCGGAGGCCCGCCGCGACGAGCAGCGTCACGCCTCCCGCCCCCGCAGCCAGAGGCGCCGCGCGGCGCCGGCGATCCCCTCCGGGAAGGCGACGACCAGCAGGATGATCACCGCCCCCAGCACGAGGCGCCACAGGTCGGTGGCCCGTGTCAGCCAGTCGGCCAGGCCGGTATAGGCCAGGGCGCCGACGATGGGGCCGCTCATGGTCTGCACGCCGCCGAGCAGCACCATCAGCAGCGCCTCCACCGAATGCGGGATGCTGACGGCGGTGGGGAAGACCCCACCCTTGGCATAGGCGAAGACGGCGCCCGACAGCCCCGCCGCCGCCCCGGCCACCACCAGCGCGCTGATGCGCAACGCCCGCAGGTCCAGCCCGATCGCCTCCGCCCGCGGCGCGGAATCCCGCGCCGCCCGCAGCGCGTAGCCCCAGGGCGCGTAGAGCGCGCGGCGCAGCAGCAGCGTCGCGCCGAGGCAGAGCGCCAGGGCCAGCCAGTAGTAGGCGGCCGGGTCGCGCAGCGCCTCCGGCGGCCAGAGCCCCAGCAGCCCGTTGTCGCCGCCGGTCAGCTCCACCCACTGGAAGGCGATGGCCCAGACGATCTGGGCGAAGGCGAGCGTCAGCATGGCGAGGTAGACGCCGGACAGCCGCACCACCACCGCCCCGAACCCGGCCGCCGCCGCCGCGGCCGCGAGCGGCGCCGCCAGCAGGGCGAGCGGGAAGGGGGCGCCCAGCCCCTGCGCCGCCAGCCCGGCGGCATAGGCGCCGATGCCGAACCAGGCGGCATGGCCGAAGCTGGCCATCCCGCCCGGCCCCATCATCACGTGCAGGCTGGCGGCGAAGAGCACCGCCACCGCCGCATCGGTCAGCACGATCAGCGCATAGGGCCCGACCAGCAGCGGCGCGGCCATCGCGAGCATCAGGGCGGCGGCGCCCAGCGCGCGCAGGGCCGGCGGGGCGGGGCGGACCACCGGGGCGGGGGCGGGGGCGTGCGCCTCGGCCTGGGGCCGGCCGAGCAGCCCGTTGGGACGCAGCGCCAGGACCGCCGCCATGATGAGGAAGACCAGGACCAGCGTGATCTTGGGCAGCCAGACGATGCCGAAGGCCTGCAGCAGCCCGATCAGGATGCTGGCCAGGAAGGCGCCGGGCAGGCTGCCGAGCCCGCCCACCACGACGACGACGAAGGCATCGACGATCACGGCGAGGTCGATGTTCGGGTTGGCCGAGGCGCTGGGCAGCGACAGCGCCCCGCCCAGCCCCGCCAGCCCCGCGCCCAGGGCGAAGACGGCGGTGAAGAGCCGGCGCTGGTCCACGCCGAGGGCTGCCGCCATCTCGCGGTCCAGCGTCGCCGCCCGGACCAGGATGCCCCAGCGCGTCCGGTTCATCAGCAGCCACAGCAGCCCCAGCACCAGCGGCCCGACCCCGATCAGGATCAGGTCGAAGACGGGGAAGCGGCTGCCCGCGATCTCGACGAAGCCGCGCAGCCAGCGCGGCCGCGGCAGGGTCAGCTCCGTCGGGCCCCAGAGCCACAGCACGGCGTCCTGCGCCACCAGCACCACGCCGAAGGTGGCCAGCAGCTGGAACAGCTCCGGCGCGCGGTAGACGCGGCGGAGCAGCAGCACCTCCAGCAGCGCCCCGATCGCCGCCACCGCCAGCGCCGTGAGGAGCAGGCCCAGCGCGAACCACTCCGGCTCGCGCGGCAGCCGGGTGAGGATGCTCCAGCCGAGATACGCGCCGAGCATGGTCAGGCTGCCATGCGCGAAGTTCACGATGCGCGTGACGCCGAAGATGATCGTCAGTCCCGCGGCGACCAGGAACAGCGACGACGCCCCGGCGAGCCCCGTCAGCAGCGTCGGGACGAGGCCCTCCACGGCTCAGGCGTCGGCGGGGCGGAGCTTGCGGACGGCCTCGTCGGAGGGCAGCAGCGACTCGCCGGGGACGTAGCGCCAGTCGCGCATCACGCCCCGGCCCCGCTCCAGCGCCGTGGTGCCGACGAAGACGCCGAGCGTGCCCTGATGGTCGATGGGGCGGTAGCCGATCTCGCCCACCGGGGTGGCGAAGCGCACGCCGCGGAAGCCCGCGATCAGCCGGTCCACCTCCAGCCCGCCCGCCGCGGCCAGCCCGGCGACGATGGAGCGGATCAGCGCATAGCCGACGAGGGAGCCGCACATCGGCGTCTCGTTGAACTTCGCGCGGTAGGCGGCGACGTAGGCCTTGTGCTCGGGGGTCGCGATCGCCTCGCCGGGATAGCCGGTGACGATCCAGCCCTCCGGCGCCTCGTCGCCCAGCGGGTCGAGGTATTCCGGCTCTCCGGTCAGCATGGAGGCGACCGTGCGGCCCTCGAACAGGCCGCGCGTGTTGCCCTGGCGGACGAAGTTGGTCAGGTCGGTCGCGAAGAGCACGTTGAAGATGCCCTCGGGCCGGAGCTGCTCCAGCGCCTGTACCGTCGCGCCGGCGTCCACCCGGCCCAGCGCCGGCCACTGCTCGCCCACGAACTGCACGTCCGGACGCTTCTCGCCGAGAAGCTGCTTGAACCACTTCACCGCGGACTGGCCGTATTCGTAGTTGGGGGCGACCGTCACCCAGCGCTTCGCCGGGCGCTTCGCCGCCTCCTCCGCCAGGATCGACGCCTGCATGTAGGTGGAGGGGCGCAGGCGGAAGGTGAAGCGGTTGCCGCGCTCCCAGACCAGGGCATCGGTCAGCGGCTCCCCCGCCACGTAGAGGCGGCGGTTCTGCGCCGCGTACTCGCTGAGGGCCAGCCCGACATTGGAGAGGTAGGCGCCGGCCAGCACATCGACCTTGCGCTCGTTCAGCAGCTCGCCCGCCAGGCGCACCGCATCCTGCGGCCGGCCGGCATCGTCACGGGTGATCAGCTCCAGCTTCCGGCCCAGCACGCCGCCGGCCGCGTTCACCTCCTCGACCGCGAGGTTCATCGCGTTGCGATAGGGCAGGGTGAAGGCGGACTGGGTCGTGTAGCTGTTGATCTCGCCGATGCGCAGCGGAACCTCGCCCTGGGCGCGGAGCAGGCCGGGGCGGGCCAGCAGCCCGGCGAGGCCCAGGCCGGCGGCAAGCAGCAGGCGCCGGGTGGTCGGAAGGCGGGTCGGGCTCATGTCGTGGAATTCCCCGGTCTGGCACGGCGTGGCCATCCCGCCCCGCGGAACGCCCGGCTGGCCGCGCCGCGTCCCTTCCGAGGCAGCCTGGCGAGGCGGGCCGGCGGGGGGAGCGTGGCGGGCCATGTCGGCCCGGTGGGGCCGCAGGCGGCAGCGAAGGCGGTCGGGCACGGTCGCGCGCGGAAGCGGCGGCGACCATACAGGCAGGGATGCGCCCCGGTCCACGCGTCGGGCTCCACCCGTGCATGTCGCAAAGCAGCTACCGCCAAGCCGCGCCGCCGCGTATCCCTGGTCCTTTCGAGGATCGCCGGGGAGCGGGACGGCATGACCACGCATTTCTACGAGACGGCGCGCGGCCACGGCCTGCGGCACGATCCGTTCAAGGCGATCCTGGTGCCGCGGCCGATCGGCTGGATCAGCACGGTGGATGCCGGGGGCCGGGTGAACCTCGCGCCCTACAGCTTCTTCGGCGGGTTCAGCAGCCGGCCGCCCATCGTCGGCTTCTCCAGCGAGGGGCTGAAGGACAGCGCCCGCAACGCCGCGGCGACGGGGGAGTTCGTCTGCAACCTCGCCACCCGCGACCTGGCCGAGGCGATGAACCTGACCAGCGCGGCCCTGCCGCCGGGCACGGACGAGATGGAATTCGCCGGGTTGGAATCGGCGCCCTCCACCCTCGTGCGCCCGCCCCGCGTCGCCGCCACCCCGGCGGCGATGGAATGCCGCGTGCTGCAGGTGATCGCGCTGAAGGACCTGGAGGGGCAGGAGACGGGCGCTCACCTGGTGCTCGGCCAGGTGGTCGGCGTGCACATCGACCCGGCCTACCTGCGCGACGGGATCTTCGACACCGCGGCGGCCAGGCCCATCGCCCGCTGCGGCTACCGCGGCGACTACGCCACGGTGGAAAGCCTGTTCGAGATGGTGCGGCCGGTCGTCTGAGCGCCCGGCAGCAGGCTCAACCCGGCTCCTGCTCCAGCGTGCCGGGCAGGCCGCTGCCGTCCAGCGGCAGCACCTCGCCCATCCAGGCGGCGTGGCGCAGGTGGTCCGCCAGAGGGTTGTCCGTCTCCGGATGCAGCAGCACCACCAGCCCGCGCCGGTTGAGCATCAGCCAGGGCAGCAACGCCGGCAACAGCGCGGCCTCGAAGGCCAGCTGGAACATCGGCGCCGGGTGCGGCCCCACCGGCATGTCGCGCCAGCGGCCGATCCGGACGGCCGGAAAGGCGGCCTCCACCTGCGCGCGCAGCCAGGCGGCCCGGTCCCGCTCCGCCGGGTCCCGGTAGTAGACATGGGCGTGATAGTCGGTGATCGCCGCGGGATCGCGGGGGGTGGGGGCCTGGGCCATGGTCCTGTCCTTCGCCTGCCGGTACGGACGGCGCCGGGTGGGAGCGTCTCCCCGGCACCGGGCTGCGCGGCGCCCTCCCTGGGTTAGCCGCCGACCTCGGGAATCCGCTGGCGGCGCAACGGCCGCCAGGGCGGGGCCTCCATGCGGGTGTGCGCGGCCTGGAGCAGCAGCCGCGGCGCGCCGGGCAGGAGGGCGGAGCGGGGCGAGGGCCAGACCAGGAACGGGTTGGTGGCCAGCACGTCGCCGCGCTGGAGCGGCAGGCGCAGGGCCAGCCCGGCCTCCTCCATCGCTGCCAGGAAGGCGGGAGGCAGGGTGTCCGGCGGCTCCTTGGCGGGGTGCCAGCGCGCGGCGAAGACGCCCTCATGGGTGCAGAAGACGGGCGTGCCCGTGCCGGGGCGGGCCTCGTAGAGCGAGGCCAGCGCGGCGCGGTCGGCGGCCATCAGCGTGTTGTGGACCGTGGCGGCGGCGACCACCACCGCCTCGGCCGGCTCCGGCACCTGCAGCAGCAGCACGTCGCCGAAGCCGCTGGCCGCCTCCTCCGGCGCGACGGGCGTGCCCAGCTGGGACCCCAGCCGTTGCAGCAGCAGCGTGGGCTCGATCCCCTGGGGCAGGCCGCGGAGCAAAGCGAGGCCCTGGCGATGGTCGAGCCGGCCGGCCAGATCGGCCGCCAGCGCCTCCAGCCGTGGCGTGGCGACGCCCGGCCCGGCCTGCAGCTCGGCGGCGTGCTCCGCGCCCAGGGGGATCATGATCTCGCCGGCCCGCAGCGAGTCGCCGCGCCAGGCCATGTCGCCGAGCTGCGGCGTGATCCGGCGCGGGGGCACGCCCGGGGGCCGGGGGGCCGGAGGGACGGTCGGGGTGGAATCACTCATGCGCCGGGCAGGTTACGCGGGCACGGGGGGCCTTGCCCACTATCCGCCATCGGGCGGAGGCTGACCCCCATGCAACCCATGCCCGATGCCCCCTTGCCCATGGACGCGCTGGCCCTGGACATCCCCCTCGACGCCGTGCTCGCCCGGCTGCGCCGCTGGGTGGAGCAGGAGAGCCCGACCTTCGACGCGGCGGCCGTGGAGGCCATGATGGACCTCGCCGCCCGCGACCTGGCTGTGATGGGCGCCCGGATCGAGCGCATCCCCGGCCGCATGGGCTTCGCCGGCTGCGTCCGTGCCCGTCTTCCGCACCCGTCCGACCGCGAGGCCGGGGAGGTTCCCGGCATCCTGGTGCTGGCGCATCTCGATACCGTCCATCCGGTCGGGACCCTGGGCGTGCTGCCGTTCCGGGAGGAGGGCGGGCTCTGCTTCGGGCCGGGCCTGTGCGACATGAAAGGCGGCACGGTGCTGGCGCTGGAGGCGCTCGCCGCGCTCGCCCGGGCGGGCATCGCCACCTCCCGTCCGGTGACCGTGCTGCTGACCAGCGACGAGGAGGTGGGCAGCCCCTCCACGCGCGACCTGATCGAGGCGGAGGCGGCGCGCCACGCCGTGGTGCTGGTGCCGGAGCCGGGGCGCCCCGACGGCACGGCCATGGGCGGGGTGGTGACGGGGCGCTACGCCATCGCCCGCTTCAACCTGCGCACCACCGGGCGGCCGAGCCATGCCGGCTCGGCGCTGGGCGATGGGCGCAGCGCCATCCGCGAGATGTGCCGCCAGGTCCTGGCGATCGAGGCGATGACGACGGAGGCGTGCACCTTCTCGGTCGGCGTGGTGCGGGGCGGGCAGTGGGTGAACTGCGTCGCCACGCATTGCGACGCGGAGGCGCTGACCATGGCCAAGCGCCAGCCCGACCTGGACCGCGCGGTGGAGCGCATGCTGGGGCTGCGGCCCGAGGCGGGCGACGTGGCGCTGGAGGTCCGCCGCGGCGTGACCCGCCCGGTCTGGGAGCCGGATGCGGCGGTCCTGGCGCTCTACGGCAGGGCGCGCGCGATGGCGGAGCGGCTGGGCTTCGGCCTGGGCCATGCCAGCGCCGGCGGCGGCTCGGACGGCAACTTCACCGGGGCGATGGGGGTGCCGACGCTGGACGGGCTGGGCCTGATCGGCGCCGGCATCCATACGCTGAACGAGCATGTCCGGATGGACAGCATCCTGCCGCGCACCCGGCTGCTGGCCGGCCTGCTGGCGAGCGTCTGAGGTAGGGGTGGTGGGCGCGACAGGGATTGAACCTGTGACCCTTCGCGTGTGAAGCGAATGCTCTCCCGCTGAGCTACGCGCCCGAACCAGCGGAACGGGGCGGCTTCTATGGGCTTTCGCCGGGGCGCGCAAGCCCCCGGGGAAGGCCGGGCGGCGCCGCGCGCCGGGGCCGGCCACGTTCCCGTCATGCGCGGGGCGTGGGGGTGTCAAGCGCGGCGAAGGCCCGATATGTGGGCTTTCCCGATGAGGTGCGGATGCGCGTCCCCTCGCTGCTCCTGGCCCTGCTGCTGGCCCCCGCCGCCGCCCGCGCCGCGCCGATCGAGGCGGTCTATGCCGTGCAGGCCGCTGGCGTGACGGTCGTCGAGGCCACGGTGCAGTTCGATTTCTCCACGCCCGATGGCTACGCCATCGAGGTCCGCCACCGCACCCGCGGCATCGCCTCGGTCTTCGTCAGCGCGGACATGGTCTCCCGCACCACCGGCCGCTGGGTGGACAACCGCGCCCGGCCGACACGCTTCAGCTCGGAGGGGACCTATCGCGGCGAGCAGCGCCGGACATTGCTGGAGTACGTCAACGGCCAGCCGGCGGTGCGCAGCCTCGTGCCCCCCAACGAGGGCGAGCGCGAGTCGGTGGCGCCGGAGCTGCAGCGCGGCACCATCGATTCGCTCTCCGGCGTCGCGCAGCTCGCCCAGGACATCCGGCGCACCGGGCGCTGCGAAGGGCAGGCGCGCACCTTCGACGGGCGCCGCCTGACGGAGTTCCGCGTGCGCACCGCGGGCTGGGAGATGATCCCGCCCGCCCGCGACACCTGGTCGGGCCGAGCCCTGCATTGCCGGTTCGTCGGCCAGTTGCTGGCCGGCTTCCGCTTCGACGACGACGCCAGCGACCGCCGCCCGCAGGAGGGCGACGCCTGGATGGCGGAGGTCCGCCCCGGCGAGCCGCCCATCCCGGTGCGCCTGGAGGTGCCGAGCAAGTGGTTCGGCAGCACCGTCATCATCCTGACGCGGGTCGGCGAGCCCGCCGCGACCGGCACGGCAACCCGCTGACCCCCCGGCGCGCGCCGGGGGGTCAGGCGGCCAGGCGCGCCATCAGCGCCGGCAGGTCCTGCGGCCGCTCGGCCACCGGCGCGCCGTCGGCCATCTCCGGCAGGCCATAGCCCCAGGCGCAGAAGACCGGGGCGATCCCCGCGCCGCGGGCGGAGCGGATGTCGTTGCTGTGGTCGCCCAGCATCGCCGTGCCGGGCGGCACCACGCCCTCCGGCACCCCCATCAGCCCCAGCGTGCCCAGCAGGTGCCGGGGATCGGGCTTGCGCACCGCGAAGCTGTCGCCCCCCGCCAGCCCGTCCAGCAGCGGCATCAGGCCCAGGCGCTCCAGGACGATCCGCGCCGCCTGGACCGGCTTGTTGGTGCAGACCGCGAGCCGCCAGCCCTCGGCGCGCAGCGCCTCCAGCGCCTCGGGGATGCCGGGGAACGGGCGGGTCAGGTCCAGCGCATGCGCCTCGTAGTCCGGGAGGAACTGCTCCAGCGCCGCGGGATCGAAGGGCAGGCCGCGGGCGGCCAGGGCCCGCTCGATCAGCACCCGCACCCCGTCGCCGATCATGTGGACCACCTCGCCCCGGGTGAAGCGCGGCAGGCCGCGGGAGGCCATCAGCCGGTCCAGCGCGGCGTGGATGTCCGGCGCGCTGTCCACCAGCGTGCCGTCGAGGTCGAGGAGGGCGATGCGGCTCATGGGCGCGTCGTATCCCCCGCCCGGTCATGCGCCGCAACATGACGTGACGCCGGGCCCCGGGCGGGAGTCTGGACGGGGGCGGGCGATCCCCGCTAGGCCGGTCGGACCATGTCCGCCGCCGCCATCATCCTCGCCGCCGGCCTCGGCACGCGCATGCGCTCCGCCCTGCCCAAGGCGCTGCACCCGCTCGCGGGGAGGCCGATGCTCTCGCACCTGGTCGCCTCGGTCGAGGAGGTGTTCGACCATGTCGTGGTCGTCGTCGGTCCCGGCATGCCCGCCCTGGAGGCGGTGGCCGACCCCTATCCCTGCGTCGTGCAGGAGGAGCGGCTGGGCACCGCGCACGCGGCCTTGCAGGCCGCGTCGATCCTGGACGGCTTTCCCGGCGACGTCGCCGTGCTCTACGCCGACAACCCGCTGGTCCGGCCGGAGACGCTGCGGGCGATGCTGGCGCGGCGGCAGGAGGCGGACCTCGCCCTGCTGGCGATGCGTCCCGCCGATCCCGCGCGCTACGGCCGGGTGCTGCCGCACCCCGACGGCGGCATCAGCCGCATCGTGGAGTGGAAGGACGCGACCGAGGCGGAGCGGGCGGAGCGGCTGTGCAATGCCGGCGTCGTCTGCGCCCCGGGCGATGCGCTGTTCGGCTGGCTGCGCCGGGTCCGCAACGACAACGCGGCGGGGGAGTACTACCTGGGCGACGTGGTGTCGCTGTGCCGCGCCGACGGGCGGCGCGCGGTCGCGGCGGAGGCGACGGAGGCGGAGTGCCGCGGCATCAACAGCCGCGCCGAGCTGGCCGCCGCCGAGGCGGACGTGCAGCGCGCCCTGCGCGAGGCGGCGATGGCCGGCGGCGCGACCCTGGCCCGGCCGGAGAGCGTGACCTTCAGCCACGACACGCGGCTGGGCCAGGATGTGACGGTGGGGCCGGACGTCGTCTTCGCCCCTGGCGTGACGGTGGAGGACGGGGTGGAGATCCGCCCCTTCTGCCATCTCGAGGGCTGCATCGTGCGGCGCGGCGCCGTGATCGGCCCCTTCGCCCGGCTGCGCCCGGGTACGGTGATCGAGCCCTCGGCCCATGTCGGCAACTTCGTGGAGCTGAAGGCCGCCGTGCTGGGAGAGGGGGCGAAGGCCAGCCACCTTACCTATCTGGGTGACGCGGTGGTGGGAGCCGGTGCTAACATCGGAGCCGGAACGATCACCTGCAACTACGACGGCCGCGCCAAGCACCGCACGGAAATCGGCCCCGGGGCCTTCATCGGCTCCGACACGGCGCTGGTCGCGCCGGTCCGGATCGGGGCGCGGGCGCTGGTCGCGGCGGGCAGCGTGATCACCGACGACGTGCCGGACGACGCGCTGGCCATCGCGCGCGGGCGCCAGGCCACGAAGCCCGGCCGTGGTGTCTCGGGGCGCAGTGTCCCGGGGCGCGGCGTCACGGGGAAGAAGGGGTAGGGGCCATGTGCGGCATCGTCGGTGTGGTCGGGCGGCAGGACGCCGCGCCGCGGCTGCTGGAGGCGCTGCGGCGCCTGGAATACCGCGGCTATGACAGCGCCGGCATCGCGACGCTGGTGAACGGCCACATCGAGCGCCGCCGGGCGGAGGGCAAGCTGTTCCACCTCGCCGAGGTGCTGGAGCGGGCGCCGCTCGAGGGCCGCACCGGCATCGGCCACACCCGCTGGGCCACCCATGGCGCGCCGACCGAGCGCAACGCCCATCCCCACGGCACGGCCCGCGTGTCCGTCGTCCACAACGGCATCATCGAGAACCACGCCGCGCTGCGCGCGGAGCTGGAGGCCGAGGGCACCGAGTTCGAGACGGAGACGGACACCGAGACCTTCGCGCGCCTCCTCGACCGCAACCTGGCGCAGGGGCAGGAGCCGGAGGCTGCCTTCGCCGGCGCGCTGAAGCGCGTCCACGGCGCCTTCGCGCTCGCCGCCATCTTCGCCGGGCACCCGCGTAAGCTCCTGGCCGCCCGGCAGGGGGCGCCGCTGGCCGTCGGCTACGGCGAGGGGGAGATGTTCGTCGGCTCCGACGCGCTGGCCCTGGCGCCGCTGACCCGGCGCATCGCCTATCTGGAGGAGGGCGACTGGGCGGCGGTGGACGAGGCGGGCGCCCGCTTCTTCGATGCCCAGGACCGGCCGGTGCAGCGGGAGATCCGCGTCTCCGCCTTCTCCGGCGCCGCGGTCGGCAAGGGCAACTACCGGCACTTCATGGAGAAGGAGCTGCACGAGCACCCGGTCGTCATCGGCGACACGCTCGCGCAGTACGTCGATGCCGGCACCCGCGCGGTGGGCCGGCCCGACCTGCCCTTCGACCCCGCCACCCTGCCGCGCCTGACCCTGACCGGCTGCGGCAGCGCCTACCTGGCCGGGCTGGTCGGCCGCTACTGGATCGAGACGCTGGCCCGGGTTCCCGTGGATGCGGACGTCGCCTCCGAGCTGCGCTACCGCGACCCGCCCCTGACCCCGGGCGCGGCGGCGCTGATGATCAGCCAGTCGGGCGAGACGGCGGACACGCTGGCGGCGATGCACCTGCTGCGCCAGGGCGGGCAGGCCACCGTCGCGGTGGTGAACGTGCCGGAGAGCAGCATGGCGCGGGAGGCCGATGCGTCCCTCCTGACCGTCGCCGGGCCGGAGATCGGCGTCGCCTCGACCAAGGCCTTCACCGCGCAGCTCTCGGTCCTGGCCTGCCTCGCCATCAACTTCGCCCGCAGCCGGGGGACCATCGGCGCGGCCGAGGAGGCACGGCTGACGGCCGCGCTGCTGGAGGTGCCGGAGCACGCGGCCCGGCTGCTGGAGGATTCCTCCGAGATCGAGTCGGTGGCCGCCGAGGTCGCGAAGGCGCGGGACGTGCTCTACCTCGGCCGTGGCTCGCTCTTCCCGATCGCCATGGAAGGGGCGCTGAAGCTCAAGGAGCTCTCCTACATCCATGCCGAGGGCTATGCCGCCGGCGAGATGAAGCACGGACCCATCGCGCTGATCGACGCCTCCGTGCCGGTCATCGCGCTCTGCCCGAGCGGCCCGCTGTTCGAGAAGACGGCGTCGAACCTCCAGGAGGCGGCGGCGCGCGGCGGGCGGATCATCGCCTTCACCGACGCGACGGGCGCCCCGACGCTGCGCCGCTTCGCCGAGCGCGTGGTGGTGCTGCCGGAGGTCGATCCCTTCGTGGCGCCGATCCTGCACGCCATCCCGGTGCAGATGCTGGCCTACCACGTCGCCGTGCTGAAGGGCACGGACGTGGACCAGCCGCGCAACCTGGCCAAGGCCGTGACGGTGGAGTGAGTGTGGACGGCAGGATGCGCCGGTCCGTGCCGGCGTGGCTGGCGCCCGTGACCCGGGGGCAAGGCTCCGCCTCGCCCCCGTACCCCCACTCCGCCAGGACCCTGCGGGCCCTGGACCCGGAGGGTGCTGCCGCGGGACAGCCGGATACGGGGTCGCGGCGCCGAGGAGCCATGCTCCTCGGCGGGTACGAGGTCCGCTCGCGCTGACGCCTGCTGGATTTCTTCTGGAGTCCCGCCTGTCCGCGTTCCGTCAGGGTTGAGCCCGCAGGCTGACGCCCACCGCGAAGAGCCAACTCCCAGCGGGGACCGGGGCCCGCTTGTGGCCCCGGCAGGGGAGGGTCTGGGAGGGGACGGCGTCCCCTCCCGGTCCGACGCCCGAACATCACAGCACCACGGGGCACGTCATCCCCCCGTCCGCATGAACTGTCAGCGGCAGGCGAACCAGGCGAAGAAGGTCGCGCTGGCCTCCGCCAGCACGGCCGCGATCACGCCGTTGAATTTTCGCCAGCCGCAATAGGCCCGGCGCAGGACCAGGGCCGCCTCCGACCCCTCCGGCGGGAGGGCGTCGAGCGAGGCGAGGAGGGTGGCGAGCCGGGGATCGGCCGGGGGGGCGGTGGCGTCGTCCGGCCGGATCGGGCGGACACCCTGGATTCCCAACGGCTCCGGCGTGCCGGACGGCAGCAGCCGGGGCGGCCCTCCCGGCGCGGCCTCCACCCGCGCCCAGGGACGCGCGATCCGCACCGCATCCACCAGCCCCGGCTCGATCCGGACGGCATAGGCCTCGTAGGCGACGGCCCCACGTCCCGCCGGCGGCCAGCGGGCGGGAAAGGGCGGGGAGAGGAGGGGCTGCCAACGGCCGCGCGACTCCGGCGGCAGGGACCGCCAGGCCTGGTCCAGGAGGGCGAACAGCGCCTCCGGCCGGGGTGGGAAGTCGGCCGGCGCCCGCCCCGCGGCGGGGGCGGCGGCCAGCAGGAGCAGGAAGCCCAGCGGGACGAGGCGCATGCGAACTCCTTGCGGACCCAGGTCCCACGACATCCTGTCCTGACCAGGAGGATTCCGTCGACAGGGGACGGGCGTGACATGGGCCGCCGGACGGCCCATCTGTCGGCGCATCATCCCAGGAGAGGCGCCATGCTCGATACGGTCAGCAAGCTCGTTCTCAAGGACCCCGACCTGTTCCGTCAGGCGAACCGGATCGGCGACCGCTGGGTGAACGCCGCCGCCTCCGGCAAGACCATCGCGGTGAAGAACCCCGCGACCGGCGAAGTGATCGGCAGCGTCCCCTCCCTCTCCGCCGCCGAGGTGCGCGAGGCGATCGAGGCGGCCGAGGCGGCGCTGCCGGCCTGGCGCGGCCTGCTCGCCAAGGAGCGGGCCGCCATCCTGCGGAAGCTGCACGACCTGATGCACCAGAACGCGGACGACCTGGCCGCCATCATGACGGCCGAGCAGGGCAAGCCGCTGGCCGAGGCCAAGGGCGAGGTCGCCTATGCCGCCGCCTTCTTCGAGTGGTTCGCCGAGGAGGGGAAGCGCGTCTACGGCGACATGATCCCGACCTTCAAGCAGGGCTCACGCATCCTGGCGATGAAGCAGCCGATCGGCGTCTTCGCGGCCATCACCCCCTGGAACTTCCCCGCCGCCATGATCACCCGCAAGGCCGGGCCGGGCTGGGCCGCGGGCTGCACGGGCGTCATCCGCCCGGCCTCGCAGACACCCTTCTCCGCGCTCGCCATCGCCGTGCTGGCCGAGCGCGCCGGCATGCCGCCGGGGGTGTGCAACGTGGTGACGGGCGCCGCGTCCGAGACGGGGGCGGAGCTGACCGGCAACCCGATCGTGCGGAAGTTCTCCTTCACCGGCTCGACCGAGGTGGGGCGCAAGCTGCTGGAGCAGTGCGCCGCGACGATCAAGAAGACCTCGATGGAGCTGGGCGGCAACGCGCCCTTCCTGGTCTTCGACGATGCCGACCTGGATGCGGCGGTGCAGGGCGTCATGGCGTCGAAGTACCGCAACACCGGGCAGACCTGCGTCTGCGCCAACCGCATCCTCGTGCAGGAGGGGGTCTACGACGCCTTCGCCGCGAAGCTGAAGACGGCGGTCGAGGCGCTCAAGGTCGGCAACGGCATGGAGCCGGGCGTGACCCAGGGCCCGCTGATCAATGCCGACGCGGTGGAGAAGGTGGAGGAGCACATCGCCGACGCCACCGGCAAGGGCGCCAGGATCCTGACCGGCGGCCATCGCCACGAGAAGGGCGGCAACTTCTTCCAGCCGACCGTCCTGACCGACGTGCCGGACGACGCGCTGATCTTCCGCGAGGAGACCTTCGGCCCCGTCGCGCCCCTCTTCAAGTTCCGCACGGAGGAGGAGGGCGTCCGCCTAGCCAACGCCAGCGAGTTCGGCCTGGCCGCCTATTTCTATGCCCGCGACATCGGCCGCATCTTCCGCGTGGCCGAGGCGATCGAGAGCGGCATCATCGGCATCAACGAGGGCATCATCAGCAGCGAGGTCGCACCCTTCGGCGGCGTGAAGCAGAGCGGGCTGGGGCGCGAGGGCTCGAAGTACGGGATCGAGGACTACCTGGAGATCAAGTACTGCCTGCTCGGCGGGCTCGGGGCCTGACGATGGCGTGCGGCGGGGCTGCCATGCCCCGCCGCACGGTGGCCGGGGCCCGCGGGCTGGGCTAGACGGGACCTGCCGGGGAAACGTTCGAGGCCTCCGACCTCCCGCCCCGTGCCATCGCCACCGACCCGGGGGCCCTGGCACGGCGCCCATTCCCCGGAATCAATGCCCCATGATGGACAGCCCGTCCGCGCGCGGCGTGGTCCTCGCCCTGCTGGCCTATGCGTTCTTCGCGGTCAGCGACGCGTCGGTGAAGCTGCTCCACGGCGGGCTGGACCCCTTCCAGGTCTCCTTCATCGGGGCGTTGCTGGGCTTTTCCGTCCTGCCCTTCATCCATGGGCGCGGCATGCCCTGGCGCTCGCTGCTCGCCACCCGGCGGCGCGGGCTGTGGCTGCTGCGCGGGCTGATGGCGGCGCTGGGCAGCGTGTGCAGCGTCACCGCCTTCACCCGCCTGCCGATGGCCGAGGCCTTCGCGCTGCTCTTCCTGCTACCGACCTTCGTGACCATCCTCTCCGTCCTGTTCCTGAAGGAGCAGGTGGGCTGGCGCCGCTGGAGCGCGGTGATCGTGGGCTTCGCGGGCGTGCTGATCGTGCTGCGCCCCGGCTTCCGGGAACTGACGCTGGGCCATGTCGCGGCCATCATCGGCGGCTTCGCGGGGGCGGTGACGGTGGTGCTGATGCGCGCCCTGGGCCGCACGGAGAGCCGGGCGAGCCTCTACCTCTCCGGCCTGCTCGGCATCCTGGCGGTCTGCGGCGCGCTGATGCTGCCGAACCTCGCCTGGCCGAGCGCGATGCAATGGGTCTGGCTGCTGGGCTACGGGCTGCTGGCGGCCGTGGCGGGGGTGCTGATCCAGGCCGCCTCGGCGGCGGCGCCGGTCAGCCTGACGGCACCGACCCAGTACAGCCAGATGCTCTGGGCGATCGGCTTCGGGTACTGGGTCTTCGGCGACCGGCTGGATGTCTGGACCTTCGCGGGGGCCGCGGTGATCGTCGGCTCCGGCCTCTTCACCCTGGCCCGCGAGCGGGCACGCCGCTCGCCAGGGGGCGGTGGCGCGCCGCCGGTGAGGTCCGACGGTTGAGGAGCCATGCCAGGGATGCCGCGACGGGCGTGTGGTGCCAGGGCGTTGGAAACCATTGCGTGCGGCTGAACGGAATGTGAAATATAGCTTTATCTGTTACGCTTCCGATGGCACTCTTGCCGCATCCGAAACGGGTGCAGGAGGGTTCGCGTGGCCGTCGGGACTTATGCCTTTACCTACACGGTCGATGTCGCCACCGGCGCGATTCTCGACGACATCAGCTTCGTCGAGGCCGTCATCGACGGCGGAGCCCTGGGCACGCTGGCCCCCGGCGACACGGCCGTCATCGATTCCTCGGTCGGTAGCGGGATCACCTCGACCTTCTACGGGACCGCTGGCGACGGGGCCCTGTTCGACGTGGGCGGCAACGCCCTCATCTTCACCAACACCGAACTGACGATCGGCGACACCGTCGGGATCGATACCGGCGCCTCCTTCGTCATCTGCTTCCTGTCTGGGACGCTGATCGCGACGCCGCGTGGCGAGGTGGCGGTGGAGGAGCTGCGGGCGGGCGACCTGGTGCTGACCCATGACGGGCGCGAGGCGCCGGTGGTGTGGCTGGGCCGGCAGACGGTCAGCACCGCCTTCGCCGACCCGCTGCGCGTGGCCCCTGTGCGCATCGCCGCCGGGGCGCTGGGCGAGGGGCTGCCGGTGCGCGACCTGCTGGTCTCGGCCGACCATGCGCTGCTGCTGGACGGGGTGCTGGTGCAGGCCGGGGCGCTGGTGAACGGCCGCAGCATCACCCGCGAGATGGCGATGCCGGAGCGCTTCACCTACTACCACGTGGAGCTGGCCGACCACGCGCTGGTGCTGGCCGAGGGGGTGGCGGCGGAGAGCTTCATCGACAACGCCGCGCGGCGGAGCTTCGACAACTGGGCGGAGCATCCGGGCGGGGCGGAGGAGATGGCGGAGCTGGCGCTGCCGCGGGCGAAGTCGCACCGGCAGTTGCCGGCTGCCCTGCGCGCCCGCCTCGCCGCGCGCGCCGAGGCCCTGCTCCCGGCCCCCCTGGCCGCCTGAGGTCACGCGAGGCAGGCCCCGCCGGACATCCGGCGGGGCCTCCCTTTCCATAACGCCGGCACGGCCTCTGGCGGAGGCGCCGGCCCTGCGGCTGCTGCCGGCCGGACCCCCCCCCGGCAAGCCTTGCCGCCGGGGGCCCGCGACCCGACCTTGCTTCCCGACACACCGGGGAGCCCCCATGGCCTACGACTTCGACCTCTTCGTCATCGGCGGCGGCAGCGCGGGGGTGCGCTGCGCCCGCATCGCCGCCGGGCACGGCGCCCGGGTGGGCATCGCCGAGGCGCGGTTCTGGGGCGGCACCTGCGTCAATGTCGGCTGCGTGCCCAAGAAGATCATGGTCCAGGCGGCGGAGTACGGACCCTGGGCCGAGGATGCGAAGGCCTTCGGCTGGGACATCGAATGCCATGGCCACGACTGGTCCGTCCTGCGCGCCGCGCGCGACGCGGAGGTGGCGCGGCTGAACGGACTCTACCGCCGGCTGCTGGAAGGGGCGGGGGCGACGGTGTTCGAGGCGCATGCCCGCTTCCTCGACGCCCATACCCTGCAGGTCGGCGAGGAGCGGGTGACGGCGGAGCGTATCGTCGTCGCCGTCGGCGGCCGGCCCTCCCGCCCCGACCTGAAGGGCGTCGATTGCGGCCTGATCTCGGACGACCTCTTCACGCTGGAGAAGCGGCCGGAGACGGTGATCGTGGTCGGCGGCGGCTATATCGGCGTGGAGTTCGCCGGGCTGCTCTGCGGGCTGGGGTCGAAGGTGAAGCTGACCTACCGCCAGAAGCTGCCGCTGCGCGGCTTCGACCAGGAGATGCGCGAGGCGCTGGCCGACGCCCTGGCGGCGCAGGGGATCGACGTCTTCCCCGGCCAGAAGATCGAGAGCCTGGAGGCCGCGGGCGACGGGCGCATCCTCACCCTCGCCTCCGGCCAGGTGCTGGAAGCGGATGCGGTCTTCCTGGCCGTGGGCCGCGACCCGGCGACCGAGGGGCTGGGGCTGGAGGCGGCCGGCATCGAGACCAACGAGCGTGGCGCCATCCGGGTGGATGACGACCACGCGACGAACCTGCCGCATGTCTACGCCATCGGCGACGTGACGGACCGGCTGAACCTGACGCCCATGGCCACCGCCGTGGGCCATGCCCTGGCGGACACGCTGTTCGGCAAGAACCCGCGCCGCGCCTCCTACGACAACGTGCCCAAGGCCGTGTTCTCCACCCCGCCCATCGGCAGCGTCGGCCTGACCGAGGAGGAGGCGGAGAAGCGCGGCCGGACGGAGATCTACACCACCCGCTTCACCCCCATGCGCCACACCATCACGAAGCGCGAGGGTCGGCGGACCCTGATGAAGCTGGTGGTGGACGCCGAGAGCCGGAAGGTCCTGGGCGCCCACATGCTGGGCGAGGACGCGCCGGAGATCATGCAGGGCATCGGCATCGCCGTCCGCGCCGGGCTGACCAAGGAGGATTTCGACGCCACGATCGGGATCCACCCGACGGCGGCGGAGGAGTTCGTCACCCTGCGCTCTCCCGCCCGCACCGTCGGCGGCGAGGAGGAGGAGGCGGCGGACGACGCCGCTTGACCGGGCGGGCCCTGGGGACGCCGGCGCGGAGGGCCGCATCCGCTCCCCGCGACACGCGCCGGGGCAGGGGTGCGGCGGACGCGGCTTCCTCTCCCCTGGCCCGGCGTCTATGGTCCGCGCCCCCGTCCACGGAAGCGTAACCGTAAAGCCATGACCGACCGCCACCGGACCTCCGGCAACTGGACTCCCGGCTCCTGGCGCGAGATGCCGATCCGGCAGGTGCCGGACTATCCGGATCGCGACCGCCTCGCGGCCGTGGAGGGGAAGATCGCCTCCTTCCCGCCCCTGGTCTTCGCGGGCGAGGTGGACCGCCTGACCGCGCGCCTGGCCGAGGCGGCGGAGGGCCGCGCCTTCGTGCTCCAGGGCGGGGACTGCGCGGAATCCTTCGGCGACTTCCGCGCCGACGGCATCCGCGACACCTTCAAGGTGCTGCTGCAGATGGCGGTGGCGCTGACCTTCGGCGCCTCCCTGCCGGTGGTGAAGCTGGGCCGCATGGCCGGGCAGTTCGCCAAGCCGCGCTCCTCGGACGTGGAGAAGAAGGGCGACGAGGTGCTGCCCTCCTACCGTGGCGACATCGTCAACGGGCCGGAATTCACCGCCGCCGCGCGCGTGCCCGACCCGGCGCGGATGGAGTTCGCCTATCTCCAGTCCGCCGCCACGCTGAACCTGCTGCGCGCCTTCGCGACCGGCGGCTTCGCCGACCTGCACGAGGTCCACCGCTGGAACCTGTCCTTCGTCGCGCGCTCGCCGCTGGCGGAACGCTACCAGGATCTCGCGCACCGCATCGACGAGACGCTGCGCTTCATGGCCGCCTGCGGCATGAGCGAGGCGCCGCAGGTGCGCGAGACGGAGTTCTACACCAGCCACGAGGCGCTCCTGCTCGGCTACGAGCAGGCGCTGACCCGAGAGCCCTCCACCCATCGCGGCAAGCACTACGCCTGCTCCGCGCACTTCCTGTGGATCGGCGACCGCACCCGCCAGCCGGAGGGCGCGCATGTCGAGTTCCTGCGTGGCGTCGCCAACCCGATCGGGCTGAAGGTCGGGCCGACCACGGTGCTGGACGACCTGCTGCGCCTCGTCGAGCGGCTGAACCCGGCGAACGTGCCGGGCCGGCTGACGCTGATCGCGCGCATGGGCGCGGGCAAGGTCGAGGAGCACCTGCCGCCGCTGGTCAAGGCGCTGGCCGCCGAGGGGCGCAAGGTGACCTGGCTGTGCGACCCCATGCACGGCAACACCGTGGCCGCCGGCAGCTACAAGACCCGTTCCTTCGACGCGATCCTGCGCGAGGTCCGCAGCTTCTTCGACGTGCACCAGGCGGCCGGCACCTGGCCGGGCGGCGTGCATGTCGAGATGACCGGCGCGGACGTGACGGAGTGCCTGGGTGGCGCCCACCGCCTGACCGAGGCGGACCTGTCGCGCAGCTACGCCACCGCCTGCGACCCGCGGCTGAACGCGGAGCAGTCGCTGGAGCTGGCCTTCCTGGTCGCGGAGGAGCTGAAGTCGCGCCGTCCCGGCGCGCCGGCCCTGCCGTTGCAGGCCGCGCAGTAGCCGGGACGGGGAGGGCGCCGGGATGGATGGGTTCATCGCCGATCCGGATGCGGAGACCGCCGTCTCCGCCCGCACCGACTGCTACTTCAACCGCACCAAGGCGATCGTCGCGCGCCACGGCGACTGCCGGGTGACCTATGCCGTCTTCCTGCGCCGGCCGGTGGTCTCCGCCCCGCGGCTGGCGCTGGACTGGCTGGCCGAGGTCGCGCGGGCGCGCGGCACCGCCTTCGACGTCGAGCTGATGCACCCCGAGGGCGAGTGGGTCGGCGCCGGCGATCCGATCTTCTACCTCTCCGGATCCTTCGTGCATCTCGCCGACCTGGAGACGATCATCCTGCAGAAGCTCGGCGCGCCCTGCGTCGCCGCGCAGAACGCCTATCAGATGTGCCTGGAGCTGCCGCAGGTTCCCTTCCTCGCCATGGAGGCGCGGCACTGCGCGGGCGCGGAGATGCAGGAGATGATGGCCTATGCCGCCTCCGTCGGCAGCGCCGCGGCGCAGCGCGAGGGAGCGGCGGGCTTCATCGGCAATGCCAATGACGGCACGGCGCACTGGTTCGGCGCGCCGCGCGGACGCGGGACGATGCCGCACGCGCTGATCGGCTATGCCGGCTCCACCCTACGCGCCGCAGAGCTGTTCCACGAGACCTTCCCGGAGGAGGATCTGACCGTCCTGACCGATTACTTCGGCCGGGAGGTCACGGACGGGCTGGAGGTCTGCCGCCACTTCCCCGAGCTGGCGGCGGCGGGCCGGCTGTCCGTGCGGCTCGACACCCATGGCGGCCGCTTCCTGGAGGGACTCGATCCCGCGCAGTCCTACGCGGTGCTGGAGCGGCACGTGCCGGGCGCCATCCGCCGCTACCGCACGGAAGCCGAGCTGCGCTACCTGGTCGGCACGGGCGTGTCCGCGGCGGCGATCTGGCGCATGCGCGAGGTGATGGACGAGGCGGGCTTCCCGAAGGTGCGGATCATCGCCTCCTCCGGCTTCTCGGTCGCGAAGTGCCGCGTCATGGCGGAGGCACGGGCGCCCGTCGACGTGGTGGGCACCGGCTCCTTCATCCCCGACGTCTGGAGCGAGACCTACGCCACCGCCGACATCGTCGCCTATGACGGCGTGCCGCGCGTGAAGGTCGGGCGCGAGTTCCTGCTGCGCGGCTGACGCCCCCGGGGCGCCCGCCCTGCCATCCCCGGCTGCGCGGGCCGCCCCGGCAGGGCGGCACGCTGCCGCGTGGCACGGGGCTCTGCTACGCCTGGAGTCCCTCCTACCCCTGCGGGAACGAATCCGAGCCATGAGCGCCACGATGGTGAAGGTGCTGCCGATCCTGCTGCTGCTCTGTTCCAACGTCTTCATGACCTTCGCCTGGTACGGGCACCTGCGGTTCACGGACCGCCCGCTGTGGCTGGTCATCCTGGCAAGCTGGGGCATCGCCTTCGTCGAGTACTGCTTCGCCGTGCCGGCCAACCGCATCGGCCATGCCGCCTACAGCGCGGCCGAGCTGAAGACGATGCAGGAGGTCATCACCCTGGCCATCTTCGCCGTCTTCTCCGTGCTCTACCTGAAGGAGGCGCTGACCTGGAACCACGCGGTCGGCTTCGCCTTCATCGCCCTCGGCGCCTTCTTCGTCTTCAAGGGACCGCTCTGAGACGCCCAGCACACTGCGTCGACGTCTACCGGCGTGGGGTGAGCCTGTAGCCCGGGGGCAAGGCTCCGCCTCGCCCCCGTACCCCCACTCCGCCAGGACCCTGCGGGCCCTGGACCCATTTGGCGCTGCCGCGGGACAGCCTGCGACGGGGTCGAGGCACCGAGGAGCATGGCTCCTCGGCGGGGACGGCCGCAGGACTCGCTGACGCCTTTGATGTTTCTTTCAGAGTCCCGCCTGTCCGTGTTCCGCCAGGGTTCAGCCCGCAGGTTGACGGCAACCGCGAAGAACCAACTCCCAGCGGGGTCCGGGGCCCGCTTGTGGCCCCGGCAGGGGAGGGTCTGGGAGGGGACGGCGTCCCCTCCCGGTCCGCCGCCCGAACACCACAGCACGACGGGTCAGGTCATCCCGCCGTCCGTATGAGCCGGGCTCAGCCGGCGTCGTTGCGCATGCCGCGCGCGGTGAAGCCGCCATCCACGGCGACCATCTGGCCGGTGACGTAGGCGGATGCCTCGTCCAGCAGGAAGGCGATGACCGAGGCGATCTCCTCCGGCGTGCGTAGCGCGCCAGCGGCACTGCCTCGACCCAGCCCTGCCGCGCGGCGGCGGTGTGGTGCTGCGCCACCAGCGGCGTCTCCACCGGGCCGGGGGCGACGAGGTTCGCCCGAATCCCCAGCGGCGCGAGCTCCACCGCCATCACCTGCGTCAGGTTCGCCACCGCGCCCTTGGACGCGCCATAGGCCGCCCGCCCCGGATTGCCGCGCAGGCCGGAGACGGAGCCGATGTTCACGATCGCAGCACCCTGTGCCTCGCCCCGGTCGCGCAGCGTGCGGGCGACGGCCTGGGCCATCAGGAAGGTGCCGACGACGTTGATCTCGTGGATACGGCGGAACTGCTCGGCCGTGGTGTCGAGGAAGGGCGTGTCCGCGCCGATCCCCGCCGAGTTCACCAGGCCCCGCAGCGGGCCGAAGCCCGCTGCCGCCTCGCGCACCAGGGTCGCCACCGCCGCCGCGTCCGTCACGTCCAGCGTGGCCGTCCGCAACGGCGCGTCCCGCTGCTCCGCCGCCAGCGCCGCGAGGGCGTCGGCGTTCCGGTCCGCCGCCAGCACCCGCCAGCCCTGGCGCAGCAGCAGGCGGGCGGTGGCGGCGCCGATGCCGGAGCCTCCCCCGGTGACGATGGCGGTGCGGCCCATGGCGGCGTTCCTGTGCGTTCCTCGCGCGGCGGGTCGTGCTGCCCGCCGGGGCGCATGGCGCGCTCCCTGCCGGGCAGCGTCAAGGGCGGCCCGCTACTCGATGGTGATCCCCCGGGTGCGGATCACGTCGCCCCATTTCGCGCTCTCGGCCGCCAGGTAGGCGGGCCACTGCTCCGGCGCGCCGGGCTCGATGACATAGCCGTTGGCGGCCAGCTTCTCACGCACGGCGGGGGAGTTCAGCGCGGCGGCGACGCCTTCGTGCAGGCGCCGGATCACCGGCTCCGGCGTGCGGGCCGGGGCCAGCAGCGCGTAGTCCGTGTTGCAGGCGAAGCCGGGGACGCCGGACTCGGCCACGGTGGGGATGTCGGGCGTGAGGGCGAGGCGCTCCTGGCTGCCGATGGCCAGCGCCCGCAGCTCGCCCGAGCGGAGGTAGGGCAGCACGGTGACGACGTCGAGGAAGGCCATGTCGACCTCCTTGGCCAGCATCGCCTGCAGCATCGGCGCGCCGCCGCGATAGGTGATGTTCTCCACCTGCAGGCCGGTCATCTTCAGGAACAGCTCCGGCGCCAGGTGACCGGAGCTGCCGGCGCCCGGCGAGGCGTAGGTCATCCTGCCCGGCGCGGCCTTCGCCGCGGCGACCAGGTCGGCCACGCTGCGGATCGGCGAATCCCGGTGGACGCAGAGATAGGCGGCGATGGTCGCCAGCCGGCCGACGGGCGCGAAGTCCTTTTCGTCGTCGTAGCCACGGTTGCCGAACAGGTGTCGCGCCATGGCGTAGGTGGAGTTCACCCCCATCAGCAGCGTGTAGCCGTCAGGCCGGGCACGGGCGACGGAGGCATGGCCGATGGTGCCGCTCGCGCCCGGGCGGTTCTCCACGACGAAGCTCTGGCCGAACTCCCGGCCGAACTGCTCGGCCAGCAGGCGGGCGACGTAGTCGGTCCCGCCGCCCGGCGCCCAGGCCACAACGATGGTGACCGGCCGTGCCGGGTAGGGCGGCGTGCCCTGGGCACGGGCGGCGGCCGGCAGGGCGGTGGCACCGAGCAGGCCGGCGGCCAGGCTCCGTCGGGTCAGGGTCATGCGGTTCGTTCCTCCATCCGGGTCGCGTCACCCGCGGCGCGGCTCTCGTAGATGATATGGAATGATGTTCCAAGTGGAATGTTGATCCATTTTTCCGCTGGTGCCAGGATGCCCGCGAAGGAGCCCGCGCATGACCAGCACCCGCGACCGGCCGCTTGCGATCCTGGAGCTTCTGGCCCCCCATGCCGGCGGCCTGCCGCTGCATGCCATCGCCGACCGGCTGGACATCCCGCGCAGCGCCACCCACAGGCTGCTCGGCGACCTCCGGGCCAGCGGCTATGTCCGCCAGGACGAGGAGGGCGGGCCCTACCGGCTGACGGCGCGGATCGCCTCCCTGGCCTTCGCCTACCTGTCGGCCAACGGCATCACGGACATCGCCCAGCCCATCCTCGACGCCCTGGCGGAGCGCGCCGGGGAGCTGGTCCGCCTCGCGGTGATCGACGGCGACCGCCTGACCTGGGTGGCCAAGGCCCAGGGCGCGCGGCACGGGCTGCGCTACGATCCCGACCCGGATGCGGGGGCGGAGGTGCGCCTCTCCTGCACCGCCAACGGCCATGCCTGGCTGGCCAGCCTGACCGACGAGGCGGCGCTGGAGCTGGTGGCGCGGCAGGGCTTCGCCCCGGCCGGGCAGAGCGGCCCCGGCGCGCCGCGCAGCATCCCGGCCTTGCTCGACCGTCTGCGCCTGGCCCGCGAGCGGGGCTTCGCGACGGTGCAGGAGGCCTATGAATCCGGGACCTCCGCCATGGCCGCGGCGATCCGAAGGCCCGGGACGGCGCAGCCCTGCGGCACGCTCAGCGTTGCCGGCCCCAGCTTCCGCCTGACCGAGGCACGGATGCAGGCCCTGGCCCCCGCACTGCTGGAGGCGGCGGCGGAGCTGGCGGCCTCCTCCGGCGCCTCGCCCCTCTTCGCGCCCGCGCTGGGCCGGGTGGCCTGAGATGATCCCGGCCATCGATTCCTACTGCTTCCACCGCTACTTCGGCGATTGCTACCCGGGGCTGGAGCGCGATCCGGGCCGGCGGATGGAGGTCTGGGACGTCCTGCGCCTGGCCGGCGAGCTGGGGGCGGGCGGAGTCTCGCTGGAGGGCTGCTACCTTCCCGGCGACGCGGCCTTCCTCGACCGGCTGCGCGGGGCGCTGGACGCGGCCGGGCTGGCGCGGGTCTGGGCCTGGGGCCATCCCGACGGGCTGGGCTCCGGGCGGAAGCCGGAGGCGGCGGAGGATCTGCTCCGCCACCTGGCCATGGCCCGCCGCGTGGGGGCCGGCGTCATGCGCATCTGCTGCGGCGGCCGGCGCACGCGCCCGGATTCCTGGCCGGAGCATCGTGCGCTGCTGTTGCCGCTGCTGCGAGGCCTGCTCCCCGCCGCCGAGGCGCAGGGCGTGGTCCTGGCGATCGAGAACCACATCGACCTGCTGGCCGGGGAGCTGGCGGAGCTGCTGGAGACGATCGACTCCCCCTGGCTCGGTGCCTGCCTCGACACGGCCAACAACGTCCGCATGGGCGAGGAGCCGCTGGCCGTGGTGCGCCGGCTGGCCCCCTGGACCCGGGCGACGCACGTCAAGGACGTGGCGCCGCTGCCCGGGGCGGAGGGAGCCTTCGCCGCCTGGCCCAGCGTGCCGCTGGGGGAGGGGGTGGTGGGCATCCCCGCCGTCATCGCGGAGCTGCGGCGGGCGGGGTATGACGGGCTGCTGGCGGTCGAGATCGACTACCTGCATCCGCGCCACGGCACGGACGAGATCGCCGCGATCCGCCGCAGCCTGGATGCGCTGCGCCTCCTGCTGGGCTGAGCCGGCGGCTCTGGACGCCCGCCCCGCCCCGGACGAGAGTGCGGCCCGCCCGGCAACGGGGAGCAGCAAGGGGGAAGCGCATGCACATCCTGGTCGTCGGCGCCGCCGGCATGGTCGGCCGCAAGCTGGTGGCGCGCCTGGCGAAGGACGGGCAGCTCGGCGGGCAGCAGGTGTCCCGCCTGTCGCTGGTGGACGTGGTGGCGCCGGACGCGCCCGAGAGCATCCCCACGGAATGCTGGGCCGCCGATATCTCCGCCCCCGGCGAGGCGGCGCGCATGATCGCCGGCCGCCCGGACGTGGTCTTCCACCTCGCCGCCATCGTCTCCGGCGAGGCGGAGGCGGATTTCGACAAGGGCTACCGCATCAACCTGGACGGCACGCGGGACCTGTTCGAGGCGATCCGGCAGGAGGGTCTGCGCAACGGCCCCTACAAGCCGCGGGTGGTCTTCACCTCCTCCGTCGCCGTCTTCGGCGTGCCGCTGCCCGAGGCCATCCCGGACGACTACGTGCTGGCGCCGCTGACCAGCTACGGCACCCAGAAGGCGATCGGCGAGTTGCTGCTGGCCGACTACTCCCGGCGCGGCTTCCTCGACGGCATCGGCATCCGCCTGCCCACCATCTGCATCCGCCCCGGCGCGCCCAACAAGGCGGCCTCGGGCTTCTTCTCCAACATCCTGCGCGAGCCGCTGTCGGGGAAGGACGCGGTGCTGCCGGTCGACGAATCCGTGCGCCACTGGCACGCCAGCCCGCGCGCCGCGGTCGGCTTCCTGCTGCACGCGGCGACGCTGGACACGGCGCCGCTGGGCGCGCGCCGCACCCTCTCCATGCCCGGCCTTTCCGCCACGGTGGGCGAGCAGATCGAGGCGTTGCGCCGCGTCGCGGGGGAGAAGGCGGTGAAGCTGATCCGCCGCGAGCCCGACGCCACCATCGCCGGCATCGTCGCCGGCTGGCCGCAGGGCTTCGACCCGAAGCGTGCCCTGGCGCTGGGCTTCCGGGCGGAGGGCAGCTTCGACGAGATCATCCGCGTCCATATCGAGGATGAGCTGGGCGGCCGCCTGCCCGGCTGACGCGACGGCGGCGCGGCGATGCCTCAGCGCATCGCCACGCCGCTTTCACCGGCGGCCATGCGCTGGCGGATCAGCTCCTGCTCCGCCCGGGCGCCCTCCGCGTCGGTGAAGAAGGTGAAGATAGCGAAGCGCCGGCCGCGCGTGACGGGCATCGCCTCGTGCAGCATGTCGCAGCCGAAGACCGCGCCGCCGCCGACGGGGGGCGCGTAGAAATCCGGCTCGAACTCCGGGAAGCGCAGCGTCCCGCCCTCGTAGTCCACGCCATGGGCGTTGAGGTTCAGGCTGAGCGCGAAGCGGCGCTGCTGGGTGAAGGGGGTGCGGTTGTCGCGGTGCGCGCCGAAGGCCCCGGCATCGGCGGCGTCGTAGCAGCCGATGCGCGGCGGCTCGAAGCTCGCCGCCCGGAAGCGGAAGGCGCGGGCCATCTCCGGCAGGACGCGGCGTTGCAGCCGCTGCTGGAAGGTGGCGTAGAGGCCCTGGTCGTCCAGCGGCACGTCGATCCGGCGCTTGATGTTCGCGGCCGCGCTCGCCGCCCCGGCCGCGCTGGCGACACGGTTGCGGCTCTTCTCGCCCTTCTCCCAATGCGCAAGCAGGGCGGCGACCAGCGCGGGCTCCAGGATGCCGGGGATGATCAGCACCGGCGCGCCGGGGGTGCGCAGCACGCCCTCGCGCGGTTCCGGCAGGCTGTCGAGCGCCTGCCGCAGCGCCTCCGGCCCCTGGCCCAGGAAGCCCAGGCCGCCACGCGGCGCCAGCACCGCCACCCCGCCCCGGGGGAAGCCCAGCGCCCGGGCCAGGGCGCCCTGCGGGTCGAACAGCCGCGTCACCCCGCCGGCCTGCGCCGCGCCGCCGGGCGGGCCGGCCTCCACCACCAGCAGCACGCCGCCGCGGCGCCGCGCCTCCGCCTCCGCCGCCGCCAGCGCCTCCGGGGCGGGGCGGTCCTGCGGCCCGGCCAGCAGGACCAGCACCCGGTGCAGGTGGGCGATGGACTGTTGCAGCACGTCCCACGCCTCGCCCCGCGCATCGGCCAGGGAAAGGGAGGAGATGATGTCGCCGGGCAGGAGGGCAGCATGGCTCATGGCCGCCTTCATCGTCGGGGCGCGGCCCGGCTGCAAGCGCCACAATCCCCCGGGGGCGCGGGCGAGGGGTGCGGCGCCGGGCATGGACGCCGCCCGGCCGGCCCCCCAGGCTGGCCGCATGCCCGACCCCGCCCGCCCCGCGCCGAGCCCCGCCGAGAGACGGGAGTGGCGGATCGGCCTGCTCTGCGCGCTGGGCTCGCTGCTGGTCTGGGCGGGCTTTCCCCTCGCCGCGCGCCTGGCCGGGCACCAGCCCTTCACCGCCTGGGACGTGGCGGCGCTGCGCTACACCGGCGCCTTCCTGGCCGCGTTGCCGCTGCTGGCGCTGCGCGGGGTCCCCCGCATCCGCTTCGGCCGGGCGGCCGCGCTCGCCGCGACGGCGGGGCTCGGCTATCCGCTGCTGGCCTATCTCGGCTTCCTCTTCGCGCCGGCGGCGCATGCGGGGGTGCTGCTGGCGGGCTCGCTGCCCTTCCTCGGCGCCGCCTTCGGCGCGCTGGTGCTGGGCGAGCGCTGGACGGGGCGGCAGGTCGCGGCGCTGGCCCTGGCCGGGCTGGGCATGGGGCTGCTGGCACGCGACACCTTCGGGGCCCATCCCGGCGCCTGGAAGGGCGACCTGCTCTTCCTCGGCGCCGCCCTGTCCTGGCTGGCCTACATGCGGCTGGTGCGGCGCTGGCAGGTCCCGGCGCTCTCGGCCACGCTGTGCATCGCCCTGCTCTGCGCCCCCGCCTACCTGCCCGTCTGGTGGCTGGCCCTGCCCAGCCGGATGGCCGAGGCGGGCTGGGGGACGATCCTGTTCCAGTTCTTCTACCACGGCGTCCTGGCCGTGGTGCTGGCGGGCTTCCTGTTCACCCGGGCGGTGAACGCGCTGGGGGCGACCACGGCCACCGCCATCACCGCGCTGGTCCCGGCGCTGACCGCGCTCGGCGCCTGGCCGCTGCTGGGCGAGGCGCTGGGCTGGATGGGGCTGGCGGGGGTGGCGCTGGTCTCCGTGGGAATGCTGACCCTGGTCTGGCGGCGGGGCGGCTGACGGTGGCCGGGTAGGGTCACGGGGCCGGGGCGGGTCAGGGCGCGAGGGCGGAGGCCAGCCCGGCCAGGGCGCAAAGCCCCACCACCGGCAGGGCCGGTGCGCGCCAGACCGCCAGGGCCAGGAAGCCCGCCGCGGCCACCGCCGCATCCGCCGGCCGCAGCACGGCCCCCGTCCAGACCGGATCGTACAGCGCCGCGCCCAGCAGGCCGACCACGGCGGCATTCACCCCGCGCAGCGCCGCCTGGGCGGCGGGGCGCCGGCGCAGCCCGCTCCAGAAGGGCAGGATGCCCAGCAGCAGCAGGAATCCCGGCAGGAAGATCGCCGTCAGCGCCAGCACGGCGCCCGCCAGGCCGCCGGGGCCGGGATGTGCCACGGCACCCAGATAGGCCGCGACGGTGAAGAGCGGCCCCGGCACCGCCTGGGCGGCGCCGTAGCCGGCGAGGAAGGCATCCCCGGCCACCAGCCCCGGCAGCACCAACGTGTCCCGGAGCAGCGGCAGCACCACGTGGCCGCCGCCGAAGACCAGGGCGCCGGCGCGGTAGAAGGCGTCGAAGAGGCGGCCGGCGGCACCGAGCGCGGGCAGCAGCGGCCCCGCCAGGAGGAGCGCCGCGAAGAGCAGCAGCCAGGCCAGGCCGGCCCGGCGCGACAGCGGCACGGGCAGCGCGCCGGCCGGGGCGGCGCCGGCCTCGCCGCGGCAGAGCCCGAGCCCCGCCAGCCCGCCGAGGAGAATCGCGGCCAGCTGTCCGGACGGGCCGGTCCAGGCGGCCGCCATGGCCAGGGCGGCGAGGGCGATCCCCGCCCGCGCCCGGTCCGGACAGAGGCTGCGCGCCATGCCCCAGACCGCCTGGGCCACGATGGCCACGGCGGCGAGCTTCAGCCCGTGCAGCAGGCCGGCGCCCGCCTGGGATTGCGCCAGTGGGCCTGCCCAGGCCGCGAACAGCACCAGGATCGTGGCGGAGGGCAGGGTGAAGCCCGCCCAGGCGGCCAGCGCGCCCGGCATCCCCGCGCGCAGCAGGCCGAGGGCGAAGCCGACCTGGCTGGAGGCGGGGCCGGGAAGGAACTGGCAGAGGGCCACCAGCTCGGCATAGGCCGCCTCGCTCAGCCAGCGCCGGCGCTCCACGAAGGCGGCGTGGAAGTATCCCAGATGCGCGACCGGCCCACCGAAGGAGGTCAGGCCGAGCAGCAGGAAGACGCGGAAGACCTCCCGGACCGTGCCCTCCGGCGAGCGGCCGCCCGCCGGGAGGTGGCTGGCCCAGAGATCGTCCGCCGGGGGATCGCCTGGCGAGGAGGGCGGGGTGGCGGGGCGCGGGGGCGGCATGCCCGTCGCCGCATACCAGGGTCCGGCCGCGATTCGGATGGCACCTTGCGGACATCGCTCCCCGGCGGGCAGGCCGGCTTCGTTGACCCCCGGGGGGCGCCTTCCTAGGTTCGGCCGGATCATGGCCCCGCCCGACACGCTCCGGATCGCGCTCGCCCAGTGCAACCCGCATCCGGGCGCGATGGAGCGGAACGCCGACCGCCTCCTGGCGCTTCGGGCCGAGGCGGCGGCGCAGGGGGCCGACCTGCTGCTGACCCCGGAGCTGGGCATCGCCGGCCATGCGCCCCAGGATCTTCCGCGCCTCCCGGACGTCCAGGCCGCCTGCGACGCGGCGCTGGCGCGGCTGGCGGCGGCCACGGCGGATGGCGGGCCGGGGATGGTGGTCGGCGGCCCCTGGGCGGAGGGCGGCCGGCGCTTCGACGCCGTCACCCTGCTCGATGGCGGCCGGGTCGTGGCGCGGCGGGCCAGGCACGCGCCGTCCGGGGAGGACGGCTTCGACCCCGGCCCCGCGCCCGGCCCGGTGGCCTTCCGCGGCATCCGGCTGGGCCTGCTGCCCGGCGAGGACGCCTGGACCCCCGAGGTGGCGGAAACCCTGGCGGAAAGCGGGGCGGAGCTGCTTCTCTCGACCCACGCCAGCCCCTTCGTCCTGGGCCGCTCCGACCGCCGGGTGGAGCGGGCGGTGCCCCGGGTGGTGGAGACCGGCCTGCCCTTCGTCTTCCTCAACCGGATCGGCGGGCTGGGGGAGGGGGTCGCCGACGGCGCCTCCTTCGTGCTGAACGCCGACTGCTCCCTCGCCGCGACGCTGCCCGCCTTCGCCGAGGCGCTGGCCGTCACCGACTGGTCGCGCGACGGTCAGGGCGGCTGGCGCTGCGCCGCGCGGCCCCTGCTGCCCTGGCTGGGAGAGGAGGAGGCGACCTGGCGCGCCCTGGTGCTGGGCCTGCGCGACCATGTGGAGCGGAACGGCTGCCCCGGCGTGGTGCTGGATCTCGCCGGCGGCCCCGGCGCCGCCCTCGCCGCCGCCTGCGCCGTGGATGCGCTGGGCGCCGGCCGGGTCCGCGGCGTCCTGCTGCCCGGCCCCGATACCACCGCGGAGCGGCTGGAGGAGGCCGAAGCCTGCGCCGGGCGGCTGGGGCTGCGCTGCGCGACCGTCCCGCTCGCCCCGGCCCTGGACGCCTTCGCCGCCCTGCTTGCGCCCGCGCTGGCTCCCCTGCCACCGGGGGATTCCAGGGAGGGGGCCGCCCGGGAGGCCATCCCGCCCCGCGCCCGCGCCGCCGCCCTGCTGGCGCTGTCCGACGCGACGGGCGACCTGCCGCTGGCCACCGTCGACAGGAGCGGGCTGGCCGTCGGGGAGGCCGCTCCCGGGGACGGCTTCGCGCTCCTGAAGGACCTGTACCGGACGGACCTCCTCCGCCTCGCCCGCTGGCGCAACGCGAACCGCCCCGCCGGCCTGCTGGGCCCGGAGGGCCCGGTCGTGCCGGAGCGGGCGATCGCGGCGCCCCCTGTCCGGGACGGCCTGCCGCCCCAGCCCGCGCTGGACGCCATCCTGCACGGGCTGGTGGAGCGGGAGGCGGGGGTGGAGGCGCTGGTCGCGGAGGGGCTGGACCGCGAGGCCGTGCGGCGGGTCTGGCGCCTGCTGGCCGAGGGCGCGTACAAGCGCCGCCAATCGCCGCCGGGCCTGACTCTCTTCGCCCGCCCCAACGGGCGGGACCGGCGCGCCCCGATCACCCACGGCTACACGGCCGCCGCCGCGACGGGCGGGGCCCCGCCGCCGGTCCCGCCCGAGGCGCGCGGCGACCGGCGCCAGCCCGAACCCGTCGCCTGAGGATTGCGAGCCTGCCATGAGCGACGACCTACCCCCCGTCCCCGAGGAGGCGGGCTTCGCCGTCCGCATCCGCGACCTGTCCGGCGGCAACGGATCGGAGCCGGTGGAGACCATCCGCGGCTTCGTCTCCGCCGAGCACGCCAACGCCTTCGCCCGCCGCTACGTGCGCGACAGCGTCGAGCTGTGCCGGGCGCGCGGGATGGATGCCAAGGAGGTGCTCGCCGCCTGGTTCGCCTTCGGCGAGGACGCCGACGTGCTGGGCGCGGGCGACGAGGCGTGGTCCAGCGCGACGGAGCTGGCGGGCTTCGCCGCCTATCCGCCGGAGGACGAGGAGGAGCGCGACTGGCGCGTCCTCGACCCCCGCCGCGACGGCGAGGATGAGGGGGAGGAGGACGAGGCGTGAAGGTCCGCTTCGCCCCCAGCCCCACCGGTTACCTGCATGTCGGCAACGCCCGCGCCGCGCTGGCCAACTGGCTGCACGCGCGCCGGCATGGCGGCCGCTTCCTCCTCCGCCTGGACGACACGGATGCGGAGCGGTCCAAGCCGGAATTCGCCCGCGCCATCGAGGAGGACCTGCGCTGGCTCGGCCTCGACTGGGACGAGTTCCTGCGCCAGTCGGACCGCACCGCGCTCTACGCCGCGGCGGCCGAGAAGCTGAAGGCGCAGGGCCGGCTCTACCCCTGCCTGGAGAGCGAGGAGGAGCTGGAGTTCAAGCGCGAACAGCGCCGCCGCCAGGGCAAGCCGCCCGTCTACGACCGCGCCGCGCTGAAGATGACGGCGGAGCAACTCGCCAAGGCCGAGGCGAACGGCAAGACGCCCTACTGGCGCTTCAAGCTCTCGGGCGGCGAGGCGACGTGGCGCGACGAGGTGCTGGGCGAGCGGCGGGTGAAGCTGCCCAGCCTCTCCGACCCGGTGCTGGTGCGGGCGGACGGGACCTTCCTCTACACCTTCACCTCCGTGGTGGACGACCTGGAGACGGGGATCACGGACATCATCCGCGGCGAGGACCACGTCACCAACACGGGCATCCAGCTCGACATCATGGGCGCGCTGGGCATGGGGCGGCCGATCCGCTTCGCCCACCTGCCGCTGCTGACCGATGCGGAGGGCGGGCCGCTGTCCAAACGCCTCGCCTCCGTCTCGCTGCGCCAGTTCCGCCGCGACGGGATTGAGCCGGCGGCGATCGCGGGATACCTCGCGGCCCTGGGCTCGCGCCGCGACCCCGAGCCCGCCATGCCGGCGGAGATGGTGCAGGGCTGGTCGCTCGACGGGCTGTCGAAGAGCGCGGCCCGGTTCGACGCGAAGCAGATGCTGGCGCTGAACCGGAAGTACCTGCACGCCCTGCCCTACGCGGCCGTGCGCGGCCGCCTGCCCGAGGGGGCGGGGGAGGCGTTCTGGCTCGCGGTGCGCGGCAACCTCGACACCGTCGGGGAAGCGCAGGACTGGCTGGACGTCGCGGAAGGGAATATCCTTCCCCCCGTGCAGGAAGAGGAGGCGGATTTCCTCCGCGCCGCCCTCGACACCCTGCCGCCGGAGCCCTGGAACGGTGACACCTGGCCGCACTGGACCGCAGAGCTGGCGCAACGCACGGGCCGCAAGGGCCGCGCGCTGTACTGGCCGCTGCGCCGGGCGCTGACCGGCGAGGAGCACGGGCCGGACCTCAAGGCCCTCCTGCCGCTGATCGGCCGCGACCGCGCGGTGCGGCGGCTGACGCATTCCATGGGCTGACCCGCCATGCAGCTTCGCTTCCACGACAGCGCCAGCCGGCGCAAGGTCGGGTTCACCCCGATCGACCCGCAGAACGTGCGGATCTATGTCTGCGGCCCGACCGTCTACGACCTCGCCCATCTCGGCAACGCGCGCCCGGTCGTCGTCTTCGACGTGCTGGCGCGGCTGCTGCGGCGGCTGTTCCCGCGCGTTACCTATGTCCGCAACATCACGGACGTGGACGACAAGATCAACGCGCGGAGCCGCGAGAGCGGCGAGCCGATCGGCGCGATCACCGCGCGCACCACGACCGATTTCCACGCGGACATGGCCGCCCTCGGCGCCCTGCCGCCCGACCGGGAGCCGCGCGCGACCGAGACCATCGCCGAGATGGTCACGCTGATCGAGCGGCTGATCGCCTCCGGCCATGCCTATGCCGCCGAGGGGCACGTGCTGTTCAGCGTTCCCTCCTTCCCCGACTACGGGAAGCTCTCGGGCCGCGATCCGGAGGAGATGCTGGCCGGCGCCCGCGTCGAGGTCGCGCCCTACAAGCGCGACCCCGGCGACTTCGTGCTGTGGAAGCCCTCCGAGCCCGACCTGCCCGGCTGGGACAGCCCCTGGGGCCGCGGCCGGCCGGGCTGGCACATCGAGTGCTCCGCCATGTCGTGGAAGTTCCTGGGCGAGAGCTTCGACATCCATGGCGGCGGGCACGATCTGCTCTTCCCGCACCACGAGAACGAGCTGGCCCAGAGCCTCTGCGCCTTCCCCGGCAGCCGCTTCGCGGCGCTGTGGATGCACAACGGCATGCTGCGCGTGGACGGCGAGAAGATGTCGAAGTCGCTCGGCAACTTCCGCACCGTGCGCGACATCCTGGCGCACGGGGCCTGGGCGGGGGAGGCGTTCCGCCTGCTGCTGCTGCGCACGCACTACCGCTCCGAGCTCGACTACACGGAGGAGCGGCTGCACGACGCCAAGGCGGAGCTGGACGACCACTACGCCCTGCTCGCCCGGCTGCCGGAGGCCCCCGCGCCGGAGCCGGAACTGGCCGCGCGCCTCGCCGACTGGGCGCTGGAGCCGCTGGGCGACGACCTCAACACGCCGCTGGCCCTGGCCCGGCTGCGCGACCTGCGGGCGCTGGGCAATCTTGGCGCCGTCGGCGGCTCGGCCAGCGTGGTGCTGGGGCGGGTGGGGCTCGACGCCCTGCCGCAGCCGGCGACGGCCGCGGCGGCGCTGCGCGAGGCGGCCGGGGTGCTGGGGCTGCTGGGCAGCGATCCGGTGGCCTGGCGCCAAGGCGGGGCCGGCGGCGACGCGGCGGACGAGGCGGCGGAGATCGAGGCGGCCATCGCCGCGCGCCTCGCCGCCCGCAAGGCGCGGGACTGGGCGGAGGCCGACCGAATCCGCGACGGCCTCGCCGCGCGGGGCGTGGTGCTGGAGGACGGGCCGCAGGGCACCACCTGGCGCCGGGGGTGAACCCGGCGCCGGTCTCGCCGTTCATCGCGCGGCGATGGAGGGTGGCATGACGAAGGTGGCGCTGGTGACGGGGGCCGCGCATGGCATCGGGCTGGGCATCGCCCGACGGCTGACCCGCGACGGCTGGCGGGTGGTGATCGCGGACCGCAAGGCACCGCCGGCCGATCTGGAGGCGCGGGCGGTGCCGGCGGACGTGGCCGACCCGCAGCAGGTCGCGGCCCTGGTCAGGGCCGTCGCGGAGACCGAGGGGCGGCTGGACGCGCTGGTCTGCAACGCCGGCTTCATGATCCGCAAGCCGATCCGGGAGCTGACGCTCGCCGAGTGGAACGCGGTGCTGGCCACCAACCTGACCAGCACCTTCCTGCTGGCCCAGGCGGCGGAGCGGATGCTGCGGGCGGCGCGGGGTGCCATCGTCACCATCGCCTCCACCCGCGCGCACCAGTCGGAGCCGGATACGGAGAGCTATGCCGCCAGCAAGGGCGGCCTCCTCGCGCTCACCCACGCGCTGGCGGTCAGCCTGGGGCCGGAGGTGCGGGCCAACGTGGTCAGCCCCGGCTGGATCGACGTGGCGGGGGAGGCGCTTCGCCCCGGGGACCATGCGCAGCACCCGGCGGGCCGGGTGGGGCGGGTGGAGGACATCGCCGCCCTGGTCGCCTGGCTGGTCGGTCCGGAGAGCGGCTTCGTCACCGGCGCCGAATTCGTCAGCGACGGCGGCATGACCCGGAAGATGATCTACGCGGAATAGGCCGGCCGGCCCCCGTCAGGCCTCCCCGGTGGCAGGCTGCCGCAGCCCGGCGAGCAGGCGGTCGAGTTGCGCCGCATGGCGCTCCTCCGCGGGGCCATTCTCCGCCTCCGTGGGCGCCTCCGTGGGCGCCTCCGTGGGCCTCGGCTCGCCCGGGCCGCGCATGGCCGCCAGCAGCAGGTCGGCCCGGACACGGCGGCGGGCCTCCCGGCGCAGGGAGGTCTCCAGCGCCTCGATCGTGGTGCGCCGCTCCTCCGGGCGCAGGTCGCCGGCGGCGCGCCGGGCCGCCTGGGCCGCGCGCCAGCGGGCGAAGACCGCGTCCACCAGCACCTCGGGCACCGGAAAAGGCGCTGCCGCGAGCAAGGCATCCAGCCATGCGGTTCGCCGCATGGCCTGGGCCTCCGCGGTCGCCTCCGCCACCAGCCGCCGGGCGACCTCCGCACGCAGGGCGGCGAGGTCCGGCCATCCCAGCAGCCGGGCGAGGTCCGGCCCGGGTGGCATGGGCTGGCGGACCTGCCGCAGCTGCAGGGTCAGCCGGGCCTCCCGTCGGCCGGGCTCGCCGGCCCCGGATGGCAGGATCAGGTCATGGGTCAGGCGCTCGCCCGCACGCCGCCCGACCAGCCGCTCCGACAGGCCCGCCGGGATGCCCGCCGGGATGTCTGCCGCTGCCGTGGGTCCCACCGGCACCAGCAACCCGTCAGGCCAGGGGGAGGGCAGGCTGTCGCCCTCTCGCGCACCGCGCGACAGCCGCATGCCCCCGAGCCGCAGCGTATAGGCGGCGTCGACCTCCCCCGGCGGCCGCAGGCGCAGGAAGACTCGGACCCCCGTCGTGCCCGGGTGCCGCACGACCAGTTCGGCGGCGAATCGTTGCGCCGCCAGCCGCCCCGGCCCAGGGAGAGGCAGGGGCGCGTCGTGCCGCTCCACCAGGGTCCCGGCCGCGTCCTGTTCTTCCAGAAGCGCGCTGGCGGAGGTCCCGGGGTGGATCTCGCCCGCCAGGAGGCGCCAGGCGCCCTCAAGAAGAAGGGTCTCGCCGGGAACCACGGCGACGGCCCCGGGCCGGTCCAGCGCCAGTTGCGGCGTCTGCTTCGGGGTGACGCGGCCTTCGATGCGCAGGTCCAGGCAGGGAAGGCCGTCCTCCTCCCCGGTCCCCTCCACCCGGGCCAGCCGCTCCTTCTGCCAGACCAGGCTCCAGCGCGGCGGCATGCGGTTGAGGCCCGGGACGGCGCCGACGCCATCCGGATTCCCCAGGAGATTGGCGGAATCGAGGGCTCGCACCGACTCCACGGACAGCACGACGCGGTCCCCGGCGGCGGCAGGCACCGGAGGCGCGGCCACCTGCCAGGGGCCATGCCGCCCCGCGAGACGCCGCAGCTCCGCATCCAGCCGGACGGCGTCCACGCTGATGGGGGGAAGGTCCGGTGGGCACAAGCCGGACGGGTCGGGGACGGCGATGTCAGGCAGGGCCTCGAAGGCGATGTGCATCCGGCGCCCCCCATCGGGGCCGGGGGGCAGGGGGTTGAGCTTCGGCGACTCGGCCGGCCGGAGGCGGCGGGCGCCGATCAACTGGCGCGCGGCCTCCAGCGCCAGGCTGCGGACCGCCGCATCCGTCACGCCGCGGCCGAAGCGCGGCCGCAGGCTCTCGGGGTCGGCGCCGGGCGCCAGCCGGTCGCGCAACTCGGCCAGACGTGTCCGGACGGCACCATCCAGCACCGTCCCGGGGATCTCGACGATCGCGGCGTGGCGCAGGCCACGCACGGGTAGGGGTTGGACCAGGACGGAGGCAGCCTGCATCAGGAATGTCTGCCTCACGGCGGCAAGGAGGCCAACGGGGATCGACGGCTGGCCCGGCGCGGAGGGGCGCCGCTGCCCCGGATGCCAGGGCGAGCCTGGGGTGGCGGGATGGCTGCCAGTGCCGAGGCAGGCCCGCCGGTCAGCGGTCGCGGATATCCCGCTGCGCCGTCCCCTCGCACCCTCATCGGCGCGTGGGGTGAGGGAACGGTCCAGGCCAGCGCCCACCAGAACGTTCCGCCCGGAAGATCAATTGGCCTGCCTGCGACCGGGAGAGGATGGCGGGCCACGGCGATTCTCCCGCAAGGATGCAGAATCTGTCGCAGGCCTACTACGGCGCGAGTAAATCCACCGTGAGCGCTTCGATACAGATGGTCTGCCCTTGAAATAGGCTTGCGCTGCATTGCAACATACTGGCGTACGGCATGGCTCGCAGCCCGCCCGTGACGTCCTCCGACACCCTTCAAGGCGGTTAGACGAAACGGAATCAAAACAGTATCCAAACGCGGGACTTGTATCAGATCAACGATAGCAGTTTAAAAAATGATATGGTGCTGACATCGTTTTCGGACGTCGGGTGCCAAATGAGGCGGTTTTGTGACAAAAATCTGGGTTCCGGACCTGACGAACTCGCGTGGTACGCGAACTGACCGAAATTTCCATCTGGACAATGTGCAGTGCGGCAGTTACCAGACCGTTAAGACCTCAGACCAAGAAGGGGGAGGGCCACTGTCCGGGAATCCCAATGGGACGCTTCGCGGAGGCAATCCTATGCTCGACGCCCTGAACGATCTTGGCCGGCGTGCTTCCACGCCGACCCTCATGGAGCAGTCGGCAGGCTACGGCCTGCCAGCCGTCGCTCTCGATGCTGCGTCAAGCCCCGCGCACAGCGAATGGACGCAGGGCGTGAAGCGCGGCTTCGACGTGTCGCTGGCGATCGTGCTGCTCGTGATCCTGGCGCCCCTGATGCTGATCCTGGCCCTCGCCGTCCGCAAGGATGGCGGACCGGCCTTCTACGGCCACCGCCGGGTCGGGCGGGGGGGCGTCGAGTTCCCCTGCCTCAAGTTCCGCAGCATGGTCATCAACTCCGACCAGGTGTTGCAGGAGCTGCTGGCGCGCGACCCGGTGGCCGCCAAGGACTGGGCCACGAACCGCAAGCTGCGCCACGACCCCCGGGTGACCCGGATCGGCCGCTTCCTGCGGGCGACGAGCCTCGACGAGCTGCCGCAGATCATCAACGTGCTGCGCGGCGAGATGAGCTTCGTCGGTCCCCGGCCGGTCGTCACGGACGAGTTGCGCCGCCACTACGGCGCCGCCACGGCCCACTACATCGCCGTCCGCCCGGGCATCACGGGCCTCTGGCAGATCAGCGGCCGCAGCGACACCACCTATGTCGAGCGGGTGGAGTTGGACCAGCGCTACGTCCAGGAGTTCTCCATCCTCCAGGACCTGCGCATCCTGCTGCGCACCGTCCCGGCCGTCCTGGCCCGGCGCGGCGCCTATTGATCCAGCCGCCCCGGGCTGATCCGCGCCGCGGTCCCCGCCAGGGGCGCGGCGCCTCACCGTCATGAATGTCCCACTGCACAACGGGGCTCCCGCCCCGGGGGCGGGCCTCCTGTCCGCCGGCGACACGGAACGCCTGCCGGTGCCGCTGGTCAGCGTGATCGTCGCCAACTGGAACGGCGAACGGTTCCTGGCCGGAACGCTCCACGCCATCCTCTCGCAGAGCGTGACGGCGATCGAGGTCATCGTCGCGGACGACGCCTCCACCGATGGCAGCTGCGCCCTGGTCGAAGCCATCGCCGCCACCGATCCGCGCGTGCGGCTGTTGCGCGCCCCGGCCAATGGCGGCCCCGCGGCGGCGCGGAACCGGGCGCTGGACGCGGCGCGCGGGCGCTGGGCCGCCGTGGTGGACAGCGACGACCTGCTGCATCCCGAGCGGCTCCGCCGCCTGGTCGCGGCGGCGGAGGCGGCGGGCTCCGACATCGCGGCCGACGACCTGCTGATCTTCGACGATGGCGGAGTCGTCCCGCCCTCCCGCATGCTGCCGCCTGGCAGCCGCCAGACCTTCACCGTGGATGCAGCAGGCTGGATTCGCGCGAACACGCTGTTCGCCGGCGGGCCCATGCTGGGCTACCTCAAGCCCATCTTCCGGCGTGAGGCGCTGCAGCGCCATGGCGTGCGCTACGACGAGCGCCTGCGCATCGCCGAGGATTACGACTTCATCCTGCAGCTGCTGCTCGCCGGGGCGCGGTTCAGCGTCCATCCGGACCTGACCTATTTCTATCGCAAGCATGCGGCCTCGATCTCCCACCGCCTGTCCCTTCGCACCCTCTCGGCCATGGCCGCCGCGAATGACGTGCCGCTGGCGGAAGGGGCGCCCGAGGTGGTGCGGGCCGCCCTGCGCCGGCGCGCCGGGAGCCTGTCCGATGCCCTGGCCTTCGAGCACCTCGTCGCCGCGCTGAAGGCGCGCCGGCCGCTGGAGGCGATGCGGCAGCTGCTGCACCGGCCCGGCGCGGCACGCCCCCTGGCCGGGGCAATGGGCGACCGGCTGCGTCGCCTGTCCCGCCGGCGCGGCGGACCCCAGGCCGCGACGGGGGAGGGGCAGGTGGCCCTGATCACCCGCCAGCCGCTGGAGGGCTGGGAGACGGAGTCCGGCCGACGGCTGCTGCGTCTCGTCAGCGCCCTGGCCGGGGCGGGCCTGGCGGTGGACCTGCTCTGCCCCGCCCCCGGCGCCCCGGCGACGCCGCAGGCCCCGCCCCCGGGCGTCCGCCGGCTGCTGCTGCGTGGGAACGGGATGCGGGACGCCGGGGCGGCGACGGACGCCGTGCCGGCGGATGACGCGGCAGCGCTCTTCGTCGCGCAGCACGCCCATGGCGCCGCCATCGTGCTGGCGGATGGGGAGGAGATGGCGGCGTTGCTGCCGTACTCTCTCCGTCCGGAGAAGGGGTGGGCGGTGCTGCGTGGCGCCGGGTTGCCCGGCGCGGCGTTGCCGGACTGGGCCGGTATGGTCTTCGACCTGCAAGACGGATCGGCGGCAGGCAGCCTGGTCGACTGGGCCGTCCGGCACGGCCGCTGACCGGCTGGCGAGGGGCCCGGGCCGGGCCGTTGCCAGCCCCCGGACCGACCCCCGGACGCCGGCCCGGTGGGATCAGCGCGCCGTCTTGTCGGACTCGCCCGGGCCCGTGGGGAACCCTTCCGTGGCATCCGGCCGGGACACGTCCTGCGGTGCGCCGGCCGGACCTGCCGCCGCGGCCGGTGGCCGGCGGCCGCGCGCCAGCAGCATGAACAGGCGCTCCACGGTGACGTAGTAGAGGAAGCCGAGCAGCAGCGAGACGAGGATCAGCAGCACCGGCAGGCCGATCATCGTGGCCCAGCTGTCCGGCAACGGCACGATGCGGGACACCACCACGGCGGTGACGTGCATCGCCGGCACATGGACGAGGTAGACCGAGTAGCACATCGTCCCGATCAGGGCGATCGCCGGCACCGCCAGCAGCCGCCGCGCGATGCGCCCGCGCATCCCGCCATAATACACGGCCACGGCGCAGAGCATGGAGGCCACGATGCGCAGCGGATCATCCGGCAGGGTGGTGGCGCCGTGCCGCTCGAACACGCCGGTGAAGGCAAGCCCGGCCAGCCCCGCGACGAAGAGCGCGTCGAAGCGTAGGCCCGGCGTCGCCTGCAGCGGATCGTTCCGGCTGGTGGCATCGGCCACCAGGATGCCTGCCCAGAACAGGTGGAAGAACTTCAGCAGGGTCCAGCGGTAGCGCCCCCATTCGCCGAACACATGCGCTGCGGTGATCGCGGCCAGCATGGACAGGATCAGGACCGCGACGCCGAGGATGGCCCGGTCGCGCGGCTGCCGGATACGCAGGTACAACCAGACCAGCAGCGGGCTGATCAGGTAGAACTGCATCTCGATCTCGAGCGACCAGGTCGGCGGGTTGAGCCGCGGCGGTGCGTTGAACAGGATCCCGTGGATGTAGAGCACGCTGGCCGCGAAGCTCTGACCCAGCGACGCATCCTGCCCCTGGAAGCTGGGCGCGTTGGGCACCTGGCCGGCCGAGGACAGCAGGACGAAGCAACCGGCCATGACGATCAGGTAGGGCGGCACGATCCGGATCAGGCGGCGCTGGTAGAAATCGGGGGTGGACGGCCAGGCGCCGCGCTGCGCGCCCTTGATGAAGGGCTGGGCGATGATGAAGCCGCTGATGAAGAAGAACAGCGCGACCCCGACCTCGCCATGGGGTACCCAGCCGAGGATGCTTTCGCCCAGGCTGCCGGTGCTGCCGTCGGAGAACCGCGTGGCGCGCAGGGTGCTGTGCCAGACCAGCACGGAGGCGATGGCGAGGAAGCGGAGGCCGTCGATCTGCGCGATGTAGCGGGTGCTGGCCACCGGGCGGCCGAACCGCGCCGGGATGGCAGCAAGGCTTCGCAGCAGGCTTGTCATGATCGGCTCCTGCCTTGGTTCTGCGATCCCGCGAGGGCCGCGGCCGCTTCCGTCACGGCACGCGGCATTCCGCTGGAAGACCGCAAGCTTGCGCCTCTCATCGGCATCGGCTCCGGGGGGACGTCGCTGCGTCCGGATCGACTGTCGTCCCGTTCGCCGTGGCGCCGGGCTTGCCCTGGCCTGTCTCGGTCCCGGAGACGGGAACCGGCTCTGCCGGGAATTCCTGACCCTGTCGCGAAGATTGCCGCATCCGTCCGGCGAAGGACAGGGAAATATCGCTGACCCATCCGTTGGCAGCCATGCCGGAAGCCAGGATCGCGTTGCCCCGGCGCGACGCCCCCTGCCATGCCGGGCGCGTCATCCCAGGCGGGGGCGGCAGCTTCCCTGCGCCACCATGGCGCCCGGCGTCGCGCGCGCGTCGCCGAGGCTGTGGCCGACACGCTCGGACATCTTCGCGGCACCCATCATGTTCATGTGGTGGAAGTCGCTCCAATTCTGCGGATCGGCAAGGATGTCCTGCGCGCTGATGAGCGGGCCGAGCCCCTGGTACCAGCTCATGTCGTAGGGTTCGGCATTCTGTCCGTAGGAAGGCAGGTAGAGCAGCCGCACGGGCACGCCCTTCTCCTTCGCCAGCGTCAGGATCTCCGTCAGGTAGCGTCGCGGCATCGCGAACTCGAAGTCGCGCAGCGCAGGGCCCAGCATCGAGAGGTTCTTGTTGGCGCGCACGATGGCCGCCTCGCGCTCCAGCGCGTCGCGGTCGGCGATGCGGTCGCGCAGGGGGGTGAAGGCGACGCCGCCGACGGCGACCTGGCGCGTGTTGTCCGGGTTGGGGCCGTCGTAGTGCTTCGGATCGAACTCGCGCCGCAATCCGTACTGCTCCGGGAAGAGCGTCTTCCAGGCCAGCATGATCTGGCGCAGCGGCAGCTTCGAGAGGTCGGAGAAGTACTTCAGGTTGATGAGCATCGGTGCCTCGAGCACGTCGCTCACCTCTGCGATGTAGGCGAAGGCGGGGTGGGGCAGGCGGGTCTCGTTCTCGAACACCTCCAGCACCAGCGTGCCGACCCGCCGGTTCTCCAGCAGCTCCCGCACGATGAGCCAGTGCAGGTTGCGGCCATAGGACGGGATGGCGAGGTTCGTCACGTTCAGGCATCGCCCGCTGCCATCGGCGATGCTGCGCTCCACCGCCTGCGGGTCGATGCCGTTCAGCGTCCGCGAGGTGCCCACGAAGGCCACGTCGATCGGCGTGTCGTCGAAGTGGATCCGCTCGTAGAGCCAGCCCAGCCGGGCGAAGGATTCCACCCGGACGTCCTGGAAGCGGATGTAGCGGTCGTGCGGCAGGAACAGGCTTCCCACCAGGACGGCCAGGGCGCAGGCCAGGCCGATCCCGATCAGGCGCAGGGCGGATCGCATCGCCTCGTTTCCCCGCTCAGAAGTTGAAGTACAGGAAGATGCCCGGGTCGGGCAGGCGGGCGAAGCAGATCCCGGCCAGCACACCCAGCGCGGCCGCGGCCAGGGCGGCGTTGCGGGCGAAGACCGGCCGCGCCTCGACGGGCCGGTGGGCCGTGGTGTGCGGGCCGACCGGGCGGCTGTCCGTGGCCTCGCCGGGATGGGACGGGCCGGCCGCGCCCTCGAAGGCCTCGGGGTAGCGGACCATCTGCAGCACGTTCGGCAGCAGGAAGGCGATGGCGGCGGCGCCGGCCACCACGATCCAGCCGAAGGCGGGGCCGGGGATACCGGTCACGGCCGTCCCGGGGACCAGCCCGACCATGGCCGCCAGCATGCCGAGCGCCGAGCCGACCGAGGGGGCGCGGAAGAAGACCCAGCCGACCACGACGGCGAGGAAGGTGAGGGCCCAGGCGAAGAGGGCGAAGGCGGGGGAGCGGATCTCGCCGACCGTGGCGCGCCAGAGGTGGTTCACGATCAGGTAGAGCCCATGCAGCACGCCCCAGATGACGAAGGTCCAGGCGGCGCCATGCCAGAGGCCGCCGATCGCCATGGTCGCCAGCAGGTTCACGTAGCGCCGGTGCTTGCCCTTCCGGTTGCCGCCCAGCGGAACGTAGACGTAGTTGCGCAGGAAGGCGGAGAGGGTGATGTGCCAGCGCCGCCAGAACTCGATGATGCTGCCGGAGCGGTAGGGCGAGAAGAAGTTCACCGGGAAGCGGATGCCGAAGAGCAGGCCCAGCCCCACGGCCATGTCCGAGTAGCCGGAGAAGTCGAAATAGAGCTGGAACGTATAGGCCAGCGCGCCCAGCCAGGCATCGGCGACGGTGGGCGCATGGCCGGCCAGCGCCGCGGTGAAGACGGGGTCGGCGTAGGTGGCCAGGGTGTCCGCCACCAGCACCTTCTTGGTCAGCCCCAGGATCAGCACCGCGAGCCCTGCCAGCACCCAGGAATGCGGCAGCGGGCCGCGGCCGGCGGCGGCGAACTGCGGCAGCATCTCCTTGTGGTGGGTGATGGGGCCCGCGATCAGGTGCGGGAAGAACAGGATGAAGAGCATGTAGTCCAGCAGGGTGCCGGCCGGGTGGTCGCCCTTCCGGATCTCCACGATGTAGGCGATCTGCTGGAAGGTGAAGAAGCTGATGGCCAGCGGCAGGATCACCGCGCGGAAGCCGAATTCCCAGCCGAACACCGCCTCGAGGTTGCCCAGGAAGAAGCCGGCGTACTTGTAGTAGCCGAGCAGGCCCAGGTTGAAGATCAGCCCGACCAGCAGCACCGGTCCACGCCGCGGAACGGGCAGGCGGTGCATGAACGCGCCGATGGCGTAGTTGGCCAGGATCGAGCCGAGGACGAGGAAGACGTACTTCCAGTCCCACCAGCCGTAGAAGAACAGCGAGGCGCAGACGAGGAAGACCTTCGCCGGCAGCTGCCAGCCACGCACGCGGCAGGTGTGATAGACGAGCAGGCAGACCGGCAGGAACGCCAGGAGGAACTCGAAGGAGCCGAACAGCATTCGGGAACCGGTCTCCCAGCAGGGACGGACGCCTCTTCCCCGGGGTCTGATTTTGCTGGCACGAGGCATCCGTGCGGATGCCTGCCCAGGTCGTGCTGCGCCGCCCTTCTTCTAGCCAGCCGCCCGGTCCCTGCCAACCCTCATTGTGCTTTGCAGCATAAGGCGTCGCAGGCCGGATCGGGGCGCCCGGAGGGGGCGCCCCGCGGCCGGGCGGTCAGGCGAAGTCCATGAGCCACTTGCCCGAGCCGGAGGCGGCGACCCCGTCCAGCACCACGCTCCCCCCGGACCAGGAGAGCAGCGCGCCGGTGGCGGTGTCGCTGATGTGCAGCCCGGCCTTGGTGATCCCCTCGAAGCGCAGCCGGTCGACCCCCGCCACGAAATCGGTGATGTGGTCCTGCCCCGCCTCGCCGCTGCGGAAGACGAAGGTGTCCGACCCTGCGCCGCCGGTCAGCACGTCGTTCCCCGCGCCGCCGGCCAGCCTGTCCGCCCCGGCGCCGCCGATGACGGTGTCCGCCCCCGATCCGGCCTCCACCAGCAGCTTTTGGGTCCCGGTGGCGGCGCCTTCGATCCGGTCGTTGCCCGCCCCGGTGGAGAGGGTGAAGACCGTCGTGTCGCCGGCGCGCCAGACCTTCGGATCGGTGATGGTGATGGTGTCGTTGCCCCCGCCGGTCTGGACGGTGCCGCCCTGGGTGCGGGTGAGGGCGACCTGGCTGGCGGAGGAGCCGCCCAGCACCACGTCCACCTGGGTCAGGTCGATCAGGTCGTAGCGGCCGCCATCGGCATCCCGGACGCGGATGTTGAGGCCCGTCCAGGCATTGCTGACATCGGCCGAGTAGCTGTCCCCGGCGCGGTCGTTGACGACCTTCAGCTCGACGAAGCTCTTGAGGCTGGCGAAGCCCAGGTCGCTGCCCTTGAAGGTCATCGTCCCGCCGGCCTCCGCCACGTAGTGGAAGCTGTCGGCCGCGGCGGCGCTGCCATCGGCGGCCAGCTTGCCCATGCTGAAGGTGACGTCCGGCGCGGCCTTCGCGGTGGCCTCCCTCGCGGCGGCCACGTCGGCAAGCTGATAGGCGCGGACATAGTCCACCTGCATGTCGCCCAGCAGGTCCCCCGACTTCTCCGGCACCTGGGTGACGCCGCCGGCCCAGTTGCCGCCCATCGCCACGTTCAGGATCATGTACATCGGCGTGTGCTGGTTATGGTCGTAGACGACATGGGTCATCTTGCCGTCGACGAACCAGGCCAGCCGCTCCGCCGTCCATTCCAGGCCGTAGGTGTGCCACTCCGTGGTGTCGAGATGGACCTGGTTGCCCATCTGCCAGACCTCGCCCGGGGCGCGTCCGAGCTGCTCCATCACGTCGATCTCGGGCGGCCAGGTGTTGTCGCTGGGCAGCAGCCAGAAGGCGGGGAAGAGGCCGTCCCCCGCGCTCATCTTGATGCGGGCCTCGAAATACCCGTACTGCTGGGAGAAGCTGCCCGCGGTGGTCAGCACCCCGGAGGTGTATTCCCGGCCCTCCATCTGGGACTTCAGCTCCGGATGGTATTCCGCCCGCAGGCTGACCGCCCCGTCCGCCACGGTGATGGGCTGGACCCCGAAGGTGCCGGGATCGACGTAGTACTGGAGGTCGCTGTAGGCGTTGTAGTTGCCCGAGCCGGGGTTCATCCGCGTCCGCCAGGTGCCGCCGTCGTCGTGCTTGCCGTCGAAGCGAGAGAAGGTGTCGAACTCGTCCCCGAAGACGAGCCGGTACTTGGAGGCATCCAGGCTGAGCTCGAAGTCCCGCGCGCCGAGCTCGGCCACCTTGCGGCCGGTGAGGGTCAGCGTGTCGTCCCCGAAGGAGAGCTGCGCGCCCTGGGCCGTGTCGCGCAGCAGCGGCCGCAGTGCCTCCCATGTCAGCGCGCCGTCCAGGATCCGGATGCGGTCCACGCCCGGCGCGAAATCCGTCACCGTGTCATGGCCATAGCCCTTGCCGAAGACGAAGGTGTCGCTGCCGGCGCCGCCGGTCAGCAGGTCGTTGTTGCCCATGCCGTCGAGGCGGTTGTCCCCCTCGCTGCCGATCAGCACGTTCGCCAGCTCGTTGCCCTGGGCCGAGGTGCCGCCGATCGAGCCCAGCCGCTTCAGGTGGTCGCCGTAGATCGGCCGGTTGCCGCCGGTCAGCTGGATGTTCTCGACATTGTCCACGGCCAGGGCGGTGCCGCTGCCGTAGTAGGTGATGGTGTCGATGCCCTCGCCGGGCTTCTCCACCACCTTCGAGCCGTCCCCGGCATAGTAGTTGTCGTCGCCCTTGCCGCCGGCCAGCGTGTCGTTCCCCTTCGGCGCCAGCACGTCGTGCCCGTCCGTGCCGGTCACGAGGTTCGCCCTCGGGTCCTGGTCCGTGATCCACTTGCCGGCCTTGACGCCCAGCGTGGGGGTGCCGGGATCGGCCGAGGCGGGCAGGGTCAGCGGGGCGGCGTTGATGACGCCGGGAAGGGTGGTCCCGGCCGGCACGGGCTCCGCCGGCTTCACCGCCGGGGGGAAGAGCTGCTCCAGGCTGCGCAGCGTGCCGTCGCCGAAGCGCAGGTACTCCACCCCGGTCATGGCGATGCCGATATCGCGCCGCCCGGCGATCTCGATCGTCACCACGCCCTCCGCCGAGCGCGAGAGCGTCAGAGCGGACTGGACGAAGGCGAGCTGCAGCGTGTCGGTGCCCGCCCCGCCCTCGATGGCATAGAAGCCGTCCAGCGCGACGGACAGGGTGTCGTCGCCCGCCCCCGCGTCGATCATGGCGGCGCGGGCACCGCCGATGGTGAGGCGGTCGTTGCCCGCGCCGAGGCTGATCGCGGCCTCGGTCCAGCGCAGGGTGCCGGCGAAGAAGACGGTGTCGTTGCCTGCGCCGGCATCGATCACGAAGCCATTCCCCGCCCCGCCGGCATTGGAGAGGGCGCGGACCGTGATGACGTCGTCGCCCGCGCCGCTCTGCACGATGCCGCGCTTGGCGCCCTCGACGGTGAAGGTGTCGGCACCGGCGCCGCCCAGCAGATCCACCTGCACCACGTCCCGCACCGTCAGCGGAGCGCCGGATTCGCTGTGCACCGCCACGTTGCGCCAGGCCCAGGCCGTGGGCGCCTGGATCACCTGGCCAGCCGCGCCCAGGCCCTTGGCGGTCGGGGAGGTCAGCGCCAAGCTGCGGCCCGGTACGGCGGCGATGGGGGCAACCGGTTCCGCGGTCGGATCGCCCCAGGCCCCGTAGGCGGCCACGCCGTCCTTCAACCCGCGCGCCAACGAGACCGGGAGTGCTCCGAGGGTGACGTTCTGCATGAGCCGTGTTCCGTTTCGTGGGATGACGTACAAATAATGCGACGAACTGATGAAGAGGTTCTTGACGGCGCGGCAGCGGGCCGGCCGGCGGAACGGCGGTGGCAGCGAGCAAGCGGGGAGCGGTCGCGATGAGGGTCGCCTACCTCGTGCATGACCTCGGCGACGCGGCGGTGGAGCGGCGGCTACGCCAGCTGCGGTCCGCGGGCTTCGATCTGGCCCTGGCCGGATTCCACCGCGCGGAAACGCCGCCGTCCGAGGTGGCCGGGGTTCCGGCCGTGCCGATGGGAAGGACCGAGAACGCCCGGCTGGTCCGGCGGATCGGCAGCGTGCTGGGCGCGGCGGCACGGCCCGGCGCCTGGGTCGAGGCGGTGCGCGGCGCCGACATCATCCTGGCGCGGCAGCTCGAGATGCTGGCGCTGGGCGCGCGCGGTCGCGCCGTGGCGGCGCGCTCGGCGTCGCTGGTCTACGAATGCCTGGATATCCATCGGCTGATGCTGTCCCAGGGCCCGCCTGGGCGGGCCCTGCGCGCGCTGGAAGGGGCGTTGCTGCGCCGGACGGACCTGCTGCTCGTCAGCTCCCCGGCCTTCGTCGAGAACCACTTCGCCCGCGCCTATCCCCGGCTGCCCCCGACGGAGCTGGTCGAGAACCGCGTGCTGGAGGAGGAGCTGTCACCCGAGGTCCTGGCCGGGCCGCCGCCCCCACCCGTGGCCGGCCCGCCCTGGCGAATCGGCTGGTTCGGCATGCTGCGCTGCCGACGGAGCCTGGAGCTCCTGGCGGGGTTGACCCGGGCCCTGCCGGGGCAGGTGGAGGTGGTCCTGCGGGGCCGCCCGGCCCTGGATGCGCTCGGCGACCTGGAGGGGGTGCTGGCCTCCGCCCCGGGGATGCGGTTCGACGGGCCCTACGACCGCCGGCGCGACCTAGCCGGCATGTATGCGGGGGTGCATTTCACCTGGGCGATCGACTTCTACGAGGCTGGGGCGAATTCCGACTGGCTGCTGCCCAACCGCCTCTATGAGGGCGGGGCGCACGGTGCGGTGCCGCTGGCGATGCGGAACGTGGAGACGGGGCGCTGGCTGGCGCGCCACGGCGCCGGCATCCGGCTGGAGGAGCCGCTGGGCGAGGCGCTGCGCGACCTCTTCGCCGGGATGACGGCGGAGCAATGGGGCGAGGCAAGACGGGCCGCGGCAGCGGTGCCGCGAGCCGCCTATGTGGACGGCCCCGAGGCTGCCGCGAGGCTGGCCGAGGCGCTGTCCGCCTCGGTATCGCGTGACTCGTTCTGACAAATGAAATACTTTTGAGCGCCGGAGGGGTTACGTCTGGCGAGAACCCTCATGCTAGCATTACGTTAAGGGAATTGTCGTAATGCAACCAGGGAGCCAGCCGTTCCGCTGAAGGCTCCCGGCAGGGGTAGGAGGCTAGACATGGTCCCGCAGCATGCATCCGCCCATGGCGCAGCCGCGAACCCGCACCCGATGCGCGTGACCTTCGGCCTTCCGGCGAGAGGAGCGGGGCAGATCCTTACCGAGGAGGGACAGCCTTCCTCCCGGATGCCAGTCCCCTTCCGTGGCATCCTCGTCGGGCTGCTCCTGTCGTCCATCCTGTGGATCGCGATTGTTTTCGGAATATATTCCTATATCTGAAGCGCTGAACCCATTGCCGAGCATCGGTGCCGGGATGCCCCGGGCCGGATCATTGCTGCGCCGCCGTAACCGCATTTGACGCTGACCCGGTAGCCTCGGCATACCCCCTAGCGCGCCGCGATGGTTGTCGTGACCCTGACCGCGGCTGCCGCAGCGGAGCCGCCTCATGCCCGACGCCGCCGTTCAAGCCTCCAGCGCGGAGGGGGAGGTCCCCTTCGTCTCCGTCGCCGTCCCTGTGCTGAACGAGTCCCACTACATCCAGCCCTGCCTCGAATCCCTGCGCGGCCAGTGGCCGGAGGGGCGGTTCGAGGTGCTCGTGCTGGATGGCGGCAGCCGCGACGACACGCGGGAGAAGGTGGAGGCCATGATGCCGGGCTTTCCCGGCCTGCGCCTGCTCGACAACCCGCGGCGCCTGCAGTCGGCGGCCGTCAACCTCGCTGCCCGCCTGGCCACGCCCGAAGCGGGCATCCTGGTCCGGGCGGACGCGCACGCCGTCTATCCGCCCGACTTCCTGGTGAAGGTGGTGGGCGCCCTGCGCAGCCAGCGCGGTGCGACCTCCGTGGTGGTGCCCATGGTCACGGAAGGCCGAATCGGCTTGCAGCGGGCGATCGCCGCCGCCCAGAACAGCCGCTTCGGCAATGGCGGCTCGGCGCACCGGCGGCTCGGCCAATCGCGGTGGGTGGATCACGGCCACCATGCCGCCTTCGACCGGGCGTTCTTCCTGTCCATCGGCGGCTACGACGAGACCTTCACCCATAACGAGGATGCCGAGCTCGACCAGCGCGCCACGGCGGCGGGGGGCAAGGTCTGGATGTGCGCCGAAGCGGCGGTGACCTATTTCCCGCGCCGGGACCTCGTCAGCCTGGGGCGGCAATACAGCCGGCACGGTGCCGGCCGGGCCCGGACCATCCTCAAGCACCGGCTGAAGCCGAAGCCCCGCCAGATGGCGCCGGTTGTGGCGCTTCTGGGAAATTCCGCCGCCTTGGTTGCGGCGCCGGTCGTGCCCGCAACCCTTCTGGTGCCGGCGGTCTATGCGCTGCTGTGCCTGGGATGGGGGGCCCGTTCCGCCCTGCGCGAGCGCGATGCCTGGCTCCTGGCGGCAGGGCCGGCGGCGATGACGATGCACCATGCCTGGGCCGTGGGCTTCCTGCGTTCCCTGATGCGGCGGCGGAACCGACAGGTTGCCACCAGCCCCTGACCGGGCGATCACCAGCCCGTGTATGCTGCACTGCAAAATCACTTTGATTCTGCCCTGGAACACGATAAGACCGCGTGAACTGGCCGCGCGGCCTGTGTCCAAAATGCGGGAAATAATCCCGCTACATGCAACGGCGCCTCGATGCGGCTGACGACAGGATCGGACCCATGCTGAACATCGCCAAGCCGATCGATCAGACCCAGTTCGTGGCACCCTTGCCCGAGCCGGCCTTCCAATGGCTTCCGGCCGTGCTGCGCTTCGCGCGCCGGCGCTGGCCCTGGATGGCGGCGGTCCTGGCCCTCTTCCTGGCGCTGGCCGGCGCCTACCTCGCGGTGGCGACGCCCCAGTTCACCGCGACGGTCGACCTGTCCATCGATACCCGGCGCGCCCACCCCTTCCGGCAGCAGCCGCTCGTCGTCGACAGCCTCTACGACAACACCTACGTCGAGAGCCAGGTCGAGGTGATGCGCTCCGCCGGCACGGCGCGCGCCCTCGTCGAGTCCCAGAACCTGGTGAACGACCCGCGCTTCATGCGCGGCCCGGGCATCCTGGGGCAGGCCAGGCAGCAGGTGATGGCGCTCGTCGCCCGTGTCGCCGGGGGCTTTGGCATCCAGGCCGACAGCGCGCCCAGCGCCAACGAGGCCGCCGAGCAGCTGACGCGCGCCACGGACCAGATGCAGGGCATGATGAAGGTCCGCCGGATCGGGCAGACCTCCGTCGTCCAGCTCAGCGTCACCTCGCCCGATGCGGAGCTGGCGGCGACGCTCGCGAACGCCGCGGCACATGTCTACATCTCCGGCCAGCTCGACACGATCGCCGCGAACACCCGCCAGGCCGGCGGCTGGCTCGAGGAGCGGCTGCGCTCCCTGCGCGAGCAGGCGATCACCGCCGACGAGGCGGTGCAGCGCTACAAGGCCGAGAACAACATCGTCGATACCGACAAGGGCCTGCTCTACGAGCGTGAAATCGGCGAGCTGAACACGCAGATCATCGCCGCCGCCAGCCGCACCGCGGAGACCCAGTCGCGCCTCGCCCGGGTGGAGGCGATCCTGGGCAACGGCACGCCCGTGCCGGACGCGACGGTGGCGGACACGCTGCAGAACCAGGTCATCGTCCGGCTGCGCCAGCAGTACCTGGACGCGTCGCGGCGCGAGGCGGAGTGGTCGCAGCGCTACGGCGCCAGCCACGCCGCCGCCGTGAACATGCGCAACGAGATGGCCCAGATCCGCCGGGCCATCCAGGACGAGCTGGGCCGGATCGCCCAGACCTACCGCAGCGACGCGGAGGTCGCGGTGGCGAACCAGAAGGCGCTGGAGGCCCGCATGGCCGAGCTGGTCGAGCAGGCCGGCCGGCTGAACACGGACCGCATCCTGCTGCGCTCGCTGCAGTCCTCGGCCGATACCTACCGCTCGATCTACGAGAACTTCCTGCAGCGCTACACCCAGGCGATGCAGGACCAGTCCTACCCGATCTCCGACGCGCGGGTGGTGAGCGAGGCGACGGTGCCGCTCAGCAAGAGCTCGCCCAAGGCCGTGCTGGTCCTTGCGGGCGCCCTGGTGCTCGGCCTGGGCCTGGGCGGCTTCCTGGCCTTCGTCCGGGAGATGATGGACCGCGGCCTCCGCACGCCGGAGCAGCTTCGGGCGGTGACGGGCGCCGATTGCCTGGGCGCGCTCAGCAGCCTGTCGCGGCGGGAGATCCGCCGCGCCGGCAACCGTGCCCGCGAGGCCCGGCCGACCGTCGCGGTCGCCAGCGGCCGCGCCCTGCCGGTCGACAACACGATCCTGCGCTACGCCGTCAGCGCGCCGATGTCGCCCTTCGCCGAGGTGGTGCGCAGCGTGCTGGTTCGGGTCCTGCAGCTCCGTCAGCGCGGCCGCGCCGTGAAGGTGATCGGCTGCGTCTCCGCCCTGCCGGGCGAGGGCGCCACCACCACGGCGGCGAACCTGGCCCAGATGCTGGCCGAGTCCGGGCAGTCCACCCTGCTGCTGGATTGGGACATGCGCCACATGGACCTGACCTACGGCATGGGCGCGGAGCGCACCCCGGGCTTCCTGCAGGTCCTTGCCGGCGAGGTCGCGCTGGAAGACGCGCTGTGGCAGGATCCGGTGACGGGCCTGTACTTCCTGCCTGCCGCGGCGCAGGGGCCCGTGCCGCACGCGGCCGCGCTCTTCGCCTCGGAAAAGGTGCGGCAGCTGATGCTCTCGCTGCGGGACCGCTTCGACTGCATCGTGGTGGACCTGCGGCCGCTGACGGTGGCCATGGATGCCCACGCCGCGGACGAGCTGGTCGACGGCTTCGTGCTGACGACGGAGTGGGGCCGGAGCGAGGCCGACGTGCTGAACGAGGCGCTGAACCGCTTCCTGGTGAACGATGCCCATCTGCTGGGCGTGGTGTTCAACAAGGTCGACCGCCGCGCCCTGGGCCGGTACGTCAACACGGCCCTGCCGATCTGGGGCGCTTCGCCGCGCGCGGCGTAACCTCCGGACGGGGTTGCCGAGGCACAACACCCCGCTCGACGCAGGTCGGGCGGGGTGTTTTGCGTTTGGCGTAGGGCGCGACCCTATCCTGGCGGCCCGCGATGTCCTGAGGGCGGCATGGCACAGAGCGTGGCCGGGGTGGGTGGGCGCCCGTCCGGCCCGGTAGCGCGGGGCGGCCACTGAACGGTCTCATATGGACGGTAGGATGACCTGACCGGTCGTGCTGTGGTGTTCGGGCGTGGGACCGGGAGGGGACACCGGCCTGCGGCATCGACGCCGTGCGTCGATCCCCGTCCCGGACCTTCCCCTGCCGGGGCCACAAGCGGGCCCCGGTCCACGCTGGGAGTCTGGTGCTTTCGGGGGGTGTCAGCTTCCAGGCTCAACCCTGACGGAACGCGGACAGACGGGACTCCGAAAGAACTCAGAAGGCGTCAGCAAGCGTGGAGGACGGTCCCGCCGAGGAGCATGGCTCCTCGGCGCCGCGACCCCGTGTCCGGCTGTCCCGCGGCAGCGCTGATCGGGTCCAGGGCCCGCAGGGTCCTGGCGGAGTGGGGGTACGGGGGCGAGGCAGAGCCTTGCCCCCGGGCCATAGGCGCCATCCTGGCCGAAGGTCGCAGGATGCAACGGGCTGGCTTTGGCGCAGACGTCCGGGCCATGGCGGCCTCGTGACGGCCGCGTCCGCCCCTCTCGTCCTCAACTCTTGCCGGCGGTCCGGGCCACCTGATCTTCGGGCGGTGGCCCGCCGCGTCAGTTCACGGCGGAGCGGATCGACGAGCTGCTGGTGGCGCCCGGCAGGATCAGGTTGAGGAACTTCGAGAGCTGCGTCGCCGGGGCATTGGAGGTGAACATCACGTCCCCGTGGCGCATCGGGAAGCGGTTCGCCATGAAGAACGCCCCCGGATTCAGGAAGTCCGCCTGGTAGACGGTGGGCACGGGCTCCGTGACCTCGGGCGGCAGGCTCAGCCCCGCGTTGCGCAGCATCTGCGGCGTCTCGTAGCGGAACAGGAACACGGCCTGCGGGTCGGCCCGGTCATCCGTCAGCCCGCCCGCGCGCCCCACCGCATCGGCCATGCTTAGCCGCGTGTCGTCGAAGGAGAAGCGGCGGTTGATCTGGCTGACCGAGTTGGTCTGGCCCATCGCGCCCAGCGCCGTGAAGTAGCGCGGCTCGCGCGTCACCACGATGACGTCGCCCGGACGCAGGGCGATGTTCTGCTCCGGGTCGACACCGATCTCGCCCAGCAGGGCGCGCTCGATCCGGCCGCCGCGCTGCAGCGTCACCATCGTCTCATAGGCGGGGAACTTCGGGCCGCCGGCGCGGGCGATGGCGCTCAGCAGCCGGTCGCCCTGCGGGTCCAGCGGGAAGCGCTGGGAATTCATGACCTCGCCGAGCACGCTGATGTTGTTCGACCGCCGCTCGGTCAGCGTGACCACCGCCTGCGGCTCCAGCGCGCGGCGGGAGAGGCGACCCTCGATGGAACGCTGCAGCTGTACCGGCGTCAGGCCGGCGGCGCGGATCGAGCCGCCGAAGGGAACTGTGATGGTGCCGGAGGCATCCACCTGCTGCGCCGGCAGCTGCACGAAGTTCCCCGACCGCGCGCCGGCATCCGATGGGATGAAGAGCCCGCCCGACTGGCTCTCGAAGATGGTGACGGCCACGACGTCGCCGATGCCGATGACCAGGTCCGTCGGCGTGGCGCTGAGCGTGCTGCCGGTGAAGAGCGGCCGCCGCTCCTCCGCTTCCAGGCGCGTGATCAGGCGGGGCGTCAGCGGCATCAGCGCATAGGGCACGGAGCTCGCGCCCGGCTCCTCGTAGAGCCGGTACTCCGCGCCGTTCACCATGGTCATCTGCGTCGGCCCGCTCCGGGGCAGGAAGACGGTGTTGCAACCCGCGGTAGCCAGAGCGCCGAGCAGGGTGGTGATTCGGATCGCCTGGTTCACGGTCTACGCTCTCCATTTCAAGCCGTTCACGCGGGCCAGACAGCCCGGTGCCGGCCGTAAGGTTACACTGTCGCTCCAGCGGCTGGGAGGGCGTGCCGTATTTGCGACGCCTCCGGGCAGGGCGGCTGCGCCCCGGCGTGTCCCCCGCGCCACACCTGCATGCGCGGCCGGCGCAACAGCCTCTGCACTGGCCGGCGCGCCGGCGCGGGCGTAGGTATCCGGCGGAGCAAGGGGGCCAGGATGGGCGCGCCGCGCAGGATCATGCTGCTGACCGGGGCGAGCCGCGGGATCGGCCACGCCACGGTCAAACGCTTCCAGGCGGAGGGGTGGCGGATCATGACCGTCTCCCGCCAGCCCTTTTCCGAGGAGTGCCGCTGGCCGGAGGCGCGGGAGAACCACCTTCAGGCCGATCTCTCCGATCCGGTGGCGGTGGGCGAGCTGATCGCCCTGGTGCGGCAGCGCCTGCCGGACGGGCAGTTGCATGCGCTGGTCAACAATGCCGGCATCTCGCCGAAGGGGCCGGGCGGCTCCCGCCTCGGCGTGCTGGCCACCGACTACGCCGCCTGGAACGCCGTCTTCAACGTCAACCTCTTCTCCATCGCCCTGCTGGCGCGGGGGCTGTTCGAGGAGCTGAAGGCGGCGCGCGGCAACATCGTCAACGTCACCTCCATCGTCGGCTCGCGCGTGCATCCCTTCGCCGGCGCCGCCTATGCCTGTTCCAAGGCCGCGCTGAACGCGCTGACGCGGGAGATGGCGCATGAGTTCGGCGGCCACGGCATCCGGGTCAACGCCATCGCCCCGGGCGAGATCCGCACGGCGATCCTCTCGCCCGGCACGGAGGAGATCGTGGACCGGCAGATCCCGATGCACCGGCTGGGCGAGCCGGCGGAGGTGGCGGAGACGATCCTGTTCCTCTGCTCCGGCGCCTCCTCCTACATCAACGGTGCCGAGATCCACATCAACGGCGGCCAGCACGTCTGACCGGGGCCTGGGGGCGGGGCTGGCCCGCCCTGGCACGATCGGTGCAGGAAGGCGCGCAGCCCCCGCTCCGCCGCGCGCGGAGTCGCTTCATCCGGAGAGAGGCCCATGACCCAGGCGCACCGCGTCGCCGCCACGCCCCAGACGGTGCGCTTCGGCGCCTTCGACGCCGCCTTCCCGCCGGTGGCGAGCATCGCGCCGGGCGAGCTGGTGGTGCTGGAATGCGTCTCCGGCGCCCCGGAGATCATGCCGAAGCCGGAGAGCGGGATGGTGGTGCCGCCGCCGCTGGCGGCGATCCACGCCGCCGACCCGCCCCGGATGGGGCCGCACATCATCACCGGCCCCGTCGAGGTGAAGGGCGCCGAGCCCGGCGACATGCTGCGCGTGGACATCGAGCGGATCGAGCTTGGCGCGGACTGGGGCTTCTGCGGCTTCCGCCCGCTCTTCGGCACGCTGCCGGAGGACTTCCCCTATGCGCGCATGCTGCACATCCCCGTGGACCGCGAGGCGCGCACCTGCCGCCTGCCGATGGGGGAGGGGATCACCCTGCCGCTCTCACCCTTCTTCGGAGTGATGGGCGTGGCGCCGCCCCCCGAGTGGGGCCGCATCAGCACGAAGGAGCCGCGCGCGCATGGCGGCAACCTGGACAACAAGGAGATCGGCGAGGGTGCGACGCTGTTCCTGCCGGTGCATGTGCCGGGCGCGATGTTCAGCGCGGGCGACGGGCACGGCGTGCAGGGCGACGGCGAGGTCTGCATCAACGCGCTGGAGATGTGCCTGACCGGGCACTTCCGACTCGGGCTGGAGAAGGGCGGCGGCAAGGCCGACCCGATCCTGCGCTTCCCGCGTGCGGAGACGGCGACGCACTTCATCACCATGGGGCTGAACGAGGATCTGGACCTCGCGATGAAGCAGGCGCTGCGCGAGATGATCGCCTTCATCAGCGCGCGCGCGAACCTGTCCGCCGCCGATGCCTATCAGTTCTGCTCGCTCGCGGTGGATTTCCACGTGACGCAGACCGTGAACGGCGAGAAGGGCGTGCACGGCATGCTGCGCAAGGGCCTGCTGTTCTGAGGCGTCCCACCGTTCGGGAGTCGGTCTTCTCCCCAGGTTCCACAACCTGTCCACAGTTTTTGCGGGTGCCGAACGGCGCCCGCATCTTGTGGGAAGCTGGCGTGTTCACCTACCGTATCTAGTGGCTGCTGGATACGGAGGAGCCCCCGACATGGAGTGGACCGCCGAAGCGATCGAGACCCTTCAGGCCCTGTGGGCGGAAGGACATTCCACGGCAGAGATCGGCCGCCGCATGGGAATCTCGAAGAACGCGGTGGTGGGGAAGGCGCATCGCCTGAACCTCGCCGCGCGCCCAAGCCCGATCCGACGTGAAGGCGAGCAGGCGGGCACCGAGTCGCCACGTCGCGTGGCAACACCGGCGCCGGCTCCCGCCGCGGAAGCACCGGTTCGTGCGCCGGCCGCTCCACGCCCGGCCGCGTCGCCGCGTCCTCAGCCCGCCGCGCCGCCCGCGCCGCGTGCCCCGGTCGCGCCCCCTGCGCCGGTGGTGCGGCCGTTCCAGCGCGTGGGCGCGCGCACCTGCTGCTGGCCGATCGGCGAGCCCGGCACGCCGGAGTTCCGCTTCTGCACGGCGGAGGCCGCGGGGGGGCGTCCCTACTGCGCGGAGCACGCGGCCATCGCTTATGTGAAGGCGCGCGACCGTCGCGAGGACGCGGCCTGAACGGACTCCGGCGCGGCGCTCCGTAGGCGGCGCACCGGCCCTTTACGTGACCGCGGCGTCGCGCTGCCCGATCAGGCGGCGGCGGATGCGGCCGGAGATGGCGTCGATCACCGCCACGGTGACGACCATCAGCAGGATGATGAAGGCCACCTCGTCCCAGTGGCGCACGCGGATGCGCTCGGCGATCTGCAAGCCGATGCCGCCCGCGCCGACCACGCCGAGCACGGCCGCCGAGCGGGTGTTGCTCTCGAAGAAGTAGAGCGCCTGGGCCAGCATCACCGGCAGCACCTGCGGCCAGAGGCCCCAGCGGATCGCGGCCAGCCGCGAGCCGCCCGCCGCCACGACGCCTTCCGCCTGCCGCGACTCGGCGTTCTCGATCGCCTCGGCGAAGAGCTTGGCCAGCACGGCGGTGTCGGAGGTGACGATCGCCAGCACCCCGGCCAGCGGCCCGAGTCCCACCGCGCGCACATAGGCCAGCGCCCAGATGAGCTGGTCCACCCCGCGCACCCCGTCGAAGACCCGGCGCAGCGAGAAGCGCAGCAGCGTCACCGTCACCACGTTGCGCGCGCCGAGGAAGCCCAGCGGCACGGCCAGCACCGCCGCGATGACGCTGCCCAGGAAGGCCATGGCGATGCTCTCCGCCAGGCCCTTGAGGATGTCGCCCCACAGCTCGCCGGGCGAGGGCGGGATCATCAGCCGCACGATCACCCACAGGCCGGAGAGCCCGTTCCAGATCCGTGTGGGCGAGACGTCGAACCACCACAGTGCCCAGCCCAGCCAGGCGAGGAAGCCCAGCGCGCCCAGCCTTCGCAGCAGGCGCGTGCGCCCCGTGGCGCCGAAGGCCGCCGGCAGCGCCGCGCGCCAGCGGGCGACGTCGCTTGCCCCGCTCATGCGCGCCGCCCGATCAGGACGTGGCGCAGGCGTTCGCTGGTCAGGTCGATCAGCATCACCGCTAGCACGATCAGGAGGACGATGGCGCTGATCTCCTCGTAGTAGTTGGAGGAGATCACCGTATACAGCTCCTCCCCGATGCCGCCCGCGCCGACGAAGCCGATCACGCTCGCGCCGCGCACGTTGATCTCGAAGCGCAGCAGCACGTAGCTGACGACGTTGGGCGCGACCTGCGGCAGGATGGCCCAGCGGCAGGCCTGGGCCCAGGTGCCGCCCGCCGCGCGCACGCCCTCCCAGGGCCCCATCTCCGCATTCTCGATCGCCTCGGCGAAGAGCTTGCCCAGCGCGCCGGCCGTGTGCAGGGCGATGGCCAGGATGCCGGCCAGCGCGCCGACGCCGAAGGCCCAGACCAGGATCAGCGCGTAGACCAGCTCCGGCACCGTCCGCACCGCCTCCAGCCCGCGCCGCGCGAGCTGGTAGGAGAGGGGGCCCGGCGAGAGGTTGCGCGCGGCGAGGAAGGCGAGCGGCAGCGCCGCCACCGTGCCGGCCAGCGTGGCCAGCGCCGCCATGTTCGCCGTCTCGAACAGCAGCCACAGCCACTTGTCGAGGCGGTAGAACCAGAAGGCGAGGCTGCCCTCCGTCTTGGGCCCCGAGAGCAGCGAATCCCAGCGCAGCTCGGGCGCGATGCGGGCGAAGTACTCGCCCACGCGCGGCAGCCCGGCGGCGAGCGCGTGCCAGTGGAACTCGCTGACCTGCGCCGCGAGGTAGAGGGCGGGCAGCAGCACGGCGAGGGAGGCCAGCCAGGCGAGGCGGTGCCGGCGGCGGGCGGCGCGGAAGGCCGCCTCGCCGCGCCGGACCGCCTCGGCCGCAGCCGGGGCGGTCGCGCTCAACGCCGGCATGCGGCGGGGCGGCGAGGGATATCCGTGGGGTTCAGCGCCGTCTCCTCGGCTGGCCGGGCCGGGGCAGGATGGCATGGGCACCGGGAAGCGTCACCGCGCGGACGGGCCGCGACCCCCGCCGGTCAGCCACGCCGCCGCGCGGCCGCTTCCTCGCGGCGGAGGTCGATCATGAGCTGGTACTGCGCGTGCCGCACCTCGCGGTAGCCCGCGCCGGCGCCGCGCTCGATCTGGCGGTAGATGTCGGGATGCGCCGCCGGCAGGGCCAGGTGGAACAGCCGGAGGTCCTCCTTGCAGGCATCGGGCAACGCGCTGCGCGCCATCAGCGGGCCGTAGGGGACCGGTTCGCTCTGCCAGACCACGCGCAGGTCGCGCATGTCCAGCATGCCCTTCTCCACCATCGCCCGCAGGTTGCCGCGGGTATAGCCGGTCGCGGGGTCGCCCTGGCCGCTGGCCCAGGTGACGGTGGCGTCGTACTGCCGGCCCAGCACGGCGACCACCGCCTGCTCGTGCCCGCCCGCGAAGCCCGTGCGGCCGAAATACCGCCCCGGCTCCGGGTCGATCCCCTGCCGCCGCAGCGCGAAGCGCGGGACGAGATAGCCGGAGGCGGAGTTCGGGTCGGGCCAGGCGAGGGACTTCCCCCGCATCCCGGCGAGGTCGGCGATGCCGGAATCCGCCCGCACGACCATGACGCCAACATAGCCGATGGAGCCGTCCGCCTCCTCCGTCACCACCAGCGGCTCGACCCCGCCCTCCGTGTCGATCCAGGCGGCGGCGTAGACGGCGGGGCTGACGGTGGCGATGTCGAGCTGCCCGGCCGAGAAGGCCTGGACGATGCCGGCGTAGTCGGCGGCCGGGTAGAGGCGCACGGGGATGCGGAAGGTCTCGGCCAGCAGCGCGCGGTACGCCTCGTAGCGGCCGAGCCGGTCCGCCTCGTTCTCGCCGCCCAGCAGGCCGAGGCGCAGTACCGGCACCTCGCGCGCCCAGTCGCGCGGGCCGGCGGCGGGGAAGGCGAGGCCGGGATCGGCCGAGCGGCGCTGCGCCAGGGCCGGCAGGGCGGGGGCGGCCAGGCTGGGGGCAACCAGCGTGGGCGCGGCCAGCGCGGCGGCGAGCAGGGCGCGGCGGGGGAGGGCCATCCCGCTCAGTTCCGCCGCCGCCGCTCCGCCGCCTCCTCCCGTCGCAGCGCGATCGGCAGGGCGTAGTCCTCCACCGTCACGGTGCGGAAGCCCGCGCCGCCGCCGCGCTCGATCTGGCGGTAGATGTCGGGATGCGCGGCGGGCAGGGCGAGGAGGAAGTCCGTCATGTCCGCCTTGAACGCCGCCGGCAGGTCGGCGCGGGCGGCGACCGGCCCGGTGGGGATGATGCCGGAGCGCCAGATCACGCGCAGGTCGCGCATGTCCAGCATCCCCTTGTCCACCATGGCGCGCAGGTTGCCGCGGTTGAAGCCCTTCTCCGGGTCGCCCTGGGCCGAGGCCCAGGTGCAGGCCGCGTCGTACTGGCGCTGCAGCACGGCGACCACCGCCTGCTCGTGCCCGCCGCCGAAGCCCGTGCGGCTGAAGAACTGGCCGCCCTCGGTCGGGATACCCTGGGCGCGCAGCGCGGCGCGGGGCGCGAAATAGCCGGAGGTGGAGTTGGGGTCGGCCCAGGCCAGCGACTTCCCCTTCATGCCGGCGAGGTCGGTGATGCCGGAATCGGCGCGCACCACCATCACCGCGACATAGCCGATCGAGCCGTCCTCCTCCTCGGCCGCGACCAGCGGCACCACCGCGCCGTCCGTGTCCATCCACACCCCGGCGAAGGCGGCCGCGCCCATCTGCGCCACGTCGATCTGCTTCGCCGAGAAGGCCTGGCCGATGCCGGCGAAGTCGGCCGCGGGGTAGAGCCGGACGGGCACCTTGAAGGTCTCCTCCAGCAGCCGGCGATAGCCGTCGTAGCGGCCCAGCCGGTCCGCCTCGTTCTCGCCGCCCGAGATGCCGATGCGCAGGGTGGGGATCTGCGCCGCCCAGTCGCGCCGCCCGGCGGCGGGGAAGGGGATGCCGTCGGCCGTGCGCCGCGCCGCGGGCTGGGCGAGGGCGCTCCCGGTCAGGTCGCGTCCGGCGAGCGCCAGGGCCGCGCCGGCAACGAGCAGCCGACGGCGGGTGGGGGCGAAGGGCAGGGGCATGGCGGGCCTCCTTGAGCCGGCAGGACGGGGCGCCGGCGGGACGGACAGGCCGGGAAGATAGGCACGGCGGCGGCGGCCGGTCAGCCGGCCCCGTCGCGGGGCAGCGCCGCTTCAGGCGCCGTGCCCGGCCGCCCGCTTCCGGCCGGGGAGGAGGCGCAGCGCGGGGGAGAGCCCGTGCTCCACCACGGGGATCAGCAGGCCGCCCGCCGCGAGGCCGACCAGCGCCGAGCCGGCGGCGCCCACCAGCCACTCCACCGCCCCGCCCGCGGCGGGGAGCAGGCGCCCCGCGGCCACGGCTAGGCCATGCAGCCAGTGGGCGGGCGCGGCCAGGCCGAGGCTCTCCGCCCCGTGCAGCAGGATGCCGCCGCCGACCCAGAGCATGGCCGCCGTGCCGACCATGGCGAGGAGGCGCAGGAAGGGCGGCATCCCCTTCACCAGCCCCCGCCCCAGCGCCTGGGTCAGCGGGCGCAGCGCGCGGTCGCCCCCCGTCTCCTCCCCCGTGGCGCGGCGCAGCCCGAGCAGGCTGGAGGCCGGGCGCGGATTGGCCGCCAGCGCCACGCCGGCATCGTCCGCCTTCACGATCAGCGCCACGCCGCCATAGACCAGCCCGGTGATGGCGGTGCCGACGACGGCCAGGATGACCGCCTGGGCCCAGAGGGAGGGCGTCTCCAGCGAGGAAAGGGTCAGCGCCATGATCTCGGCGGAGAGGATGAAGTCCGTCTTGATCGCGCCGGCGACGCGCTGCTCCTCCAGCCGGGCGGCATCGACCGGGGCGGCGCCGGTGGCCGCCTCGTGCGCCTCGGCCGCGTGCCGGCGCAGGGCGTGGAACACCTTCTCCGCCCCCTCGTAGCAGAGATAGGCGCCGCCCAGCATCAGCAGCGGCGTGATCGCCCAGGGTGCGAAGGCGCTGAGCAGCAGCGCCGCCGGCAGCAGGAAGAGCAGCTTGTTCTTCAGCGAGCCGAGCGCGATCCGCCCGACGATCGGCAGCTCCCGCGCCGCGGCCAGGCCGGTGACGTAGCGCGGCGTCACCGCCGCGTCGTCGATCACCACGCCCACCGCCTTGGAGCCAGCCCGCCCCGCCTGCGCCACCACGTCGTCCAGCGAGGCGGCGGACAGCTTGGTCAGCGCCACCACGTCATCCAGCAGCGCCAGCAGCCCCGTGCTCACGATCCCGTCTTCCCGGCCTGTCGCGCAGGGTAATGCCGGACGGGCCACGCGGAATGCAACGGGCGTGCGGGACGCAGCGGGTCAGGCCGCGCCGGCATGCTCGCGCCCAATCTCGCGCCCGGCGGCGAACTCCTCCTCCGACACGCCGTAGATCTCGCGCACCCGCAGCGGGGTCAGTTCCTCCGGCGTGCCGTCGAACACCACCTTGCCCCGCTGCATGGCGACGATCCGGCCGCAGTATTCGCGCGCGGTGTCGAGGTGGTGCAGGTTCACCAGCACGGTCAGCCCCTCGCGCCGGTTCACGTCGCGCAGCGCGCCCATCACCACCTCCGCGTTGCGCGGGTCGAGCGAGGCGATGGGCTCGTCCGCCAGGATCAGCCTCGGCTCCTGCATCAGGGCGCGGGCGATGGCGACGCGCTGCTGCTGCCCGCCCGAGAGCGTGTCCGCCCGTTGCAGCGCCACCTCCACCAGGTCGAAGCGGTCGAGGGTGGTGAGCGCCAGCGCCCGCTCGGCGGGGGTGAAGAGGCCGAGCAGGGAGGTGACGGCGCCCCAGGCGCCGGGCCGCCGGTTCAGCCGGCCGATCAGCACGTTGGTCAGCACGTCCAGCCGCTGCACCAGGTTGAACTGCTGGAAGATCATGGCGCAGTCGCTGCGCCAGTCGCGCAGGCCCTGGCCGCGCAGGGCGGTGACATCGCGCCCGTCGTGCAGGATGCGGCCGGCGCTGGGCTCGGTCAGCCGGTTGATCATGCGCAGCAGGGTGGACTTGCCCGCGCCGGAGCGGCCGATGATGCCCACCATCTGCCCGTCGGGGACGGCGAGCGTCACCCCGTCCACCGCCGCCCGGTCGCCGAAGCGGCGGGTCAGGTCCTGAAGCTCCAGCATGCACGATCCCTTCCGGCCTGCGGCAAGCCTCACCGCCGATCCTCCGGCACGCAACGCCGGGCGGGAGCGGCCGCGCCCGCCCTCAGGCGCCCCAGTGGCCCGTCTGGACGATGCGCAGGTAGCTTGCCACCGAATCCCGCGTCGCCTCGGTGTTGCCCACCGTCTGCGGGTAGACCTGCGACAGCTCCCGCGTGAGGTTGGCCGCCTGGGCCCGCAGGTCGGCGCCCTGGGCGATGCTGGGGGGCGCCAGCCCGCCCATCTTGATCAGCGTGGTCCAGTCCGCGCGGTAGACCTTGGCCTCGCGCTTCTCCTGGCCGGTCATGCGCCGCTCGATCCCGCCGCCATGCGCGCTGTTCACCCCGCGCGCGCAGGGCAGCAGCAGGACGAAGCCGATGCCGTCGCGCTTCGCCTGCTCGCGCGGGAAGACATGGTCCACCGCCTGGCCGGACAGGACAGCGCCATGCTCGGCCGCCGGCAGCACCGTGGCCAGGATCTCGCGCCGGAAGGCGGGATCGTAGCCGTTCACCAGCGGGTCGATGTAGAGGTAGGGGATCGGCCAGCCCGGATAGCGCACCCGCGCGGCGGGGCCCGGCAGCATCTCCACCGCGATCTGGCCGAGGTCGCGATACTTGCCGAGCCCGTTGCGCCCGTCCAGCGCCGGGAAGGCGACCATCAGGTCGAGCGGCCAGACCTTCGGATCGGGCGGAGCGAGGTTCTGTACATGCGCCGCGACCTGCTGCCGCAGTGCCGTGGTGAACGATGCGGCCGTGCCGAACATCATGATCCGCCTCGAGATCCGTGGCGGCGCTCCCCGCCCGCCCCGGGGGCGTCAGAGCGCCGAACGCACAGCCTGGCAGACGCGATCCGCCTGCGCCTCATCCATATAGGCGTGGATCGGCAGGTGCAGGATTCGCGTCGCCAGGTCCTCGCTGACCGGCAGCGGCGCGGCGCCGGCGTGGTGGTCGCGATAGGCGGGCTGGTGGTGCAGCGGCAGCGGGTAGTAGATCGCCGTCGGCACGCCGGCGGCCTTGCACGCCTCCTGCACGCGCGGCCGCGCCCCGGCGTCCGGCAGCACGATGGGGAAGTAGCCGAAGGCATGCACCGCGCCGGGAATCTCGGCGGTGAGCTGCACGGCGTTGGACAGCCGCTGGCCGTACCAGCCGGCGACCTCCGTGCGGGCACGCAGCTCCTCCTCCATCAGCGGCAGCTTGCACAGCAGGATCGCCGCCTGGAGCGTGTCCAGCCGCCCGTTCATCCCCGTGCGCAGCACCTGGTAGCGGGTCGTGCCCTCGCCGTGCGAGCGCAGAGAGCGGTACAGCTCCGCCGTCTCCGCGTCGTCGGTCAGCAGCGCGCCGCCGTCGCCATACCCGCCCAGCGTCTTGGTCGGGTAGAAGGACAGCGCCGTGGCATGCGCCCAGGTGCCGAGCTTCTTCCCGTGCAGCGAGGCGCCGAAGGCCTGGGCCGCGTCGTCGAGGGCGAACATCCCCTCCGCCGCGCAGAGGTCGAGCAGGGCGGGCCAGTCCGCCGGCAGGCCGAACAGGTCCACCCCCACCACGGCGCGCGGGCGCAGCTTCCCGTCCGCCTTCACCGCGGCGATGCGGCGCCGCAGGTCGGCGAGGTCGATGTTGAAGGTGCGTGGGTCGACATCGACGAAGACGGGCGTGGCGCCGAGCACCAGCGGCACCTCGGCCGTCGCGGTGTAGGTGAAGGCGGGCAGGAAGACCGCGTCGCCGCGCCCGATCCCCGCGCCCATCATCGCGATCTGCAGCGCGTCGGTGCCGGAGGAGACGCCGACCGCGTGCTTCGCGCCGGCATACTCGCACAGCTTCGCCTCCAGCTCCGTCACCTCCGGGCCCAGGACGAAGCGGCCGCTGTCCAGCACGGCGGCGATGCGCCGGTTCAGCTCGGCGCGGATGGGGGCCTGCTGCGCCTGCATGTCGAAGAAGGCGATGGGTCGGTCGGTCGCGGCGGTCATGCGGTATCCGGTCACTGGCACGCCAAGCCCGCCGGTGCCGCCGATGGCGGCGCCGCAGGACGGCACGGTTTCGCGGGGCGGGCGGTGCGGCCGGCCGGCCGCGCCACCTGTCCTCAGGCCTGGACGATGTAGGCCCCACCCGGCCACCCGGCCAAGTCACCCTTCGTATCGCCCGGCAATGTGACGGCCGCCGCGTTCGCCGCCTCCTCCGGGTCGGACCAGCCGGCCTGGGCCTCGGCCATGCCCGCCACCCGTTCCGCCGGCGCGGCGCCGGCCTGCGGGAGCGGGCGGCGCAGCGCCCCGCGCGTGTCCACCACCAGCCGCGCGTGGCGGCCGACCAGGGCCAGGTCCATGCAGCGGTGCGGCGTGACCACCACCACCGCGTCCTGGGCGGCGAGCGTCGCGGCGTCCAGCGGCAGGCTGGCGAGGTCCGGCGCCTCGCCCGACAGGCGGCGGGTGACGGGGAAGCGCGGCACCAGCGGGTCGTGGTAGCCGACCGCCGCGCCGTGCGAGGCCAGGATGCGGAAGATCTCCACCGCCGGGCTCTCCCGCGTGTCGGGCACGTCCGGCTTGTAGGCGAGGCCGAGCAGCAGCACCTTCGCCCCGCGCAGCGTCACTCCGCGCGCGTCCAGCGCGTCGCGCAGCCGGTCCACCACGTAGCGCGGCTGGGCATCGTTCACCCGGCCCGCCAGCTCGATGAAGTCGCTCGGCACGCCCAGCTCGCGCGACTTCCAGGCCAGGTAGTAGGGATCGACGGGGATGCAGTGTCCGCCCAGCCCGGGGCCGGGGCGGAAGGGCATGAAGCCGAAGGGCTTGGTGGCGGCGGCGTCGATGACCTCGTGCACGTCGAGGTTCATCGCATGGGACAGGCGCTTCAGCTCGTTCACCAGCCCGATGTTCACGGCGCGGAACACGTTCTCGTAGCACTTGGCCAGCTCGGCCGCGGCGAGGGAGGAGACGGGCACCAGCGATTCCGCCACCGGCCCGTACAGTGCCTTGCCGACGGAAAGGCAGGCCCGCGTCGCCCCCGCCAGCAGCTTGGGCATGCGCGAGACGGTGCCGAGGGGGTTGCCCGGGTCCTCTCGCTCGGGGCTGTAGAGGCAGAAGGCGTCCTCGCCCACCAGCAGCCCGGCGGCGCGGAAGGCGGGCAGGACGTATTCCTCCGTCGTGCCGGGATAGGTCGTGCTCTCCAGCGAGACGGCCTGGCCCGGGCGCAGGTACGGGCCGAGCGCCGCCAGCGTCTCGCGCACCGCGGTCAGGTCCGGTTCCTTGTGCGGCCCGATGGGCGTGGGGACGCAGATCACCACCGCGTCGCAGTCCCGCGCCGCCGCCATGTCGCCATGCGCCACCATGCCCGAACGCGCCACGCGCGCATCGGCGATGCCGTGGACAGGGCTGCGGCCGGCGTTGATGGCGTCCACCTTGGCCGGGTCGGTGTCGAAGCCGGCGACGGGGAAGCCCAGCTCCGCGAAGCGCAGCGCCAGCGGCAGGCCGGCATAGCCCAGCCCCACCACGCCGATGCGCGCCTGCCGTTCGTCGAGGCGCCGGATCAGCATCCGCGCGGCGTCGGGCAGGGGCTTCATGGCTCGGGCCTCGCGGCGAAGGGATGGCCGCCCCGCGCCCCGGCGGGCGCCCGCGACGGATCGGTCGTCGCGGGCGCGCCGCTCAAGCCCGGCCCGCCGCCGCGTGGTGCGGGTCGTGGTCGAACTCGGGCACGAGGCGCGCGAGCTGCGCCAGCGCGGCGCGCGGCTGGCCGGTGCGGCAGGCGGCCGCGATCTCGTCGATGGCGCGGCCGACCAGCGCCGCGTCGGCGGTGCGGGGGGTGGCGACCAGCAGGCCGGGGAACTGCGTCGGGCGCGGCGGCTCCTGCCCGTGGAACAGCTCCTCGTAGAGCTTCTCCCCGGGGCGCAGGCCGGTGAAGCGGATCTCCACATCCTCGTCCGGGCGCAGCCCGGCGAGCCGGATCATGCGGCGGGCGAGGTCCACGATCTTCACCGGCTCGCCCATGTCGAGCACGAAGATCCCGCCCTCGCGCAGCTCCGGCGGCTGGCCGGCGCGGTCCCCGGCCCCGGCCGCGCCGCCGGCCCGGAACTCCTCCGCATCGGCCACGCCGACGACGCTCGCCTGGAGGACGAGCCCCACCGCCTCGCGCACCGTCATGAAGTAGCGGCGCATGTCGGGATGCGTCACGGTCAGCGGCCCGCCGCGCTCCAGCTGCCGGCGGAACAGCGGCACGACGGAGCCGGTGGAGCCCAGCACGTTGCCGAAGCGCACGGTGACGCAGCGCATCCCGCCGCTCTGCCGCGCCTGCACGTCCAGCGCCTGGCAGTACATCTCCGCCAGGCGCTTGGAGGCGCCCATCACGCTGGTCGGGTTCACCGCCTTGTCGGTGGAGATGAAGACCATCGCCGTCGCGCCGGCCGCGCGGGCGGCGTCCGCCACGATGCGCGTGCCCTGGGCGTTGGTCAGCAGCCCCTCGGCCGGGTCGTTCTCCACCATCGGCACGTGCTTCAGCGCGGCGGCGTGGAAGACCAGCTCCGGCCGCGTCTCCTCGACCAGCCGCTTCAGCCGCGCCTCGTCGCGCACGTCCGCCAGCACGGCGCGGCGCGGCACGGTGGGGTGCCGCTCGCCCAGCTCCAGGTCGATCGAGTAGAGCGCGAACTCGCCATGGTCGAGCAGGGTCAGCATGGCCGGCCCCAGCGCCGCCACCTGCCGCGCCAGCTCGCCGCCGATGGTTCCGCCCGCGCCCGTCACCAGTACGCGCCGCCCCTGCACCAGCCGTGCCATGCCCTCGCGGTCCAGCGGCACCTGCGGCCGGTCCAGCAGCTCCTCGATGCCGACGGGGCGCAGGACCAGCCGCCTGGCCGGGGCGCCGTTGCGCTCGCCATGGGAGTCCAGCGCGGCCGGGTCGAGCGTGGTGGGGCGCGGTGCGCGGCGGACCGCGATGCCGTGCCGGTCGGCCGCGTCCAGCAGCGCCTCCAGCGGCTTGCCGGACAGGTCCGGCCCGACGACCACCAGCAGGGCGGGCAGGCGGCCGTCGGCACGCAGCCGCTCCAGCACCTCCGCGGCGTCGTCCAGCGCGCCCAGGATCGGCACCCCCTGGATGCGGCGCCCGGCCTGCCGCGCGCGCGGCGCCAGCAGGCCCAGAACCTGGAAGCCGGGCGAGCGCTGTGCCGCCAGGGCCCGCAGGAACAGGTCCGCCGCCTCGCCCGAGCCGGCGAGCAGCGCGCTGCGCGGCGGTGCGTCGGAGACGGGCCCGGCCCGGTGCGAGTGCCGCAGCCGGCCGATCGCCCGCGCCCCGCCGAGCAGGGTGACGAGGGCCGCGGCATGCACCGCCGGGAAGGCCAGGTTCGGAGGCCGCCAGCCGCCGAAGGCGTGCAGCCCCGCCCAGAACAGCGCGGCGGTGCCCAGGCTGGCGCCGACCACCGCCACCTGGTCCGGCAGGCCGGCGAAGCGCCAGTACTGCCGCGGCAGGCCAAGCGGCACGGCGACGGCCAGGAAGGCCGCCACCAGCCCGGACAGGGCGGGCGGCCACCAGCCGCCGGGGGGCCAGGCGCCGGGCGCCGCGACCCAGAGGGCCAGCGGCAGGGCCAGCAGCGTCAGCGCCAGGTCGAGGGAGAGGTTCAGCAGAATGCGTCGGGGCGCCATCCTGCGTCCTCTAGAGCGGATCGGCGCAGGCTGGAAATCGCCTTCGCCGCGGGGCTGGGGCGCCAGGAGGGTCGGGACGGCGCCGGCCACGGCGGCGGGCAGGGCGAGGGCGACGGGGCGCGAGGCCCCGTTCCGCCCTGCCAGCCGCATCACGCCCCGGGGCAGCATGCCGTCCCGACCCTCTCCCCCGCGTTCCTCAGTGTCCCCCGGCGCGGCCCGGCACGGGGCCGGGCAGGGGCGCCAGCTCCTGGTACAGGCCGACCAGCCGCTCCGCCTCGCTCGCCCAGCCGAAGCGGCCCAGCGCCGCCGCCCGGCCATTGGCGCCCAGCAGGGCGCGGTGGGCGGGGTCGGACAGCTCCGCCACGGCGGCGGCGATGTCCGAGGGGCTGGTGGCATCGACCAGCAGGCCGCAGCGCGCCTCGCGCACCACCTCCGCCACCTCGGTCGCGAAGGCGGGGGCGATCACCGGCAGCCCGGCCAGCATGCAGTCGAACAGCTTGTGCGGCAGCGCGAGGCGGTGGTTCTCGATTCCCGGCTGGAACAGCACCAGCCCGATATCCGCCTCCGCCGCCAGGGCCAGCGCGTCGGCCCGGGCGCGCCAGCCGTGCCGCTCGACCCGTTCGCCCAGCGCCAGGGCCTCCATCCGCTCCAGGAAGGCGGCCTCGCTGCCATCGGTGAAACGGCCGACCAGGGAGAGGCGCGTCCCCTCGGGGCAGAGCGCCAGGGCATCCAGCATCTCGTGGCTACCGCGCGAGCGGGTCAGCGCCCCCAGATGCACCAGCGTCACGGGCCCGGGGGCATGGATGCGCGGCAGCAGCGGCAGGGCCTCGGCGTAGTTGCGGACCGGCAGCAGCCGGGCGGCGGGGCCGAAATCCTGATCCAGCCCGTCCTTCGCCACCACCACGGCATCGGCCCGCGCCGCCATCCCGCGGCAGGCGAGTCGGATCGCCGCGCGGGCCACCGGCCGCAGCGGGCGCGGCAGGCGGTGGTCGAGGCGGGAGGGGTAGTGCTCGTGCACGTCCAGCACCACCCGCGCGCCGCTGCCCCGGGCGGCCAGCAGCGCGGCCAGCCAGGCATCCGGTTCCGAGGCGTGCAGCACCGCCGCGCCGCTGCGCCGGGCACGCCGCACCAGGGCCGGCAGGCCCAGCATCCGGCCGCGCCAGCCGCGCCGGCGGGCATAGGGCGAGAGTGCCACGCCCGCGGATTCGGCGGGGGCGGATTCGCCCGGGCAGATGTGCAGCACCTGCCAGCCGGCGGCGGCGAGGGCGGCGCCCTCCTTGCCCACGACCCGGACATCCTCCGGCGGATGGGCGGCGGAGAGCATGGCCACCACGGGGCCGCGCGCCATCGCGGCGGAGGCGGGATGCGGTGCGGTCGTCATGCGGCCTCGGGGACGGCGTGGAGCGGATGCGGGCTGGCGGCCGCCAGGAACTCGGCGAGGTGCCGGGCCATCCGGGCCCCGGCCTGCCCGTCCCAGAGCGGGATCGGACGCGCCGGGGGCCAATGGCCGGCCACCACCTCCGCCACCCCGGCGGCCAGCCCCTCCGGCCGGACTAGGCGGTTCGCGCCGGATTCCAGCGTGGCCGGCCGTTCGGTGGAGGGGCGCAGCGTCAGGCAGGGCAGGTCCAGCACCGCCGCCTCCTCCTGGATCCCGCCGCTGTCGGTGGCGACCAGCCGGGCATGGGCGAGCAGGCCGAGGAAAGCCGCATAGCCGAGCGGCGGCAGGACGCGCACGCCGGGGGGCGGGGCCAGCCCGGACTCCGCCAGTCGCCGGGCGGTGCGCGGATGCAGCGGCCAGGCCAGCGGCAGCCGCTCCGCCGCCGCGGCCACGCCGCGCAGCACCGCCGCCAGGGCCGTGGGGTCGTCCACATTGGACGGCCGGTGCAGGGTGAGCACGCCGTAGCCGCCGGGCTGCAGCCCGTCCGGCAGTGGCCGGGCGCGGGCGCCGGGAAGGGCGCGGAGCAGGCTGTCGATCATCGCGTTGCCGACGGCGCGGACCGCGTGGGCGGGGTGGCCCTCCGCCAGCAGCCGGGCCGCGGTGGCCTCGTCCGGGGCCCAGAGCAGGTTGCTCACGGCGTCCATGGCACGGCGGTTGATCTCCTCCGGCATGTCCTGCTCGCCGCAGCGCAGCCCGGCCTCCAGATGCGCCACCGGGATGGCCAGCTTGCGCGCGGCCAGCGTCGCGGCCAGCCCGCCATCCACGTCGCCCGGCACCACCGCCAGCACGGGGCGCCGTTCCGCCCAGAGCGCGCCGCAGGCCATCAGGGTGCGGCCCGTCAGCTCCGCATGGGAGCCGCCGGCGATGCCCAGGGAGATGCCCGGCGCCGGCAGGCCGAGATCGGCGAGGTGGTCCGCGAACATCGCCGCGTCGTGATGCTGGCCGGTGTGGAGCAGCACGGGCGTGGCGCCCACCGGGTGCTCGCGCAGGGCATGCCAGAGCGCGGCGATCTTGGGCAGGTTCGGGCGTGCGGCGACGACCAGGTGCAGCTCGGGCGCGGGAGGGGCGGCGGGGCGCATCACGCGATCGCCAGCCCGGGCACGGGCGCCGCCTGCGCCGCCGCCTCCACCACCTCGCAGAAGTGACGCGCCTGCAGGCGCCGGTCCCAGCGGCGCACGGCCTGGAGGCGGCCGGCCTCGCCCATCGCCTCGCGCAGCGGGCGGTCCTCCGCCAGCCTGGACAGGGCATCCGCCAGCGCCGGGGCGTCGCCCGGCGGCACGGCGATGCCCGAGGGCCCGTCCTGCAGGATGCGGGCGGCGCGGCCGGGCACGTTGCTGACCACCGGCCGCCCGGCGGCCAGCCCGTCCATCAGCTTGTTCGGCGCCGTCCATTCGGCGAAGGCCGGCACGTCCGCCAGGCAGTGCAGCACGATCTGGCTGCCCGCCAGCAGCCCGGCCAGGCGGCGCTTGGGCAGCGGGTCGAGGAAGGTGACGTTGAGCAGCCCGCGCCCCGCCGCCTCGGCGACCAGGCGCGTCTTCTCGCTGCCCTCCCCCACCAGCAGCAGGCGGATGTCGTGGCGGCCGCGCCGCTGCAACTCCGCCGCGGCATCCAGCAGCGCCTCCAGCCCGTTGGCCAGGCCATGGGCCCCGGCATAGACCGCCAGCCGCTCCCAGGGCGCGGCCTCGGGCGGCCGCCAGGGGGCAAGCTGGGGGCCGAACAGGTCCAGGTCGCAGCCGTTCGGCACGACCCGCACCCGCGCCGGGTGGGCGCCGCGGGACAGGGCGGTCCCGGCCATCCCCTCCGTCAGCGCCACCACGGCGGCGGCGGAGCGGCAGGCGGCGTCGGCCAGCCGCTCCATCCCCGCCAGGGCCCAGCGCGGCCCGGCGCCCATGGCGCGCGGCAGCTCCGGCCAGGGGTCGCGGATCTCGAAGACGAAGGGAGTGCCGCGCAGCCGGTGCGCGGCCAGGGCCGGCAGCGCCACGGTCAGCGGGGTGGAGGAGGCGATCACCACGTCCCACCCGCCGCGCAGCGCCAGGCCGGTGGCGCGCCCGGCATAGCGCAGGAAGGCGGCGGACCGGCGGCGCAGCGGCTGGGCATTGGCGCAGGGGATGTCGAACTCCACCACGCGGAAGGGGCCGGTGCCCCGCCCTTCGCGCCGTCCGCCGCGGAAAGGGGCGGAGAGCCCCGTCCGGGCGCCGCCGTAGCGGCCGCAGGCGAGCGTCACCTCGTGGCCCCGCGCGCCCAGGGCACTGGCCATCGCGTGGGAGCGCGTGGCGGTGGCGCCATCCGGGGCGGAGTAGTGCTGGTGCAGATAGAGGATCCGCAGCCCGCTCATCGGCCGGCCCCGGAGCGTCGCCCGCCCGGGCACAGGCAGCGGCGGATCGCCTGGATCACCCGGTCCTGCTCGCCCGGCGGCATGGCGCCGGAAGGCAGGCAGAGGCCGCGCTCGAACAGGCCGGCGGCCACGCCGCCCCCGACGAAGACGCTGCCGCGGAAGGCGGGCTGCAGGTGCAGCGGCTTCCAGACCGGCCGGCTCTCGATGCCCTCGGCGTCCAGGGCCCGCCGCACCGTCTCGCGGTCGGCGCCGCACAGAGCCGCGTCGAACAGGGCGACGCTCAGCCAGCGCGAGGACTGGCCCCAGCACGGCTCGGGCATGAAGGACACGCCGGGCAGGTCGGACAGCGCCTCGACATAGCGGGCGAAGGTGGCGCGGCGCTGCGCGACCCGCTCCTCCAGCCGGGAGAGCTGGGCCATGCCGATCGCGGCCAGGACCGAGGAGAGGGCATAGGAATAGCCCGTCGTCTCGTGCTGGTAGTGCGGCGAGGCCTCCTTCGCCTGCCCCGCCAGGTGCCGTGCCCGCTCGATCAGCCGCGCGTCGTCCGAGGCGAGGGCACCGCCGCCGCCGGCGGTGACGATCTTGTTGCCGTTGAAGGAGAAGGCGGCGAGGCGCGCGCCGTAGCCGGCGGGCTGGCCGCGTTGCGAGGCGCCGAGCGCCTCGGCGCTGTCGCACAGCACCGGCACGCCCCAGCGGTCGCAGACGGCCTGGATCGCCTCGAGGTCGCTGCACTGGCCATAGAGATCCACCGGCACGACGACGCGTGGCAGCCGGCCGCGCCGGGCGGCGCGTCCCAGCGCCTCGCGCAGCAGCTCCGGATCGAGCGTCCAGCTCTCCGGGGAGACGTCCAGGAAGGTGACCGCCGCCCCCATCTGCACCGCGGGTGCCACGGTGGCGACGAAGGTCAGGGTGCTGGTCCAGACGGCGTCGCCGGGCGCCAGGTCGAGCACCCGGTAGCCCAGGTGCAGCGCGGCGGTGCCGGAGGACACCCCGAGCACATGGCCGAAGCCCGTGGCCGCGGCCAGAGCCGCCTCGAAGGCGCGCGGAACGGGTCCCGCGGGCGCGATCCAGCCGCTTTCGAGCGTTTGCCGCAGCGCCTCGAATTCGCCACCCCCGAGCTGCGGCGGCGAGAGGTACAGGCGGGACAGTTGCGGCGCCGCAGGCGGGCACGCCGGGGCGCCGGCCGGAAACGCCACCACCGTGGAATCGGCAGAACCCTGTGGGATGCCCCTCATGGCGTGTCTCGCTGCATGGCCCGTCCTGGGCGTGCATGGAGCAGAACGCCCATTTGGATTGGTCGCAATGCTCTTGCACAACTTATGGTTATTGTTGCTGGAGTTTACTCAAACATTACGAAGAATGTTGCATCTTTGTCGCAAAACAATCGGATCGTAAATCGATTGGAAGCAACCAGAGACGGGCGGCGACGCCGGGACGTGTCAAGGCATCCCGGCCGGCGGCGAAGAATCGGTTGCCCCGGCCGATAACGGGGCGCTCGTGGCGTGTCCCGGCGAGCGAGTGCCGCGGCCACGGAGGAGGACGGCCAGGCTGCCGGCGGCGGCCGCGACATCGCCCAGGAAGGTGACGCGGACGGCGTAGCGCGCGTCCCATTCCAGGCGTTCCGTCCAACCCAGCGCGTTGCGTCCCCTGGCCTGGGCCAGGCCCAGCAGGCCCGGCCGCACCCGCAGCCGTATCCGCTGCCGGGGGCTGTAGAGAGGCAGGTAGTCGGGCGGCAGCGGCCGTGGCCCGACCAGGCTCATCTCGCCACGCAGGATGTTCCACAGCTGCGGCAACTCATCCAGGGCGCTGGCCCGCAGCCAACGGCCGAAGCGCGTGAGGCGAACCGCATCGGTGGCCGGGTCGAAGGCCGCGCCGGCGGGGGAGGGCCGCATGCTGCGCAGCTTCAGCAGGGTGAAGGGCACGCCGTCCCGCCCGCTGCGGCACTGCCGGAACAGCACGGGCCGGCCCAGGGTCAGCCAGACCCCCAGCGCCGCCAGGGCGAGCAGTGGCAGCGCCGGCAGCAGCAGCAGCGCCGCCCCCAGGATGTCCAGCGGCCGCTTCAGGTGGCGCGCGTAGACGCCCTCGCGCACCGGCTCAGCCACGCTGCGCCTCCACCGCGCGCGACAGCGCCAGGCCGAGCGCGAACCACGCCATGCGGTTGCCCAGGTCGGTGGAGACCATCGCCCCGATGGCGACCGGCACGACCAGCGCCACCATCCGGCCCGCCCGGCCGGGATCGGCCCCGCGCAGCCCGGTCAGCAGCACCGCGAGGCCGCCGCCGAAGGCCCCGAGCCAGAGCAGCAGGCCGGGCAGCCCGCCCTCGGCCAATGCCTCCAGCGCATGGTTGTGCGGGTAGAGGCCGCGCCTCTCGCCGCTGCCGGTCGCGATGGTGAATCCCCCCGTTCCCAGCCCGAGCGGCGCCGCCGCGCCGGCCCAGTCCAGCGCCGCCGCCCAGAGCACTGGCCGGGCCGAGGCGGCGATGCCCTCGCCGGTGAAGCGCTCCAGCGTCCGCAGCCCCTGGCTGCGCGCCGGATCGGCCAGCAGCAGCGCCAGCGCGGCGGCCCCGGCCAGGGCCACGGCGCCGATCCAGCCCAGCGCCGCGCGGTGCCGTCCCAGGGCCAGCAGCCGCGCCGCGGGCGCCAGCGTCACCGCCGCGCCCAGCGAGAGCAGCGCCGCCCGCCCGCCCGGCAGCAGCGACCCCGCCGCCAGGCCCGAGGTCAGCCCCCACCAGCCCCAGCGGCGCCAGCCGCCGGCCTCGGCGCCGCGGAGCGCCGACAGGGCGGCGGCGCAGGCCATGGCCAGGCCGGCAAGCTGGTACTGCACCCGCACCGTCTCGCTGGCGCCGGCCAGCCCGCCGGACACCGCCGCGCCCGTCGCCAGCCCCCAGGCGACGCTGGCCGCGACGAAGGGGCCGATCAGCAGCGTGGCCCCGACCAGCCAGCGCCGCGCCGCGGCATCCGCGCCGACCAGCAGCCCGGCCACCAGCATCGCCGGGCCGAGCAGCACGGCCTCCGGCAGCTTCTGGACCAGGATCTCGCGGGAGGGACTCCAGCTTCCCGCCACGGTCATCCACAGCCAGAGCCCACCGCAGGCGGCGAGCGGCATGGCGAGCGCCGGCCGCAGCCGCCAGCGGCGGGAGGCCAGCAGCCACAGCAGGCAGGGCGCCAGGGCCGCTGCCGCAGCCAGGGTCAAGTCGAAGGGCAGGGCGGCGAGGGGCGGCGCCGATTTCAGCGCCCCTGCCAAGTGCAGCATCGCCGCGAACAGCCCGGCCAGGGCGGCGGGCGAGCCGGCGTCGGGGCGCGGCAGCAGGATCACGGACGGCGGGGCCCCGGCTTCACCCGCCGCTCACCGCTCCGGGCTGCGCCAGGCCTCGCCGTAGCCGGGCATTCCCCCGGCCAGCCCGGCGGTGCGCCAGGGGGACGGCTCCTGCACGGGCTGGCGCAGCAGGATCAGGCAGGCGGCGCCCAGCAGGCTGGCCAGCGGCGCCAGCAGCAGCACGAGGCCGAGCAGCAGCGGCCGGTTCGGCAGCGAGGGCGACAGCTCCACGCTGGGCGCGGAGACGACGCGGGCCGCGACGGCCGTGTCGGAGAGCATGACCAGCGCCGCCCGCTGGTGCTGCGCCAGCAGCTCGTAGAGTGGCGTGCGCAGGTAGAGGTCGCGTTCCGCAGCCAGCCTTTCCTGCAACGCGGCGGTGCGGCGGGCGGTCAGCGCGGCGAGGTCGTCCCGCACCTTGCCTTCGGCGAAGGCGTGCAGCCGGCGCAGCGTGTCCAGCGCCACCTCGCGGTCCGGGTGCGGCAGATCGAGCGAGACGGTGACGGTGGCGAGCGATTGCGTCACCGCGAGGTTGCGGTCCAGCCAGCGCTCCAGGTCGTCCCGATCCGCCTCCGTCCGCAGCCCGAGCAGGGACCGCAGCCCACCGAGGACCCCTGCGGCACGCTGGTCCCCGAGCCAGCGGAGGAGGCCCGTGTCGCGCGCCAGCATCGCCGCCGCCTCCGGCCCCCGCAAGGAGGTCAGGTAGACCGCGAAGTTACCGCTGGGCCGGTTGTCGAGCAGGCCGCCGGCCTGGAGCACGACATTGGCCTGGATCAGCGTGGAGGCGGCAAGGCCCGTGGTTTCCGCGGGCGCGACCACCGCGCTCGCCACGTATTGCCGCGTGGCGAGCAGGACGGGGGCGGCGCCGGCCGCCAGCAGCAGGGCGGCGGCGACGGCGACCGGGAGGCGGATCAGCCAGATCTCCCGCAGCAGACGTCCCAGCGGCATGCCATTCCGAGCCCGGTACAGGCGCACAGCATCGGACAGGGTTCCGGACTACGCAACCACGGGTGGCGGCGTCCGGCGAGGCAGGTCGATGCTGGTGACGATGCGGCCGGCAGGACCCGCGACGCGCGCGTGCAGGGCCGGGACCATCCGCCACTGGCCGTAGCGATCCGCCTCGGGCGCCTCGCCCAGGGTCACCTCCAGCGCAGCATCCGAGGCGAGGGTGATGCGTGCCAGGGGCGAGACCACGCCGCCCGGCACCGTGTCCCAGGCCGCGGGCGCGAGGCGCCAGCACAGGCTGGCCTGGCGGAAGCGGCCCGAGAGGCGGTCCGTGACGACCCAGCGCCGGCCCTCGGCACCGATCTCGCGCTCGTGCCGGTTGCCGGCCCGGTCCCGGCGCCAGCCGCCCGCCGGCAGCGGGCCGGATGGCGACCAGCGGGCACGCAGGAAGCGGCCGATGCGGGCCATCGGTTCGGCCCCGTCGAACAGCACGGCATTGTGCCCGGCCGCATCCTCCATCCACGCGGCCAGGGCGCGCGAAGCCGGTGCCGGGTTGTAGGACAGGGTGCCCCCATCCCGGATCAGGTTCACCGGCCCGTCCCAGAGGTCGAGATGCAGCAGGTCCGAATGCCCCGGCCGGAAGCGCAGCGGGCCGGTGCGCAGCAGGGCGCGCGCGTCTTCCAGGGACCAGCCGGTGCTGCCGGCGGCCGTCCAGCGGGCCTCCCTGGCCAGCGGCGGCCCCGGCGGGAGGCCCAGCCAGTCGCAGCCCGGATCCTCCGGCCAGCCCGCCGAGGCGCCAAGGAAGAGCCGCGCCGCCCGTTCCAGGCTGCCGCGCGCCGAAGCTTCCCCGGCGAGGGACAGGTCGGCGAGGCGTGACCCGTCCTGGTGCCCCAGCCGCGGCAGCGCGCCGCTGCCCGGGGCGGCCAGCCGGGCGAGCCAGCGCGTGGCGGCCGCGGCACGGTCGGCGAAAGGGGCGGGGAAGGGCGCCGCGCCGGTCTCGCGGCGGAGCCATTCCACGACGGAGAGCACGTCCAGCAGCAACCGGTGATAGCCGGTGGAGAGCTGGGCGAACCCGCCATCCGGGGCGACCAGCCGCCTGAGCGCCGCCGCCACCTCGCCCGCGGCCGGGGCGGGGTCCTCGCCCAGCAGCAGCGCGCCCGCCAGCAGCCCGGCCGGCTCGCTGACCGCATGGTTGTTGTCCTGGGCCGCGGCATAGGCCCGGGTCGCGGCGATGCGGCGGCGGTGCAGCGCGACCAGGGCGCGCAGGCCGGAGGAGGGGGGCGCGCCGCCCAGCAGCCGCCAGGCCAGGGCCAGGTGCAGCAGGCGCAACGCGGCCTCCTGCCCGCAGGCCCAGTTCGGGCCGCGGAACGGGGGGTTGGCCTGGCACCAGCGCCGCAGCCAAGCCTCCGCCCTGGCGAGATGGCCGCCCTCCGGCTCCAGCCGGTGCGCCTGGGCCAGCAGCGGCAGCTCCGCCCAGCGGTTGGCTTCCCAGACCGGGCGGACGTCGCCGGCGGCGAAGAGGTCCAGCGAGAGGGCGGGCGCGGCGGGATCGAAGCCGCCATGGCAGTCCGGGGCGGCAAGCCCGGCCGCGACGACGCCCAGCGGACCCGGATCGGCGGGGGCCCTGCCCGGATGGTGCGCGGCGAGGAAGGAGCCGGCGGGAATGGCGGCATCGGCCAGCGACCGCGCGGCCCATCCGAGGCGCAGGGAGGCACGGTGGCGTGCCAGCCGGAAGACGGGTGAAGGGCCCAGGCGGCACACGGTCTCGGTGAGGAGCAGGAGGCGATGGGCTTGGGGCAACATTCGAGACTGTGTTAAGACAACTGAAACACCCTGTCAGGCGGCGATATCGCTACGACAGGTTGTGGCAGGCGGGGGCCTGCCGGCTGGGGGATGCGGGGTGGGTCAAGCGGTCGCAGCGCTGCGTCGTGTCCTGTCGGCGGTCCTCGCCGGAAGCCTCCTCCTGTCGTCGCCGGCACAGGCCCAGGCGCCGGGCGTCGCGCCGTCGCCGCTGCTGTCGCCCCCCTCGCTGCCCTCGGTGCTGCCCGGCGGCGCGCCCCTGCCCAACCTCCCGGCCCAGACGCAGCAGGAGATCCTGCAACGCATCCTCGATGCCGCGGCGGGCCGCATGCCGCCGCCGCCGCTGGCCGCTCCCGTGCCGGCGGTGCCCCTGGCTCTGCCCGGCGCGCCTGCCGCCGGCATCTCCGCCCCGGTCCCGGCGGCGGTGGAGCCCCTGTCCAATACGGAGACCTTCTTCGCGAACCGCCTGCCCGAACAGCAGCCGCCGCTGCGCCAGTTCGGCTACGACCTGTTCCAGTTCCATGCCGCCGTCGCACCCGGCGCCGCGCCGCTGACCGCCGGGGCGCTGCCCGACGACTACGTGCTGGGGCGCGACGACGAGGTGCTGATCGCCCTGCGTGGCCGTGCCCGGCAATCCTACACCCTGAAGGTCGGGCGGGACGGGCTGCTGCTGCTGCCCGACCTGCAGCCCTTCGTGGCCGCCGGCCGCACCCTGCGCGAGCTGCGCGCGGAGGTCGAGGCGCGGGTGGCGCGGGAGCTGGGGGGGTCGGAGGCCTTCGTCTCCATTGCGCAGACGCGGCAGGTCGGCATCGTCGTCGCGGGCGAGGTGACCCGGCCCGGGCTGGTCGCGCTGCCGGCGCTGTCCAGCCTGCTCGACGCGCTGAACGCGGCGGGCGGGGTGCGGCGCACGGGCTCGCTCCGCGCCATCCGGGTCGAGGGGCCGCGCGGCGGCCGGGTGGTCGACCTCTATCCGCTGATCGCGGGGATCGGGCCGGCGCCCGACCTGTCGCTGCGCGAGGGCGACCGCGTGCTGGTGCCGGCGCTGGGCGGGGTCGTCGCGGTGGCGGGGGACGTGACGCGGCCCGCCATCTACGAGCTTCCGGCCGGCGCCGCGGTGGCGCCGCTGGCCCATGCGCTGCGCCTGGCCGGGGAGACGTTGCGCCCCGCCGGGAACCGCTTCCTGCTGCAGGGCACGGATGCCGGCGGCCGCCGCGCCTTCGCCGAGATCGCCCCGGCGGCGCCGCTGCGCCGGGGCGACGCCGTGCTGGTGCAGCCGGGCGCCGACGTGGCGGCGAATGCGCTGCGGCTGGCGGGGCACGTGGCCGCGCCGGTCCTGCGCTCCGCCGGTGGCGGCCGGGGGCGGGCCGGCTTCTCGCTGCGGCAGCTCCTGTCGGATTCCCGGCTGGTGCGGCCCGACCCCTATGTCCGGCTCGGGGTCGTATGGCGGATCGACCCGGCGACGCGCGTGCGCCGCTTCCTGGGCTTCGACCTCGGCCGCGTGTTGCAGGGGCAGTCCGACATGCCGCTGCGCGAGTCGGACGAGGTCCTGATCCTCTCCCAGGCGGATGTGCAGTGGCTCGCTTCGCCGCCGGTGCAGCGGGCCTTGCGTGGCGAGGTCCCGGCCCCCGCCGTCCTGCCCGTGGCCGCGCCGCCCGGCCCCGCCGGCGTGGCGCCCGCCGTGCTGGCGGTCCCGCCCCCCACGGACTGCCCGGCCCTGCAGGGGCTGGCGGTGGCGGCGCGCGCCAGCCCGCTGCGCTTCGCCCATGCCCGGGGGGCGGGCTTTCCCGACCTGGGCAACCCGCCCTGCCCGCAGATCTTCCTCGACCAGCCGGCGCTGCTGCCCTTCCTGGTGGGGCAGGCCGTGCTGCTGACCGGCGAGGTCGGCATGCCGGGCCTCTATCCGATCCTCGAGGATACCGGGCTGGACCAGGTGATGGCCGCGGCCGGCGGCGCGGGCGACACGGCCGACCTCTCCGCGGTGGAGTTCGCGCGGGAGCCGCTGGAGCAGGCGGGGGCCATCCCGCTGACCCGCGTGCAGCTCGACCTGCGGTCGCGCAACTTCGCTGCCGTGCGCCTGTCGCCGCGCGACGCGGTGCGGGTGCCGCGCGGCTTCGGCGACCGCGACCTGGGGCCGGTGACGCTGATGGGCGAGTTCATCCGCCCCGGCACCTACGACATCCGGCGCGGCGAGAAGCTGTCGGAGCTGATCGCCCGCGCCGGCGGGCTGACGCCGCAGGCCTATCCCTACGGCGCCGTCTTCACCCGCGAGAGCGTGCGGCAGCGGCAGCAGGACGGCTTCGCCCGCACGGCGCGGGAGCTGGAGACCAGCCTGATCCAGGTCGCGGCCGGGCAGGCCGTGGCGGGCAGCCGGGCGAGCGGCGACCTGGGCGGCGCCATCACCGCCGGGCGCGAGCTGGCGGGCGCGTTGCGCGAGGCGCGCGCCGCCGGGCGGATGGTGGTGGAGGCGAACCCGGTGATCCTGGCCGCCCGGCCGGAGCTGGACGTGCTGCTGGAGCCGGGGGACCTGATCGCTGTGCCGAAGCGGCCGAACGAGGTCACCGTCGTGGGCGCGGTGTTGAACCCCGGCAGCCTGCAGTTCATCACCGGCGGCAAGGCGGCGGATTACGTGCGGGCCGCCGGGGGGGAGCAGCGCTTCGCCGATTCCGGCCGTGGCTTCGTGGTGCTGCCCAACGGCCAGTCGGTGCCGGCTGGGCTCGGCGCCTGGCAGGCGGGCGGGCCGCCCGTGCCGCCGGGCTCCCTGGTGGTGATCCCGCAGGACCCGAGTCCCTTCGAGACCTGGGGCTTCATCCGCGACCTGACCCAGGTCCTCGGCCAGGTCAGCGTCAGCGCCGCCGCGCTCGCCGTCGTGTCGCGGCAGACGCGGTAGCCTTGCCGGAGGGGCCAGTTGCGCCGCCGCGCCCTCGCGCCGCAGGACACGCCATGGTAGTATGGTCGCTTTCGCGAAGCCGCTCCCTCATAGCCGGACCGACGACCATGGCCATCGCCCAGCCCGCGCGCGCCGCCTTCGGCCGGATCGGCGCGGCAGCCGGCCTCGGGTGCCTCGCCACGCTGCTGGCGGCGGGCCCCGTCCTTGCGGAACCGCTGCGCATCGCGCTGGTTGTCGGCAATGGCGCCTACGCCGCTGCGGGCGGCCCCATGCCCGTGCCGGCCTGCCCGGATTCGGCGCGGGCCGTCGGCGCGGCGCTGCGCGGGCAGGGCTTCGAGGTGACGGAGCGGCTGGACGCCACGCGCAGCGTGGCCGATGCGGCCATGGCCGGATTCGCGCGGAAGTTGCGCGACGAACCGGGCTCGATCGGCGTCGCCTATGTCTGCGGCCGGGCATCGGAGTTCAACGGCCGTGCCTTCCTGCTGCCGGTCTCCGCCAACCCTGCCCGGGATTCCGACGTGCTGACGCAGGGGCTGCTCGCGCGGCTGCTGCCGGATGCGCTGTCGCGCGGGGCGGTGCGGTCCGGGTTCGTCGCCTTCGACGTCGTGCCCGCCGCCGGCCCGGCCGACCTGCCGGCCTTCGCCGCCCTGGCCGAAGCGGCGGCCGCCTCGGGCGTCGCGTTGGTCGTGGCCCGGCCGGCCGACGACACGGCGCCTGGCCCCACCCCGCTGGCCGCCGCGCTGCGGACCGGCCTCGCCGCGCCGGCGGTGACGCCGGCTGCGCTGGTTGAGGCGTTGCGCCGCGAGGTGCCCGGGGCGACGCTGCTGGCGGCGCGCCTGCCCGGATCGCCGCTCCCGCCGCTCGACCTGCCGCCGCCGGACGCGCCCGCGCCCAGTGCCGCCGCCCCGCCCGTGCCGGAGCCCGCCGCGCCGGAGCCCGCCGTCGCGGCGGCCCCGGTGCCGCCACCGGCCACCTTGCCGCCGGCTGCGGCCACGCCTCCCGCTGTCGCCATGCCGGAGGAGGGGCGGATGACCGAAGCCGACCGGCGCCGCGTCCAGGCGGCGCTGGCGCGCCTCGGCTACTACGCCGACCGGGTGGACGGACGCTTCGGCCCGGGCACCCGCGCCGCGATCCGGCGCTTCCAGTTCGAGCTCAAGGCGGAGATGACCGGCGTGCTGACGGCGGAGCAGGCGACGCGCCTCGTCGACGAGGCGTCCTAGGTCGTGGACTCATAAGATTTGAGCCACAGACGTGTTGAGGCGAGGAGAATGGCGGCGAGGAAGTTGCGCGCGAGCTTGTCGAAGCGGGTGGCGATGCGCCTGAAGTGCTTGAGCTTGCAGAAGAAGCGTTCGACCTGATTGCGTTGACGGTAGAGGGTCGGATCGACGGAGCGCTGTATCTTCCGGTCCCGCTGGGTCGGGATATGGGCGCAGCCTCCGCGATCCCGAACCAGATCGAGGATGGCCTGCGCGTCATAGCCCCGGTCAGCGACAAGGGCTTGGGCGGGCGGCAGGCCGTCGATCAGGGCCTCCACGGCGGCCTTGTCTGAGGCTTGTCCAGCCGAGAGCACGATCCGCAGCGGCAATCCATCCTGGTTCACCAGGACGTTGATCTTGGTGCTCAGTCCTCCACGAGAACGGCCGATGGCGTGATCCGGGCCCCCTTTTTTCCACCGGCGGCATGCTGGTGGGCCCGGATGATGGAACTGTCGATCAGGTGCAGGGATTGAGGCGATGTTGCCGCCAGAGCCTCAAAGACCCGCAGCCAGACCCCGGCCTTCGCCCACCGGTTGTAGCGATTGTAGATCGTGGTGGAGGGACCATAGCGGCTCGGCAGGTCCCGCCATGGCGAGCCTGTTCGCAGCACATAGAAAATCCCGTTGATCACCCGACGATCGTCCACCCGGGCCACCCCGCGGGGCTTGTTCGGCAGCAACGCCTCAATCAACCGCCACTCCGCCTCGCTCAAATCGTACCTCGCCATCCAAGGCTCCTTCCCAGAGACTTGAATCAGCCTCCCGCTCAACCAGCAAGCTTTATGAGTTCAGAACCTAGCGCGGCCGCGCCCCGACCCGGGGCGGCGGGACGCGGGCGGGGCGGGGGTGAAGGTGTCGCAGGGCCCGCCCGCGGGCGGCCGCGGCGGGGAGGGGACGGTCCATGGGGCTGAGGGTCAAGTTCAACCTGGTGATGGTCGGGGCGCTGCTGGTCGGGCTGCTCCTGGCCGCCTATTTCGCGCGCGGCATCGCCGAGGAGACGGCACGGCGCCAGGTGCAGCAGGAGGCGACGCTGCTGATGCTGCAGGCCACCGCCGTGCGCGGCTATACCGCCGGCGAGGTCGCGCCGCTGCTGAACGAGCAGTCGCAGCTGCGCTTCCTGCCGCACACCGTCCCGTCCTGGTCCGCGCAGACGGTCTTCCGCACGGTGCAGAAGAGCTTCCCGGACTACGACTACAAGGAAGCGGCGCTGAACCCGACCAACCCCGCGGACCGCGCCACGGACTGGGAGGCGGACATCATCAACCTGTTCCGGCGCGACCAGCAGCTCGCGCAGCATTTCGGCGAGCGGGAGACGCCGGCCGGCCCGGTGCTGACCTTCGCCCGGCCCTTCCGGCTGACGGACCGCAACTGCCTTGCCTGCCACTCCACCCCGTCCGCGGCGCCGGCGGCGATGATCGACCTGTACGGGCCGAACAACGGCTTCGGCTGGCAGCTGGGCGACGTGATCGGGGCGCAGATCGTGTCCGTGCCGATGCGCGTGGCGCTGGACCGCGCCAACACCACCCTGATCGCCTTCCTCTCCAGCCTCGGCGCCGTGTTCCTGGCCGTGCTGCTGCTGCTGAACCTGCTGCTGCACGTCTTCATCATCAAGCCGGTGCAGCGCATGACCGGCATGGCCGAACGGGTGGCGGCGGGCGAGATGGACATGCCGGAATACCAGGTCACCGGGAAGGACGAGATCGCCTCGCTGGCGCGCAGCTTCAACCTGATGCGGCGCTCGCTGGCCAATGCGATGAAGATGCTCGAGGAAGGCTGAGCGCAGCGGTGCCGGACATCTTCCAGCAACGTGCGGGCCGCAGGATGGCGGCCCGATGACACCGGACCAGCCGCGGCAGATCGGCCGCTACCTCGTGGAAGCCCTGGTCGGCCGCGGCGCCATGGGCGTGATCTACCGGGCGCACGACCCGGAGATCGACCGCACGCTGGCCATCAAGCTGGTCGCCGCCGCCCTGCTGGAAGGGGCGGACGCCGCAGAGTACCTGGACCGCTTCCGGCGGGAGGCCAGGGCCTCCGGCCGCTGTTCCCATCCCAACATCGTCGCGGTGCACGACTTCGGCCTGCACGAGGGCCGCCCCTTCCTGGCAATGGAGTTCGTGGAAGGGATGAGCCTGCAGGCCGCCGTGTCGGCCGGGCGGCGCTTCACCCTGGCCGAAGCGGCGCGGATCCTGGGGCAGGTGCTCGACGCGCTGGACTGCGCCCATGCCGCCGGCATCGTCCACCGGGACATCAAGCCGGCCAATATCCTCGTCCTCCCGGACCTGCGGGTGAAGGTCGCGGATTTCGGCATCGCCCGCTTCGGGGATTCCAGCCTGACGCAGCTCGGCAACATGGTCGGCACGCCCGCCTACATGTCGCCGGAGCAGTGCCGGGGAGAGGCGGTGGACGGGCGCACCGACCTCTTCTCCGCCGCGGCCGTGCTGCACGAGCTGCTGACCGGCGGCCGCGCCTTCGGCGGCGGCTCGGTGGTGGAGGTGATCCGCCGCGTGATGGAGGCCGAGCCGCCGCCCCTGCCGCCCCCCGTGGCCGCCCTGGCGCCGGGCCTGCCCTCCGTGCTGGCACGCGCGCTGGCGAAGCGGCCGGAGGAGCGCTTCGCCTCCGCCGCCGAGATGGCGGCGGCGCTGCGCGGCGCGGTGTCGGGCTCGCCCCTGGCGGCGGGCGACGATCATACCGTGCTGTGGAGCCCCGACCTGCCCCCGCCCGCGCCGGGCGGCGCGGCGGCGGAGCCCGCGGCCTCGGGCGCCGGCCTCACCGCGCTGCTGGGCTCGGGCCTGGTGGACCGGGCGGCGATCAGCGGGATCGAGCGCTCCCTCGCGAACTACGTTGGTCCGATCGCGCCGATGCTCGTCCGTTCCGCGATCCGCCGGGCCGACAGCCTGGAGGGGCTGTGCGAGGCGCTGGCGGAGAGCATCGTCCAGCCCGAGGAGCGCCGGCGCTTCCGCGCCGAGGCGACGCAGCGCCTGTCGGGCGGGATGGGCGCGGCATCGCTGGTGGGGCGGCAGACCGGCACGGGGCGGACGGGCGGTACGGCGGCCGGGCCGGCGGCCGCCGCCACCGCGGTGCCGGCGGTTCCCGGCGCCCCACCCGCCACTGAGGTGGAGCTGGAGGCAGTGCGGGCCGCCCTGGCCCCGCATATCGGCCCGATGGCGCGCATCCTGGTACGCCGTGCGGCGGAGGGCGGCACCCCGGCGGCCGCCGTCTGGGACCGGGTGGCGCGGCATATCGACCGGGAGTCGGAGCGGGCGCAGTTCCTGCGCAAGCGGACGGCCTGATACGGACGGCGGGATGCCTTGATCCGTGCCGGTGCGGGGTGCGCCCGTGGCCCGGGGGCAAGGCTCTGCCTCGCCCCCGATACCCCCACTCCGCCAGGACCCTGCGGGCCCTGGACCCGATCAGCGCTGCCGCGGGACAGCCTGACACGGGGTCGATGCGCCGAGGAGCCATGCTCCTCGGCGGGTACGGTGTCCGTTCTCGCTGACGCGCTCTGAACCTTTTTCGGAGTCCCGCCTGTCCGCGCGCTCCCTGGGTTCAGCCCGGAGGCTGAAGCCTACCGGAAGCACCAAACTCCCAGCGGGGACCGGGGCCCGCTTGTGGCCCCGGCAGGGGAGGGTCCGGGAGGGGACGGCGTCCCCTCCCGGTCTGCCGCCCGAACACGACGGCACGACCGGTCAGGTCATCCTGCCGTCGGTATGAGGACCCGGCCTAGTGGCAGCGGCCGTGCCGCTATTCCGCCGCCGGGGCGGCCACGATGCCGCGCTCCGGCACCGCCTGCCAGAGTTCGGGCCGCAGCTCTTCGGGCCGGTCGGGGAAGAGCAGCGCGCAGCCGAGCGTGACCAGCCCGGAGGCCGCCAGCACCATCATGGCCAGGGACAGGTTGCCGGTGGAATCGTGCAGCCAGCCGATCAGCGGCGAGGCGGCCGCGGCGCCGACGAAGCCCACGAAGAAGCGGATGGAGTACAGCTTGGCGCGGAGTGGCGGGGCGATGTAGCGCGCCGTCATCGTCTCGTTCACCGTGACCTGGCCGAAGATGGCGGCGGCCGCCAGCCCGGCCACGGGCAGCACGATCCAGCCCTGGAGGAAGGACAGCGCGAGCAGGGTCGGCACCAGCAGCAGCGCCAGCGGCAGGAAGGCGCGGCGCAGCGTGGTGCGGTCGATCATCCGGCCCACGCTGAACTGCGTCAGCCCGCCGCAGAGGGTGGCCAGGAAGGCCAGCATCCCCACCACCGGCAGCAGCGAAGGCGAGCTCGCCAGCCGCTCCTGCATCAGCTTCGGCAGCAGCAGCGTGAAGGCGTTGAAGACGAAGCCGGAGGCGGCGGCCACCAGCATCAGCGACAGCACGGCCTGCCGCACGATCCGGGGCGGGATGGTGGGGAAGGGGCGGGCGCGGCGGGCGGCGGCGCCGTGGTCGAAGGCGGGCTCGCGCGCATACATCACCCCCATCGCCAGGCAGGCGAGGCCGGGCAGGATGAAGGCCCAGCGCCAGCCGGCCTGCGTGACGATCAGGGCGGTGGCCACCGGCGCCAGGGCCACGCCGAGATTGCCGAAGACGCCGTTGTTGCCGACGGCGCGGCCGACGCGCTCGCCCGCCGCCTCGACCAGCATGGCCGTGCCGATCGGGTGGTAGATGGCGTTGAAGGCGCCCGCGCAGGCCAGGGCGAAGGCGAGGCTCCAGGGCCCGCCGGTCAGCCCGGCCGCCACCAGGCAGAGGCCCGTGCCGAAGAAGTAGGCCAGCATCAGCGCGTGCCGGCCGAAGCGGTCCTGCAGCCAGCCCATCGGCAGGGAGCCCGCGCCGTAGAGCACGAACATCGCCGTCCCCAGCGCCAGGACCGGCCCGTACTCCGCGCCGAACACCCCCGGTTGCTGCGCCACCATGCCCAGCACGGCCGTGGCCAGGATCAGCAGCATGTAGTGGCAGAGCAGGTGGGCGGCGTTGATGAACCACACCTGGCGGGTGGCGGGATCGGTGGGCATGGCGTCTCCTCGGCCGTCAGGATAGGACTGGCCGTCCGTCGCTGTCCGGCCAGATCATGTCGCCAACCGGCCAAGCCTTTCCCCCCGTGGCCGTCGCGCCCCTGCGCGAGGGCCTTCCCCAGGATGCCGTGGACCGGCCGCTGGCCGGCTTCGCCCGGGATTATCCGGACGGCGCGGAAACCGGCTGGCATCACCATGCCCGGGTGCAGCTGCTCTACGGGCTGCGCGGGGTGATGCGGATCGCGACGGCGGGGGCCAGCTTCGTCCTGCCGGCGGGGCTGGCGCTCTGGGTGCCGGGCGGGACGCCGCATGCGCTGCGGATGCAGGGGGAGGTGGCGATGCGGGCCCTGTTCCTCCGCGCCGATGCCGCCGGGGCGGGGCCGCAGCGCCCCCAGGTCCTCGGCGTCTCGCCGCTGCTGCGCGAGCTGATCCTCGCGACCTGCGCCGAGCCGGTGGAATGGGCGGAGCGCGGGCGCGGCCCGCATCTGGCGGCGCTGATCCTGGACGAGATCCGGCACGCCCCGCGGCTGCCCTTCGGCCTGCCCGAGCCGCGCGACCCGCGGCTGCGGCGGCTGGCCGCCCTGCTGCGGGAGCGGCCGGGGCGGGAGGAGGGGCTGGAGGAGTGGTCGGCGCTGGTCGGGGCCAGCCCGCGTACCCTGTCGCGGCTGTTCCGTCGCGAGACGGGGCTGTCCTTCGCCGCCTGGCGCCAGGCGCTGCGGCTGACCGAGGCCGGCGCGCTGCTGGCCGGCGGCCTGCCCCCGGCGCGGGCGGCGGCCGCGGTGGGATACGCCTCCACCGCGGCGTTCGGCGCCGCCTTCCGGGCGGCCTTCGGCATGACGCCCGGTATGGCGGCCCGACCGCCGGCGCCAGGGCGCTGACCTGGCGTCAGGCGCGGCCGGTCAGGCGGTCCTCGCCTGGCCGCCGGGACGATCCACCGCCAGGACGAAGAGCCGGTGGGTGGCGATGTCGATGTTGCGCCGCGCCTTTTCGTTCCACACGCGCTCGGCGACCTGCGCATCGTGGAAGGGGCCGTAGCACTCCTCCGTCTGCGGCTCGAGCGTCGCCCAGTCGGGGGCGGTGAAGATGCCGCCCCAGACGAAGTAGATCTTGCGGTCGGACATGACTCGGGACTCCTGCCTGTCGTGCTGCGCCGCAATGTAGGATGGCCGGGCGCCCGCCGCACCCTGCCGCCCCCCTTCCGGTGCCTGCGGGAATCAGGCGTAGGGCCAGCCGGCCTTCAGCACGTCGGCATAGTAGCGCTTCAGGGCGCCGGGGTCGGGCAGCAGGCGGTAGCCGCCGCCTTCGGCGAAGGCGACGAAGCGGCGGCGGCCCACCACGGCCCCCTGCCGGATCTCGCGGCAGGTCGCGTTCGCCGTCTTCCAGTCATCGTTGGCACCGTGCTCGACGGGGATGTTCAGGTCGCGGTTCAGCCGGTCGAACAGGCGCTCGGCGTCCAGGTTCGTCCAGCGCGCGGCATGGCCCGGGCCGTCGCGGGTGAATTCCAGCCGCTCGTAGCGACCGCCCTCGGCCAGCCAGACGGACATCAGGTCGTAGTCGCCGACGATCAACTGGCCGTTGCCGCGCCGGACGAGGTCGTTGCCGACCTTCAGCCCCTCCTTCTCCTCCTCCGGCTTGCCCGTGACGGGGATGCCCAGCGTCGCGAAGCGGCCGGTGGAGACGCCGGGGCAGCGGACCACGAAAAGCACCTGGCATTCCATCGCCACGGCCCGGAAGGTCGCCACGTCGCCCGGGTCCATGCCGGTGAGGCCGGCGATGTGGTGGTCGTGCGCGGAGACCTCGCGGTCGGCGGCGTCGCGGAAGACGGTGTGGTGCAGGCCGCGCCCGACCACGGCCCGCTCGGCGCCCTTCCGGCCGTTGGAGATCAGGAAGCTGTCGTAGCGGATGGGAATGCGCATGCGGCGACGTCCTCGGCTTGGCCCGGTGGCCTGTCGGGCGGGGCCAGCCTATCCGGGCGGGCCAGGGCGCCGCATCATCCGGACGGAGGGTCCGCCGCGTGGGCGGCCCTGGCCTCATGGCATCCGGGAGGGAGTCCGCGACCATGACCTTCGAGACCTGGCTGGCCTTCGCCGCTGCCTCCTCCGTGATGCTGGCCATCCCCGGGCCGACGGTGCTGCTGGTCGTCTCCTACGCGCTGGGGCAGGGCTGGCGCACCGCCCTTCCCATGGCGGCGGGCGTGGCCCTGGGCGACTTCACCGCCATGACCGTCTCGGTGCTGGGGCTTGGCGCCCTGCTCGCGACCTCGGCCGCGGTGTTCACCGCGCTGAAATGGGCCGGGGCGGCCTATCTCGTCTGGCTCGGCGTGGCGCTCTGGCGGGTCGGCGGCAGCACCGGGCCGGGCGTGGCGCGCGGCCCGGCCTCGGCACGGCGGATGTTCGGCCATGCCTGGCTGGTCACCGCGCTGAACCCGAAGAGCATCACCTTCTTCGTGGCCTTCCTGCCGCAGTTCCTCGATCCGGCCGGGAGCCTCGGCACCCAGATCGTGGTCCTGGAGGCGACCTTCCTGCTCCTCGCCTTCGCGAACGCGCTGGCCTATGCGCTCGCCGCCTCGCGGGCCCGCCGGGTGGCGCGCAGCCCCCGGGCCATGGGGCTGATGCGGCGCATCGGTGGCGGGCTGCTGGTCGCGGCCGGGCTGGGCACCGCGGCGCGCGAGGTCGCCGCGCGGGGCTGACGGCGTGCGGCGGAGGGGGCCGCCGCGTCCGCCGCCCGGTGCGGTCCCTCGGGACCCGCGCCATCCTCCTCCAGGATGGGAACCGGCCCGAAGGGCTGGCTGGCGCGGCACGCGGGAGAGGCCAGCGTCGGCGCGTCGACGAGGCGCACCTCCCAGGGCCAGCCGGGCGGCTAGCGCGCGGCGGGGGCCGTGACGCCGCTCACGATGGTCTCGGCCCGCGACACGATGTCCGAGGCGAGGCGTTCGCTGAAGCCGCAGAGGAAGCCCAGCACCCAGATGACGTAGCGGTTGCTCGGCGTGTCGCGGAAGTAGTCGCTGACGCCGCTGAGCGTGATGAAGCCGGATTTCAGCACCGAGTAGACGATGAGCGCGAAGATCAGCGCGACCACGGGCTTGAAGAAGGCGTTCGCCGTCAGGATGAAGGGGTGATAGGAGGACAGCGCGCCGAACTGCTCCATCCGCGTCACGATGCTGGCATTGGCCCCCAGCACCGCCGAGGCGAACAGCGGGACGACATCCAGCTTCGACATGACGACGATCGACCCCGCATCGGCGACGGGCAGGGTGCCGGACGGCATGAGGAACGCCTGCACCAGCCCGAAGCAGAGCAGGGTCAGGAGGGTGGAGCTGAGCACGCCGAGCAGCACCAACGGCACCGGCGCCCCGCCATCCGTCTGCCGGACCAGCCAGCCCGTCATCCCCTTCTCGGCGCTCCAGAGGTCCAGGGCGAGCTGCTGCCGGATGGATTGCAGCGCCGCGAGGTCCACCTTCTCTTGCCCGCCCAGCACGGCGGCCAGGGCCGCGAGGCGCAGCGGGCTGGTGCTCAGCCCCGCCCGGCGGTAGCGCTCCAGCACGTCGATCAGCTTCGGCAGCTCGGTCTCCAGCCCGTTCTCCAGGGGCTGGGTCAGGCGCTGCAGCACGACGGGCATGAGGGCGGTCGGATCGCCGGCCAGGACGGGCAGGCCGGGCGCCTCCGGCAACGGCCTGGCGGCAGCATCCATGGCGGCGGACATGGTCGCGTCCCCGAGGGTCCAGGGCAGGACGTTACACCTTCGTGCCGAAACGCCGCCAGGAATTTCGGGGATCGGGCCGTTGCGGGACCAGCAAGGAACATAATATGAACGAACATGCCTGGAACCCGCATGGACCTGCGCCGCAAGCTGGAGATCCTGGCCGATGCGGCGAAGTACGACGCCTCCTGCGCCTCCTCCGGCACGGAGAAGCGCGACAGCCTGGATGGCGGGCTGGGCAGCACGGAGGGCATGGGCATCTGCCACGCCTATGCCCCCGACGGGCGCTGCATCTCGCTGCTCAAGGTGCTGCTGACCAATGCCTGCGTCTATGACTGCGCCTACTGCATCAACCGCGCCGCCTCCAACGTGCCGCGCGCCCGCTTCACGGTGGAGGAGCTGGTCGGGCTGACGCTCGACTTCTACCGGCGCAACTACATCGAGGGGCTGTTCCTCTCCTCCGGCATCATCCGCTCGCCCGACTACACGATGGAGCAGATCGTCCGCGTGGCGCGGGAGCTGCGCCTGACCCATGGCTTCAAGGGCTACATCCACCTCAAGACCATCCCCGACGCCGACCCGGCCCTGCTGGCCGAGGCGGGGACGCATGCCGACCGGCTCTCCATCAACATCGAACTGCCGCGCGCGGAGAGCCTCGCCGCCCTGGCGCCGGAGAAGGAGGCAGGGTCGATCCGCCGCGCCATGGGCCGGCTGCGCCTGCGCCTGGACGAGGCGGAGGCGGCCAGGGCCGCCCCCTCCCGCGCCGCGCCGCCGCGCTTCGCCCCGGCCGGGCAGTCCACCCAGATGATCGTCGGCGCCGATGCCTCCAACGACGCGCAGGTGCTGGCGACCTCGGCCGGGCTCTACGGCTCCTACCGGCTCAGGCGGGTGTACTACTCCGCCTATTCGCCTATCCCCGATGCCTCCGCCGCCCTGCCGCCGGTGGCGCCGCCCCTGGTGCGGGAGCACCGGCTGTACCAGGCGGACTGGCTGATGCGCTTCTACGGCTTCGGCGCCGGGGAGATCGTGGCCGGCGGGCCGGAGGATGGCGCGGCGGGGATGCTCGAGCTCGACATCGACCCCAAGCTCTCCTGGGCGCTGCGCCATCGCCACCGCTTCCCGGTGGACCTGAACCGCGCCGACCGCGAGCTGTTGCTGCGCGTCCCTGGCCTGGGCGCGAAGACGGTGGAGCGGATCGTGGCGGCGCGCCGGCACCGGACCCTGCGGCTGGAGGATCTGGCCCGGCTGCGCGTGCCGCTGCGCAAGGTCGCGCCCTTCCTGCTGGCGGCCGGCCATCGCCCCCGGGCCGGGCTGCTGGACCGCGGCGACCTGCGGGCGCTGCTCGCGCCGGCTTCCGGCTTCGGGGAGGGGGTGGCGCAGCCGGCGCGGCCGACGCAGTTGCCGCTCTTCGCGCCGGAGGCCATGCGTGCATAGCGTGGCGCTCGACGGTCCCGCCGACTTCGCCGGCTGGCGGGCGGCCACGCGCCGGCTGGTGATGGCCGGGATCGCGCCGGAGGAGGTCGCCTGGCGGGTCCCCGGCGATCCTGCCCCCCTCTTCGGCGGGCCGCCGCCCCCCGAACCGCCCGCCGGTTCGGCGCTGCCGCGTGTGCCTCGCGCCTTCCTGGAACTGGCGGAGCTGGTGGTGCGCCATCGCGATCCGCAGCGCTTCGCCCTGCTGCACCGCCTGCTCGCCCGGCTGCAGGACGAGCGGGCGCTGCTGGAGGTGGCGAGCGATCCGGACGTCTCCCGCGCCGAGGCCATGGCCCGCGCCGTACGCCGCGACGCGCACAAGATGCACGCCTTCGTCCGCTTCCGCGAAGTGCCGGGCGAGGCGGGCGAACCGGTTCGCTACGTCGCCTGGTTCGAGCCGCAGCACCACATCCTGGAGGCCGAGGCGGGCTTCTTCCGCCGCCGCTTCGCGGCCATGCGCTGGTCCATCCTGACTCCCGAGGCGAGCGCCCACTGGGATGGGGAGGAGCTTCGCCTCGGTCCCGGGGCGCACCGCGCCGACGCGCCGGCGGAGGATGCCGCGGAGGAGCTGTGGCGCGCCTACTTCGCCTCCATCTTCAACCCGGCCCGGCTGAAGCCGGAGGCGATGCGCGCCGAGATGCCGAAAAGGTACTGGCGCAACCTGCCGGAGGCGCGGGACATCCCCACGCTGATCGCCGCCGCCCCGGCGCGGGTGGCGGCGATGGTGGAGCGCGGTGCCACCGAACCGGCAGCGCGGCGGCAACGCCCGCTGCACCTCGCGCACCCGTCGCGCGTTGGAACCATCGCCATGTCAGACGCCGTCGCCGTGACCCTGCCCGAGAAGACCGCCGCGCTGGAGGCGCTCGGGCGCGAGCTGGCCGGCCGCAACGACCTGCCGCCCTGGACCGCCAACGCCACCCAGATGGTCTTCGGCGAGGGGCCGGTCGGGGCGCCGCTGATGTTCGTCGGCGAGCAGCCGGGCGACGAGGAGGACCTCAAGGGCCGCCCCTTCGTCGGCCCGGCCGGCCGCCTGTTCGACCGGGCGATGGCGGAGGCCGGCATCGGCCGCGACCAAGCCTATGTCACCAATGCGGTGAAGCACTTCAAGTTCACGCCCACGGGCAAGCGGCGGCTGCACCAGACGCCGGATGCGGGGGACATCACCTACTATCGCCCCTTCCTGCAACGGGAGATCGACCTGGTGTCGCCGCGGCTGGTGGTGGCGCTGGGCGCGACCGCGCTGCGGGCCGTCTCGGGGCGCGCCATGCCGGTGACGAAGGTGCGCGGGTCGCTGCTGCGCGGGCCGGACGGACGGCCCTTCTTCGCCACCGTCCATCCCTCCTACCTGCTGCGCATCCCGGACGAGGCGGGCAAGGCACGGGAATACGAGCGCTTCGTCGAGGATCTGGCGAAGGCGGACGCGACGGCCCGGGCGCTGCCGGCGGCGGCCTGATCGCCAGCCCCGGGTCCCCCGTGGAGCGGCCAGGGGGCGAGGCCGGATCGGCCCGGGGGCACCCTCGGGATGCCGTCCCGGTCAGGGCTCCGTCTGGCGCGGCGGCGCGGCCTGTGACCCGGCCTCGGGCTGCGGCCGCACCGGCGGCGGTTCCTGAGCCGGCGCGGTCGATGCCGGGGGTGTGCGGGCGGCGTCCGCCGGTGGAGCGTCGGGCGGAGCGTTGTTCGTGGGCGCCGACGGTGGCGTGGCCGGGGCGGGCGCCGCCGGCGGTGAGGTGGGCTGGGCCGGCGGCGCCTCGGGCCGGCCGCGCTCCGGCGCGTCCCGCGGGGGAGCGTCGGGCACGGGAGAGGCGGGAGCCTGCGACGGCGGCGGCTGTACCGGTTCGCGCGCCGGGGCCGGCGGCGCCTCGGGCCGTGCCGGCGGCGTGCGGGGCGGGCCGCGTTCCGGCACCGGGGGCTGCGGTGGCAAGATCACGATCCGCGCGCTGCGGGTCTCCGGCGTGCCGGTCCGGCGGCTGAATCCGGCGACCCGCGCCTCGGACCGCATCCGGTCGCGCTCGACGCGATAGCGCCCGACCAGTGCCTCGACCACGGAGCGGGCGCGCCCGGCGGCGAGGCGCAGCTTGGTGGACTGGCCGCCCTCCCGGTCGGCATGGCCCAGGATGCAGATGTTGCGGTCCGGCTCGGCCCGGATGCGCTCCGCTGCCGCGGCGAGGATGCTGCGCGCCGCCTCCGTCACCTGGGTGCTGCCGGCGGCGAAGGGGACGGCGAAGACATCCTCCTCCAGATCCTCGACGCCGACGCAGTTGAAGGCGCGGGTCGGCGCCTGCGCCAGGGCCGTCCAGGACGGGAGCAGGAGCAGGGAGAGGAGCGGCGCCGCCTGGAGCAGGGGTCTCATGCCGCGGCCAGCAGCCCGGCCTCGGCCAGCCGGCGGAGCAGGGCCGGGGCGTCCACGGCGGGATGGGCGGCGCGCAGCCCCGCCTCGTCCACGTCGCGGCGGGCGAGGACCCAGCCGGCGGCCTCCGCCTCGGGCGGGCTGAGCGGCAGGTTGCCGTTCGCGCCCTTCAGCAGCCATTCGGCGCCGCGCCGCACGGGCTTCGCCCCCTCCGCCACCACGCGGAAGCCGGGCTCCTCGCCCCCGGACGCGGCCGCCGCCTCGCGCGGGGCGGCGAGGCCACGGGCGGCGAGCAGGTCGTTGCCGCCGCGGTGGTAGCGGTGCTCGGCGACCAGCCGGCCCAGCGTCTCCAGCACCTTGGGCTCGCGGCAGAACTCCGCGAGGCGCTGGCCGATCTGCCCGGCGCGGGTGGTGAGGGCGAACTGCGTCGCCGGCGTGCCGTCCTGGCGGGGCAGGGGCTGGCGGAACAGCGGGTCCTGGATGGCGCGCTCGAACAGCATGGAGAGCAGGTCCAGCCCCATCGGCGGGCTGACGCCATAGGCGACGTGGACGGAGGCGTCCGCCTCGGCCAGCGCGTCGTGGTACCAGCCGCGCGGCAGGTAGAGCAGGTCGCCCGCCTTCACCTTCACCTTCTCGCGCAGCGCGCCCTTGGCCTGCTCGTGATGCGCCTGGCCGAGGTTGCGGAAGGCGGGGTGGGCGATCGGCCATTCGGCGCGGCCGGACCAGATGTTCCAGTCCTTCTCGCCCTCGACCTGCACAGCCCAGACGTCGTGCGTGTCGAAATGGGCCGGGAAGGCCTTGTGGCTGCGGAAGGAGATGTAGACGTTGGCCTGGGCCTTCCCCAGCCCCGCCTCCTCCAGCGCGTTGCTCACGGCGGCCAGGCCGGGGGTGAGGCTGTCCACGTCGTTCATCACGACGGAGGTGCCCCGGGCGACCCAGTCCCGCACCTTGCGCGAATCCGGCTGCTGCACCGGCTGGCCGTCCCGGCCGGTGGCGCGGGTGCAGTAGGCGTCGGGCGGCACGGCGTTGCCGTCCAGCACCAGCTTCAGCGACTGGCTGGACCAGATGTGGGTCTGGTCCAGCAGGCGGTCGATGCCGCGCCAGGACAGCACCTGGGCGAATTTCGCCGCCCCGCCGCGGATGTGCAGCGGTTGCCTGTCGTAGAACTCGGCGAAGAAGCGCTCGGGCGTGATGGGCGCGAGCAGGTCGGCGAGGGTCAGGGCCATGGCGGGGCGAGGCTAGCCGAGGGCGCGGGGCACGTCAGCAGGCGGGGCAGGGGATTTCGGGGATGTCACCGGCCCGCGCTTGCGCCCCCGCCCCGGACCGGCCGATACCCTGTGGCAGGGAAACGCGGAACGCTGCCATGCCACAGGACCTCGCCCCGCCGCCAGCCGACAGCCTGCGCCGGGAGGTGCTTCGCGACGCCGCCGGGGAGCTGCGGCGCCTCGCCCCGGCCCTGCCGGCGGACGCCGTCGCGCTGCTGCACGCGCTGTTCGACGCCCTCCCCACGGCCGAGCTGGCCGCCGAGCCGCCCGAGGCGATCGCCCAGGCCGCCGCCTCGCTCTGGGACCTGGCCGCCGCGCACCGGCCGGGTGCCGCCAGCGTCCGCCTCCACCCGCCCGGCCAGGGCAGCGCGGCGGCGGTGGCCGAGATCGTCACCGAGGACATGCCCTTCCTCGTGGACAGCGCCATGGCCGCCCTGACCCTGACCGGCCGGACGGTGCGCCGCCTGCTGCACCCCGTGGTGGCCACGCGGCGGGACGCGGAGGGGAGGCTGCTGGGCCTGACCCCCGCCGGGGAGGGCGCCCCCGAGAGCATGATGCGCATCGAGATCGCCCCCGCCCCGGCGCGGCTGCTGGGCGCGGGCGTCGTCCCCGCCTCGGACTGGGCGGCGGTGGAGGAGGCGCTGACCCGCGCCATGGCTGAGGTCCGCCTCGCCGTGGACGACTTCCCCGCCATGCTGGAACGCCTGCGCGAGGCGGAGCGCGAAGTGGCGGCGGCGCCGGACGGGGCGGAGGCCGCCGAGTTCCTGCGCTGGCTGGTGGAGGGCAACTTCGTCCTGCTCGGCCATCGCCGGCTCGACCTCGACCCGCTGCGCGCGGGTGAGGGGCTTGGGCTGCTGCGCGACGCCTCGATCCCTGTCTTCGACGCGCTGCGCGACCTCTCGGCCGTCGCGCCCGGGGTGCGCGGCGCGCTGGCCGAGCCGGTGGCGATGACGGTGGCCAAGGCCAACCTCCGCACCCGCGTCCACCGCCCGTCGCATTGCGACGTGGTGGCGACGAAGATCTTCGAGGGCGGCAAGGTCGTGGCCGTGCGCGCCTTCCTCGGGCTGTTCGCGGCGGATGCCTACAACCGCAACCCGCGCTTCATCCCCTGGCTCGCCTCCAAGGTGAAGCGGGTGCTGGAGATGACCGGCGCCGCGCCCGACAGCCACGACGAGCGCGCCTTCCGCCACATCCTCGACACCTGGCCGCGCGACGAGCTGTTCCAGGCGAGCGAGGCGGAGATCCTGGCCGGCGCCCGCCGCGCCGTGGACCTCCAGCTCCGCCCCCGCCCGGCGCTCTACGTCCGGCCCGACCCCTTCGAGCGCTTCGTCTCCGCCATCGCTTGGCTGCCACGCGATACCTTCGACACCCGCCTGCGCGAGCGGGTCGGGCGGCTGGTGGCCGGCGCCTATGCCGGGCGGCTCTCCGCCTTCTACATCGCGCTGGGCGACGGGCCGCTGGCGCGCATCCACTACGTCATCGGCACCACCCCCGGCGCCCTGCCCGAGGTGGAGGTGGACGCGCTGGAGGCGGCGGTGGTGCAGGCCGCGCGCCCCTTCGCCGACCGGCTCTCCGACGCCCTGTCGCGCGGCGCGGGAGAGGCGGAGGCGGCGCGGCTGCTCGCCCGCTGGGGCGGCGCCTTCCCGGCCGCCTATCGCGAGGAGGCGACGGCCTCCCGCGCCGTGGCGGACCTGCAACTGGCCGAGGCGGCGCTCGCCTCCGGCCGCCCCGCCGCCCACCTGTCGCGCGCCCCGGGCGAGGGGGCGCGACGCCTGATGCTGCGCCTGGCCAATCCCGGCGGGCCGCTGCCGCTGGCGGACATGCTGCCGCTGTTCGAGGCGCTGGACCTGCGGGCCATCGAGGAGAATCCGCACCGTCTCGCGCCCGAGGGCGCCGATCCGGTGGTGCTGCACGTCTTCGGGCTGGAGGCGGGGGCGGAGGCGCCGGAGCACCGCTTCCCCGCGCTGCTGGAGGCGCTGGACGCGCTGCTCGACGGCCGTGCGGAGGCGGACGGCTTCGACCGGCTGGTGCTGCGCGCCGGGCTCGACTGGCGCGAATGCTGGCTGCTGCGGGCCATGGCGCGCTGGCTGAAGCAGGTGGGCTTCGCCTTCGCGCCCGAAGCCATCGCGGCGGCGCTCTGCGCCCAGCCGCGGGCGGCGCAACTGCTGCTGGACCTGTTCCAGGCGCGCTTCGACCCCGACCGGCCGCGCGACGCGGCGCGCGAGGCGCAACTCTCGGCGGAATGGGATTCGCTGCTGGAGGCGAACACGGATGCGGAGGCGGACCGCATCCTGACGCGGCTGCGGACGCTGCTCGACGCCGTGCTGCGCACCAACTTCCACCAGGGCCATGACCGGCTGGTGCTGAAGATCGACAGCGCCGCCGCAGGCGAGATGCCGGCACCGCGCCCCTGGCGCGAGATCTTCGTGCACGCCGTCAGCATGGAGGGCTGCCACCTGCGCGCCGGCCCCGTGGCGCGCGGCGGCATCCGCTGGTCCGACCGGCGCGAGGATTTCCGCACGGAGATCCTGGGGCTGATGAAGGCGCAGCGGCTGAAGAACGTCATCATCGTCCCCACCGGCGCCAAGGGCGGCTTCGTGCTGAAGGGGGCCGTGCCGACGGACCGGGAGGGCTTCCTCGCCACCGGCCAGGCGGCCTACCGCCAGCTCGTGCGCGGCATGCTGGATGTCACCGACAACCTGCGCGGCCAGGAGGTGGTGCCGCCCGAGCGCGTGGTCCGGCGCGACGGCGACGACCCCTACATCGTTGCGGCGGCGGACAAGGGCACGGCCACCTTCTCCGACATCGCCAACGGGCTCTCGGCGGAATACGGCTTCTGGCTGGGCGATGCCTTCGCCTCGGGCGGCAGCCAGGGCTACGACCACAAGGCGATGGGCATCACCGCCAAGGGCGCCTGGGTGATGGTCGCGCGGCATTTCCGCGAGATGGGGCACGACATCCAGGCGGAGCCCTTCACCTGCGCCGGCGTGGGCGACATGAGCGGCGACGTCTTCGGCAACGGGCTGCTGGTCTCGCGGCAGACGAAGCTGGTCGCGGCCTTCGACCACCGCCACATCTTCCTCGACCCCGATCCCGACCCGGCCGCCTCCTACGAGGAGCGCGCGCGGCTCTTCGCCCTGCCGCGCTCCTCCTGGGACGACTACGACCGGGCGAGGATCAGCGCCGGCGGCGGCGTCTTCCCGCGCAACGCCAAGACCGTGCCGCTCTCGCCCGAGGCCCGCGCCCTGCTGGGGATCGCGGCGGAGCGCCCCGACCCGGCGACGGTGATGCGCGCCATCCTGAAGCTCGACGTCGACCTGCTCTATTTCGGCGGCATCGGGACCTATCTGAAGGCCTCGACCGAATCCCAGGCGGAGGCAGGCGACCGGGCCAACGACGCGCTGCGGATCGACGGCGCGGAGGTCCGGGCGAAGGTGATCGGGGAGGGGGCCAACCTCGCCGTCACCCAGGCCGGGCGGATCGAGGCGGCGCGGCGCGGCGTGCGGCTGAACACCGATGCGCTGGACAACTCGGCGGGCGTCAGCACCTCCGACCACGAGGTGAACATCAAGATCCTGCTGGCCGACGTGACCGCCTCTGGGCTGCTGACCCGGCGCCAGCGCGACGACCTGCTGGCGGAGATGACCGGCGAGGTCGGCGCGCTGGTGCTGCTGGACAACACGGAGCAGGGCCTCGCCGTCAGCCTGGAGCAGGCGGCGGGGGCGGAGGCGCTGCCCGCCCAGGCGGCGCTGATGACCCGGCTGGAGGCCGCCGGGCTGATGGACCGGGCCGTGATCGGCCTGCCTTCGGCCGAGGCCATGGCGGAGCGCATCGCGGCGGGCGAGGCGCTGACCCGGCCGGAGATCGCGGCCCTGCTGCCCGTGGCCAAGCTGTGGCTGAACGACGCCATCGGGGAGAGCGGCCTGCCGGACGAACCGGCGCTGGAGGCGCTGCTGCTCGACTACTTCCCCACCCCGCTGCGCGAGCGTTTCGGCGAACAGATCGGCCGTCACCGCCTGCGCCGGGAGCTGGTCGCGACGGTGCTGGCCAATTCCGTCGCCAACCGGATCGGCCCCGCCGGGCTCGCGCGGCTGGCGGCCGAGGCAGAGCTGCCCGCCGTGGCGCGCGCGGCCTGGCTGGCGGATGCGCTGTTCGGCATCGACCCGGCGGCGCGGGCGATCGACTCCGCCCCGGCGCCCTGGCCCGTGCGGCGCGACGCGCTGCTGGCGCTGCGGCGGTTGCAGGAGGCCGCCGCGCGCGGCATCGCCGGGGGCGCGGAGGCCGGCCTCTCCCTGGCCGAGGCGCTGGAGCGGCTTCGCCCCGGCGTCGACGCGCTGGTGGAGGCGGCCGCGGCGGAACCCGCCCGGGACCTGCCGGAGGGGCCGGCACGGCTCGCCGCCGCCGCGCCCGGGCTGCTGCCGGCGGTGGGCGTGCTGCGGCTGGCCGCCGTGGCCAGCGCGGCACCCGCCGAGGCGGCCGCTGCCTGGACCCAGGCGGGACGGCAGTTCGGGCTGGAGGCGCTGCGCCACGCCGCCCAGGCGGCTCCGGTCACGGGAGCCTTCGGCAGCCGGGCGCGGGCCGCCCTGCTGGACGAGCTGGACGCCGCCCAGGCCCGGCTGGCCGGGGCACTGCTGGCGGATCAGGACCCGTCCGGCGGGCCGGGCGCGGCGGAGGCGCTGCGCACGGTGCGGGAGGCGGCCCTGGTGCCCGATCTCTCCGCCGTCACGGTGGGGCTGCGGGCGCTGGCGCGGCTCCTGCCGCCGTCGCAGGGCTGATCGCGGCTTGGCGGTCTCCCTGGGCCGGCGCGCCTTCGCCTGGGCGCTCTACGATTGGGCGAACAGCGCCTTTCCCACGGTGGTCTCGACCTTCGTGATCGCCGCCTACTTCACCCAGGGCATCGCCCCGGACCCGGCGACGGGCCAGGCGATGTGGGGCTGGATGCAGGCGGCGGCAGCGGTGGCCATCGCCCTGCTCTCGCCGGTGCTCGGGGCCGTGGCGGATGCCGGCGGGCGGCGCCGGCTGCTGCTGTTCCTCTGCACCCTGGCCATGGCGGGCTTCACGGCGGCGCTGTGGTTCGCGAAGCCCGACCCCTCCTGGACGCTCTGGGCACTGGTCTGCGTGGGCCTCGCCACCGTGGCCTTCGAGGTGGGGACGGTCTTCTACAACGCCATGCTGCCCGACGTGGCGCCGCCCGAGAGCATCGGCCGGCTTTCCGGCCTGGCCTGGGGGCTGGGCTATGCCGGGGGCCTCGCCTGCCTGGTGCTGTGCCTCGTCCTGCTGGTGCTGCCCGACCCGTCGCCGCTGGGGCTGGACCGCGGCGCGGCGGAGCACCTGCGGGCGACCGCCCTGCTGGTCGCGGCCTGGACGCTGGTCTTCGGCTGGCCCGTCCTCGCGTTGTTGCCCGACCCGGCGGGCGAGCGTCCCGGCTGGGCGGCGGCCGCGCGGCACGGGCTGGAGGAGATCGCCGCCGTGCTGCGGCGCCTGCCGCACGAGCCGGCGCTGACCCGCTTCCTGATCGCCCGGCTGTTCTACACGGACGGGCTGAACACGCTCTTCGCCTTCGGAGCGATCTTCGCCGCCGGGGTGTTCGGCATGAGCTTCGACGAGGTGCTGCTGTTCGGCATCGCCATGAACGTCACCGCCGGGCTGGGCGCCGCCGGATTCGGGCTTGTCGAGGACCGCCTCGGCTCCCGCCGCACGGTGCTGATCTCGCTGGCGGCGATGACGGTCCTCGGGCTGGGGCTGGTGCTGGTGCAGACCAAGCCGCTGTTCTGGGGGCTGGCCCTGGTGCTGGGCCTGTTCTTCGGCCCGGCCCAGGCGGCGTCGCGCACGCTGATGGCGCGCATGGCGCCGCCCGGCGAGATGGCGGCGCATTTCGGGCTGTTCGCCCTCTCCGGCCGCGTCACCGGCTTCCTCGGCCCCGCCGTGCTGGCGGCGGTGACGGCGGCGACCGGCAGCCAGCGCTGGGGCATGGCGACCGTGGCGGTCTTCCTGGCGCTGGGCGGGCTGATCCTGTGGAGCATGCCGCCTCAGGGCGGGCCCCGCCGGGGCGTCGGCTGACCGGCCCCAGTCAGCCGGCCGGCACTCCGTGGCGGTCGGCCAGCCGCTCGCGGTGCCGCAGGACCCCCAGTACCTCCGCCTCCAGCACCTCCGCATAGCGGGAGCGGAGGAGGTCCTGCCCGCGGCTGATGCAGGCGTGCATCCGCGTGCCCGCGTTTAGTGGCCGTACCACCACACGCTCCGAGGCGGCATCCAGCGCCGTGAACTCGTCGAGGATGGCGATGCCGTGGCCGTGCGCGACCAGGCCGATCGCGGCCTCCGTCACGCGGATCACGATGCGGATGTTGGGCGTGCGTCCGATGCCCCGGAAGACGTCGCGCACGATCTCGCCGTGCGGCGTCTCGGGCTCGCCCAGGATCAGCTCCTCCGCCGCGATCTCGGCAGGGTCGATGCGCTCGCGCCCGGCCAGCCGGTGCCCTGCGGGCAGCAGGCAGCACAATCCGCAGGGCCAGATCGCCCGGCATTCGATGGCCGGATGCGCGATCGGGTGGATGGTCAGGAAGCATTCGCCGCGGCCCAGCGCCAGGTAGTCCACCACGTTCGGCAGCGCGACGGTGTCGAAGCGCAGCTCCGCCTCCGGGAAGAGCCGCCGGAATCCGACCAGCGCTGCCGGGACCACCGCGCGGCCGAGGCTCGGCGAGGCGCCGAAGCGAAAGGGCCCGTCGCCATGCCGGGCGATGCGCTGCATCATCTCCTCCAGCGCGTCGAGCTGGTGATGGACGTGCTCGACTCCCTGGAGCAGCGCCCGCGCCTCGCCGGTCGGGATCAACCGCCCCTTCACCGTCTGGAACAGCGCAAAGCCCGCCAGATCCTCCATCCGCCGTAGGATGCGGGTGAGTGAGGGCTGCGACGTGCCCAGTTGCCGCGCCGCGCCGTGCACGGAGCCGGCGTGCATCACCGCGCGGAAGGTCTCCATCTGCTGCGTCGACAGCCGGCGCGGCCGCATGCCTCTCCCCTCCCGCCTGTCTCCGGCCGATGCCTTCAAGGCATTGCTGACGGAAGTCTTGGCATTGGCGGTCCCGGACGGGCCGCGACACGCTCGTGGTCTTCACTAGTGACAACGGCGGCGAGCGCTATTCCAAGATCTGGCCCTTCGTCGGCCGGAAGTGGGACCTGCTGGAGGGCGGTCTGCGCGTGCCGCAGATCGCCTGGTGGCCCGGCCGGATCGCCGCGGGGGTGGTCACGGACCACCTGACCATCACCATGGACCTTACCGCGACCTGCTTCGCGGCGGCCGGCGTCGATCCGCATCCCGATCATCCGCTGGACGGGCAGGACCTGCTGCCGGTGCTGTCGGGCGCGGTCCCTGCCTCCACCGACCGGACGCTCTACTGGCGCATGGCCAACCGTTCGCAGCGTGCCGTGCGCTGCGGCGACCACAAGTACCTGAAGGTCGCCGACCGCGAGTTCCTGTTCGATGTCGCCTGGGACCCGCGCGAGCGCGGCAACCTGGCGACGAAGCGGCCGGACCTCCTCGCCGAGCTGCGGGCACAATGGGAGGCATGGGACGCCACCATGCTGCCCGTCCCGGAGGGCCTGCCGGCACCGATGAAGAATCTCAGCGACATGCTCTGGTAGCCGGCCCGCCGGTCGGGCACGGACCCGTCCGGCGGACTTCTGTGTCGACCTGCGGAAGCAGGAACGCGCGTTTGCAGGCCGGTGCGATCCCGGCCTGGCGCGCGCCTGCTGCGCCAACCCCGGCGGCGGTGCCGGGATTGGCATGGGCAGGATCCGCGCGGTCCGGTCTCAGCGCGCGATGTAGACCGGCGCGGGGTAGGGGCGGCTGTTGTCCTGCACGCCCTTCACCCCCGGCGTCTCCTGCGCCAGCACGGTCACCGCGCGGGCGGTCGCCGGGTCGCGCGACCAGCCGTCGAGCGAGACGATGCCGTCCTGCACCGTCACCGCCAGCGACCAGACATCGCCCCAGGGCTCGCGCCGCAGGCGGTCGAGCAGGTTGCGGCGGATCGCCTCGTCCGACAGGTCGGCGGAGGCGGCGGGGGCCGGCGCGGCGACCAGGGCGCGCAGCAGGTCGGCGCGGCTGACCAGCCCGACCAGCTTGCCGCCCTCCACCACCGGGGCGCGGCGGATGTGCTTCTGCTCCAGCAGGTTCGCCACCTCCTCCACCGGGGTCGTCGGGGCGACGGTGTGCAGGTTGCGCGTCATCACATCCGCCGCCGTCAGCCCGTGCGCCTTGGCGAATCGCTCCGCCTGGACGGAGCGGTTGGCGAAGAGGGCGGCGAACCAGCCCGGGCGCTCCTCCGCCTCGTTGGCGATGCGGCGGATCAGGTCGGCCTCGGAGACCAGCCCCTGCAACACGCCATCGGTGCCCACCACCGGCACCGCGGAGATGTGGCGATCGGCCAGCAGGCTGGCCACCGCCAGGACGGGCGTGTCGGGGGCGACGGTCGTCACCTCGGTGGTCATCAGGTCACGGGCGAGCATGGTGGTCATCGTCTGGATTCCTTCCCTGTTGGTCAGGTCCGGCGAGAATCCCCGCCGGGCCTGGGCTTGCTTCGCACCAGCTAGGCCCCGTGCCGCCGGACGTCCTTGCGCTGGATCATAGGATGGGAAGAGCCGCGCGGGGAAAGCAAGGGCGGGCGGCCCATCCTACCGCCCGCGCCGGAGGACCAGGACCAGCAGCGCGAGGCTGATCGCGGCGAGCTGCGCGGCCGCGAGCATCTGCGGCAGCAGCCAGCTTCCGGACAGGCTGACCGCCGGCGCGAAGAGCGCCGGCCCGGCCACGTAGCCGAGGAAGCACAGCGTCGTGGAGCCGGCGGTCGCCACCCCCACCCGCGCCGGCGGCACCAGCCGCGCGACTTCTGCCTGGAAGATGCCGTTCCAGCTCGCGATCAGGGCGCCGGCCAGGCCGCCCGCCAGCAGCATGGCGGGATAGGGCGTGCCGGCCGGGATCAGGGCAAATCCGGCCGCGGCGGCGGCGGCCACCACCCCCTGCACGCCCAGGTTCAGCAGCCCCGTTCCCGTCCGGTCGGCCAGCCAGCCCAGCAGGATGCGGGCGAAGGCGCCGCAGGTCAGCGCCACGGCGAAGACCGTGCCGGCCTGCACCAGGCTCAGCCCCTGGTGCACCGTCATCCAGGTGACGGAGAAGGCGAAGAAGCAGCCCTGCGACGCGGCCAGCGAGAAGGCCATCAGCGTCAGCGCCGGCAGCAGCGGGTGCAGGCGCAGCGCGGCGAAGGGGGCGGTGACGTTGGCCCGGCTGAACAGCACGGCGGGGCGGATGTCGCGCTCCCTCTCCCGGTCGGCATCCAGCGCCGGGCGCAGGGGTTGCAGCGCCAGGACGGTGAGCCATGCCAGGGCGATGGCCAGCAGCATCGCCGCGCCGCCGCCGGCCCAGCTCGCCACCGGGGCCACGGTCACGCCGCACAGCGCCCCGCCCAGCGGCGCGCCCGCCTGCTTGACCGAGAAGATCAGCGTCCGGTGCCGCGCCGGGGCGGTGGCCATCAGCAGCCGGCTGCCGGCGGGGGTCGTGGGCGCATAGCCGATGCCGATCAGCAGGGCGGAGGCGAGGAGCGCCGCCGTGCTGCCCAGCGCCGCGACGCCAAGGCCCAGCGAGGCGCCCAGCACCCCGGCCTGGAGCGTGCGCAGCGGCCCGAAGCGTTCCAGCAGCGGCGCGCCGAAGACGAAGAACAGCATGGAGCCGAAGGAGGAGAGGGCGGAGAGGTGCCCCACCGTCTCCGGTGGCAGCCCGGCGCGGCCGGTGAGGAGGGGGGCGAGCACGGTCAGGCTCTGCGACAGCAGCGAGGCGACGGTCTGCATCAGCAGGGTGGCCGTCAGCGCCGAGACCCAGGAGACCGGGGGGGAGGGGGCAGACTCGGGAACCGGCGCCATGCCTCCGCTTCGCCACGGGGGCGGGCGGGGCGCAAGGGGCGGCCGGTTCCGCCGCGCGGCGATCCGGCCTAGGAGGCAGGCCATGTCCGCTCCACCGGCCCGCCCGCTGCTCCGCCTCTCCCCCGGCCGCGACCGCCGCGCGCGGGCCGGCCACCCCTGGGTCTTCTCCAACGAGATCGTCATGAACGCCGCGGCGAAGGCGCTGCCGCCGGGCTCGGTGGTGCGGATCGAGGCGGAGGACGGTGCCCGGCTCGGTGCCTTCCACTTCAACCCGCACAGCCTGATCGCCGCCCGCCGCCTGTCGCGCGACCCCGACGCGGCGATCGATGCCGGCTTCTGGCGCGCCCGCATCGCCGAATGCCTGGCGCTGCGCGAGCGGCTGCGCGACGGCCCCTACTACCGCCTCGCCCATGCCGAGGCGGACGGGCTGCCGGGGCTGGTGCTGGACCGCTACGGCGATGTGGTGGCCCTGCAGGCGAACACGGCGGGAATGGAGGCGGCGACGCCCGACATCCTGGCCGCGCTGCTCGGACTGATGCCGCTGCGCGCCGTGCTGGCGCGCAACGATGCGGGGGTGCGGGGGCTGGAGGGGCTGGCACAGGAGGTGAAGCTCCTGCACGGCGAGGACGCGCGCGCCACCATCGAGGAAGGCGGCGTCGCCTTCGCCGTCGATCCGCTGGGCGGGCAGAAGACCGGCTGGTTCTACGACCAGCGCGACAACCGGGCGCGCGTCGCGGCGCTGTCGCGCGGGCGGACGGTGCTGGACGCCTTCTGCCACACCGGCGGCTTCGGCTTGCAGGCCGCGGCGGCGGGGGCGGGGCGGGTGACGCTGCTGGACCGGTCGGAGCACGCCCTGGCGACGGCCGCCGAGACGGCGGCGCGCAACGGCCTCGGCGAGCGGGTGGAATCGCTACGCGGCGAGGCCATGGAGGTGCTGGAGCGGCTGGGGGGCGAGGGGCGGCGCTTCGGCGTGGTGGTCTCCGACCCGCCGGCCTTCGCCAAGTCGCGCAAGGACCATGATTCCGCGCTGCGGGCCTATGCGAAGCTGGCGCGGCTCTCGGCGGCGCTGGTGGAGCCGGGCGGCATCCTCTTCATCGCCTCCTGCTCGCACCATGTCGGCACGGGCGAGTTCGCCGACGCGGTGATCGACGGGCTGTTCCGCGCCCGGCGGGAGGCGCGCATCCTGGGCATCCACGGCGCCGGGCCGGATCATCCGGTGCATCCGATGCTGCCGGAGAGCGCCTACCTCAAGGGCGTGCTGCTGGCCCTGGGCTGAGGCGGGTCAGGCGAGGTCCGTCGCCGCGCGGGTCAGCACCGTCCGCAGCGCCCCGCCCAGCCGCGCGATCACCCCCGGCGCGCTGTCGACCTCACCCGGCCAGTTGGCGCCGGCGAAGAAGGCCGCGCGCACCGGGCCGGCCACCATCTGGCCAGCGACGGCCACGGCCTGGGCGCCGTTCCAGTCGATGCTGCCGCCCTTGCCATAGGCCATGACATCGGGCGGCGCGACAAGCGGCATGGCGTCGGCCATGGCGCTGATGCGCCTGAACTCGGCCAGCGCGGCGGGCGTGGCGAACACCTCCCCGCCCAGGGCGCGAGCGTACCAGCTGCAAAGGTCGCGCGCCGTGCTGACCATGGTCTGGTCCGGGTTGGCCGGGGCGCGCAGCGGGCCGGGCGGCTGGCCCTGCACGGCGCGGTTGATCCCCTTCCAGCCGAGGTCGCTTCCGGGCGGCGCCCCGGCGAGGATGGAGAACATGATCCGCGTGGAATCGGGAATCCGGGTGCCGGCCAGCCCCATCCGCGCGATCAGCGCGCGCACCTTGTCCGCGCCGACGCGGTGCAGGGCGATGTCGGTGGCGGTGTTGTCGCTGTGGGCGATCATGGCCTCCAGCACCACCTGCGCCGTGGCGCGGCCGGTCAACTGGCCGAGGACCGGGCTGACCAGGGAGCGCAGCCCGTCATCCACGGCCAGGGGCTCCGCCAGGGACAGGCGCCCGGCCTCGACCTCCAGAAGCCAGGCGCCCAGGATGAGGGTCTTGATGCAGCTTCCGACGAAGATCGGCGCCTCCTCCCGGTGCGTGACGGTGAGGGGACCCTTCGGACCGCTCGCCGCCACCAGCAGGGCGGTTTCGCCCGGCAGGGCGGCGAAGCTCCGCACCGCCTCGGCAACGGTCGCGTCCAGGACCGCCGGGCTCGCGGCGGGCTGGGCCAGGGCGGCGGCAGGCGTGCCGGCGGCCAGCAGCAGGGGGAGGTGACGGCGGCGCATGGCGGAAGATCCGGTCGATACGGATTCGGTACGATGGCGGGCGGACCGGGGCGGCGCAAGCGGCCGCGCGCCGGAAGCACGGCAGGGCGCCGGCGCGGCCCGCTCCGCGGGCGGGCTTGGCCTGGCCTATCGCCGCACGTGCTACGCGGCGGGCGGTGTGGCGACGCGGATCGGCCGGCGCAGCGCGGGGGTGGACGCGCTGCTGCGCCGCTGGCGGGTGCGGGAGGGTGGCTTCGTCACCGCCTGGAACCCGTACAGCCGGCGCATGCCGGGCGGGTGGAACGACCGCATGCTGGTGCGGCTGCGGCAGGCTGCGCGACGGCTGCCCGGCGCGCCGGGAGAGGGTTCGGCGCAGGGCTGGGCGGAGCGGCACTGGCTGCTGGGCGGCGACCCGCGTCGGCTGGCGGCGCTGGGCCGCCGTTTCCGGCAGACGGCCATCGTCGTGGTGCGGGTCGGGCAGCCTGCTCGGCTGGTGTGGTTGCCCGCGCGCGTCTGAGGCCTCAGGCCGTCGTCCAGGCCCCGTCGATGGACAGGCTCGACCCCGTCACCGACCCGCTGTGCGGCCCGGCGAGGTAGAGCGCGCCCTGCGCCACCTCCTCCACTTCGACCCAGCGCTTGCTCGGCTGCCGCTCCAGCAGCACGTCGGTCAGGGCGTGCTCGGCGTCCAGGCCCTTCTCCTTCATGATCGCGTCCACCTGCTTCTCGGCCAGCGGGGTGCGGACGAAGCCCGGGCAGATGGCGTTGCAGGTGACGCCCGTACGCGCCGTCTCCAGCGCCACCACCTTGGTCAGCCCGACGACGCCGTGCTTGGCCGCGACATAGGCCGCCTTGAAGGGCGAGGCGACGAGGCCGTGCGCCGAGGCGATGTTGATGATCCGCCCCCAGCCCGCTTCCTTCATCGGCGGCAGCAGCACCTTGGTGGCGTGGAAGGCGGAGGAGAGGTTGATCGCCAGGATCGCGTCCCACTTCTCCTCGGGGAACTCCTCCACCGGGCTGGTGAACTGGATGCCGGCGTTGTTCACCAGGATGTCCACCCGGCCCAGCGCCTTCTGCGCCTCGCCGCACATCTTGCGGACCTCGCGCGGGTCGGAGAGGTCCGCCGGGGAATAGGGCGCGTCCTCGTTCAGCACCTTGTAGATCTCGGCCCTGGCGTGATCGATCTGCCCCGGCTCGCCCAGCCCGTGGATCATGACCTTGGCGCCGGCCCTGGCGAAGGCGAGGGCGATGCCGAGGCCGATGCCGCTGGTCGAGCCGGTGACGAGGGCGGTACGCCCTTCGAGAATCTTGTCCATGCTGCCTTATCCGCGTCCTGTCTCTCCCGGAGGCTAGACCCGGGAGGCTCAGGGAAGAAGCCGGGCCACCCGCGCGAGTTTCCGGGCCCAGGGGCCGGTCGCGAGCGGGGCATAGAAGCCCGTCGCCGCCTGCCGCGCCGCCTCCGCCTCCGCCAGCGCGGGCAACGGCAGGGTCGCGAGGTCGGAGAGCGACCGGCGCCCGGCCAGGAGCGCGGAGAAGAGCCCGGCCATCCCCTCCGCCCCCGGCCCGGCCACGCCCGCGCCCAGCAACCGGCCGCGCCGGTCGCTCACCAGCTTCACCAGCCCGGCGGAGCAGCCCTCGGCCATCCCGCGCGCCGCATGGGCCAGCGGAAAGCGCTGGGTGCGCGGTTGCAGCCCCCGCGCCTCGGCCTCCGCCTCGGTCAGCCCGGCCTGCACCAGGGCGGGGTCGGTCCGGATCAGGCGTGGCGCCGGGGCAGCCCCGCCCCGCACAGGCAGGCGGAAGAGGAGGGAGCGCAGCAGCAGCCCGACCTGGGTTTCCGCCGTGCCGCGCCCGCCCTCGCCCGGCGCGGCCAGGCTGCCGGCCGCCCAGACCCGGCGGTTGCTGCGCGAGCGGAGGCCGGCATCGACCGCCACGCCGGCCTCGCCGGCCTCGACCCTGCCCGCGGCGAGATCCAGCGGCGTCAGATGCGGCCGCCGGCCCTGCGCGACCAGCAGGTGCGTCCCCGCCACCCGCCGGCCATCGGCCAGGAGCAGGGTGAGGCCGTCCGGGCGCTTCTCCGCGCGGGCGAGGGCGGCATCCTCCAGCAGCGTCACCCCGTCCTGCGCCAGGGCGGCGCGGAGGACCGCCGCGAGCTCCGGGTCCTCGCCGGGTGCCAGAGGCCCGGGCTCGATCACGGTGACGAGGCTGCCCAGGCGGCGATAGGCCTGGGCCAGCGCCAGCCCCTCGGCGCCGCCGCCCAGCACCATGAGGTGGCCGGGCGGATCGGCCAGGTCCAGCAGCTCCGCCGGGGCGAGGGCGGGGGCCTCCGCGATTCCCGGCAGCTCCGGCATGGCCGGCACGCTGCCGGCGGCGAGGAGGCAGCGGCGGAAGCGCCAGATCCGGTCCGCCGCCGCCACGGTGCCGGGGCCGTCGAATCGCGCCGCGGCCGGGACCACCTCCACCCCCAGCCCGCGGACCCGGGCCAGCGAGGCATCCCTCCCATAGGCCAGGGCCGCCTCGGCCATGCGGTCGCGCACCCGGGTCCAGTCGATCGCCAGATCGCCGGCGCGCACCCCGAATCGCCCGCTGTCCCGCACCGCCTGGGCGGCCCGGGCGCAGGCCAGCAGCGCCTGGGCCGGGACCTCCTCCGCCAGGCGCCGCCCGCCCGCCCGGTCACGCTCGAACAGCGTCACCCGCAGCCCCAGCGCGGCGGCCAGGGTCGCGACGGAAAGGCCGGCGGCGCCGGCGCCGATCACGGCGAGGTCGGTATCAGGCATGGGCGCAGCGATATGGGGCGGCGGGCGCCGGGGCAAGGTGCACGCCCGGCCCGCTGCGCCCTGCCGTGGGCGCCTTGCCGTGGGCGGCGCCCTGCGCGGCACCGGGGGCGGCCGTGCGCGGCCCGGGTGCGGCCATCGGTTGACGCGCCGGCGCCGCCCTCCCTATACAGCGGCCACCACGCCGGGCCCCGTCCGGCGTCTCGCCGCGCGTCCGGCATCGAACTCCGGTTCGGACGCAGAAGCGGCGGGCACCATCCCCGGGTCATCCCGCGCAGCAGAGACGTAACGGAGCCACGTGCCGTGAAGCGTACCTATCAGCCCTCCAAGCTCGTCCGGAAGCGCCGGCACGGCTTCCGCGCCCGTCTCGCCACGGTCGGCGGCCGCAAGGTCCTGGCCAACCGTCGCGCCAAGGGCCGGAAGCGCCTGTCGGCCTGACCGGCGGCGCCCAGCCACCCTTCAGGGGTATGCCCCGGTCATGGCCCTGCCGCGCCTGAAGCGGCGGCGCGAGTTCCTGCGCGCCGCCAGGAGCGGCAAGCGGGCCGCGCGACCGGGCGTGGTGGTGCAGGCGCTCCCGGGAACCGACGCCCCCCTGCGGGTCGGCTTCACCGCGACCAAGAAGCTCGGCAACGCCGTCGTCCGCAACCGCACCAAGCGGCGGTTGCGGGCGGCGGCGCATCTGCTGCTGTCCGAGGCGCCGCCGCCGGGCTGGGACCTGGTCCTGATCGGGCGGGAGGATACCGCCCGGCGGGACTTCGCGACCCTGCTGGGCGACCTGCGCGGCGCGCTGCGCCAGGCGGGCGTGCCGCTCGGCAGCCCGGAGGCACGGACGCCGCCGGCGGCTGGGGCGGTGCCCCCGGTCCCCGCGGGGGCTGCGCCATGACCCCCGCCGCGGGTGCCCTGACGGTCGCCGTCCACGCCTACCGCTACGGCGTGCGGCCCATCATCGGCAGCCACTGCCGCTTCCACCCGCATTGCAGCGACTACGCGCTGGAGGCCCTGGCCACCCACGGGGCGGCCCGCGGCACCTGGCTCACGGCGCGCCGCATCCTGCGCTGCCATCCCTGGAACCCCGGCGGCTGGGATCCCGTGCCCCCCACCACCGCGCCCAAGAACGGTCACTCATCCTGATGGACAACAAGCGCCTGCTCATCGCGATCGCCATCTCGATCGCCATCCTGCTGGGCTTCGACCTGCTCAAGCGTCCGGCCGTGGAGCAGCAGCGGCAGGAGCAGCGACAGGCGCAGCAGGCGCCGACCGTGCCGCTGCCGCCCGGCGTGGGCTCTCCGGCCCCGATCCCCGGCAATGCGGAGCCGAACCGCCCGGCGGCGGAGCAGCTGGCCATCGAGACGCCGCGCCTGTCGGGCCACGTCAACCTGCGCGGTGCGCGGCTGGATGACCTGGTGCTGAAGGACTACCGCGAGACGGTGGCCCGGGATTCGCCGCTGGTGCGCATGTTCGCCCCCCGGGGCGAGCCGAGCCCGTACTTCGCCCAGTGGGGCTGGACCGCCGCCGATGGCCGCACCCGCGTGCCGGACGGCGAGACGGACTGGACGCTGCAGGGCGCGGGGCCGCTGGAGGTGGACCGGCCGCTGACCTTGCGCTGGGACAACGGCCAGGGCCAGGTCTTCGAGATCGTCCTCGCGGTGGACCGGAACTTCATGTTCACCGCCGAGCAGCGCGTGATCAACAACGGTGCCGAGCCGGTGCAGGTGCTGCCCTGGACCCGCATCCGCCGCGAGTACACGCCGCACATCGAGGGCTTCTACATCCTGCACGAGGGCTTCGTCGGCGTGCTCGACGGGCGCCTGCAGGAGATGAAGTACAGCGCGGTGAAGGAGGAGGGCGCGCGCAACCAGGGCGTCGGCCTTTCCATGGAATCCGGCGACGGCTGGGCCGGCATCACCGACAAGTACTGGCTGGCCGCCATCGCCCCGGTGAACCAGGCCGGCGCGCCGGGCGCCGATCCGTCCCAGCGCGTGCGCGCCACCTTCCGGCACGTGCCGGAAGGCGGGCAGGACCGCTGGCAGGTGGACGTCTCCGCCCCCGCGCCGCTGACCGCCGCGCCCGGCGCGACGGCGGGCTTCGCCACCCGCGTCTTCGGCGGCGCGAAGGAGGTGCGGACGCTCGACCACTACCGCGACAACCTGCACATCCGCGACTTCGACAAGGCGATCGACTTCGGCTGGTTCTACTTCCTGACCAAGCCGTTCTTCTACGCGCTGGACTGGCTGTACCACCTGTCCGGCAATTTCGGCGTCGCGATCCTGCTCTTCACCGTGGCGCTGAAGGCGGCGTTCTTCCCGCTGGCCAACAAGGCCTACAAGTCCATGGCCCGCATGAAGGCGCTCGCGCCGAAGATGCAGGAGATCAAGGAGCGGACGAAGGACGATCCCGCCAAGGCGCAGCAGGAGATGATGGCGCTCTACAAGTCGGAGAAGGTGAACCCCGCCTCCGGCTGCCTGCCGATCCTGATCCAGATCCCCGTCTTCTTCGCGCTCTACAAGGTGCTGTTCGTCACCATCGAGATGCGGCACGCGCCCTTCTTCGGCTGGATCCGCGACCTCTCGGCGCCCGACCCGACCAACCTGTTCACCCTGTTCGGGCTGATCCCCTGGGACCCGCCGCACATGCTGCACATGCCGGCCTGGGCGATCATCATGGGCATCACCATGTACGTTCAGTACAAGCTGAACCCGACGCCGCCCGACCCGATCCAGGCCAAGCTCTTCGCCTTCATGCCGCTGATCTTCACCTTCATGCTGGCGAGCTTCCCGGCGGGCCTCGTGATCTACTGGTCCTGGAACAACCTGCTCTCCGTGTCGCAGCAGTACTACATCTCCCGCCACGACCGGGCGGAGCGGCGCGGGGCAGGGGTCCCAGCCAAGACATGAGCCCGCTTCCGGCCAAGGGGGAGCTGCTCCGCGGCCCGGAGGACGCGGCGGAACAGGCGGCGGCGCTGGAGCGCGGCCGCCTCCTCTTCGCCAAGCCCTGCCGCTTCGTGCACGCGGCGCAGCAGATCGACGGCCTGCTGGACAGCGACATGCCGGAGATCGCCTTCTGCGGGCGCTCCAACGTCGGCAAGTCGTCGCTGGTCAACGCGCTGACCGGGCAGAACACCCTGGCGCGCGTCTCCAACACCCCAGGCCGCACCCGCCAGCTCAACTTCTTCGAACTGGGGGAGGAGGGCGGGCCGCGGCTGATGCTGGTGGACATGCCGGGCTATGGCTACGCCCAGGCATCGAAGTCGGTGAAGGCGGACTGGCAGGGGCTGATGTTCGACTACCTGCGCGGCCGGCCGAACCTGCGCCGCGTGGTGCTCCTGCTCGATGCCCGGATCGAGACCAAGGATTCCGACCGCGCCGCCATGGACCTGCTGGGCGAGGCCGCCGTGCCCTTCCAGATCGTGCTGACCAAGGCGGACGGCGCCAAGCCGTACTGGCTGCAGAAGCGGCAGGAGGAGGCGGCGGAGCTGGTCCGCAAGCGGACCGCGGCGCATCCGGTGGTGATCACCACCAGCAGCGAGACGGGGGCGGGCATCCCCGAGCTGCGGGCGGAGCTGGCGGCCTTCGCGGCCTGACCGGGTACGGCGCTCTCCCGGCCGGGAGTTTCAGGGCCCGATCCGCCCGCAGGACAATCCCGCCGCCACGGCGGAACGGTTGACCCTGGCGGGGGCTGCCCCTTACAGCCTTTGGACCGCCAGCCCGTAGTGCCGAGGCTCTCGCCCGGTGAACGAGGACGCATGAACGACGACGCGCCCGCGCCCCGCGACCTGCGCATGGAGATCCTCTCCGGCGCGCTGCCCTTCCTCAAGCGCTACGACGACCAGATCGTGGTGGTGAAGTATGGCGGCCACGCCATGGGCGAGGAGGAGACGGCGCTGCGCTTCGGCGCGGACATCGCCCTGCTGGAGCAGGTGGGGATCAACCCCGTCGTCGTGCACGGGGGCGGGCCGCAGATCAACGCCATGCTGAAGAAGCTGGACGTGAAGTCCACCTTCGTGCAGGGGCTGCGCGTCACCGACAGCCAGATGGTCGAGGTGGTGGAGATGGTCCTGGCCGGGACCGTCAACAAGCAGGTCGCGGCTTCCATCACCCGCGCCGGCGCCCTGGCCGTGGGCATCAGCGGCAAGGACGGCAACCTGATCACCGCCCGCAAGGCCACCCGCATCGTGCGCGACCCGGGCAGCCGCATCGAGCAGGTGCTGGACCTGGGCTTCGTCGGCGAGCCGGAGCGGGTGAACACCAAGGTGCTGGAGCTGCTGATCGGCGCGGACATCGTCCCCGTCGTCTCGCCCGTGGGCGTGGGCGAGGACGGCCAGACCTACAACATCAACGCCGATACCGTGGCCGGCGCCGTGGCCGGGGCGCTGAAGGCCTCCCGCCTGCTGATGCTGACGGACGTGCCGGGCGTGCTGGACGCGGAGAAGCGCCTGATCCCGGAGATGACGGTGGCCGAGGTGAAGGCGGGCATCGCCAGCGGCATGATCTCCGGCGGCATGATTCCCAAGGTCGAGACCTGCATGCACGCGGTGGAGCAGGGGGTGAAGGGCGCCGTCATCCTCGATGGCCGCGTGCCGCATGCGGTGCTGGCCGAGCTCTTCACCGATGGCGGCGCGGGCACGCTGATCCGTCCCTGAACGGTCAGGGCAGCGCGTCGAGGAAGCGGGCCAGGATCGCGTTGAACGCCTCCGCCCGCTCGAAATAGGGCGAGTGGCCGCAGCGCGGGACGATCTCCGCGCGCCGCCCGACCCGCTCGCCCAGGGCAACGGCGGCGGCGGGCGGGAAGACGATATCCTCCTCGCCCGCCAGGAACAGGGTGGGCATCGCCAGCCGGGCGACGTCCTCCGGCGGGCGGGTGCGGCCGGCCATCAGCCGCGCGCGCAGCCCCTCCTTGTCCGCCAGCGCGGCGGAATCGTCGACATGGCGGTAGAGCAGGTGCAGCGCCGGTTGCTCCGCCGCGGCGCGGGCGCCCATGGCCGGGTGGATGCCGCGCTCCCGCAGCGCCGCCTGTTCGGCGGCCGCCCGTTCCGGCCAGCCGCCCAGCCCGGCGGCCGCCGTCGGCGCGATGGTGCCGGAGGTGGCGGACATCACCAGGCCGCGCACCCGCTCCGGCGCGGCCAGGGCGACCTCCAGGCAGCTCCAGCCGCCCATGGACTGGCCGACCAGCACCGCTTGGCCGATGCCGAGATGGTCGAGCAGCCCGAGCAGGTCGCCCGCATACTCGCCCGGGTCCGGCGTGCCGGCCGCGTCCGTGGAGGGGTGGAAGCCGCGATGGGCAAAGGTGACCACGGTGCAGCGGTCGGCGAAGGCGGGCACCTGCTGCCACCAGGACAGGTGGCTGCCGCCCAGCCCATGCGCCAGCACCAGGGCCGGGCCGCTGCCCGTGGCTTCCCAGTACAGGCGCGCCCCCGCCCGCTCGTAGCGCCCCTGACGACGGGGCACGCTGCCCGACGCGATTCCCAGCATCCTGTGCCTCTCCGGCCTTCCGCCGTTGACTTGCCGCGGCCTGCGCGCGAGACGGGCCGGAACCTGCGCCGCCCGATGCCTGCGCAATGCCCGAGGGAAGCATGACCGAGACGCTCGCCGCCACCATCGCCGCCCTGTGGGAGCGGCGCGCGGAGCTGACGCCCGAGACCCGGGGCGCCGACCGCGCCGCGGTCGAGGACGCGCTGGGGATGCTGGACATGGGCCGCGCCCGCGTGGCGGAGCCGGACGGGCAGGGCGGCTGGACGGTCAACCAGTGGCTGAAGCAGGCGGTGCTGCTCTCCTTCCGGCTGGAGGAGAACACCAAGCGCGAGTTCGAGGGCGCCGGCGCCTGGGACAAGGTGCCGCTGAAGTGGGCCGACTGGCGCTCCGACCGCTGGCGCGCCGCCGGCTTCCGCGCGGTGCCGGGCGCGATCGCGCGGTATTCCGCCTATATCGGGCCGAACGTGGTGCTGATGCCCTCCTTCGTGAATGTCGGCGCCTATGTCGATTCCGGCACCATGGTCGATACCTGGGCCACCGTCGGCTCCTGCGCGCAGATCGGGAAGAACTGCCACCTTTCGGGCGGCATCGGCATCGGCGGCGTGCTGGAGCCGTTGCAGGCCAACCCGACCATCATCGAGGACGACTGCTTCATCGGCGCCCGCTCCGAGGTGGCGGAGGGGGTGATCGTCGGCCGCGGCTCCGTGCTTTCGATGGGCGTGTTCCTCTCGGGCTCGACCAAGATCGTCGACCGCGCGACGGGCGAGGTCTTCACCGGCAAGGTGCCGCCCTATTCCGTGGTGGTGCCCGGCTCCCTGCCCGGCAAGCCGCTGCCGGACGGCACGCCCGGGCCGTCGCTCTACTGCGCGGTCATCGTGAAGCGGGTGGACCAGCGCACGCGCGAGAAGACCTCGATCAACGACCTGCTGCGCGAGTAGCCGCGCGCCCATGCCCCCCGCCGACCCGCTGCCCCTGGCGCAGGCGCTGATCCGCTGCCGCTCCGTCACCCCCGCCGATGACGGGGCGCTGGCGGCGCTGGAGGCGGCCCTGGCGCCGCTGGGCTTCGCCTGCACCCGGCTGCGCTTCGGCGAGACGGAGAACCTCTTCGCCCGGCGCGGGACGGAGGGGCCGCATCTCTGCCTCGCCGGCCATACGGACGTGGTGCCGCCCGGCGAGGGCTGGCGCCACGACCCCTTCGCCGCGGTGGTGGAGGAGGGGGTGCTGTACGGCCGCGGGGCGGTGGACATGAAGGGCGGCGTGGCCGCCTTCGCCGCCGCCGTGACGGCCCCCCAGGCGCGCGGCAGCCTGTCCTTCCTGATCACCGGCGACGAGGAGGGCGATGCGAAGGACGGCACCGTCCGCGTGCTGGAGTGGATGGCGGCGAACGGCCATACGCCCGACATGGCGCTGGTGGGCGAGCCGACCAGCAAGGCGCGGCTGGGCGACACCATCAAGATCGGCCGGCGGGGCAGCATCACGGCCTATCTGACCGTGTTCGGCACCCAGGGCCACGTCGCCTATCCGGCACGCTGCGACAACCCCGTGCACCGGCTGGTGCGGGTGCTGCACCGGCTGACGGCGGCGCCGCTGGACGAGGGCACCGAGTGGTTCGAGCCCTCCTCGCTCCAGGTCACCACCGTCGATGTCGGCAATCCCACGACGAACCTGGTGCCGGCCGAGGCGAGGGCCACGCTGAACATCCGCTTCAACAACCGGCACAGCGCCGCCAGCCTGGAGCGGTGGATCCGCGACGCGCTGGAGGCGGAGGCGCCGCGGCACGAAGCCCGCTTCTCCTGCTCCGGCGAGGCCTTCCTGACGGAGCCCGGCCCCTTCGTCGAGGCGCTGCAACGCGCGGTGGAGCGCGTGACCGGGCAGGCGGCGACGCTGGACACGGGCGGCGGCACGTCGGACGCGCGCTTCATCACCCGCTACTGCCCCGTGGCGGAGCTGGGGGCGGTGGGCACCACCATGCACCAGCGCGACGAATGCACCCCCGTCGCGGAGCTGCGCGACCTCGCCGCTCTCTACGCCGCCGTCATCGCGGAGTGCCTGGGCTGAGCGGCGCCATGCCGCCGCCGGCCGCGCCGCCCCTGGCCGTGCAGGTCGTCGCCGGGCTGCACGGCGCCTTCCTGCTGGCCCGCGGGCAGGTGCGCGGCCTGGCCTTCATGCAGCTTTCGCCCGAGGGGACGGTGCGCTCCTTCTGGGCGGCGCTGATCTGCCTCCCGGCCTTCCTGGGCCTGCGCCTGCTGGGCGAGGCGGGCGAGAGCACGCCGGATTCGCTGCAGGCCGTGCTGGCGGAGCTGCTGGGCTATGTCATCACCTGGGCGGGCTTCGCCCTGGCCTCGCTCGGCATGGCGGTGCGGCTGGGCCGGGCGGCCCTCTGGCCGCGCTTCATCGCCGCCTGGAACTGGGCCAACGTGGTCCAGTACCTCGTGCTCTCCGTGCTGCTGCTGTTCTCCGGGGAGATCCTGGGCCCCGTCGCGGGACTGCTGGCGGTGGGCTACGCCCTGTGGCTGGAAGGCTTCGTGACCCGCACCGCGTTGCAGATCGGATGGGGCACGGCCGCGGGCTTCGTGGCCTTCGACCTCGCGATCAGCCTGCTCGTCACCGGGGTGGTGCAGTCGATCTCGGGGAGCTGACGGCCACGCTTAACGGAATCCTCAGCATTCCGGCCGATGAAGTGGGCCAGGAGGAGTGTGATGTCCGCCTCGGTGAACCCGTCCGTCATTTCCGCCGCAGTCAATGCGGCCCGTGCCATGCCGGCCGCGCGCGGGGCCGCCCTGGCCGATCCTCCGCCCTCGCTGGTGATGCCGGCGATGAGCCCGGCCCCATCCCTCGATGCCTCGACAGGTCTGGTGGTGCTGACGTTCAGTGCCGCCTTCGGCCGTCCGGAGACCACCCTGCCGACGCCGCGGGAGCTGAGCGCCTATCGGCTGGGCCTGGCCTCGCCCGACCCGGACTGAGGCGGTGCCCCGTCGCGTGGCCTGGTCGGGTCGCCGCCGCCGGGTGGGACGACCAATGGCATGCGGTGGTCCGTGGTGCCGGGCGGCGGCTCCGGCGTAGGGGCGACGATGCCGGGATCGGCATTGGTGCGGGGCAGCGGGCCAGGCGGGATGACCATCGGATCGGTCCGTGTCGTCGTATCCGGCGCGGCAGTCTGTGCGCAGACGGAAACGGCCGACAGCATCGCCGTCAGCACCAAGCCGGCTCGAAGCCATCCGAGGGCCATCGCTACGCTGCCTTCCCGGTCCTGCGCCAGGTAGCGCCCAGGGAGCTGTCGGGGTTGCGGAAGGGCTGCCCTGCTCATACGCGCGGTACGATGCCTTGATCCGTGGCGGCGTGGGGTGCGCCCGGGGCCCCGGGGGCAAGGCTCTGCCTCGCCCCCGATACCCCCACTCCGCCAGGACCCTGCGGGCCCTGGACCCGATCGGCGCTGCCGCGCGGTAGTGGTGACGGGGTCGAGGCGCCGAGGAGCCATGCTCCTCGGCGGGCACGGTGTCCGCGCTCGCTGACGCCCTCTGAAAGCTTCTTCAGAGTTCCGCCTGTCTGCGCTCCGTCAGGGTTCAGCCCGCAGGCTGACGCCTACCGGGTAGGACCAACTCCCAGCGGGGACCGGGGTCCGCTTGTGGCCCCGGCAGGGGAGGGTCCGGGACGGGGATCGACGCACGGCGTCGATGCCGCAGGCCAGCGTCCCCTCCCGGTCCACCGCCGGACCATCACAGCATAACGGGCCACGTCATTCCGTCGTCCGTATCAGAGCAGGACGTCAGAGGCGGTGAGGGTGTGCAGGCCCTGCAGCCGGATTTCCAGATCGGCGATGCCGTCGCCATTGACGTCGCCCCGCAGGGTGGTGACCCCTGCGCCCTGGCTGGCTACGAGCCTGCCCAGGCCGAGGGAGGTGGACAGGATGAAGGCTTGGTCGCCGGCCAACTGCGTGTTCGCGTCGATGTCGCGCAGGTCGATGCGGTCGCCGGCGGCGAAGTCGAGGATCGTGTCCGCCTTGCCGCGGGGTGTGTCGGCGGTGCTGGTGAAGACGAAGCGGTCGCTGCCGGCGCCGCCGGAGAGCAGGTCGGTCCCGGTCCCGCCGGTCAGCACGTCGTTGCCGGCCTCGCCCGAGAGGGTGTCGTTCCCGGCGCCGCCCACGAGCGTGTCGTTGCCCCCGGCTCCCTCGATCCGGTTGGCCGCGGCATTGCCGGTGATGCTGTCGGCGCCGCTGCCGCCATAGCCGCTGATGGCGGCGGAACCCGTCAGGACCAGCACCTCCACCTGTGCGGGCAGGGCGAAGGTCACCGAGGATTGCACCGTGTCCCGGCCGCCCCCGGCATCCTCATGCACATAGTCGCCCGCATGGTCGACGCGGTAGAGGTCGTCGCCGGCCCCGCCCGCCATCACGTCCGCGCCCGTGCCGCCGTCGAGCGTGTCCTTGCCGGCCCCGCCTTGCAGCGTGTCGCTCCCGGCGCCGCCGGAGAGGCTGTTGTCCCGCTCCGAGCCTAGAAGGATATTGGCCAGGCCGTTCCCGGTGCCGTCCGTGCGGCCGCTGCCCGTCAGCACGAGGTTCTCGACCTGCGCCGGCAGGGTGTAGGTGACGGAGCTGACGGCGGTGTCGTTGCCTTCCCCGGCCAGCTCGACGACCACGTCGCCCGGGGCGTCGATGACGAAGACGTCGTCCCCCGCGCCGCCGCGCAGCGTATCGGCCCCCGTGCCGCCATCGAGCAGGTCGTCGCCGGCGCCCCCCTGGATCAGGTCGTTGCCGGCGCCCCCGTCGAGCGCATCCGCGCCCCCACCGCCCAGCAGCGTATCGGTGCCGTCCCCGCCGGTCACGGAATCCTGCCCGTCGCCGCCGAGCAGGGAGTCGTCGCCCGGGCCGCCGTCGATCCGGTCGTCGCCGTCCCCGCCATCGAGCGTATCGTTGCCCCCGGCGCCGAAGAGGGTGTCATGGCCCGCCATGGCGGCGATGTCGTCCGCGCGGCCGCCGCCCGTCAGGAGGTTGTCCCCCGCAGTGCCGAGTTGCAGCACGCGGGAGGGATCCGGCTGGGCAAGCTCCGGTCCGGTCTGGGCATAGCCGATCGACCAGGCATCCCCCTCGGTCACGCCGGTGAACCACAGGCGGATCAGCCCGTCCTCCACCACCGCCTCGGGGGCGATGACCATGCCGCTGGCGAAGCCGCTGCCGATGGACGTCAGGATGGGGGCCGCGCTCACCTCCCAGGTGCCGGAGAGTGGGTCATCGGACACCGCCATGCCGATCGACCGCTCCTCCGCGTGGAGCCCGGTGAAGAACAGGGTGTAGCGCCCGTCCGGGCCGAGCACGATCGACGGCTCGGCGACGCCGTCCGACATCCAGCCTGCCCCGGACGCCGCCAGGATCGGTGCCGGATGCTTGGTCCAGGTCAGGCCGTCCGGCGAGGTCGCCGCCAGCAGGAATACGCCGCCATGGCCCCCGGTGGCGGAGGTGTCGGAATACTGGTGGCCCGCATAGATCATCAGGTAGCCGCTGCCATAGGGCAGGATGCTGGGGCTGAAGATGGCGTCGTTGTCGTACCAGCCCGGTGTCGGGCTGAGCAGCGGCGTGTCCGAGACGGGCGTGAAGTGGACGCCGTCCGTGGAGCGCGCGGCGTAGAGCTGCGCGGGGAATTGCGGCCGCGGGTAACCGTCATCCGGGTAGGCGGAATAGAGCAGGATGATCCCGTCATCCGTCCGGAAGACCCCGGCGGTCTCGACATTCGCATGGTCGCCGCTGGTGGACCTGGCGGCCATGGAAGGCGTCGCCGCCCCGCCGACGACGGTCCAGGTCAGGCCGTCCGGGGAGATGGCCTGCAGGATGGCGGGGCGCAGGGTCTCGGGGTCGACGCCCGTATAGTACAGGCGCCAGATCTCCCCGTCGCGCAGGATGGTCGGATCGGCGGCGAAGGACCCCGCCCCCAGGACGGGCTGGTCCAGCGCGACCCAGCCGGATGCCACTGACAGCGTGCTGGCCATGTCCCTCTGTCCTGCCACCCGCAATCCGGTACGATATCGTAATGTTACGAAGGCTGCGGGCGACCCCGCCTGGTGGCAGGGTCAGGTTCTCGTCTGAGGGATTATTATACGGCCCATAAAACTTATGGTTGCATGAATTGTATCACACGCAACCGAAAAGCTCGCGGGTGCTTGGGTTCGGCGCGCGAGCCAGCAGATCGGCGGAGGGTAGGGCGGCCCCGGGCGGAGCCGCCCGGGGCCGTCATCGCCTGTCGGGCGGACAGGCCGCGCGTCAGGCGGCCTGGGCGTCCCGTCCCACGGCCTCGGTCAGCGCGAGCACCCGCAGCGCCGAGGCAAGGGGGCGCGTGTCGTCCAACCGATCCGCATCCACGGCCGCCACCAGGCGTGAGAGGCCCTGGCCGCGTTGCCGTGCCACCCCTTCCAGCGCCGCCCAGAACTCCGGCTCCAGCGCCACGGAGGTCCGATGGCCCGCCAGGGTGAAGGAGCGCTTGGCCAGGTGCCCAATCCGCGCCCTCATGATGTCCGACATGTCTCGTGCCTCCTTTCAGCCGCCCGCCAGCGTGGCGCCGGGGTGGATCATCTCCTCGGGCCGGACCCAGCGATCGAAATCCCCGGGCGTCACGTAGCCCAGCTTCTCGGCCGCATCCCGCAGCGGCAGGCTCTCCTTCAGCGCCAGCTTCCCGATCGCGACGGCCTTGTCGTAGCCGATATGCGGGTTCAGCGCCGTCACCAGCATCAGCGAGTTGGCGAGGTTGGTGGCGATCCGGTCCAGGTTCGGCTCCAGCTTGTCCACCATGTTGGCGGCGAAGCTGCGCGACGCGTCGCCCAGGAGCTGGGCCGATTGCAGCACGGCCTGGATGATGACGGGCTTGAAGACGTTCAGCTCCAGGTGGCCCTGGGCGCCCGCCACGGTGACGGTGGTGGTGTTCCCCATCACCTGGGCGCAGACCATGGTCAGCGCCTCGCTCTGGGTCGGGTTGGTCTTGCCCGGCATGATGGAGGAGGACAGCCCGTCCGCCGGGATCACCAGCTCCGCGAAGCCGGAGCGCGGGCCGGAGCCGAGCAGGCGCACGTCATTGGCGATCTTGTTCAGCGAGACGGCGAGGACGTTCATCGCCCCCTGCAGCTCCACGAAGGCGTCGTGCGCGCCCATGCCCTCGAAGGGGTTGAGGTTCGCGACGAAGGGCAGGCCGGTCAGCGCCGCCATCCGCTCCGCGAAGGCGGCGGCGAAGTCCTTGTGGGTGTTCAGCCCCGTGCCGGCGGCGGTGCCGCCCTGGGGCAGCGCCATCAGGCGGGGCAGGGCGTCCCGCAGGCGGGCGATGCCCAGTTCCACCATCCGCGCCCAAGCGGCGAACTCCTGGCCCAGCGTGACCGGGACGGCGTCCATCAGGTGGGTGCGGCCGACCTTCACCACATCCGCCCACTGCCGCGCCCGGGCGTCGAGCGAGGCGTGCAGCGCCTCCAGCGCGGGGATCAGGTGGTGCGTCACCGCCTCGGCGGCGGCGACGTGCATCACCGTGGGGAAGCTGTCGTTGGAGGACTGGCCGCGGTTGACGTGGTCGTTGGGGTGGACGGGCTTGCGGCTGCCCGGCGGCTGGCCGAGCGATTCGTTGGCGAGGTTCGAGATGACCTCGTTGGCATTCATGTTCGTCTGGGTGCCGCTGCCGGTCTGCCAGACGGGCAGGGGGAAATCGGCGTCGCGCCCGTTCGCCGCGATCTGGCGGGCGGCGGCGATGATCGGATCGGCGATCTCCGCCGGCAGCTCGCCCAGGGCCTTGTTGGCCTCCGCCGCTGCCTGCTTCTGCAGGCCGACCGCACGGATCAGGATCGGCGGGAAGCGTTCGACGCCGATGCGGAAGAGCTGCCGGGCCCGCTCCGTCTGCGGGCCCCAGTAGCGGTCGGCGGGGATGTCGATGGTGCCGAGGCTGTCCGTCTCGGTTCGCATCCCGCTGGGCGGGGTCACGGGGTCGTCCATGGGGAACCTCCATGGCTTTAGTTGAGAATTACTCTCAACTTGTCAAGCCAAATGGCGCGTCCCCCGACAACGTCTCAGGGCATGTCGGGGTCCGAGTAGGTGGCGACCTCGATCAGGTTGCCGTCCGGGTCGCGGCAGTAGACGGAGGTGATCGGCCCCAGCGCCCCGGCCTTTGGCACGGGACCCAGCTCCACCGCCACGCCGCAGGCGCGCAGGTGCTCGATCGTGTCCTCGGCGCTGACCGTGACGATGAAGCACAGGTCCTGGCTGCCAGGGGCCGCACCCGTGCCGGTGAACCATTCCTCCTGGCTCGATTCGACGGGGCGCAGGTTGAGCTTCTGCCCCCCGAAGCGGAGCGCGGTGCGGTTGTGCGGGCCGAAGCCCTCCCGCTCCATCCCCAGGACGCGCTGGTACCAGGAGGCGGAGGTCTCCACATCCGCGCAGGTGATGACCAGGTGGTCGAGACGGTCGACGGAGAAGCGCATCTCAGGCCCTGCCTTGGGGTGTTTCGGGAAGCCGCGCCGTGACCTCGATCTCGATGCGCATCGCATCGGTCTGCAGCCCGGCATGGATCAGCGTGGCGGCGGGACGGGCGCGCCCCAGATGGCGGCGGACCACCGGCCAGCAGGGCTCCCAGTCCGCGCGGTCCGGCACGATGAAGCGAACGCGCACCACGTCGTCCAGCGTCGCGCCCGCCTCGGCCAGGGCGGCGGCGATGTTGGCGAAGCACTGCTCCGCCTGCTCCACCACGCCCGGCGCGATGGTCATGGCCGCGTAGTCATAGCCGGTGGTGCCGGAGACGAAGACGTCCCGTCCGTCCACCACGGCGCGGGAATAGCCGATCGCCTCCTCGAAGGCGGAGCCGGAGGAGATCAGGCGGCGGGTCATGGCGCCCTCAGCGTCGCGGCGGCGGGTACTGCTGCGCGATCACCTGCTCCGCCGCCTCCCGCGTCGCGAAGGGGCCGTCGGTGATCTCGTCGGAATCGTCCAGCACGTACCAGCCGGGGCCGTTGAACCGCACCGCGCGGGGGCCGTGCGGTCCGGTCTCGCGCGGGTCGGTCATGCCCGGGGACTCCGCCAGGTAGCGGGCCTCCACGCCGGGCCTACTCCAGCCCGTCGTAGAAGTCGTTGCCCTTGTCGTCCACGACGATGAAGGCGGGGAAGTCCTCCACCTGGATGCGCCAGACGGCCTCCATCCCCAGCTCGGGGTATTCCAGCACCTCGACCTTGCGGATGCAGTCCTGCGCCAGCCGGGCCGCCGGGCCGCCGACCGAGCCGAGGTAGAAGCCGCCGTTGCGCTTGCAGCTCTCCGTCACCGCCCGAGAGCGGTTGCCCTTGGCCAGCATGACCAGCGAGCCGCCGGCCGCCTGGAAGGCGGGGACGTAGCTGTCCATGCGGCCCGCGGTGGTGGGGCCGAAGGAGCCGGTGGCGTAGCCCTCCGGCGTCTTGGCGGGGCCGGCGTAGTAGACGGGATGGTCCTTGATGTATTGCGGCAGGCCCTGGCCGCTCTCCAGCCGCTCCATCAGCTTGGCGTGCGCGATGTCGCGGGCGACCACGATGGTGCCGGTCAGCGAGACGCGGGTCTTGACCGGGTACTGCGTCAGGGTGGCGCGGATCGCCTCCATCGGCTGGTTCAGGTCGATCTTCACGACCTCTCCACCCAGGATGTCGTCCGTGTGCTCCGGCAGGTACTTCGCCGGGTCGTGCTCCAGCTCCTCCAGGAACACGCCCTCCGGCGTGATCTTCGCCTTGATCTGGCGGTCGGCGGAGCAGGAGACGCCGATGCCGATGGGCAGCGAGGCGCCGTGGCGCGGCAGGCGGACGACGCGCACGTCGTGGCAGAAGTACTTGCCGCCGAACTGCGCGCCGATGCCGATGTTCTGCGTCAGCTTGTGGACCTCCGCCTCCAGCGCCGTGTCGCGGAAGCCGTGGCCGGCGCGCGAGCCCTGCGTCGGCAGCGCGTCCAGCCACTTGGTGGAGGCGAGCTTCACCGTCTTGAGCGTCGTCTCGGCCGAGGTGCCGCCGATGACGATGGACAGGTGGTAGGGCGGGCAGGCGGAGGTGCCCAGCGTCTTGATCTTCTCCTCCAGGAAGCCGAGCAGCTTGCCCGGGTTCAGCACCGCGCGGGTCTGCTGGTAGAGGAAGGTCTTGTTGGCCGAGCCGCCGCCCTTGAGCACGAACATCAGGTGGAACTCGTCCGCGTGGTGCTCGCCGGGGCTGGCGTAGATGTCGAACTGCACCGGCAGGTTGTTGCCGGTGTTCACCTCCTCGTACATCGAGAGCGGCGCCATCTGGGAATAGCGCAGGTTGGTCTCGGTGTAGGTGCGGTGGACGCCGTAGGAGAGCGCCTCCTCCTCGTCGCCCTCGATCCAGACGCGCTGGCCCTTCTTGCCGAAGACGATGGCGGTGCCCGTGTCCTGGCACATGGGCAGCACGCCGCCGGCGGCGATGTTGGCGTTCTTCAGCAGGTCGAGCGCGACGAAGCGGTCGTTGGCGCTGGCCTCGGGGTCCTTCAGGATCTTGGCGAGCTGCGCCAGGTGGGCGGGGCGCAGCAGGTGCGAGACCTGGCGGCAGGCGGCGAAGGCCAGCTCCTCCAGCGCCTTCGGGCTCACCTTGAGGACCTTGCGGCCCTCCACCTCGATCACCTTCACCCCCTCGATCGGCAGGCGGGTGTAGGGGGTGGCGTCCTCGCCCAGCGGGAACATCGGGCTGTAGTCGAAGCCCTTGCTGCGCTGGGAGACGGGCATGCCGGCATCGGCCTCGCTGTGGCCGGCGGCGGCGACGGGGGAGGGGGTGTCGAGGGCGGGGCTCATGCGCGGCGTCTCCGGGGCGGGAGGTATGCGATCACCGCCGGCTGTAGCGCAGCCGGGCCGCCGTGTCGCGGGGGTGCCGTCTGCGCAGGCGCGGAACCTGCCCCCCGGTCGGCGGGGCAGGGTGAGGCGTGCCGGGGAAAGGCCGGGCCGGCCGCCCGGTCAGTCGGCGCGGCTGTTGCCGGGGCGGCGCCGGAAGGCGTCGAGGTTCACCACCTGGCCGGCGGCCGGTGGCTTCTGCTCCGCCTCCTCGGTCGGCGGCAGCAGCGGGGCGGTCGCGCCCTCGGGCTCCGGCTCCGCCTCGGGCGCCGGCGCGCCGAAGCGCAGGCCCAGCCGCACGGCGGGGTCGAGGAAGGCCACGATGGCTTCGAAAGGAATCACCAGCGTGGAGGGGGTGCCGCCGAAGGACAGCCCCACGGTGACGTGCTTCAGCGCCCGGTCCACCCGCAGGTCCCAGAACTGGTGCTGCAGGACAACCGTCATCTCCTGCGGGTAGCGGGCCTTCAGGTGGCCCGGCACGGTCACGCCCGGCATGTCGGTGCGGAAGGTCAGGTAGAAATGGTGCTCGCCCGGCAGGCCATGCGCCGCGGCATGCTCGAGGGCACGCAGCGCCACCTCGCGCATCGCGTCCTCGGTCCAGCGGTCATAGGGCAGGAGGCTGTCCGCCAGCGGTGGCTCTTCACTCATGTCGCATCGTTCCAGGCGGCCGTAGTGTAGGAACGATGACGCCGTCGCACCAGCGCCCCGCGCGGAAGGATTTCACGGGCCTGGGCTGGCACCTGGGGCCGGCAGGGGGAAGTGGGGGGATTCTGTTGCCCGGTTCCCCCCGGACCGCGCTTACCTATGGTTAGGCAGCGAGCGCCACAGCCTCGCGGCTGTTGTCGTTGGCACTTGTGATTTAGCCCGATAACGGCGGTACAATGCCGGGCAAAAGCTGCGTCTTTACCTCGCGCGTCGAGCCTGTTTCGCCCCCAGGTCTCCCTGTCGCCCCCCGTTCGAACCGCCGGACCGCTGACAAGGCGGGGCGGGTGGGGGAGGGATGGTGGAGGCGCCGGGCACTGCCCCCGGGTCCGCAACGCTTATTCCACGCAACGTTTATCGCCATAGTCCCCGAGGGGACGCCGTACAGATAGCATCGGCCGGCCGGCTTTTCCAGGGAGCCGCCGGTCGTCGCGCGGGCTATTCCGCGGGGACCGGGGCCGCCGGCACGGCGGGGTTGTCCTTCTCCGCGCGGACCATCATCACGGTCCCCAGCACGCAGCCGAGCACGGTGCCCAGGGACGGGCTGTGCAGCCAGAAGGCGGCGAAGGTGGCGATGGCCAGCACGATGCAGCTGACGAGCGTGTTGTTGCCGATCGCCCGCCAGAGCGGGTCGAACAGCCGGGAAACGGCCCCCATGGAGATCCTCCGGATCGGCGCCGCCTGAAACCGCCGGAATGGGGTGGGCGCCGCGCGCGCATTGAGCGCGACGATCCCCGCCGAAGGGCGTGACAAAGCGGACAGGTCGCCGACCTGTCGCATTCTTCACGCCGGGCTCATGCACCCGCCACCGGCTCAGCCGGCCCGCGCCTCCCGCACCACCGCGTCGGGGCGCCGCCGCACCTCGGGGCGCAGCGCCGTGCCCAGGCCCGCGGCCTCGGGGGCGTGCACCATCCCGGCCCGCACAACCGGCAGGGTGGTGACCAGCTCCGGGTACCAGCTCGCCAGCGTGGCGCGCACCACCTCCTGGAAGATCGCGGTTGGCGCATGCAAGGCGAGGTGCAGCCCGGCCAGCAGCGCCACCGGCCCGGTACAGTCGTGCGGGGCGAGGGGGCGGTTGTACGCCTCGGCCAGCGCCGCGATCTTGCGCGCCTCGGTCAGCCCGCCGCACCAGCCGAGGTCGAGCATCACGATATCCAGCGCATCCGCCTCCAGCATGCGGCGGAAGGCGCCTTTCCCGCCCAGCGTCTCGCTGCCGCAGATCGGCACGCGCGTGCTCCGCCGCAGGTCGGCCAGCACCTTCGGATCGTCCATCTTGGCGAGCGGGTCCTCCGCCCAGGTGACGGCGTAGTCCTCCAGCGCGTGGCAGATGCGGGCGGCGGCGGTGGCGGACCACATCGAATGCAGCTCCGCCATCACCTCGATCCGCTCGCCCACGGCGGCGCGGATCCTGCGGAACGGCTCCAGCCCCGCCTTGAGGTCGGTGAGCGAGATGGCCTGCCCGCCGGTCGCGGCGGCGAAGGGGTCGAAGGGCCAGATCTTCATCGCCGCATAGCCTTCGGACAGCAGGCTCTCGGCCAGCGCCCCGGCGTCGCGGTTGAAGGCGACCTGGTCGTCATACGGCCCGATGGCCGCATCCGCCGCGCCGATCGCCCGCTGCACCCGGCCGCGGCTGTTGTAGTCGTAGCCGGCACAGGTGTTGTAGGCGCGGATGGCATCGCGCGAGGCGCCGCCCAGCGCCTCGTGCACGGGGATGCCGTGGCGCTGGCCGGCGAGGTCCCAGAGCGCGATGTCCACCGCGCTCGCCGCCCGCACCTCGGCCGAGGCGGCGCCGAAGCCGACATAGGGGGTGAGGAGGTGGCGCGAGACCGCCTCGATCCGCCGCGAATCCCGGCCCAGCAGCCAGGGGAAGACGTGCTCGTGCAGCACCGCCTCGCTGGCCTCGGCGCCGCGGAAGGTCTCGCCCAGCCCGGTCAGCCCTTCGTCGGTGTCGATCTCGACCCAGAGGAGGTTGGGGCGCTCGGTGATGCGGATGGTCCGCAGCGCGGTGATGCGGCTCATCTCTCTCACTCCGCCCGGATGCCGTTGGCCTTCACCACCTCGGCCCAGCGGGCCGATTCGGTGCGGACCTGCTCGCCCATGCGCGCCGTCCCGCCGCCGAGGGGTTCCACGCCGGCGGCGCGCAGCCGCTCCTGCACGGCGGGCTGCGACAGGGCCTGGTTGAAGGCGGCGTTCAGCGCCTCGGCCACCGCGGCCGGGGTGCGCGGCGGGGCGAGGAAGCCGAACCAGCTGTCGATCACCACGCCCGGCGCGCCGGACTCGCCGAAGGTCGGCACCTCCGGCAGCTCCGGCAGGCGCTGCGCGGAGAGCACGGCGACAGGCTGCACCGCGCCCGCGCGGATATGGGGAAGGATCGAGGGGATGTTGTCGAAGAACACGTCCACCGTGCCGGCGACGAGGTCGGTGATGGCGGGGCCGCTGCCGCGATAGGGCACGTGCACCCAGTCGAGCCCGAAGCGCGTGCGCAGCAGCTCCGGGCCGAGGTGGTTGGAGGCGCCGACGCCCGAGGAGGCGAAGGTGACGGTGCCGGGCTTCGCCTTCACCAGCGCGATCACCTCCGGCAGGGTCCGCGCCGGGAAGCCGCGCCGCGTCACCATCACGTTGTGCACGGCGCCGGTCAGGATCACCGGCACGAAGGCGTCCAGCTCGTAGCCCGGCTGGGCGTAGAGCGCCGGATTGGCGCCGCAGGGGCCGAAGGCGCACTGCACCAGGACGGAGCCGTCGGGGGCGCCGCGCGCGGCCTCCGCCATGCCGATATTGCCGTTGGCCCCCGCGCGGTTGTCCACCACCGCGCCGCGCGGCAGGTGCGGCGCCGCCGCCTCGGCCAGCAGCCGCGCCACGATGTCGCCGGTGCCGCCGGGCGGGGAGGGGACGATGACGCGCAGCGGCCGGTCGGGAAGCTGCGCGGCGGCTGGAGAGAGGGCGGCGAGGAGGCAGAATCCGAGCGCGGCGAGCAGGCGTGGCAAGGGCGTTTCCTTCCGGGACGGTTGGGCCTGCACGCATCCGGGCCGGGCGGCCTGGGCGCGGCGGCGCATCTGCAATATCAGATTTCAGATGGCGCGCAATGCTCCGGGCTGGCCGGCGACGGGCTGTGGAAGCCGGGGATAAGCCACCCTTCCGGGCCCGCGTGACCGGCGCGCCACGGGCCGGGCGGCCTCCTTCCGCTAGAAGGGCCGGCCCCCCGCGCGGCCGCGCCGGACCCCGCCATCCGCATGGCGGCACCGGTGCCGGGCCTGGCGCCGCGCGGGACCAGGACGGGGGTTAGGCAGATGGACTTCACGGAAGAGCAGCGCGCGGAACTGGCCGAGGCCCGCGCCGCCCGGGCCGAGACCCGCCGCCCCACCGTGCCCGCGCTGGAGGAGATGCTGTTCGAGCCGATCCCCGTGCTGGACCACGGCTTCGTGCGGGTGATCGACTACATGGGCGACGACGCGGCCGTGGTGCAGGCGGCGCGCGTCTCCTACGGCCGCGGCACGCGCGCGGCCAACGAGGATCGCGGGCTGATCCGCTACCTGATGCGGCACCGGCACTCGACTCCCTTCGAGATGGGCGAGATCAAGTTCCATGTGAAGCTGCCGATCTTCGTGGCGCGGCAATGGATCCGCCACCGCACCGCCAACGTGAACGAGTACTCGGCGCGCTACTCGGTGATGGACCGCGAGTTCTACATTCCCGCGCCGGAGCATCTGGCGGCGCAATCGGCCGACAACCGCCAGGGGCGCGGCGCGGTGCTGGAGGGCGAGGAGGCGGCGCGCGTGCTCGCCCTGCTGCGCGAGGATTCGACGCGCAACTACGACCACTACGTCGAGATGCTGAACGAGGACGCCACCGGCCAGGCGCTCGATGCCGGCCGCGCCGGGCTGGCGCGGGAGCTGGCGCGGATGAACCTCACGCTCAACGCCTATACCCAGTGGTACTGGAAGACCGACCTGCACAATCTGATGGGCTTCCTCTCGCTGCGCGCCGACAGCCACGCGCAGCACGAGATCCGGGTCTATGCCGAGGCGATGCTGCGCGTCCTCGACGCCTGGGTGCCGCTGACCGCCGAGGCCTTCCGCGACTACCGGCTGGGCGCCGTCACCCTCTCCGCCCGCATGCTGGGGGTGGTGCGCGGGATGCTGGCGGGCGAGCCCGTCTCGGCCGCGGCCGCCGGCCTGTCGAAGCGCGAATGGCGCGAGCTGATGGCGGTGCTGGGCCGCCCGGCCTGAAGCCCGGCCCTGGCCCGGCCGCCGGCATCCTGGCATGACTCGGCGGACGCGGCAGGGGGCGGGGTGAGCCGGACTCGATGAGCGGCGCGACGGCGAAACGGCCGGCCGGCGGCAAGCCGGCGCGCAAGGGCGGCAGCCGCGGCGGGCGGGGCGCGGCGCGCGTCGTCGCATCGCGGCCCTGGTGGCGCCGGCCGGTTGCCATCCTCGCCATCCTGGCCGGGCTGTTCATCGGCCTGCCGCTCGCCCAGGCCCTGTTCGGCGACCTGGGCGCGCTGCTGCTCGCCTGCATCGTGGCCGGGTTCGCGCTCGGCCGCGCCACCGCCTGAGAGGGTCGCATGGGCTCCGTCCTCGTCTTCGGCTCGGCCAATGCCGACCTGGTCTTTCCCGTCCCGAGCCTGCCCGCCCCCGGCCACACCGTGCTGGGCGAGGCCTGGAGCGCCCTGCCCGGCGGCAAGGGGGCGAACCAGGCCGTGGCCGCCGCGCGCGACGACGCCACCACCGCCTTCGCCGGGGCGGTCGGGCGGGACGCGCTGGCCGGGGTGGCCAGTGGCGCGATGCGGGAGTCCGGGGTGGACCTCGCCCGCCTCGCCGTCGTCGAGGCGCCGACCGGCGCCGCCTGCATCTGCGTCGACCGCGACGGGCGCAACCAGATCGCCGTGGCGCCGGGCGCCAACGCCCTGGCGCGGGCGACGCAGGTGGAGGAGGCCGCGCTCGGCCCCGACACGCTGCTGCTGCTGCAGATGGAGGTCCCGGTGCCGGAGATGGCGGCGCTGATCGGCCGGGCGCGGCGGCGCGGGGCGCGGGTGGTGCTGAACCTGGCGCCGCCTGGCGACCTGCCGCCGGAGACCCTGCGCGCGCTCGACCTGCTGATCGTCAACGAGCACGAGGCCGCGTGGCTGGCGCAGCGGCTGGGCTGCGGCGCCGCGGCGGCGGCGCTGCACGCGGCGCTGGGGATCGACGTGGCCGTCACCCTGGGCGAGGCGGGGGCCGAGGCGGCGACGGTGGGCGGGCCGCTGCGGCAGGCGATCTTCCCCGCCACGGCGGTCGATACCACCGGGGCCGGGGATTGCTGGTGCGGCGTGCTGGCCGCCGCCCTGTCGCGCGGCGCGCCCCTGGCGGCGGCCATGCGCCGGGCGGCGGCGGCCGCCTCCCTGGCCGTGGGCCGGCCCGGGGCCGCCCAGGCCATGCCCTGGGCGGCGGAGACGGACGCGCTGCTCGCGGCCGGCTGAGGCCCGGGGGACCCAGGCCGGTCCGGCGGGGCGCGGCGGCGTCAGGCCGCGACGGACCGGTTCCGGCCACCCTGCTTCGCCCGGTACAATGCCTGGTCCGCCGCGGTGATGAGGCGGGCGTGGTCGGGGTGGCCATCGAAGGTCGCGACGCCGATCGACAGGGTCACCCGGGCCGCCTGCCCGTCGGGCAGCCGGATGCTCCGGCCCGCCATCTGCAGGCGCAGGCGTTCTGCGACCCGCATGGCCGCCTCGGCGTCGGTCTCCACCAGCACCACGAGGAACTCCTCGCCGCCATAGCGGAAGACGACGTCGCTGCTGCGGCAGCATTCCAGGATGGTCTCGGCCAGGGCCTGGAGCACCGTGTCGCCGCCGGGATGGCCGAAGCGGTCGTTGACCGACTTGAAGTGGTCGACGTCGATCATCAGCACGCTGAGGGTGCCGCCGCCACGGAGCGCCGCGGCCACCTCCCGCCCCAGCAGGGTGGGCAGGAAGCGGCGGTTGAGCGCGCGGGTCAGGGGATCGCGCCCGCTCTCCAGGGCTGCCGCACCCTGGAACATCTCCGCGAGCAGGTACTTGATCTCGGCGATGCGGTTCTGGAGCTCCTCCAAATCGTGGCCGAGCTCCCCCGTGCCGTCGCCCCGCGCGGCCGCCAGCCGCGGCAGGAGGTCGGCGTCGATCCCGGCCAGGCTGCCCTGCAGCCGCTCCAGCACCGGCGAGCCGCGGAAGAGGAACTCCGCCTTGTGGTTCAGCCAGAGGCCGAACTCCGAGCGCCCGATGGCGGGCAGGGGGCTGTCGGGGGTGCTGTGCAGGCCGAAGAGCACGGCCTGGCTCCATTCCATCAGCGCCGCGCGCTGCGTCTCGCGCTCCAGGGTGATGTCCTGGCCCAGGGAGAAGAGCCGGAAGGCCTCCTCCACCTGTGCCCCCTGGGCGGTATCGTTGACGAAGCTCCGGCTCATCGCCGCGATCGACAGGTCGATGGCCGCATGGACATGCACCACCGCGCGGCACAGCGCCCCACGCGGGAGGTCGGTCTGCTCCAGCCCCTGCGCGATGCCGGCCTTGAGGATGGCGGCGCCCTGGATCACCAGATGCAGCGGCAGGCGGATGCGGGCATGGGCCATGCCGATCCTCTCCTGCTCCGCCGCGAAGGTCGCATCGTCCGGCGCCGGGTCGCAGAAAAGCCGCAGCAGCCACTGCCCCAGGGCCCGGCCGAGCCGCTCGCCGACGACCCGGGCGGAGAGGAAGTGCCGCGCCTCGGGATGCTGGAGCAGGGTGGTATAGAAGGCCCCGACCAGGGCCTCCTGCCGGTCTCGCACCACCCCGGCGATCGCTGCCGCCTCCGCCGGAGCGATGGAGGCCCACAGCGACGACCAGCCGGCACTCCCTTCCCCGGCAGGTGCGGCAGGGGGCAGCCCGGTCCCCGGGATGGCAGGGGATTGATCCATCGCGTCTTGCCTCCGCTTCGCCGTCACCTTCGGCTGACGGGGGTGCCTATACAGCCGTAGGTTGTCTTTCCCCAGCCATCTTCGCCGAAGCCGGTCGGGGCGGCGTCACTCCACCGTCGCCCCGCTGCGCCGGACCGTCTCGGCCCAGCGCGCACGCTCGGTCGCCAGGAACTCATCCAGCCTCGCCCCGGAGTAAGGCAGGGTGGTGGCGCTGCGCGCCTGCATCTGCTGCGCCCAGCCGGGCGAGGCGGCGATGTCCTCCACCGCCCCGCGCAGCATCGCCAGCGTGGCGGGCGGCGTGGCCGAGGGCGCGAAGAGGCAGAACCAGTTCGGCGCGTCGGAGCGCTGGTAGCCGAGTTCCACCAGGCTGGGCACCGCGGGGATGGCGGGCTGGCGCGCGGCGGTGGCGGTGCCGAGCATGCGCAGGGAGCCCGCCTCGGCCAGCGGCAGCGCCGTGGTCACCGCGTCGAACAGCATCTGGATCTGGCCCGAAACGAGGTCGGCCACGGCGGGTGGACTGCCGCGATAGGGGACGTGCGTCATCTCGATGCCCGCATCGGCGGCGAAGAGCACCCCCGTCAGGTGCGCCAGCGAGCCGGCGCCGCTGGAGCCGAAATTGACCGCGCCGGGGCGCTCCTTCGCCGCCTTCACCAGCCCCTCCAGCGTCGGCACGGTCAGCGCCCTGGGGCTGGTGAGCAGGACATTGGCCTGGGCGCCCATCATGCCGACCGGCACCAGCTCGGTGTCCGGATCGTAGTTCAGCTTCGGGTAGAGCGGCTTGGCGATCGCCATCACCGAGGGGCTGGCGGCGAGCAGCGTGGCGCCGTCGGGGGCGGAACGCGCGACGTACTCGGCCCCGATGTTGCCGCCGGCCCCGCTGCGATTCTCCACGACCACCGGCTGCCCCAGCGGGCCGGACAGCGCATCGGCCATCATGCGCGCGACGATGTCGCTGATGCCGCCGGGCGCGAAGGGCACGATGATGCGCACGGTCTTGCCCGGCAGCCTGGGCTGCGCCAGGGCGGGGCAAGCGAGAAGCGTGGCGGCAGCGGCGAGCATACCGCGGCGTGGAAGGAAAGCGGCTTGCCGAATCATGATCGGGCCCTTCGCGAGACAGGACCGGCGCGCTTCCCTGGGCGCTGCATCCCGCGCGTGCAGGCTGTCGTCAAGTCCATGGTGACCTTGCGCATGGCTGCCATGGTGCGCGACGCGATGCGTGCGGCATGCTTCCTGCTGAATGCCGTTCCTGCTGAATGCCGATGGCCCCGCGGCATGCGTCCTGGCGAATGCCGCGGGGCCGTGACCGCTGGCAGCGGCCTGCTGCCCGCCACCACCGCCGACGGAGGCCACCCGTGCTCAGGAAGACGACCGCCCTGACCCTTGCCGCGCTGCTTGCGGCCGGCACGCCGGCCGGGGCGCAGAGCCTGATGATCGGCACCTCGTCGCCGCCGACCTCGATCGACCCGCATTTCCACAACCTGATGCCGAACAATGCCATCGCGGCGCATGTCTTCGACCGGCTGGTGCACCAGGACGAGAAGCAGAACCTGACGCCCGGCCTGGCGCTGTCCTGGACCACCGTCTCCGACACCGTCTGGGAATTCGTGCTGCGCGAGGGCGTGCGCTTCCACGACGGCCAGCCCTTCACCGCCGAGGACGTGGTGGCGAGCTTGGCGCGCGTTCCCGCCGTGCAGAACAGCCCGGGCAGCTTCGCGCAGTTCGTGCGCGCCATCGCCTCGGTGGAAGCGCTCGGGCCGCACCGGCTGCGGATCACCACGCGCGCGCCCTATCCGCTGCTGCCGACGGATCTCTCCACCATCGACATCATCGCGGCGCGCTTCGGCAAGGCGGGGTCCGACGCCTTCCGCAGCGGCGAGGCGATGATCGGCACCGGCCCGTTCCGCTATGCGGCCTTCACCCCGGGGGCGGAGGCGTCCTTCACCCGCAACGCCGACCACTGGGGCGGCCCGCCGGCCTGGGAGAAGGTGACGCTGCGCATCATCCCCAACGATTCCGCGCGCGTCGCCGCGCTCGCCGCGGGCGACGTGGACATGATCGAGGCGGTGCCCGTCTCCCAGCGTGAGGCGGTGCTGAAGCGCCCCGGCGCGCACCTGTGGCGCGCCACCTCGAACCGCGTCGCCTTCCTCGCCTTCGACACGCATCGCGAGGTGACGCCGCAGGCGAGCGACCGCGAGGGCCGGCCGCTCGCCGCCAACCCGCTGCGCGACCGCCGCGTGCGCCAGGCCATATCGCGCGCGCTGAACCGCCCCGTCCTGGCCGAACGGCTGATGGAGGGCGAGGCGGTGCCGGCCGGTGACGTGCTGGCCCAGGGCTTCTTCGGCGCCAGCCCGCGGCTGCGCCCGGATGCCTTCGACCTCGGGGGCGCGAAGGCGCTGCTGGCCGAGGCGGGCTATCCCAACGGCTTCCGCCTCGCCATCCAGGGCTCGAACGACCGCTTCCCGAACGACGACAAGCTGCTGCAGGCGGTGGCGCAGATGCTGACCCGCGCGGGCATCGAGGCGAAGGCGGAGGCGCTGCCCTTCTCCGTGCTGCTGTCGCAGGGCGGGGCGCCGAACTACGCCTTCTCCTCCATGCTGCTGAGCTTCGGCGCGAACACGGGCGAGGCCTCCGCCTCGCTGCGCGCGCTGATCGCCACGCCGGACCGCGAGACGGGGATGGGCGCGGCCAATCGCGGCCGCTATTCCAACCCGGAATTCGATGCGATCCTGAAGCGCGCGCTGGGCACGGTGGACGAGGCGCAGCGCCGCGCCCTGCTGGAGCAGGCGGCGGAGACGGCGATGGCCGACCAGGCCATCGTGCCGATCCTGTTCCAGGTGAACGTCTGGGCGACGCGCCCGGGCCTCGCCTATGTCCCACGTGCCGACGAGTGGACCCTGGCCCGCTTCGTCACTCCCGCGCCCTGACGCCCAGCAAGCAAGGAACGCCCCACATGGCTGACGAGATCTGGCAGCTTCCTGCCACCACCCTGGCCGCGCGCTTCCGCGACGGCACGCTGCGCCCGAGCGAGGCGCTGGAGGCGGTGCTGTCGCGCGTCGCCGTCGCCAACCCGGTGGTGAACGCCTTCGCCCAGTTGGACGAGGGCGGGGCGCGCGTGGCGGCGGAGCAGAGCGATGCGCGCCACGCCGAGGGCAAGCCGCTGGGCAGGCTGGACGGCGTGCCGGTCAGCATCAAGGACAACATCCCCGTGCAGGGGCTGCGCTGCGCCTGGGGCAGCGCGCTGTACAAGGACTACGTCGCGCCGGTGGACGAGACCCCGGTGGCGCGGCTGCGGGCGCAGGGTGCCGTGATCCTGGGCAAGACCAACGTGTCGGAGTTCACGCTCGGGCGCGGCAACGTGCACACCCCGCTGTTCGGCACCACGCGCAACCCCTACGACCCGCGGCTGACCGCCGGCGCCTCCACCGGCGGCGGGGCGGCAGCGGTCTCCTCCGGCATGGGGCCGCTGACGCTGGGCACCGACGGCGGCGGCTCGATCCGGCGGCCGGCCTGCCACTGCGGCCTCCTCGGGCTGAAGCCCACCACCGGCCGGGTGGCGCGGCGCAACGGGCTGCCGATCATCCTGCACGATGCGGAGATCATCGGCCCCATCGCGCGCACGGTGGACGACCTGGCCCTGGCGCTGGCCGCCATCCAGGGGCCGCTGGACGAGGACCGCGCCTCGCTCTCCTTCCGCGCCGACGAGGGGGAGCCGGCGGAGCCGAAGGGCCTGCGCATCCTCTACATGCCGCGCATGGCGGACTACCAGGTGGATGCGCCGGTCGCGGAATCCTGCGCCAAGGCCGCGCGCGACCTCGCCGCATTGGGCCACACCGTCGAGGAAGGCCCGGCGCCCTTCGACCCGCAGCTCTTCGAGAAGCACTGGCCCAACATCGGCGCCGCCGGCCTTGCCTGGCTGGTGCGCGGCCAGGAGTGGCGCGGCAAGGTCGGCGACATCTATGTCGAGATGATCGAGAAGGGCGAGACGCTCTCCGCCGCCGACTACATCGAGGCGCTGGCCGCCTTCCGCGAGATCTACGCGCAGATGGCGGTGTTCTTCCGCTCCTACGACCTGCTCATGACGCCCAGCGCCGGGGCGCTGCCCTGGACGGCCGAGGAGTTCGGCAAGCCCTACCACCGCGCCTTCACCGGCTTCGTCAACGCCGCCGGGCTGCCGGGGATCAGCATCCCCTGCGACCCCTCGCCGGAGGGGCTGCCGATCGGCTTCCAGCTCGTCGCCCCCTTCGGCGCCGACTGGCTGCTGGTGGCGATGGCGCGGCAGTTCGAGCGGGCGCATCCCTGGGCGCAGCGCTGGCCGTCGCTGTAGCGGCGCGGCCTGCACACCTTTTCGCGGGGTGGAACACCCGGGCGCGTCCCCCGCGTTTCCCACCCGTTCAGGAGACGGGAGCGGCGGATGGAAGACGAGCGGGTTTGGAGCTTCGAGGAAAGCCTGTGGACGGGCGACGCGGCGCATTACCGGGAGTGCATCGACCCGGAATGCCTGATGGTCCTGCCCATGCCGCCCTACGTGATGAGCGGGGAGCAGTCGGTGGCGGCCGTGTCCGGCACGCCGCGATGGGCCCGCGCCGCGTTGACGGAGCGGCAGGTGGCCCGGCCGCAGGAAGGGCTGATCGTCGTCGCCTACAAGGCACGGGCGGAGCGGGACGGGGTGCCACCCTATGAGGCGCACTGCACCTCGACCTATCGTCGCCTCGCTCATGAGGCGTGGCGGGTGGTGCAGCACCAGCAGACGCCGCCGCTGAAGGCGGGAGGCTGAGGCAGCGAGGCCCCCCGCCGCGCCGGGCGGAAGCCGTGGACGCGGCCCGGCCGCGGCGCGGCACTCGGCGCATCTGCGGCCCTGCTATTGCCAGAGCGGCAGACCCAGCAGGGCGGCGAGGCCGATGAGGATGAGGCAGATGCGCCGGAAGGTGGCCTCGCTCGCCAGGCCGAAGAGCCGGGCCCCCATCCATGTGCCCAGGGCGAAGACGGGGCCGGCCAGCAGGCTCAGGACGACCACCTCCAGGGTCAGCAGCCCGCTCAGCAGGTAGGTGGCGGCGCCCACCACGCTGGTGAAGGCGAAGAAGAGGATGATGTTGGACCGTATCCGGTGCGCCGGGACGGCGCCGCCGAGCCAGTAGGCCAGGACGGCCGGCCCGCTCATCTGCGCCAGGCCGCCGCAGATCCCCGCCACCACCCCGACGGCGAGGGACAGAGGCGTCACCGGCCGGCCCCGGTAGCGCCAGCCGGAGACCAGCAGGGCCAGCATCGCCAGGGCCAGCAGGCACATCGCCCAGCGCACCACCACCGGGTCCAGCCGCAGCAGGGCCAGGACGCCGAGCGGCGTGCCCACCATGGCCCCGGCCGCCAGCAGGGCGACCTCCCGCCGGGCCGCGTTCCGCCATGCCGCGGGGACCATCGGCAGGGCGGAGAGGTTGTCGATCAGCATCAGCAGCGGCACGGCGAGGCGCGGGCCGAGCAGGGCGCTGGCCAGGGGCACGAAGATCAGCGCCGAGCCGAAGCCGGAGAAGCCGCGCGCGAGCCCCGCGAGGAAGCTCGCCAGAAGCGTTCCGGCCAGCAGGGCCGGCGCGGGCAGGATGAAACCGCTCATGGCCCGGCCGGCAGCGGTCGCGCCTCGCCCATGCGGAACCAGGCGCGGGCGATGCGGCCGTCGATCACCTCGTACAGGGCGATGACCCCCACCTCGGCGCGACCCCCGGGGAGGTTGCGGGTCACCACCTCATGGTCCGTCACTAGGTTCCCCACGGCCATGCGGTGCAGCAGCCGGCCGTGGAGGTCGGGCTCGCGGAAGCGTTCGACATGGCGCGCGCGGACCGCCGCCGCGCCCTGTGCGAGGAGCTGCCCGGGGAAGCCGTAATACGCGCAATCCTCCGCCCAGCAGGCCATGAAGGCCTCGATGTCGCGCGCATTGTAGGCATCGAGCTGCCGCTGGACGGGCAGGGTCGGATCGCTCTCGGTCGGCATGGCGACACTCCTGAAACGCAAAAACCCCCGCGACGGTGGTCGCGGGGGCTGTGGCACTTCGGCCGGGGGGAACGGGTCTTAGGGGAGGCGATACCCCCTCCCCATGCGCCCGGTCCGCACCGACGCGAAGCCCAAAGGCCCGCGGGCGGCGGGGCGTCGGCGTCGGTCGGCGATGGGGCGGAGCACAGGCATCGGCGCGGAGTTTCCCGGCGGGGCAGGGGGCTGTCAATCGCCCGTCGGGGCCCGCGTGACGTGAATGCCCGGCCGCTGCCCGAGGTTCCAGGCGCCGCCGATGGCGCGTTCGACCTGGGCCGCCAGCTGCAGCAGCCGCCCGTCATCCGCCTGCCTGGCCAGGGCCTGGATGCCCAGCGGCAGGCCGCTCTCCTGCATGGCCAGCGGCAGGGAGATGCCGGGGATGCCGCAGAGGTTGGCGAGCGGCGTGTAGGCGAAGTTGCGCCAGAGGTTGCCGAACCAGTCGAGGACGTCCGGGTTGTCGCTGATCGTCAGGTATTCCGTGGTCCCGATCACGGGCGTCGGCTTCGCGGTGATGGGGGTGAGGATGATGTCCCACGCCTCGAAGAAGGTCCCGAAGGCGCGGGCTGTGGCGTTGAACACCGCCTGCATCCGCGCCCGTTCGGTGAAGGAGGTGTGCAGCCCCGCCTCCCAGATGCGGATGTTCATCGGCTCGACCAGGTCGGCGGGCGGCCGCTCCAGCCCCAGGGCGCCGATCAGGTTGTTCACCGTCTGGGCGAAGTTGCTGATGTAGCAGGTGGTCTGCGCGGCGAAGGCGGCGCGGAAGTCGATCTCCGGCACCACCCATTCGACATGGTGGCCCAGGGATTCCAGCAGGTGCGCCACCCGCTCCAGCTCCGCCACGAAATGCGGCGCGGCGTGGTAATCGCCCCATTCGTGCGACACGGCGATGCGCAGCGGCGACGGGTCGCGCGCGACCAGCGCGGCATAGGGTCCGGGCGGCATCCAGTAGGGCATGAATTCACCCGGCGCCCCGCCGCGGCAGGAATCCACGTAGAGCGCCATGTCGCGCACGCTGCGGGTGATGCAGCCCTGGGTGGAGACCAGCCCGGTCAGGTCCGAGGCGCCCGGCGCGATGGAAAAGACGCCGCGCGACGGCTTCAGCCCGATCCCGCCCGTGGCCCCCGCGGGGATGCGGATGGAACCGCCGCCATCCGTCGCATGCGCCATCGGCACCACCCCGGCCGCCACCATGGCCGAGCTGCCGGCCGAGGAGCCGTTGGTGGTGTATCCGGGGTTCCAGGGGTTGCGGGTGACGTAGACGGCCGGGTTCTCGGCGGAGGAGCAGCAGCCGAATTCCGGCGTGGTGGTGCGCCCGATGATGTTCAGCCCGGCCTCGCGGATGCGCCCGGTCAGCCAGGTATCGGCCGCCGCGCGGTTCCCGCGCATCAGCCGCGAGCCCATCTCCTGCAGCCGGCCCCGCATGGTGGGGCCGAGATCCTTCAGCAGATAGGGCACGCCGGCGAAGGGCCCGCCCGGGTTCATCCCGTCGCGCAGCGGATCGGCGACGACATCCTCGAAGAGCTCGACCACGGCGGACAGGCTGGGGTTGACCAGGGCGACGCCGGCGGCGGCCTGGGCGGCCAGCTCGGCCGGGGTCAGCTCGCCCGCCCGGACGCGCGCCGCCAGCGCCGTCGCATCATGGGCGCACCATTCGTCCCAACCCATCGCCAGAGTCATGTCGCGAGTCCGATCCCTTGCAAGGGGGCGCCGCCGGCCGCAGGGTGGGCCCCGGAGGCGTTCCAGCACAGCCCATGCCGTCCTGGCGCCGGGCGCAAGGGGGACCGGGCGAATGGAGCGGGCCGGAGGGGCATGGCGGCTGTTCGCGGCCCTGCCGCCCCGCTAGCCTCGGGCCGAAGGCAGAGGAGGACGTGATGGTCCGGATCCCCCAGCGGCGCGCCCTGAAGGCCGAGACGGTGCTGCCGGAGGCCGCGCCCTCCCGCCGCGGGCTCCTCGCCCTCGCCTGCGCCTGCGGCGTGCTGCCGTCCCTGTTGCCGCTCTCCGCCCGCGCCGCGGTGGCGGCGGCCCCGGCCCGGCCCTTCCATGCGGCACTGGACCAGGCAGCGGCGGCGATCGAGCCGCGCATGATCGCCTGGCGTCGCGACATCCACCAGAACCCGGAGCTGGGCAACCAGGAGGTCCGCACCTCCGGCCTCGTCGCCGCGCACCTGAGGCGGCTGGGCTACGAGGTGCGGGAGAAGGTCGCCGTCACCGGCATCGTCGCGACGCTGCGCGGCGGGGCCGGGCCCGGCCCGGTGCTGGCCCTGCGCGCGGACATGGACGCCCTGCCGGTGGCGGAGGAGGTGGACCTGCCCTTCGCCTCCCGCGCGAAGGCGCAGTGGGATGGGCAGGAGGTGAGCGTCATGCACGCCTGCGGCCATGACGGGCACGTCGCCATCCTGATGGCCGCGGCCGAGATCCTGGCGCAGCACCGGGACCAGCTCCGCGGCACCATCCGCCTGCTGTTCCAGCCGGCCGAGGAGAACCTGCCGCGCGGCGAGATCGGCGGCGCCCGGCGCATGCTGGAGGAGGGCGCCTTCGCCGACCTCAAGCCCGATGCCGTGTTCGGCCTGCATTTGTCCAGCGGCCTGCCGGTGGGGGCGCTGGGCTGGCGGCCGGGGGCGACGGCGGCGAGCGCGGACGAGTTCCGCATCACCGTCCATGGCCGCCAGACCCATGGCGCCCGGCCCTGGGCCGGCGTGGACCCGATCGTGGTGGGGGCGCAGATCGTCTCCGCCCTCCAGACCCTGCAGAGCCGGCAGGTGGATGTGGGCGAGCCCTCGGTGCTGACGGTGGGGCAGTTCCATGCCGGCAACCGCAGCAACATCATCCCCGACCGGGCGGAGATGAACGGCACCCTGCGCACCTACTCGGACGAGCGGCGCAGCTACATGATGCGCCGGGTGAAGGAGATGGCGGAGGGTGTGGCGGCCGGCATGGACGCCCGCGCCGATGTCCACTGGGAGCCCAACGGCTATCCCAGCAACCGCAACGATCCCACCCTGTCCGAGCGCATGGCGCCCAGCCTGGCCCGGGTCTGCGGTCCGGACCAGCTGCGGCTGACGGCACCCGGGCTGGCCGCGGAGGACTTCGCCTACTTCGCCCAGGCGGTGCCCGGCTTCTTCTTCACCGTCGGCATCATCGGCCCCGGCATCGACCCGCGCACCGCGCCGCCCAACCACTCGCCGCGCTTCCGGGTGGACGAGGCGGGGCTGCTCTACGGGCTGCGCGGCCTGCTGCACGCCGCCGCGGACTTCACCGGCAGCGGCGCGCCGGCCTGACGGCGGGGGAGGGGGCGCTCAGCGTCCCGTCCAGGCGGGCGCCGCCTTGTCCAGGAAGGCGCGCACGCCGAGCCGGAAGTCGTCGCTGCCGTAGCATTGCCGGATCAGATCCTCCGCCTGCTCCTGCGGATCGTGCGCCAGGCGGCGCAGCATCTCCCGCGTCACCGCCATGGTCACCGGGGCGTGGCCGAGCAGCTTCCCCGTCAGCTTGCCGAGCTCGGCATCGAGGCTCTCCGGGGGCACGATGGCGGCGAGGTAGCCGAGCGGCGCCAGGGTCTCGGCGGTCGGCATCTCCGCCAGCAGCAGCATGCGGCGGACCATGCTGACGCCCAGCGTCGCGGAGAGCCGGCGCAGGTTGGCCGGCGACAGGCAGTTGCCCAGGGTCCGCGCGATCGGCACGCCGAAGCGCGCGCCCGGGGTCGCGACGCGCAGGTCGCAGGCATTGGCGATGGCGAGGCCGCCGCCGATGGCGAAGCCCTCCACCACGCAGACGGTCGGCACGCGGAGGCGCTCCAGCGCCTCCACATAGGTGTCGATCCTGCGCTCGTAGGCGACGCCATCCTCGCCCGAGGCGAATTCGGTGAACTGGGCGATGTCCGTCCCGGCGACGAAGGCCTGGCCGCCCGCGCCGCGCAGCACCGCGAGGCGGATGGAGCTGTCCGCGTCGATCCGGCCGACCGCCTCGCCGAGCTGCTGGTACATCGTCCAGGTCATGGCGTTGCGCGCCGCCGGACGGTCGAAGGTCAGGTGGGCGACGCCGTCCTCCACGCGGAAGCGGACGGCGCCCTCGTCGCGCGCGCCGCTCATGCCGCGAAGGCCCCGTTCTGGCGCAGCGTCTCCGCCGCCTTGGCGTCGATGCCCAGCTCGGCGAGCAGGTCCTCCGTGTGCTCGCCCAGCAGCGGCGCGTGGCGGCGGAGCTGCTGCGGCGTGGCGGAGAGCTTCACCGGGAAGCCGATGTTGGGGACGCTGCCCTCGATCGGGTGCGGCACCTCCATGCGCATGGCGCGGTGCTGCGCGTGCTCGCTCTCGAAGGCCTCGGGGTAGGTGTTCATGCGCCCGGCGGGCAGGCCGGCGGCGAGCATGGTCTCCACCCATTCCTCGGCGGTCTTGGTGGCGAAGGTCTTCTCCAGCTCCTCGATCAGCACCTCGCGGTTGGCGAGGCGGGCGGGGATGTCGACGAAGCGCGGGTCGGTGGTCAGCTCCGGCCGTTCCAGCATCTCGCACAGCTTCAGCCACAGCTTCTGGCTGGGCGCGCCCATCACGAAGTAGCCGTCCGATGCCTTCACCGCCTGGTAGGGCGCGCTCATGCGGTTGGAGGTGCCGACCGGCTGCGGGATGCGCCCCGTGCCCCAGTATTCCGAGATGTCCCAGATGGAGAAGGCCATCGCCGCGTCGAACAGCGCGGCGTCGATATACTGCCCCTCGCCGCTCTTCTGCCGGCCGATATAGGCGCTGAGCACGGCGTAGAGGGTGAACAGGGCGCAGCCGATGTCGGCCACCGGCACCCCTGCCTTCACCGGGGGCGAGCCGGGGTGGCCGGTGACGCTCATCACCCCCGACATGGCCTGGGCCATCAGGTCGAAGCCCGGGCGCATCGCCCAGGGGCCGGACTGCCCGAAGCCGGAGATGGAGGCGTAGATCAGCCGCGGGTTGATCGTCCGCAGGTCCTCGTAGCCGAGGCCGAGGCGCTTCATCACCCCCGGGCGGTAGTTCTCGATCAGCACGTCCGCCGTCTCGACCAGCTTCAGGAAGACGGCCTTGCCCGCCTCGCTCTTGAGGTTGATGGCGATGCTGCGCTTGTTCCGGTTCAGGTTGAGGAAGCCCATGCTGTCGGGCCCCTTCATCTTGAACCCCATGGCCGAGCGCGTCTGGTCGCCGCCGCCGGGCGGCTCGACCTTGATCACGTCCGCGCCCAGGTCGGCCAGCATCATGCCCGCGAAGGGGCCGGCCATCACCTGGGTCACGTCCAGCACGCGGATGCCGGACAGCGGCAGGGCCCGGGTCGCCTGGGCATCGGGGGCGATGGCGTCCGAGCGCGGGGGCAGGGTGTCGGGCATGGTGGCGGTTCCTCCTCGGTGCCGCCGGTGGCCGCGGCGGGGGCGGCGGATGGGTAGGGCAGGAGCGGGCGACGGGGCAAGGGAATATTGAGTTTTACGTTATGCATTCTGAATGCAAAATCCCTTTACGGCGCTCCGTTGCCCCGCTAGCGTGCCGGTCCGAGGAGGAGACAACCATGCGCCCGAGGACCCTGCCGATGCCCCCCGCCGCCGGTGCCCCGGCCGGACAGGGCGCCCTGCCGCGCCGCGCCCTGCTGGCGGCGGCGGGCGCGTTCGGCGCGCCCGCATTGATGCCGCGCGCCGCCCGGGCGCAGGACGGCTATCCCAGCCGTGCCGTGACGATCATGGTCGGCTTCGCCCCCGGCGGCGGGGCGGACACCATCGCGCGGCTGCTGGGCCAGCGCCTGCAGCAGAGCCTGGGCCAGCCGGTGCCGGTGGAGAACCGCCCCGGCGGCAGCGGCACCATCGCCGTGAACACCGTGCTGCGCGCCAGGCCGGATGGCTACACCTTCGGGGTGGGCACCAACTCCAGCAACGCCATCGTGCCGCAGCTGATGACCCCGCCGCCCTACGACGTGCTGAAGGACCAGACGCCCATCCTGCATGTCGGCTACTCGCCGCAGGTGCTGACGGTCCCCGCGAGCTCGCCGGCGCGCGACGTGCAGGGCTTCATCGCGATGGTGAAGGCGAAGCCCGGCGCCATCAACTACGCCTCCTCCGGCGTCGCCACGCAGCAGCACCTCGCGGCGGAGTTCTTCGCCAAGGGCATCGGCGGCAGCATGACCCACGTGCCCTATCGCGGCAGCGGCCAGGCGATCAGCGACCTGATCGCCGGTCAGGTGGACGTGAACTTCGACACCCTGCCGACCGTGCTGCCGCATGTCCGCCAGGGCACCTTGCGGGCGCTGGCCGTGACCACGCCGCAGCGCGTGCCCTGGCTGCCGGACGTGCCGACGCTGATCGAGGCCGGCGTGCCGGAATTCGACGTGGTGACGCGCTACATCGTCTTCGCCCCGGCCGGGCTGCCGGCCCCGCTCGCCGAGCGCTGGGCCGGGATGCTGAACGAGGCGCTGGCCGATCCGCAGGTGAAGACCCGGATGAACGAGGCGGGCTTCGTGCCCGGCGGCGGCACCCTGGCCAGCACCGCGCAGCTGATCCGGGCCGAGCAGGAGCGCTTCGGCGCGCTGGCGCGGGCCGCGAACATCCGGCTGGAGTGATGGACGGCAAGCCCTCCCCCGGCCTGCCGGACGCCGGCGTTCCCTCGCCAGCGCCGGGGGGCTATGCCTGGGGAGGTGAGGAATCCCGCCCCCGCATGACCGTCGCCACGCCGATCCCCCGCCACAGCCTGCACGACATGCTGGTGGGCGGCATCCGCGAGATGATCGTGTCGGGCGAGCTGCGCCCCGGCGGGAAGGTCCCCGAGGCGCAGCTCTGCGAGCGCTTCGACGTGTCCCGCACGCCCCTGCGGGAGGCGCTGAAGGTGCTGGCGGCGGAGGGGATGATCCAGCTCCTGCCACGGCGCGGGGCGGTGGTCGCGCAGGTGACGCCGGAGGAGATCGAGGAGCTCTTCCCGATCATGGCGGTGCTGGAGGGCTTGGCGGGGGAGATGCTGTGCCGCCATGCGGACGCGGCGCGGATCGCCGCGCTGCGCGCCGTGCACGATCGCATGATGGGGGAGTACGCGCGGGGCGACGAGCCGGCCTATCTGCGCAGCAACCGGGAGTTCCACGACCTGCTCTTCGTCGCGGCCGGGAACGCGACGCTGCACGCCTTCTACCAGCAGATCCTGACCCGCATCCGCGCCTTCCGCTTCATCGCGCGCAAGAGCCCGGACAACTGGCGGCAGGCGGCGGAGGAGCACGAGCGGATCATGGAGGCGATCGAGGCCCGGGACGGCGCGAAGCTGTCGCGCCTGCTGCGCCGGCACGTCAACGGGGTGACGGTGAAGATCGCGCAGGATGCGCTGCGCCAGGCGGTGGACGGCACTGCGGCGCGGTAGCGCAAGGGCGGCACCCTGCCGGGAGGGGGCGCCGCCCAGGGCGGGAAGCCAGGCCCGGGCGCTCCGCGGTCCCGGGCACGGGCGGGCTCCGCGGCGCGCCGCCGCGCTACTCCAGCTGGATGTTCAGCTCCTTCACCTTGCGCGCCCAGAAGGCGCTCTCCTCGGTGACGGCCTTGGCGAAGACGGCGCGCGGCTGGTCCGGCGCCGGCTCCAGCCCCTCCAGCGCCAGGCGCTCGCGGAACAGCGGCGTGCTTGCGGCCTTCTTCGCCGCCACCTCGAAACGGTCCAGGGTCTCGGCGGGGGTGCGCGCGGGGGCGAGCAGGCCGTGCCAGCCGGCGATGACGATGCCGGGCATGCCCGCCTCGCCCAGGGTGGGCACGTTGGGCAGGGCGGTCATCCGGGTCGGGCCGGTGACGGCGAGGGCCTTCAGCTTGCCCTCCTGGATCAGCGGGATCGCCGGCGGCGGCGAGCTGAAGTTCATCGAGACGCGCTGCGCCACCACGTCCATCAGCGCGGGCGCCGTGCCGCGGTAGGAGACGTGGTCCATCTCGAACCCTGCCGCCTCGGAGAAGAGCACGCCGGCCAGATGGTTGTTGCTGCCCACGCCGCCGGAGGAGAAGGTCAGCTCCCCCGGCCGCTTGCGCTTCGCCAGGGCCACCAGCTCCGCGACGGTGGAGACGCCGAGGGACGGGTCCACGACCAGGACGTAGGAGTAGGACGAGACCTGCGCGATCGGCGCCAGGGCGGTCGCGAGGTCGACCTTGTCGCCGCGCTGCAGGTGCGGGTTGACGACAATGTTCGTGCTGACCGCATAGAGCAGGGTGCTGCCGTCGGGCCGCGCCCGCGCCACGGCGGTGGAGCCGATATAGCCCGCCGCGCCGCCGCGGTTGTCCACCACCACCTGCTGGCCGAGGGTCTGCGAGAACTCCTGCGCGAAGATGCGGCCGACGATGTCCGTGCCGCCGCCCGCCGCATAGGGGACGATCATGGTGATGGGCGCGGGGGCCTGGGCCCGGCCGATGCGGGGCAGGGCCAGGACGGCGGCTCCCGCCAGAAGCTGGCGTCGGGGGGTGATCATCCGGGATGTCTCCTGTCGGGAGCCGCTGCGGGCGCCTTCCCGCCGAGGATAGGGGGGCGGCGGCCGGCCGCCCAGGCACCTCGTCCCGTACCGGCCGCACGATCCGGGGACACGACATCGTCATCACAGGCGGCGCGTGCGATAGAGCGCGACGGGATCGGCCCGGGGCGTGGACGGCAGCGCGGGGGATGCCCCGATCCGGGGCGCCCGGGTGTTGCCCGGCCGCTCGCCGAGGGAGGGATGCCGGCGTGTCGACGATGGGATCGGGCCAGGGCGGCGTCACCGTGGTCCAGGCCGCGCCCGCCCGGCTCGATCGGGAGGGCTTGGCGGGCCTGGGCATTCCCTTCCTGCTGCCGCTGATCGAGCACCTTCACGCGCTTCAGGCCCGGCCGTCGGAGCGGACGGGGCGCTGGTTCCAGCGGGACCTGATCGGCCAGGGCTTCTTCGAGGTCCCGTCGGCCTGGACCGGTGAGCCGGTGCGGACCCGGCAATCCGTCCTGCTCCGCGACAAGTCCGTCGTCTACCTGTTCGATGGCGAGCCGGATCTCTGGCTCGGCGCCGGCTCGCTGGGCGACGGATGCCCGGTCAACAGCGTCTTCATCCCGTCGCGCCGCCTGTTCCTGAACCTGGGGCACGAGGTCTGGGGCGCCAGGCCGGAGCAGGTCCTGGGCGCCGAGCGCATCCTCGCCGCGATGGGCCACGCCCCGCCCGCCGGCGACGGGGCCCGCGTGACGGTGGTGAGCGGCGACCCGAGCTTCGCGCACCACGTCTGGAACCAGCTCGGCGCCCTCGACCGCCTCGCCGCGGAGGGATGGCGGGACCGGCGGCTCGACCTCGTCGTCACGCATGAGCCGCTGGGCCCGATCCGCGGCCTCTTCGCGGACTGCCAGGGCTGGACGGTGACCCACTGCTTCGAGCACGCGCTGGAGGAGCTGAACGCCCCGGGGCGGCTCTTCGTCCCGCTCGGCGGCGCGCTCGTCACGCGGGGGGCGCGGGAGAGGCTGTTCCGCCATGTCGCCGCCCTGCCGGGGACGGCGCCGCTGCCGCGCCATCCCCGCGGCTGGCGCTTCTGGATCAGCATCCGCACCCGGAACCGGACGGCCGCCAACCAGATCGAGTTCCTGACCGCCCTCTGCCAGGCGCTCGGCGCCGCCTATCCCGGCTGCGAGGTCATCCTGGATGGCCACTCGCTGGCCGAGGACAACGACCGGCTGATGGCTCTCGGGGATCGTTCGAACCTCGCCATCGCCGCCGCGGACCTGGCGGTCGCGGATGCGGTGGCGGCCGGGCTGCGCCGCCGCCGGCGGGTCCGCGTGACGAAGGCAGTCGGCCTGCGCATCTCGCAATCCCTGACGCTGGCGCGAGGCTGCGACTTCTACGTCTGTCACCACGGGACGGTGCAGCACAAGATCGGCTGGTTCACGGACGTGCCTGGCATCGCGCATTCCAACCGCGAGATCACCCTGGCCGACCCGGCGCCGAGCGTGGCGGGGCATGTGGAAGGCGGGGTCGCCCCCGTCTACCTGCCGGAGCGCCTCATCGGAGAGCTGGGGCCGCGCGTGGAGGGCGATGCGCTGGCCGCCGAGCTGCGCCATGACGGCTATGTCGTGACGGCGCTGGAGGAGGCCTGCGCGTTCATCGTCGCGGAGGCCGGGCGGCACGTGCCGCCCGCTCCGCCCGGCCTCTGGCAGCGCCTGCGGGGCCGGCTCCGCCGCCTGGGCCGCGTCCCACCATAGGGGATCACTCCTCCACGATGCGTGGCCCGTCCGCGGCCGGCGCCGCGGCCTTCTCCCACAGCCGGGCCGCCATGGCCCTGTAGGCCGCGGCCTCCTCGCTCTCCGGCCGGGCGAGCACGATGGGGGTGCCGGCATCGGCCAGCTCGCGGATGGCCAGGCGAAGCGGCAGCTCGCCGAGGAACTCGATCCCCAGCCGCTCCGCCTCCGCGCGGGCGCCGCCATGGCCGAAGATCTCCGACCGGTGGTTGCAGTTGGGGCAGCAGAAGTAGGACATGTTCTCGACGATCCCGAGGACGGGGACGTTGACCTTCTCGAACATCCTCACCCCCCGCCGCGCGTCGATCAGCGCCACGTCCTGCGGCGTGGAGACGATGACGGCACCGCGCAGCGGCACGCGCTGGCTCATCGTCAGCTGCGCGTCGCCAGTGCCGGGGGGCATGTCCACCACCATGATGTCCAGCGCACCCCATTCGACCTGGGCCATCATCTGCTCCAGCGCGCCCATCACCATCGGGCCGCGCCAGATCATCGCCGTCTCCTGGTCCACCAGGAAGCCGATGGACATGGCCTTCAGCCCCCAGGCCTCGATGGGCCGGATGCGCTGGCCGTCCGTCACGGGCCGGTCCCGCGTGCCCAGCATCTGCGGCAGCGAGGGGCCGTAGATGTCCGCGTCCAGCAGGCCGACCCGCAGGCCCCGGGCGGCGAGCGCCACGGCCAGGTTGACGGCGGTGGTGGACTTGCCGACCCCGCCCTTGCCCGACGCCACGGCCACGATCGCGCCGACCTGCGGCAGCAGCATCGCCCCCTGCCCGGGGGCGGGGCGGACGGCGCGCGGCGCGTCGGCGGCGGGGGCGGGGCGCTGCGCGGTCAGGACCACCGTGGCGGAGAGCACGCCCGGCACGGCCGCCGCCGCCCTCTCCGCCGCGGCCCGGACCGACTCCAGCGACCGGGCGCGTTCGCGCGGCACCTCCAGGGCCAGCTGCACCAGCCCGTCGCGCACCACCATCCCCTGAACCCAGCCCGAGGACACCACGTCCGCGCCGGTGGCGGGATCGCGCACCGCGGCCAGGGCCTGCCGCACCGCCTCCCTCAGATCGCCAGACATGATGAACCTCTTGTAATCTTTCGCGCCGTGCCCGACATGGGCGCGCACACGCCACGTCGTGATATGGGCCATCCTTTCCAGCGCAAGCCGCGCCGGCAGGCAAGCCGGCAAGGGTCCGACCGTCCGGGTCGATCAGGCCGGGCCGAACGGGGAACTTCCCCGGGAGGGGGTTGACCCAGCGGCGCGGAGTGGCCAGCGGTGAGACTTCTCTGAGGAGACGCGACGGCTCATGCCGTGGAACAGCAACGGCGGACCCAGCCCCTGGGGCAATCAGCGCCCCTCCGGCGGCGGCGGTCCTTGGGGCCAGCCGCCCCAGGGCGGCAACGGCGGACCCTTCGGCGGTCGTGGGCCCGATCTGGATGACGTGATCCGACAGGCGCAGGACGCGGTACGCCGCTACCTGCCGCGACGCGGCGGCGGCAAGGGGCTGGCGCTGCTCGGCGTTCTGCTGCTCGCCGGCTGGGCGGCCTCCGGCATCTACCGGGTGGAACCGGACGAGCAGGGCGTGGTGATGCGCTTCGGCGCCTTCCGCGCCACCACCGGCCCCGGCCTGAACTACCACCTGCCCTGGCCGATCGAGACGGTGACGACGCCGCGCGTCACCCGCATCAACCGGGTGGACATCGGCTTCCGCAGCGCCGTGGACAGCACCGCCGCCGTGCGGCCGACGCCGTCGCGCGACGTGCTGGAGGAATCGATGATGCTCACCGGCGACGAGAACATCATCGACATCGACTTCGCCGTGTTCTGGCGGATCCGCGACGCCGGCGAGTTCCTGTTCAACACGCGCAACCCCGAGCCCACGGTGAAGTCCGCGGCCGAGAGCATGATGCGTGAGGTGATCGGCCGCACCCCGATCCAGCCCGCCCTGACCGAGGCCCGCGCCCAGATCGAGCAGGCCGTCCGGCTCGGCACCCAGGCGATCATGGACCAGTACAAGGCGGGCGTTGAGATCACCCAGGTGCAGATGCAGAAGGTCGATCCGCCGCCTTCCGTCGTGGACGCCTTCCGCGACGTGCAGCGCGCCCAGGCCGACCGCGAGCGCGCCCGCAACGAGGCGGAGAGCTACCGCAACGACATCATCCCGCGTGCCCGCGGCGAGGCCGAGCGCCTTACCCAGGAGGCGCAGGGCCAGCGCGAATCCCAGATCGCCCGCGCCCGCGGCGAGGCGCAGCGCTTCGTCTCGGTGCTCTCCGCCTATCAGGCGGCGCAGGACGTGACCCTGCGGCGCATGTACTTGGAGACCATGGAGGAGATCCTGCGGCGCAACCCGAAGATCGTGGTGGATGACCGGCTGTCCGGCATCGTGCCGCTGCTGAACCTGGACGGCGCGCGCGCCGCGGCCGCGGCGAGCACCCAGTCGCGCCCGGCCACCCCGCCGGCCCCGCCCGCCGTGCGGCCCCAGGTCCCGACGGGAGGCGGCCGATGAACCGCCTGATCGCCCTCGGCGCGGCCGCCCTGGTCGCGCTGATCCTGGTCGCCTCGACCCTGTTCACCGTCCACCAGACGCAGCAGGTGCTGATCACCCAGTTCGGCGAGCCGATCCGCGTGATCCGCGAGCCCGGGCTGCACGCCAAGATCCCGCTGATCCAGAACGTCATCGCCTTCGACCGCCGCCTGCTGGACTTCGAGGCGCCCGGCGAGGAGCTGATCCTGGGCGACCAGCGCCGGCTGATCGTGGACACCTTCACCCGGTTCAGCATCACCGACCCGCTGCTGTTCTACCAGACGGTGGGCGCGGCGGAGGCCGGCATCCGCGGCCGGCTCTCCTCGATCGTGTCCTCGGCGTTGCGCCGCGTGCTGGGCAACGAGCCGCTGCTCGCGGTGCTCTCCGCCGACCGGCTGCGGATCATGAACGAGATCCGCCGGCAGGTGAACGAGGAGGCGCGGCGCTTCGGCATCGAGGTCGCCGATGTCCGCCTCCGCCGCGCCGACCTGCCGGAGGAGAACACCCAGGCGATCCTGTCGCGCATGCAGTCCGAGCGCGAGCGCGTCGCCCGCGAGGCCCGGGCCGAGGGCGAGGAGATCCGCGCCCGCGTCCGCGCCGGCGCCGACCGCGAGCGCACCGTGCTGCTGGCCGAGGCGCAGGCACAGGCCGACATCCTGCGCGGCCAGGGCGAGCAGGAGTCGATCGCGATCTTCGCCGACGCCTTCCAGCGCGACCCGCAGTTCTTCCAGTTCTGGCGGACCATGCAGGCCTACCGGGAGTCCTTCTCCGAGGGCGACAACCGGCTGGTGCTGAGCCCGGAGAGCGACTTCTTCCGCTACTTCCGCCATGCCCCCGGCAATCTGGTGACCACGGCGCCGGAGCCGCCGGGCGCATCCGCCCCGGCCCCCGCGGCGGCATCGCCCGCGCCGCCGGCCCAGGCGCCGTGACGGGCGCCCAGCTCCTGGCGGGGCTGGGCGTCGCCCTGGCGCTGGAGGGCCTGGCCTATGCCGTGGCCCCCGGCCTGATGCGGCGCGCCGTCGCCACCCTGGCCGCCACGCCGGAGGAGCGCCTCCGGCTGGGCGGGCTGGTGGCGGCCGTGCTCGGCATCGGCGCCGCCTTCCTGCTGACCCACGCCCATGCCTGACAGCCGGGATCGGGAAGGGCCCGCCCGCCCGCCCGCCGGTCCTTCCCGTCCAAGGAACGACATCATGCGCCGCCTCCCGCGCCTTTCCCTCCCTGGCCGGGTCGGCCTGCGCCAGGCGGCGCTGCCGGCAGCCCTGCTCCTGGTCCTGGCGGCCTGCGGCCGGGCGGAGGTTTCCCCCTCGCTCGCCACCCTCGCCACGGCATCGCCGCGGGCGCTGCCCCCGCCCATGGCCACGGCCGCCGATGACAATGACATCACCTATGCCTGCGAGGGCGGGCTGCGCTTCACCGCGACCTTCAGGCCGTCGCGGTCCGACGTGGAGATCGCGCTGCCCGGTGCCGCGCCCATCACCCTGCCGCAGCAGGTGAGCGGCTCCGGCATCCGCTATGCCGATGCGGTCCACGAGCTGCGCGGCAAGGGCGGCGACGCGACCTGGACGGTCGGCCGCCAGGCCCCGCTCGCCTGCCGCGCCCAGGGCTAGGCGGCCCCGGGGAGGCAGCCCGGTCCGTTCGCGGCCCCTCCGTCCCCGGAACGTGACAGGCCCGCCAGCTTCTGTGGTGCTTCGTCACGCTTGTCCCGCTTCCCTCCCGCCCGGGCGCGTTACATATCTGGGCCACGTCTCCGAACAGGAAAGCTCACACGTGCGTCCCCACCTGCTCGCCACGGCCGCCTTGGCGGCCTGCCTCGCGGCCGTTTCGCCGGCGCCGGTCCTTGCCCAGGCCCCGATGCGTGACGCCCCCACCTCCTTCGCCCCCCTGGCGCGGCAACTGCTGCCGGCCGTCGTGAACATCCAGACCACGACGACCCTGCAGGCCCGCGCCGGCCGCCCCGATGCGCCGGAGGTCCCCCAGGCCCCGCCGGGCAGCCCCTTCGAGGAGTTCTTCCGCGACTTCCTGGAGCGCAACCGCCCCGGTCAGCAGCCGGGCCGCCCGAACCAGCCGCAGCAGCCGCGGCGGGCCCAGTCCCTGGGCTCGGGCTTCGTCGTGGATGCCGCCGCCGGCATCGTGGTCACCAACAACCACGTCATCGACGGCGCCGACGAGATCAACGTGGTGCTGCAGGACAACACCTCGATCAAGGCGGAGCTGCTGGGCACCGACCCGCGCACCGACATCGCGGTGCTGAAGATCCCGACGGCGGGCCACAGCCTGACGGCCGTGGATTTCGGCGACAGCGACACCGCCCAGGTGGGCGACTGGGTGCTGGCGATCGGCAATCCCTTCGGCCTCGGCGGGTCGGTGACGGCGGGCATCGTCTCGGCGCGCGGCCGCGACATCCGCCAGGGCCTCTACGACGACTTCATCCAGACGGACGCCGCCATCAACCGCGGCAACTCCGGCGGGCCGCTGTTCAACCTCGACGGCAAGGTGATCGGCATCAACACCGCCATCTACTCGCCGTCCGGCGGGTCGATCGGCATCGGCTTCTCCATCCCGTCCAACCTGGCGCGCAACATCGTCGCGCAGCTTCGCGACGGCGGTAAGGTCCGCCGCGGCTGGCTGGGGGTGAACATCCAGCAGGTGACGGACGAGATCGCCGAGAGCCTGGGCCTGAAGGGCGGCGCGCGCGGCGCCCTGGTGGCCCGTGCCCAGGAGGATGGGCCGGCGGCCAAGGGCGGCATCCGCAACGGCGACGTGATCCTGCGCTTCAACAACCAGGACGTGAAGGAGATGCGCAACCTGCCGCGCATCGTGGCCGAGACCGCGGTCGGCACCCAGGCCCCCGTGGTGGTCTGGCGCGACGGCAAGGAGGAGACGGTGACCGTCACGGTCGCGGAGCTTCCCGCCGACGTGCAGCAGGCGGCGACCAATCCCGGCCAGGCCCGCCCCGGCAGCCAGGTGGTGGAGCTGTCCGGCATGGGGCTGAAGGTCGCGCCGATCACCAGCGAGACGCGCGAGCGCTTCTCCCTGCGCGAGGAGACGAAGGGCGTCGTGATCACCGAGGTGGCGCCCGGCGGCGCGGGGGCGGAGCGTGACCTGCGCCCCGGCGACGTGATCGTGGAAGTCCAGCAGGAGCGGGTGAACACCCCGCAGGAGCTGCAAGCGCGCCTGGAGACCCTGCGCAAGCAGAACCGCGCCACCGCCCTGGTGCTGGTGGAGAACGCGCAGGGCCAGCGCTTCGTGCCGCTGCGCCTGCGCGAGCAGCCGGGCCGCAGCCCGGGCTGAGGCCAACACGGCCCCGGGGGAGGCGCCGCCTTCCCCGGGGCCGCCGTCCGTCAGCGGCGCTCGTACAGCAGCCGGGCGCGGATCGTGCCGGGCAGGGCGCGGAGGTCGGACAGCACGGCCTGCGGGTCCGCCACCTCCTCTGCATCCACCACGACGTAGCCGACCTCCGGGTCGGTCTGCAGCACCTGGCTGGAAATGTTGAGCCGGTGCTTGGCGAAGGTGTCGTTGATCGCCGCCAGCATGCCCGCGATGTTGGAATGCACGTGCATGAAGCGGGTGCCGCGCGCGCGGGCGGGCAGGATCGCCTCCGGAAAGTTCACCGCGCCCAGCGTCGCGCCGGTGTCGGAATAGCCGGTGAGCTTGCTCGCCGTCTCCTCGCCGATGCGCTCCTGCGCCTCGACCGTGCTGCCGCCGATATGCGGCGTCAGGATGACGTTGCGCAGGCCCTGGAGCGGGGTGACGAAGGGATCGCCGTTGCGCTCCGGCTCCTCCGGGAACACGTCCACCGCGGCGCCGGAGACGCGGTTGGACTCCAGCGCGGCGCGCAGCGCGTCGAGGTCCACCACCCGGCCGCGGCTGTTGTTGATCAGCACGGCGCCCTTCTTCATCGTGGCCAGCTCGGCGGCGCCGATCAGGTTGACGGTGGCAGCGGTGTCGGGGACGTGCAGCGTCACCACGTCGCTCTCGGCCAGCAGCGCGCCGAGGCTGCCGGCGTTCTGGGCGTTCCCGTGCGGCAGCTTGGGGATCGCGTCGTAGTAGATGACGCGCATGCCGAAGGCCTCGGCCAGCACGCTGACCTGGGTGCCGATGTTGCCGTAGCCGACGATGCCCAGCGTCTTGCCGCGCACCTCGTGCGCGCCGGCCGCGGACTTGTCCCAGACGCCGACATGGGCCGCGTTGGAGCGGCCGGGGATGCCGCGCAGCAGCATGACGATCTCGCCCATCACCAGCTCCGCGACGGAGCGGGTGTTGGAGAAGGGCGCGTTGAAGACAGGGATGCCGCGGTGGCGCGCGGCGCGCAGGTCCACCTGGTCGGTGCCGATGCAGAAGCAGCCGATGGCGATCAGCCGGTCGGCCGCCTCCAGCACCTCCTGCGTCACGCGGGTGCGGGAGCGGATGCCGAGCAGGTGGACGCCCTGGATCGCCTCCTTCAGCGCGGCGGTGTCCAGTGCCTTGGGCTCGCGGCGGATGGTCTCGTAGCCCGCGGCGCGCAGCGTCGCGACCGCGTTGTCCGAGATGCCTTCGAGCAGCAGGATGCGGATGCGGTCCTTGGGCAGGGAGATGGCGTCGCGGCGCTCGGCCAGCGGCACGACCTGCTGCATCGGCGGGGGGAGGGTGTCCATCGGCATGTTCATCCCAGGATGCGCTTCACGGCCTCGGCAAGTTCCTCGGGTGGCACGCCGGGGCGGAAGAGGCCCCGCACCTGCCCGTCGGGGCCGAGGAGGTAGGTGAAGGCGGAGTGGTCCATCAGGTAGTCGCCGGCGCCCGGAGGCGTCACCTTGGCGTAGTAGACGCGAAAGGCACGGGCCATGGCGGCGACCTGCTGCGGCGTGCCGGTCAGCCCGACGATCGAGGGGTGGAACAGGGCGACGTAGTCGGCCAGGCGCGCCGGCTTGTCGCGTTCCGGGTCGATGGTGACGAAGAGCGGCTGCACCCGCGATGCCTGGACACCCAGCAGGTCCATGGTGGCGGCGATGGTCTGCAGCTCGGTCGGGCACACATCCGGGCAGAAGGTGAAGCCGAAGAAGACGAGGAGCGCCTTGCCCTGGTAGTCGGCCTCCGTCACCGCCTTGCCCGTGTGATCGGTCATGCTGAACGGCCCGCCGAGGCTGGCTCCGGCCGGCAGGGTCACGCCGCCCACGGCGGGGGGTGCGGCGCCGGCGCCGGTCGCCAGGCGGGTGAAGGCGGCCGCCCAGCTTTCGCTCGGGGCCCGCGCGAACCATGCCACGCCCCAGCCGGCGGCCAGCAGGACGACGAGCATCGCAGCGAGGAGGCGCACGAGACGAACCATGGTGCCGCGATATAGCCCCGCTGGTCTGCGGCGCGAACGGGGGGTGACGCAGGGCCGGGCTGCGCGCGGGGCGCCCCCGCGGCCGGGGCTCCGCCGTCAGGGCGAGGAGGAGGGCTTCACCGTCAGCGTAAGGGGGAAGGCTCCGCCCTCAGGGCAAAGGCGACGGCTCCGCCTCAGGGCAATGGGGAAGGCTCCGCCTTCAGGCAGCGCAGGGTGAAGGAGGAGCGGGTGTGCCGCACGCCGGGCAGGCGGTAGATCTTCTCGCGCAGTAACGCCTCGTACCCCGCCGTGCCGCCGACGGCGAGCTTGAGGATGTAGTCGTACTCCCCCGTGACGAGGTGGCATTCCAGCACCTCGGGCATCACCCGCACCGCGTCCTCGAAGCGCTTCAGCAGCGTGTCGTCGTGCTTCTCCATCATCACCTCCAGGAAGACCGTGTCCGGCATGCCCAGCGCGGCCGCATCCAGCAGGGCGGCGTAGCCCCGGATCACCCCCGCCTGCTCCAGCCGCTTCACCCGGGTCCAGCAGGGGGAGGGGGAGAGGCCGACCTCCTGCGCCAGCTCGGCATTGGTCAGCCGTCCCTGGCGGGCCAGCGCCCGGAGGATCTTCTTGTCGATCGCGTCCATCGCGGAAGGGTCTTCCGTGCTTTCGGCGGCGCACAAGGGAAATCGAGGAAGACTTCCCGGCCCCGCATGCCAACATGCTGCATCAGATAGAAGACTCCGGAGACGGCGGCCATGGGAAGCCTTCAGCGCCCGCAGGCGAGCATCGAGGACCGCTGGGAGCTGGCCGGCGAGCCGGTGCTGATCACCGGCGTCCAGGCGCTGGTCCGGCTGCCGCTGTTGCAGCGGGAGCTGGACTCTTCGCGCGGGCTGGATACGGCGGGCTTCATCAGCGGCTATCGCGGCAGCCCGCTCGGCACCTACGACAAGGAGCTGGCGAAGCTCGGAGCGCGGCTGGCGGAGGCGAAGGTCGTCGTCCGGCCGGGGCTGAACGAGGATCTGGCCGCCACCGCCGTCTGGGGCAGCCAGCAGGTCCATCTCCTGCCCGGCGCGAAGCACCAGGGGGTCTTCGCCATCTGGTACGGCAAGGGGCCGGGGGTGGACCGCTCCGGCGACGCCCTGCGCCACGCCAATTCCGCCGGGGTCGGGCCGCTCTCCGGCGTGCTGATGCTGTCCGGCGACGACCCGTCCTCGAAATCCTCCACGGTCACCAACACCTCCGACCACGCCTTCGTCGATCTGGAAATTCCCTTCCTCGATCCCTCCGGCGTGCAGGAGGTGCTGGAGTTCGGGCTGAAGGGCATCGGGATGTCGCGCTTCTCCGGCCTCTGGGCGGGGATGAAGTGCGTGGCCGACACGATGGACGCCTCCGCGACCGTGCAGGTGGACGCCGCCGCCTGGGCGCCCGTCATCCCGGAGGGCGTGGACCAGGGGCCCGACGGTCTGCACATCCGGCTGAAGGACACGCCGCTGTTGCAGGAGGCGCGGCTGCGCCACTACCGGCTGCCGGCCGCGGTGGCCTATGCGCGGGCGAACGGGCTGAACCGTCTGGTGCTGGATTCCCCCCGCGCCCGCTTCGGCATCGCCGCGCGCGGCAAGGCCTATGCGATGCTGCGGCAGGCCATGCTGGATTGCGGGATCGACGAGGCGGAGGCCCGCCGGCTCGGCCTGCGGCTGTGGAAGGTCGGCCTCGCCTGGCCGCTGGACGAGGCGGGGGCGCGCGACTTCGCCGAAGGGTTGCAGGAGGTGCTGGTGGTCGAGGACCGCCGCCCCCTGCTGGAGCCGCAGTTGCGCGAGGCGCTCTATGCCCTGGACCGGCGGCCCCGTGTCCTGGGCAAGCGCGACGAGGCGGGCCGGCCGCTGCTCTCCGACCTCACGGAGCTGGACGCTGCCCAGGTGGCACGGGCCCTCGCCGCCCGCGTCCCGCGCGGCGACTGGCCGGAGCGGATGGCGGCGCGGCTGGCGGAGCTGGACGCCCTGGCCGAGGGCGCGCGGGAGCCTCTCCACCTGCGCGAGCCCTGGTTCTGCCCCGGCTGCCCGCACAACACCTCCACGAAGCTGCCCGAGGGCTCGCGCGGCATGGCGGGCATCGGCTGCCACTACATGGTCACCTGGATGGACCGGGGGACGGAGAGCTTCACCCAGATGGGCGGCGAGGGCGCGCCATGGATCGGCCAGCAGCCCTTCACCACCGAGCCGCATGTCTTCACCAACCTGGGCGACGGCACCTATGCCCATTCCGGCAGCCTCGCCATCCGCGCCGCGATCGCGGCCGGGGTGAACATCACCTACAAGATCCTGGTGAACGGCGCCGTCGCCATGACCGGCGGCCAGGCCCCGGATGCGGAGGCCAGCGTGCCGCGCATCGCCGCGCAGATGGCGGCGGAGGGGGTGGCGCGGATCGTCGTCGTCTCGGACGATCCCGCGCGCCACCAGGGCGACCCGCTGATGCCGAAGGGCGTGGGCTTCGAGCCCCGCGACCGGCTGGACGCCGTGCAGAAGGCGCTGCGCGAGGTCCCGGGCGTCACCATCCTGATCTACGACCAGGAATGCGCCACCGAGCGCCGCCGCCACCGCAAGCGCGGCACCGCGCCGGCCGCGGCGAAGCGCGTCGTCATCAACCCGCGCGTCTGCGAGGATTGTGGCGACTGCTCCACCCAGTCCAACTGCCTCGCGGTCGAGCCGGTGGAGACCGCCTTCGGCCGCAAGCGCCAGATCGACCAGAGCGCCTGCAACCAGGACTATTCCTGCCTCAAGGGCTTCTGCCCCTCCTTCGTCACGCTGGAGGGGGCGGAGCCCGCGAAGCACGTCCCGGCGGCCAGGGAGCTGGCGGCGCTGCCGGACGCGACCCTGCCGGAGACCCCTGCCGACGGCTTCAACCTGCTGATCGCGGGCGTGGGCGGGCAGGGGGTGACGGCGCTCTCCGCCATCCTCGCCATGGCGGCGCATCTGGATGGGCGGCCGGTGCGCTCGATGGACCAGCTCGGCCTCGCCCAGAAGGGCGGCGGGGTCTACGGCCAGGTGCGGATCGGCCGCGCCGGCGCCTCGCCCGCCACCCTGGCGGGGCCGCGCATCGGGGCAGGGCAGGCCGATCTGGTGATCGCCGCCGACCTCGTGGGCGCGCATGGGCGCAATGCCCGGCCGCTGCTCGGCCGGACGCGCAGCGCCGTGGTGGTGAACGCGGACCTCGCCCCCACCGCCGCCTTCATCCGCGACGGCGCCACCCGCTACGACCGCGCCGGCATGCTCGCCAGCCTGCGTGAGGCGTCGCGCGAAGTGATCGCCCTGCCGGGCGCGGAGCGGGTGGTGGCGGAGCTGGGGGATGCGATCTTCCTCAACGTCTTCCTCCTCGGCGTGGCGTGGCAGCGGGGGCTGGTGCCGCTGCCGGCCGAGGCGATCCTGCGCGCGTTGGAACTGAACGGGGCACAGGTGAAGGCCAACCAGGCCGCCTTCGGCCTCGGCCGCGCCGCCGCGCTGGAGGACCCCCAGGACGCCATGGCCGGGCCCCGCGTGCCGGAGACGCTGGACGCGCTGCTGGCGCGGCGGGGGGCGGACCTGACCGCCTACCAGAACGCGCGTTATGCCCGGGACTATGCCGGCTTCGTCGCGACGGTCCGTACCGCCGAGGCGGCGGCGGTGCCCGGCGAGGAATCGCTGACCCGGGCGGTGGCCGTCCAGCTCCATCGGCTGATGGCCTACAAGGACGAGTACGAGGTCGCCCGGCTGCACGCCGATCCCGCCTGGCAGGCGGAGCTGGCGCGGCACTTCACGGGGACGAAGGCGCAACGGCTGCACCTCGCCCCGCCGCTCCTCTCGGCCGAGGACCCGGATAGCGGCCGGCCGCGCAAGCGGGAGTTCGGGCCGTGGATGCTGCGTGCCATGGGCTGGCTGCGCCACGGCAAGGTGGTGCGCGGCACGGCGCTCGATCCCTTCGGGCGGACGGAGGAGCGGCGGATGGAGCGCGCCCTGATCGGCGAGTTCCGCGTGCGGCTGACGGCGCTGCTGCCGCGCCTGACCCCCGCGACGCAGGGCACGCTGGTGGAGTGGGTCGAGGCCTGGGGCGGCATCCGCGGCTTCGGCCCGGTGAAGGCGGCGCGGCTGGCGCAGGCGCGGGAGCGGATCGCGGCGGCCGAGGCGCGGCTCGACGCGCCGGCCGCTCGCGAAAGGCTGGCGGCCTGATAGGCTGCGGGCCGGGAGACCGCCGATGCTGACCGGACGATGCCACTGTGCCGCCATCCGCTACGAGTTGCCGGAGGCGGAGGTCCTGCACCACGCGCTGTGCCATTGCGGCGACTGCCGGCGCCATGCCGGCGCGCCGGTGGTGGGCTGGGCCATGCTGCCGGCGGAGCGTCTGCGTGTGACGGGGACGCCGAAGGTCTATGCCTCCTCGGAGCACGGGCGACGGCACTTCTGCGCTGGTTGCGGCACCAGCTTGTTCTACGTGAACGAGGCGATGCTGCCCGGCATGATCGACGTGCAGACCGGCACGCTGGACGATCCGGGCGCCCTGCCGCCGCAGGTGCAGATCCAGGTGGCGGAGCGGATCGGCTGGATGCGGACGGCGCACGAGCTGCCGGAGTTCGCGCGCTTCCCGGGCTGACGTCCGGGGCCGGAGCGTGACAGCCTGCGCGCCCAGGGAGGAACCAGGAACCATGCCGCTCGACACGCCTGCCGCTTCTGCGGCCTTCGACCTGCCCGAGGACACGAGGGCCCTGCGCGAGACGGCGCTGGACTTCGCCCGCGAGGTCCTGGCGCCGAAGGCCGTGGAATGGGACCAGACAGGGCATTTCCCGGTCGCGGAGATGCGCCAGGCCGCGGCGCTGGGCATGGCCGCCCTCTATGTCCGCGAGGAATCCGGCGGCGCGGGGCTGACCCGGCTGGACGCGGCGGTGGTGTTCGAGGCGCTGGCGACCGGCTGCCCCACCATCTCCGCCTTCCTGTCGATCCACAACATGGTCGCCTGGATGATCGACCGCTTCGGCAGCGACGCGCAGCGGGCGGAGCATCTGCCCTCGCTCGTCACCATGGAGCGCATCGCTTCCTACGCGCTGACCGAGCCCGGCTGCGGCTCCGACGCCGCCGCGCTGCGGACCCGGGCGCGGCGCGACAATGCGGGCTTCGTGCTCGATGGGGCGAAGCAGTTCATCTCCGGTGCAGGGACCTCCGACCTCTACCTCACCATGGTGCGGACCGGGGGGGAGGGGCCGGACGGCATCTCCGCCCTGCTGGTGCCGAAGGACACGCCCGGCCTCTCCTTCGGGGCGGAGGAGCGCAAGATGGGCTGGAAGGCGCAGCCCACCCGTACGGTGGTCTTCGAGGAGGCCCGAATCCCGGCCGCCGCCCTGCTGGGCGAGGAGGGGAAGGGGTTCCGCTACGCCATGGCGGGGCTCGACGGCGGGCGGCTGAACATCTCCGCCTGCTCCATCGGTGGGGCGCAGCGGGCGCTGGATCTGGCGCTGGACTACGTGCGGGAGCGCCGGGCCTTCGGGAAGGCCGTCGCCGATTTCCAGGCGACGCAGTTCCGGCTGGCGGACATGGCGACGGAGCTGGAGGCCTGCCGGGCGCTGCTCTGGCGTGCCTGCGGCAAGCTGGACGCGAAGGCGCCCGACGCCACCGCCTTCTGCGCCATGGCCAAGCGCTTCGTGACCGACACAGCCTTCCGGGTGGCGGACGAGGCGCTCCAGCTCCTCGGCGGCTACGGCTACCTGTCGGATTACGGGATCGAGAAACTGGTCCGCGACCTGCGGGTCCATCGCATCCTGGAAGGCACCAACGAGATCATGCGGGTGATCATCGCCCGGCAGATGCTGGGCGCGCGCTGACGCCCGCCCTGGTTGCGGAAGGGTAGCGACTTTCTCTCTCCGCACGCTATCCTCGCCAGGGCATGCGGGAGTCGAGGCGATGCTGCAGCGATGGAGCGGTCCGGCAGGCCGGGCCCTGGCCCTGGCGGTGATCGCCTCCCTGGCCCTCCCTGCCCGGGCGCAGCGTCTTCAGACCGTCGTGGTCCCTGCGGAAGCCGGCGTCGTCGTCGCCCCACGCAGCGCCCCGCCCCGCCTCGCCGCCCGGCCGACGCAGCCGGCCGCCACCGCGGCGCCGCGCCTGCCACCGATGCCGGAAACCCGGGAGGCCGAAACGCCGCCGAGCGCGCTTCTCCTGCTACCCCTCGCCGCAGCGGCACTCTTTGCGGCGGGCGTGGCGGGCGGCGGCGGCTCCTCCGCGCCAGCCCAGACGCGCTGACGGCGGCGATCAGCCTCCCGCGCGCGGCCTTTCCTCGCGCTCCGCCATCTCCGGCGTCAGGGCGTCGCCGAAATCGCGCGCCTCGAAGATCGGGCGGATCTCGATCTCGCTGGGGCCGGGCATGGGGTTGGGGCCCCGTCTCACCCAGGCCACCGCCTCGTCCATGTCCTGGACCTGCCAGAGCCAGAAGCCGGCCACGAGCTCGCTGGTCGCGGGGAAGGGACCATCCCGCACGGTGCGCCCCACGCGGTCGAAGGCAACACGCTTTCCCTTCGCCGAGGGCAGCTCCCCGGCCTCGTTCTCCATCATTGCCTTCACCAGCACCATCACGCGCATCGCCGATCCTTGCCTGGCAGCCTCCGGTGGGACGGGGGCGCCGGCGCGGCTCCGGCCGTCATGCCGCGGCACGGTCCCGGCCCTTCGGCCCCCCGGAGAGTGCGACCAGCCGGTCCAGACCGCCGGCATTCCCGAGGACCGCCGCCTTTTCCGCCCGGTTGAGGGCGGACAGCGCCTCCTCCAGCGTCGCCGCCTCCTCCACCCGCAGCAGGCCGACCAGCAGCACGGGGTCGATCGGGTCGACCCGCGGGCGCCGCGGCGGGGGCAGCATGCGGCGATGCGCCTCCAGCAGCACGGGATCGGCCACGAGACGCGCGACGGCCTCCGCCGGGGCGGGTGGCGCCGCGCGCAGCTCCCGCAGCAGGGCGTTGGCGCGGGCCAGGACCCTCGGCGGCTCGCTCTCCTCCGGGATCAGCAGCAGCCCGAGGCGCCGGAGACCCAGCCCGAGGTCGCGTCGGGCGGTCAGGGCGGCAAGCGGGATCGCCAGCGCCAGCCCCAGGATCACCGGCGACATCCACAGGGCCAGCCAGGGCGAGACGAGCCAGGCGACGATGCCGAAGAGCACGCCGAAGCCCGTGTGCCAGCCATAGAGCCGCACCACCTCGCGCCAGGACAGGGAGCCGTCGTCGCGCCGCTGCGCCTGCCAGCCGGAATCGCGGCCCAGCAGGATGGACACCACGTCCAGCGACTGGGTCAGCATCGTCACCGGCGCCAGCAGCCCGGCGATCACCGATTCCAGCAGCAGGCTGAGCAGCGCGCGGCCCGCCCCGCCGCTGCCGCGCCGGTCGCGCGGGCGCAGGCACAGGGCGAACCAGGCCAGCAGCTTCGGCAGCAGCAGCAGGGCCATGGAGCCGATGAAGACCCACATGGCGCGCACCGGGTCGACGGTGGGCCAGTCGGGGAAGAGGCTGTAGCCCTGGGGGAAGTAGCTCGGCCGGATGAAGCGCGACTGCAGCGCGATCAGCACGCCGACCACCAGGAAGAGCAGCCAGAGCGGCGCCGTGATGTAGGAGCCGATGCCGGTCAGCAGGTGCAGCCGGCTGACCCAGTGCAATCCCCTGGCCGGCAGCACGGCCATGTGCTGGAGGTTGCCCTGGCACCAGCGCCGGTCGCGCAGGGCGAGGTCGGTCAGGGAGGGCGGACTCTCCTCGTAGCTGCCGGCCAGGGCGGGCACCATGTGCACCGCCCAGCCGCCGCGCCGGAGCAGGGCGGCCTCCACGAAGTCGTGGCTCAGGATGTGGCCGCCGAAGGGCTTCGGGCCGCGCAGCGCCGGCAGGCCGGCCTGCTCGGCGAAGGCGCGGGTGCGGATGACCGCGTTGTGCCCCCAGTAGTTGCCCTCCGCCCCGTGCCACCAGGCGATGCCCTGGGCGATGAGCGGGCCATAGACCCGGCCGGCGAACTGCTGCATCCGGGCGAAGAGGGTGGAACCGTTGACGATCAGCGGCAGGCTCTGGATCAGCCCGACATCCGGGTGCCGCTCCATGGCCGCGGCCAGGCGGATGATGGTGTCGCCCTCCATCACGCTGTCCGCGTCCAGCACCAGCATCTGCGGATAGGCGCCGCCGAAGCGGCTGACCCATTCGGCGATGTTGCCGGACTTGCGCTCCGTGTTCTTCGGGCGGCGGCGGTAGAAGAGGCGCGACGCATCGCCGCCCCCGGCCGCGACCCGCTCGCGCAGGCCGAGGAAGGCCGCTTCCTCGGCGATCCAGGCATCGGCATCGGTGGTGTCGCTGAGGATGAAGGTGTCGAACCACGCGCCGGCACCCCGCGCGGCCAGGGATTCCTGGATCGCCTGGAGGCCGGCCATCACCCGCTCGGGCGATTCATTGTAGACGGGCATCAGCAGCGCTGTGCGGGTGGAAAGCTCCGGCAGCGGGCCCGCCGGGTCGATCCCCAGCCTCCGCTCGCCGCCGCGCAGCACCACCAGGAAGCCCGCCAGCGCACTGGTGAAGGAGAGCGCGATCCAGGCGAAGAGGGGGAGGAACAGCAGGAAGAAGGCCAGCTCGAACGGGGTGGGGCGGTCCAGGTCCAGCACCCGGTACATCTCCCACCCGCCGAAGCCGGTCAGCGCCACGGCACTGCCGATCACAAGCAGGCGGCGCCAGAACAGGCCGCGCGGCTGCGAGGGGCGCACCGGCTGCCGCTGCTCCGGCCGCCGGCGCAGGGACTGCACCGGCATGGCGAGCGGCGCCTCGGGCGGCAGCGCCGGGGGCATGGCACGCCAGGGATCGGGCGTCAGCGCGTCCAACGGTAGATCCAGCTTTCCGTCAGCGGGCCCTGCTCGTCCGACAGCACCGCCCGCAGCTCCGCCAGCGGCGCATTGCCGGGGAGAAGCTCGAAGCTGATGCGCCAGCCGCCCGTCTCCGGGTTGCGCTGCGCGACGGGGTTCTGGATGCGGCCCGGCCCGGCGGAGACATCGAGCTTCGGCCTGGCTTCGGCCGGCAGGTCCTTCAGCCGGCCGCCCACCGCGTCGAGGACGAAGATCAGGCCGTTCGACCCGGCGGCGCCGGCGCGCGTGCTGACGAAGGTGGCCAGCGCCGGGTTGCCCTGCGGCAGCGGCAGCCAGTGCATGCGGTAGACGTAGCCGTACTCCCCCTTCGCGCGCAGCGGGTCCTTGGGGCGCCAGAAGGCGACGATGTTGTCGTGGATCTCTCCGCCGGTCGGGATCTCGACGAGTTGCACCGCGCCCTCGCCCCAGTCGCCGATCGGCTCGATCCAGAGGCTCGGCCGCCGTTCGTAGCGGGCCTCGAGGTCCTGATAGGAATCGAAGTCGCGGCGCCGCTGCACCAGGCCGAAGCCGCGCGGATTGGCATCCGCCAGCACCGTCACCTGGAGGTCGCGCGGATTGTGCAGCGGCCGCCAGAGCTGCTCGCCGCGCCCGGAGGCCAGCAGCAGCCCGTCCGAATCATGCACCGCCGGGCGGAAGTCGTCGACGCCGGCCCGGTCGTTGGGGGCGAACCAGAACATGCTGGTCAGGGGCGCGATGCCGGCGGCGGCGAGGTCGGCGCGCGGGAAGACCGTCGCCTCCACGTCGAAGACCGTGTCGTCCCCGGGGCGGATGGTGAAGCGGTAGGAGGCGGCGGCGCTCGGGCTGTCCAGCAGGGCGTGGACGACGATCGCGTTCACGCCGGGGCGCGGCCGCTCGATCCAGAAGGCGCGGAAGAAGGGGAACTCCTCGCCCCCCGGATCGGCGGTCTTGATGGCGAGGCCGCGGGCCGAGAGCCCATAGCCCAGGTGTCGCCCCACCGCGCGGAAGTAGCTGGCGCCGAGGAAGGCCGCGACCTCGTCGAAATAGTCCGGGCGGTTCAGCGGGGCATGCAGGCGGAAGCCGGCGAAGCCCAGATTTGCATCGGGCGCGGGCCGCTCGACGGGCCCGAAGTCGAAGAGGTCCGGGCTGTAGGGGATGGGGCGCGAGCGGCCGTCGGCCACCTCGTAGAGATCGACCCGCGCGGCATAGAGGAAGCCGCGATGGAAGAGCTGCATCTGGAAGGGCAGGTTGTCGCCCTTCCACAACGCCTTCTGCGGATCGAAGCGGATCATCCGGTAGCGGTCGTAGCTGAGATTGGCCAGCGGCCCGGGCAGCCGCGTATCGGGCGCCTGAAACGGCTTCTGCGCCAGCTCGCGCGCGATCGCCCGCACGTCCTGCGGGGCGAAGGGCTGCCCGTCCTGGGCGGCGGCGCCCCGCGTGGCCAGCAGGGCGGGGATGGCCAGGGTGGCCAGGACATCGCGTCGCTGCAACGAAGACCTCCGGATGGTCCGCCGGTGATAGCGAAGCCAGCGGGGGAGCGGAGCCGCGGGCTTCCGCGGAAGCAGGGCAATGCACCACACATCCGCGTGTGCAGGATGGCCGGGCCGGCCGCGTGGGCCCCGCCCGCCGGGGACCTGCCGGGAGCGGCTTTTCATTCCGGATGCTCCGTCGCAGTTTGCGACCGGCCAACGAAGGAGACGGGCGATGGACGGAATGGCGGGAGCCGGCCGCGAGGGCGCGCTGGCGCGGGCACGGGCGCTGTTCGACGCGGAGTTCCGCGACCGGCTGGCGGCGCTGGTCGCCTATCCGTCGACCTCGCAGGACCCCGCCCACGGCGAGGACTGCCGCCGCTACCTGGAGGAGGGGCTGAAGCCCTGGCTGGAGCGGCTGGGCTTCGCGGTCACCGTGCACGACAACCCCGTCGCCGGGGTCGGCCCGATCCTGACCGGGACGCGGGTCGAGGACCCGGCCCTGCCCACGGTGCTGGTCTATGGTCACGGCGATACGGTTCGCGGCCTGGACGAGCAGTGGAGCGAGGGGCTGAAGCCCTGGACGCTCACCGAGCGGGAGGGCCGCTGGTACGGGCGTGGCACGGTGGACAACAAGGGGCAGCACGCGCTGGACATCGCGGCGCTGGAGGCGGTGCTGGATGCGCGTGGCGGCCGGCTGGGCTTCAACGTCACCGTGCTGATCGAGACCGCGGAGGAGCGCGGCTCGGCCGGGCTGCGCGAGTTCGTCGAGGCCAACAAGGCGATGCTGGCGGCGGACGTGCTGATCGCCTCCGACGGGCCGCGCGTGGAGCCGGAGCTGCCCACCATCGCCACCGGCACGCGCGGGACGGTGCATTTCGACCTGGCCGTGCGGCTGCGCCCCGGGGGCGTGCATTCGGGGCATTGGGGCGGGCTGACCAAGGACCCCGCGATCATCCTGGCCCACGCGCTGGCCAGCATCGTGGACCGCAACGGGAAGATCCTGGTCCGCGACTGGCTGCCGCCGGATGGCGTGCCGGCCAGCGTGAAGCAGGTGCTGGAGGGCTGCCCGGTGGGCGGCGGCGGTGCCGCGGCGACGATCGACGAGGGGTGGGGCGAGCCCGGCCTCAGCTCGGCCGAGAAGATCTACGGCTGGAACTCGTTCATCGTGCTGGCGATGATCTCGGGCCGGCCGGAGAACCCCGTGAACGCGGTGGCGCCGGATGCCCGGGCGCATTGCCAGATCCGCTACACGGTCGATACCGATCCGCTCAGCTTCGCCCCCAGCCTGCGCCGGCACCTGGACGCGGCCGGCTTCCCCGAGGTGGCGATCGAGAATGCGGGCATCCGCATGAACGCCAGCCGCACCGATCCCGCGGACCCCTGGGTGGTCTGGGCGCGGGAGAGCATGGAGCGCAGCCTGGGCAAGCGGGTGCAGGTGATCCCGAATGCCAGCGGCGGGCTGCCGGGCGACGTCTTCGTGGATGCGCTGGGCGTGCCGCTGGTCTGGGTGCCGCACAGCTACAACGGCTGCCAGCAGCACGGGCCGGACGAGCATGCCCTGCCGGAGCCGCTGCGCGAGGGCATCGCGGCCTTTGCCGGCATGTGGTGGGATCTGGGCGAGGGCGCGCCGAAGCGCGGCTGAATCTAGCCACCCCCCGCAGGCTTTCGGTGGCCTGCGGGGGTGGGGCAGCGGGTCGTCACTCTTCCTCACGCGCGCCGCGTGGCGCCGTTACATGCCCGGCGCCAGATCCGGCAGGCCACGCACGACCCCGCAAGGAATGCCCGATGAACGCCCGCACCAAGACTCCCGCACTCCTGGCCCTGGCGGCCCTGCTGACCGCCGGTGCCCTGCCGGCCCTGGCGCAGCCGGCGCCGCGCCCGGACGCCGCTGGCCGCCCGCATGGCCCGGCCCGGCTGTTCGAGGCGGCCGACGCCAACCATGACGGTCGGGTGACGCTGGACGAGGCCTGGGCCCTCGCTTCTGCCCGCTTCGCCGAGGCGGATGCGAACCGCGACGGCGCCGTGACGCCGGAGGAGCTGCGCGACTTCGCCCGGAAGCAGCGCGGCAACCGGCCGATCCCGGTACGGATGGAGCAGCGCGGCGAAGCCATGTTCCGCGCCATCGACGCCGACCGGGACGGCCGCGTGACGCTGGCGGAGTTCCGCCCCGTCGCCGAGGCCATGTTCCGCGCGCGTGACCGGAATGGCGACGGCGTCCTGACCCGCGAGGAGCTGCGTCCGCAGCAGCGGGGTGGCCAGCCGCCGCGGGGTGACGCCCCGGCGCGCTGAGGTCTCGCGGCGAAGGCGACACGGGGGCCGGCGCTGGCGCCGGCCCCCTGCGGCATCGCGGGGATCAGGGCGGCAGCACCGGCTCCGGTTCCGGCGATGCCGCCGCGGCGCGCCGGCGACGCAGCCGGCTGAAGCGGTCCCGGATGCGCCGCAGCTTCACCGGTCGCCGCTCGCGGATCTGGAGCTTCGCGCCCTCCGGCCCACGCTCGAGGGTCAGGGTGCGGTCGTGGAAGGCTTCCAGGCCGGGCCGATGCCCGATCGACACCAGGGCCGAACCCGGCAGGCGTTCCAGGATGAGCCGCATCATCGCGTCCTGGTTCTGCTCGTCCAGGGCGGCCGTCGCCTCGTCCATGAAGATCCAGCGCGGCTTCTGGATCAGCAGCCGGGCGAAGGCCAGCCGCTGCTGCTCGCCCAGGCTGAGCGTCTGGTCCCAGCGATCCTCGACATCCAGCCGGCTGACCAGCCGCTCCAGCCCGACCGTCTCCAGCGCCTCGACCGCCACGGCGTCGGGGAGGCTGGCCGGCCCCGCCGGATAGGCGAGGGCCGTGCGGAGCGAGCCGAGCGGAAGATAGGGGCGCTGGGGCATGAACATGGTGGCCTCGCGCGGCGGCATGCGGATCTCCCCGCTGCCCCAGGGCCAGACCCCGGCGAAGGCCCGGAAGAGGGTGCTCTTGCCCGTGCCGGACTCGCCCTTGATCAGCACGCGCTCGCCGGCATGGATCTCGGCGCTGGCCTCGGCGATCACCACCGAGCCGTTGGCGAAGGCGACCTGCACGTCTCGGAAGGAGATCTTCTCCTCCCCCTCGCCGGGCTTCGCCACCCCCCGGGTGAGGGTCGGCTGCTTGGGGTCCTTCACCATGGCATCCATCTGGTGCAGCGCTTCGCGGAAGGTCAGCAGGCGCTCCACGCTGCTGCGCCATTCGGCGAGGCGGGGGAAGTTGTCCACGAACCAGTTCAGCGAGGCCTGCACCGACCCGAAGGCGGAGCCAATCTGCATCAGCCCTCCCAGGGTGATGGCGCCGGAGAAATAGGAGGGCGCGGCGACAACGGTCGGGAAGACCCCCGTCAGCATCCCGTAGGCGCTGGTGAGCCACATCAGCCGGCGCTGGCTCTGCATCAGATCCCGCACCGCATCCGCCGTCCGGCTCAGCAACCCGGCGAGGCCGCGCCGTTCATCGGCCTCGCCGCCGATCAGCGCGATCCCCTCGCTGCTCTCCCGGGCGCGGACCAGTCCGAAGCGGAAATCCGCCTCCCGCGAGGCCCGGCGGAAGTTCAGGGCCACCATCGGCCGCCCCACGAAGTAGGTAAGGCCGGAGCCGATCATCGCATAGAGGAGCGCTGCCCAGACCATGTAGCCGGGGATCTCGACGTCGTAGCCCAGGGCGGTGAACTTCAGCGAGCCGGAGATGGTCCACAGGATGCCGATGAAGGCGCAGAGCATCACCGCCGCGTTGAACAGGCCGGTGGCGAAGTCCACGGCCATCTCGGTGCTGATGCGCGCATCCTCGGCGATGCGCTGGTCGGGGTTCACGTCGGCGCCGCCCGCCTTCTCCAACTGGTAGTGCCGTGCATCGGACATCCAGTCGCCCAGCAGCCGCATGGTCAGCCATTCGCGCCACCGCAGCTGGGTGAGCTGCTTCACGTAGAGCTGGTAGACCGCGGTGATCATCGATGCGGCGGCGAGGCCCAGGAACAGGACCATCTGCCACATGAAGGCATTGCGGTCGCGGCTTTCCAGCGCGTTGAAGAAATCGCGGCCCCAGAGGTTGAAGCGGATCTGGATGCCGATCTGCAGCAGCGTCAGCAGCAGCAGCCCCAGCGCCAGCCCCTGTGCCTTCCGCTCCTTGAGGAAATACGCCCCTGCCATGCGGAGGAACCCCCGCAGGGCGCTGGTCTGGATCTGCGCCTCGCGGGGTGGCACGGTCACGGCCGCTTCTCCGCCGGTCTGGGCAGGGGGCCCAGCGTTGCAAGGGAATCCCCGATCCGGTCGGCGTCCAGGGAGCGGCCCAGCGGACCCGCCGTACCCTGCCCGGACGCTGCCAGCTTGGAGCCTGGCGACAGCCGGCCACCCATCGCGGCGGCGACGTCGGGTGGCAGGCGGATCACCATCCCGTCCTGCAGGATCGCGCCCATCGGGTCGCCCTGCGGCGTGTAGAGGGGGGCCTGCACGTCGCCCGAGACCTCGATGGTCTGCGAGCCGGCATTGAAGCCGGGTATCCCCCAGCGGGGGCGTTCCACGAAGTTCGGCTGCGCGTTGCTGTCGGTCGCCCAGGCCAGCATGGTGATGACGGGAGCCCGGCGGGCCCGGATCCCCCAGACGATGATGCTTCGCCCTGGCTCCACGGCCTTCTCGACCTCATCCCCCACCGGCGGGGGCAGGATGACCTGCGGTCCCTCGCGGAACAGCAGGCGCTCGATCTTCCCCTCCGGGTCCATGAGGTAACGCTCCACGACGCCGGTGAAGGCGGGGAGCTGGGTCGGATCGAACCAGAGCCTGCTGAAATCGCCGGCACCGGGGCTGCCATTGGTGGAACCGCCACCGGTGCCGCGCTGTGGCGCGGGAGGCGATGCGGGCTGCCCCATGGCGGTGCAGGACAGCACCAGCATCAGGGCAACTCCGGCTGCGAATACCCCCCCGCGCATCGCTCAGGTCAGACCCAGCCTCGGCCCATGACCAGGGAGACGAGGAACAGCACCAGGAAGATGACGAACAGGACCTTGGCGATGCCGCTGGCCGCCGAGGACACGCCGCCGAAGCCGAGGACGCCGGCCACCAGGGCGATGATGAGGAAAATGACTGTCCAGTATAGCATGGGTCCCTTTCTCCGGTCTGTTGCTGCCGCTCAACGTCGCTTCCATTCGGGCGGTTGCCGCCGGTCCGGCAATCTGTTGCATACCGGTCGGATCGGCGTGGCGCCCGTGCACCACCTGGCGTCGCCGTCAGCCGCCGAGCCGGTGCTCCCAGTCCCGCAGGCGGCGCTCCGCCTCCTCCTCGCCGAAGCCGTAGCGCTCCCGGATGAGGGAGAGCAGGGCGGTCCGGTCACCCTTGATGCCGGCGACCTCCTGCTCGGTCAGGTTGCCCCATTCCTCGCGCACTTTGCCGCTCATGCCGGACCAGTTGCCTTCGACCCGGCTCCAGTCCCCGTCCCCCTGCTGCGCCATCGCATTGCCCTTCCCGGTTGCGCCCGGGGGCGGCCGCCCCCGCCCGCCGGCAACGGAGGCCGGCAGGGCGGGGTTGCGTCGGCGGGCGCACCCGCCCCGCCGCTCAGTCGAGCCGGATGCCGCCGGAGACCGCCTGGTAGGTGGCGATGGCCAGGGCGATCGGCTCGAAGGGCTTGCTGATGATGAAGGCCGGCTCCAGCCGCTCCGCCGTCAGCAGCCGCTCCGGATAGGCGGTGACGAAGATGACGGGGATGCTCTGCTCGCGCAGGATCCGCTCCACCGCCGAGATGCCGTCGCCGCCGGGGCCGAGGTTCACGTCCGCCAGGATGAGCCCGGGGCGCAGGCTGCGCGCCAGTTCCACCGCCTCGGACTCGCCGGAGGCCATGCCGACGACGCGGTGGCCGCAGCCCTCGACCAACTGGCGGATGTCCATGGCGATGATGGGCTCGTCCTCGATCACCAGCACCTCCGTGGCGGCGGTGGCCTTCAGCACGGAGCGGGCGGCCTCCAGCTCCCGCCGGGCGTCCTCGGCGGGCAGGCCCACCACCCGGGCGGCGTCGCCCAGCGTCAGATCCTCCAGCGCCGTCAGCAGCAGGAGCTGGCGCTGGCGGATCGTCATGGGGGAGTCCGCGTCGTCCCCGGCCGCGGCGACCTGCGCGGTCACTCCGGCGTAGAGGGCCAGATGGCCCGGCACCTGGGGCAGCCCCGCCTTCAGCGCCTCCGCCACCAGCCGGTCGCCGCGTTCCTGTCCGCCTGCCAGCGCCCTGGCATAGCGCCGCGCATAGGGGAGGGTACGCACCAGCTCCCCCTGCGTCACAGCGTTCATCGTGCTACGTCCTCCTGCGGCGCGGGCCGGAAGGCGCCGGGCCACCATGTTGAAGCCAAGTCAGAACGGCGTGCGACACGGCGGCTTCGCCCAGGTCGCGCGCCGGCCACCGGAACAGGGCCGGAGAGGGGCAGCCGAAGCAGGATGGCCGCCCTTGTCCCGGCGAGGAAGCCCATTGGAACAGGACGAAGACTTCAGGGCCGGCCTGGCACGGCTCCTCCCGGATCTGCGTGCCTTCGGACGGTTCCTGTCCCGGGATGCCGCCGCCGCCGACGACCTCGTTCAGGAAGCGCTCCTTCGGGCACTGCGGGCGGAATCGCAATGGGAACCGGGAACAAGCTTGCGTGGCTGGGCCTTCCGCATCCTGCGCAACGTCTTCTACGAGAGCCGGCGCCGCTTCGCGGTCGAGCGGCGGGTGCTGGAGGCCGTGGGGCAGGAGGAGAGCGAGGAGGCACGCCAGCACGCCCGCATGGAGGTGGCCGGCCTCGATGCCGCGCTGGCAGTCCTGCCGGTGGAGCAGCGGGAGGCGCTGGTCCTCGTCGGGGCGCTCGGCTTTTCCTACGAGGAGGGCGCGCGGGTCATCGGCGTGGCGGAGGGCACGCTGAAGGCGCGGGTCTCCCGGGCCCGGCGGGCCCTGGCCGAGCGCTTCGCACCGGAGAGTGACCCGGTGGACTAGACATGCGATAATGGAATGTCTGATATGCGATATAAGGCGAGGGCCGCGGCAACGGTTTTTCGGGGTCGTTCATTGATCCCCCGAAAGCCGGAACCATCCGGCCCAGGCACAGGAGCCCGCCACGTGACTCAGACGGCCCAGATCGATCGTCCCGCCACTGCCGAAGAGGGCTTCGACTTCCACAAGCTGCTGGCTTCCACCCTGCCGCGGCTGCGCGTCCAGGCGCTGGCGCTGACCCGCAACCGCGCCGACGCCGACGATCTGGTCCAGTCCGCCGTCACCTCCGCCCTGGCCGCGAAGGAGTCCTTCACCCCTGGCACCAATTTCGGCGCCTGGATGTTCCGCATCCTCCGCAACCGCTTCATCTCCGACATCCGCCGCCGCCGCGAGACGGTCGACCTGGACGACGTGCCGAGCGGGGCGTTTGCCCGCCCGGGGGCGCAGGAGGACAGCTTGGTGATGCGCGAGCTGCGCATCCACATGGCCCGGCTGCCCGAGGAGCAGCGCACGGCGCTGGTCATGGTGACCGTGCAGGGCATGTCCTACGAGGAAGTGGCCGAGGCGATGAACTGCGCGGTCGGCACCGCCAAGTGCCGCGTCTTCCGCGCCCGGCAGACCCTGCAGCGTTGGCTGATGGGCGAGGAGCGTAGCGGTGCGCGCAAGGCAGCCCGCGAGCGCAAGGAGGCTTCCGCCGCGGCCCGTTCTGCCCGTACGATGCGTGCCGCCGGCCGCGCCGGCGACGAGGGAGACCGGGCAACCCTTTCGGCTTGATGGACGGCAAACCAGACAAGAGGGGACGTCCCATGCCGGTCGAGGGCACGGGAGCGGGCGGGGGGCGCGCTTCAAAAAGCGCGCCCGATGCTGCTTTCAACCTTTGGCTCCAGCGCGGGCTCCACGCCATCTATGACGATGTGGCCCGCGAGCCCGTGCCCGAGGAACTGCTTCGACTGATCGAGCAGGATCGCAGCAAGTCATGAAGCCAGCTGGCCTCGCGCAACGCGCGAGGCGGATGGCGAGGTCACTCGGTGGCATTCGCGGACGGATGATCGCGCTGCTGTTCGCGGCCGGTATCCCCGTTCTTGTGATTGCGATCGGCAACGCGCTGCAAAGCCGGGACATCGCGTTGCGCGAAGGCATGCAGCGGTTGCTGTCCGCGCGTGAGGTCGCGACCACCCAGGTCGCGGGCGCGCTGGAAAACCTCGATATCGTCATGCGTACCCTGGCCCGGACCCAGCCCGTCCTCGGCCTAGACGGCGACGGTTGCGCCGAGATCCTGCGTCGCGTCCTCGACATGCAGCCCGGCCGCTACGGGAATCTCTGGGTCATCGACGTCGGCGGCACGCGCCGCTGCTCGGGCCTGCCGGGCGAGGTGCAGATCCCGCCTCCCGAATCGTTGCAGTGGCAACGGCCTCTCGTCGCGGGAGAGCTGGCCGTGGGTTTCTTCCTGACGGGCGGCGCCACGGGCCCGACCCTGCTGCCCTTCGCGGTGCCGCTGGACGCAACCCAGCTTCCGCGGCGTAGCCTGGGCGGCACGCTGATCGTCGAATCCCTGGCGCCGGCCGCATCGCGTCAGGCCGGCGGGGTCCAGGCCTGGCTGACCGATCGCCGCTCGACCATCATCTCCCTGGGCGGAACCCTGCCCGCCCGCCGCCCGGACCCCCGGAGCCTCGGCAAGGCGATCCGCGGGGAGGGCGTGGTGCAGGGGCAGGCGGTGAATGGCGAGGACATGGCCTACGCCGCCTCGGCCCTGGGGTCGGAACTGCACCTGGTGGTGGGGATGCCCTACGCGCCGGTGCGGGAGGCAGCCTGGGCGGTCCTCCTGCAACGGCTCGCGGAGCTCGCGGCGTTCCTCGTCGTCTGCCTGGCGGCCATCATCATCGGGGCGGACCTCGCCATGGTGCGTCCGCTGCGGTCGCTGGCCGAGCGGGTCCAGCGTTGGCGTTCGGGCGTGGTGTTCGAGCGCCCGCCCTCCACCACTGAGCCACGCGAGGTCATCGAGCTGGAGAAGGCCTTCGACCAGGTCGTCCGCGCCCTGGAGGCGCGGGAGGGCGAGCTTCGCACGGCGCTGGACCATAGCGACGCGCTGATGGCCGAGATCCATCACCGGGTGAAGAACAACCTCCAGGTCGTCTCCTCCCTGCTGAACCTCCAGGGCAACCGCATCGCCGATCCGGCGGCGCAGAACGAGTTCCGCGCGGCACGCAACAGGGTGCGCGCGCTGGCCACGCTGCACCGGCACCTCTACCTGCAGCAATCCTTCGAATCGATCACGCTGCGTCCCTTCCTGGACGAGCTGGCGGCGCAGCAGTTCAGCTCCCAGGGGGAGGCGCCGGGCGAACGGCTGGCGCTGCGGATCGAGGCGGAGGATCTCGTCATCTCCACCGACCAGGCCGTCTCCATCGCCCTTCTGCTGACGGAGACCGTGGGCAATGCCGTCGCCCATGCCTTCCCCGACGACCGCACCGGCACGGTCACGGTGGCGATGCGCCGCGAGGGCGCGGAGGCGATCCTGACCGTGACGGATGACGGCATCGGCCTGCCCGTGGCGACGCCCCCCACCTCGCTGGGGCTGGGACTGCAGCTGCTCGACGGCTTCGCGCGGCAACTGGGTGGCCGGCTCGCGCGCGGCCCGGGGCCGGGAACATCGTGGATCGTGCGCTTCCCATTGCGCGAACGCGCGGAGGCGCGGCACCCTGGCGCTTCCCCCCGCGCCACGAAGATCGCCTGAGACCGCGCCGCCCCGGACCGGATTCCTGGCGGGAATGCCACGGTCGGGTGCGCGGGAAGGCAGGCAGGAGCAACCGCGTGTCACAGGTCGCGTTGCGACTGCGCCCAACGGCTTCGAGGAGAACACGCATGTCCGGCCAGAGCGAGGCGCGTCAGTTCGTTTCAGACACCGCCGACGACGCCCGCGCGCAGATCGAGGAGCTGCGCCGCAAGGTAGAGTCTCTGCTGGCCGAGCGCTCGACGTCGCTCTCCCGCGCCGTCGACAAGGCGGAGGTCTATGCGGGCACCGTCGCTGACAAGGCGCAGCGCGGCTACGACGAGGTCCAGGACCGCGTCCGCGAGCGTCCGGGGTCCTCCCTCCTGATCGCAGCGGCCGTGGGATTCGTCCTCGGCCGCCTCCTGGGGCGCTGAGGCGATGCTGCGCGCGCTCCGCCTTGTCGGCATGGCCGCTCAGGCGGAGAGCCGACGCCTGAAGGTCCAGGCCGGCGCGAAGGTCAGCCAGCTCGGCTTCTATGCCGGCGCCGCGGTCTTCGGCCTCACGGCCTTCATCATGTTCCACGTGCTCGGCTACAACGCCGCGCATGCCTGGGTGGGCCCCATCGGCGGCGCGGCGATCGTGCTCGGCGTCGATGTCGTGCTGGCCCTGGTGCTGGCGCTGCTCGCGTCCCGCGTCAGCGAGCCGCAGGCGGAGATCGAGGCGCGGGCCGTGCGCGACGTGGCCCTGGCCGGCGCGGCCGAGGAGATCTTCCTGGGCGTCGCCAAGCGCAGCGCGCCCCTCGCCGTCGCGGGCGGGCTGATCCTGACGCTGCTGCGGCGCCGGTGATGGCATGGCGGCGGCCGGGAGGCCGTCGCCCGCCTCAGCGCGGCAGTCGGTACACGCGCATCGCCGTGCGCCCCATCACCGCCGTCTGCGCCTCGGCCGGCAGCGGCGCGAGAAGTTCCTCCACCATGCCAACCCAGTCCGCGTAGCCGGCGGCGAGTTCCAGCACGGGCCAGTCGCTGCCGAACATCAGGCGGTCCGGGCCGAAGGTGTCGAGCAGATGCCCGACCCAGGGCCGCAGCGCCTCCACCTCGGCCCCCGGCGCGGCTTCCGTCAACAGCCCGGACAGCTTGCAGGCGCAGCGCGCATGCGCGGCCGCCTTCGTGGCGAGCCCGGCCCAGGGCTGCCATTCGCCCCGGGCGATGGGCGGCTTGCCACCATGGTCCAGCACCACCTGCAGATCCGGGTGACGGTCCAGCAGCCGCAGCATCGCCGGCATCTGCGCCGGGCGTACCAGCGCGTCGAAGACCAGGCCCGCCGCCGCCATCTCCCGCAAGGCCGGGTCGAGCGAGGGGCGGGCGAGCCAGTCGGGGTCGGGCAGGTCGTGCGCCATGGGGCGCAGACCGACGAGCTTCGGCTCGGCCGCCAGGGCCGCCACGCGCCCGGCCGCCATCGGCCCTTCCAGCTCCGTCCACCCGACCACGCCCAGCACCGTCGGCTCGTCGCGCGCCAGGTCCAGCAGCCACCGTGTCTCCGCCTCGGTCGGCGCCGCCTGGACCAGCACCGTGCCGTCCAGGCCGTGGCGCGCCAGATGCGGCACCAGGTCCTGCGGACCGAAGTCGCGGTGGATGTTGGCCAGGTCCGCCGTCAGCCAGCCGTAGTCGCCGCGCGCCAGCGACCAGTAGTGCTGGTGCGCATCGACCCTCATGGCGTAGGCGCCTCTTCGGGCAGCAGGCCTTCTGCCTTCAGCTCGGCCCACAGGGAGGCGGGGACGGGGGCCTCGAGCGCCGCGACGTTCTGCGCCACCTCCGCTGCGGCGACGGCGCCGACCACCACGCTCGCGACGGCCGGATGCGCCGCGGCGAAATGCAGCGCCGCGCGGGAGAGGGGGATGCCATGCCGGATGCAGACCGCCTCCAGGCGGCGGACCTTCGCCACCACGGCCTCCGGCGCGCGGGCATAGTTGTAGGCCCCGCCGCCCGAGGCGCCGGTGGCCAGGATGCCGCTGTTGAACACGCCGCCCAGCATCACGCCGACGCCGCGCGCGGCGCAGAGCGGCAGCAGGTCCCCGGCGGCCGGCTGTTCCAGCAGCGAGTAGCGCCCGGCGATCAGCACCGCGTCCAGGTCGGCGGCCCGGATTGCCCGCGCCGCCGCCGCCGCATCGTTCACCCCGATCCCGACCGCCCGTACCACCCCTTCGTCCCGCAGCCGGAGCAGGGCGGGGAAGACGCCATCCAGCGCCTCCTGCATCCGCCCTTCCCAGCCGGGGCCATGGGTCTGCGGGTCGAGGTCGTGCACCAGCACGATGTCGAGCCGGTCGGTGCCCAGCCGCAGCAGCGACTGCTCCAGCGAGCGGCGCGCGCCGTCGCCGGAATAGTCGTAGCGGGCGGCGAAGGGCAGGCCGTTCACGTAGCCGGAGAAGCCGGCCGGCCGGCCGGGCTCCAGCACCCGCCCGACCTTGCTCGACAGCACCACGGAATCGCGCGGCACGTCGCGCAGCGCGGTTCCCAGCCGGTGCTCCGCCAGCCCGTGGCCATAGAGCGGGGCCACGTCCAGCAGGGTCAGCCCGGCCGCGAGGGCGGCACGGGCCGCGCCGATCGCCGTATCCTCGTCCAGCCGGGCGAAGAGGTCGCCCAGCGGCGCCGCGCCGAAGCCCAGGCGGGAGACCGTCAGACCCGAGCGGCCGAAGGGGCGCGGGTCGGCCGCCCGCCAGCCGCGCGGGGGGGCGGCCCGCATGGCGGCGTCAGGCAGCGCGGGCGGCGAGGAGGCCATCGAGCATCCCGCCCAGGCGCCGGACGGCCGCCTCGTCCAGCGGCGCCAGCGGGGCACGGGTGCGGACCCAGTCCGCCTCGCCCGTGCGATGGGCGATGCCGGCCTTGATCGCCGGGATGACGGGGAAGGCGAGGAAGACGCCCACCAGCTCCGCGATGCGCGGCTCGTCGCGGCCCTCGCGCACGGCCGGGCCGATCAGCTCGGGGGCGATGTTGGCCATGCCGCAGATCGTGCCCGACCCGCCGAGGCGGAAGGCGCGGGCGAGGAGGCGCTCGTCGCCGAACAGGAGCTGGAGGTCGCGATGGGTGGAGAGCAGCGCCTCGGCGTTCGACCAGTCGCCGGAGCTGTCCTTCACCCCCGCCACGGTCCCGGGGAAGGCCGACTTCAGCCGGCCCACCAGGTCGACGGAGAGCGGCACGCCGGTCATGCCGGGGATATGGTAGAGGTAGACCTTCGTCCGCCCGTGCAGCGGCTTCAGCACCCGGCCGAACCACTCGAACAGCATGTCGTCCGAGGTCTCGCGGAAGTAGTAGGGCGGGGCGAGCAGCAGGCCGCGGCAGCCGGCGGCGAGCGCCTGCTCCGCCTGGGCGGCCACGTCCTCCTCGCTGACGGCCAGGATGCCGGCCAGCAGCCGCTCGGGGGCGGGAATCCCCGCCCGGGCCAGGGCGGCGAAGGCCGCCTCGCGCGGGGCCAGGCCGAAGGAGCTGCCCTCGCCCGTGGTGCCGAACAGGGTCAGGCTGTCGCAGCCCTGGTCGAGGCACCAGCGGGCCTGGGCGGTCAGCCGGGGCAGATCGATCGCCCCGTCCTCCTGCACCGGGGTGGCGATGGCGCAGCCCAGGCCGAAGCGGGGCGGTTGCTGCTGGCTGTCGGACATGATCGACGTTCTCCCTCGGTCCGGGAGCGTAGCAGGCCGCCCCGCGGTCGCCCAGGCGCAGCGGCCGGGTTTGACCGTGGCGCGGCCGCCATCAAGGATGCCGCCGCGACGGCGCCCCGCCAGCAAGGGTGGAGCCGCGACGATCGGGAATGGAGACAGCGCATGGCCGAGTACCCCTTCACCGCGGCGGATCTGGAGGCGCTGCGGCAATGGGACACGCCCACCATCTGCAACGCCCTGGAGCTGGTGGTGCCGCACCGCCGCGGCCATGGGTTCACGGTGCGGCCGATGGTCGCGGCCTTCCCGTCCATGGCGCCGGTCTGCGGCCTGGCGCGCACCGGCACGATCCGCGCGGCCGCCCCGTCCGGCCGCGCGCCGGAGGTGGACCGCGCGGCGCGGCTGGGCTGGTACGACTACGTCGCGGAGGCGGCGATGCCGACCATCGTCGTGCTGCAGGACCTGGACGACACCCCCGGCACCGGCGCCTTCTGGGGCGAGGTCCATTCCAACGTGCACAAGGCGCTGGGCAGCCAGGGCTGCGTCACCAACGGCTCGATCCGCGACCTCGACATGCTGGCGAGCGACTTCCAGCTCATCGCCGGGGTGGTGAATCCGTCGCACGCCTACGTCCACATGGTGCAGTACGGGCAGGAGGTGACGGTGCACGGCATGGCCTGCCACCACGACGCGGTGGTGCATGCCGACAAGCACGGCGCCGTGGTGATCCCGCACGACGCGGTGACGAAGCTGCCGGCGGCGCTCGACCTCTGCGCCCGGCGCGAGGCGCCGATCCTGGAGATCTGCCGCTCCCGCGACTTCTCCGTCGCGGCGCTGAAGGACGCGCTGAACCGGTCCAGCGAGATCCACTGACCCGGGCCGGCCCGGGGGCAGGCACCGCCGGGGCAGGCACCGCCGGGGCGTCACCGCCCCCCGGTGTTCTCCGCCGCCTGGCCGAGGTAGCGGAACAGCGTCTGCTGCCACCACTCGCTGCGCAGGGTCTCCAGCAGCGCCACGTCCAGCCGGTTGCGCAGCGCATCTCCCTCGGCCAGGGCGATGGCGTAGTTCTGGGTGTCGAGGTTGATGCCCAGCACCTCCAGCGCCGGGAAGTCGTTGCGCACGATCCAGGTCATCAGCGGCCGGTCGTAGACGAAGGCGTCCAGCCGGTTCGCCTGCACCGCGCGCAGCCCGTCCTGCGGCGTGGGGAAGCCCTGGTTCTCCACCCGCTGCGCGTGCAGGAACTCCGCCGCCGAGGAGCCGGACACGACGCCGACGCGCAGGCCGCGCAGGTCGGCGAGGTTGCGCACCAACCCCTGCATGCGCTGGGTGGTGAGCGCCGAGGTGATGCCCGCGATGAAGGTCGCGATGGTCACCACCGAGGCGATCATCCAGATCACCGCCAGGATGCGCCCGGGCAGCGAGCGCGGCCCGTCCTGCGCCGCCCCTGCCTGCGTCATGGCGATGGCGGACCAGTAGGCGCCGGCGGTCAGCCCGCGCACCGGGCCACCACCATAGGGCGGGTTCTCCCGCCGCTCGAACACCCAGATCAGCACGCCGACCAGCAGGGCGATGCCCAGCAGCACCAGCACCGCCTGGAGGAAGTTGAAGGAGAGGAAGGTGCGGATCACCGGCAGCCAGCTTGCCCAGCCCTGGGAGGAGACGGCGACGCCCAGCCCGGTGGCGTAGAAGGGCTGGGTGAAGTCCATGTCCCGCTTGCGGTCGGCGGTGACGGTCAGCGCCGCCACCGCCACATCCACCTGCCGCCCCCGCGTCGCATCGAGCAGGGCCTGGACGGTGGGATATTCCGCGATCCGGTAGCGCAGGCCGAGCTGCTGGGCCACGTGCCGCCACAGGTCGATGCTGATCCCCTCCCACGTGCCGCCCTCGCCCTTCATCGAGAAGGGCGCGGCCTCCTTGGTGCCGACCACCAGCTCCCGTCCGCCGTCGCCGGCAGGCTGGGCGGGGGCCGGCTGGATGGGGGACGGCTGGCCGAGGGCGGGCGCCGCGATCCCGAGCAGCAGCAGGAGGATGGCCAGGAACCGCGGCGGGGCCATGCGCGTCATTGCTTCTCGACGTTCCAGAAGATCATGACCGGTCCGCCGATCAGCGGCGAGACATTGGCCCGGCGCGCATAGGGCTGGTCGAACTGGCCGAGCAGGCGGTAGGGCTGCTGCTCCGCCAGGCGCCGGTGCAGCGCCTCGACCGCGGTGCGGCGGGCCGCCTCGCCCACCGCCTCGACATAGCTGCCGCGCAGCCGCTCCGCCTCCGCGTCGCAGGGCCAGCCGGCCCAGGCGCGCTCGCAGGCCATGTTGGTGCCGATGTTGGTGATGGGCGACTGCATCGTCGCACCCGAGGCGAAGGTGACGAAGAGGTTCCACCCGCCCTGGTCCGGCGGGTCGCGGCGCGGCTGGCGGGAGGTGACGCTGCCCCAGTCCTGCACCTGGAGGTCGACGTTGACGCCCCCCGCGCGCAGCGCCGCCGCGGAGACCTCCGCCATGCGGCCGATCGCGGGGATGTCCGTGGTGGTGATCAGCACCACCTTCTCGCCACGGTAGCCCGCCTCGGCCAGCAGGCGCTTCGCCGTCTCGACATTGGGGGTCGCGTAGCCCTCCGCCCCCGCTTCGGTGCCGTTCGCGCTGCCGCAGACGAAGTAGGAGCCGCAGCGCCTCCACCAGCGCTCCTCGCCCACGCCGGCCGCGAGCGCGTCGCCCTGGTCCACCAGATAGGCCAGGGCCAGCCGGGCGCGCGGGTCGTTGAAGGGCGGGAAGAGGTGGTTCGGCCGCAGCAGCGCTTGGTTGGTGGTGTAGCGGTCCACCACCACGTTGCGGGCACGCTGGAGGGTGGGCAGCAGGTCCTGCGCCGGCTGCTCCCAGACGTCGATCTCGCCCGTCTGGAGCGCGGCGGCGGCGGTCGCCGGGTCGGGCATGATGTGCCACTCGACCCGGTCCACCTTCACCACGCGGCCGCCGGCCAGCCCGTCCGGCGGCTCGGCGCGCGGGACGTAGTCGGGGTTGCGGTCGTAGACCACCATCGCACCCGGTCGCCAGGCGGCGCGGTTGAAGCGGAAGGGGCCGGAGCCGATGGCCTCCGTCACCGGCTTGGACGGGTCGCTGGTCGCGTCCGACTCGCGCATGATGGCCGGGATCTGCCCGACCGCGGAGCCGAGCGAGAAGGGCACCGCGCCGTGCGCCTTGCTCAGCCGCAGGGTGAAGCGGCGCTCGTCCGTGGCCTCCAGGGCCGCGACGTACTCGCGCAGCTTGGTGCCGACCGTGTCGCGTGCCATCCAACGATTGAGCGAGGCGATGACGTCGCGCGTGGTGACCGGCTGGCCGTCGTGGAAGCGCAGCCCCCCGCGCAGGGTGAAGCTCCAGGTCAGGTTGTCCGGGGTGACCGCATAGCTCTCCAGCATCTGCGGCCGGGCCTCGAGCGTCGAATCCCAGGAGAAGAGGCTCTCGTAGATCATCGTCCCGTGCATGCGGGTGACGAGGATCGAGGCGAAGACCGGGTCCAGGGTGCGCAGGTCCGCATGCGGCGCCACCCGCAGTACCCTCTCCGGCGGGGGCGCGGCGGGTGTCTGGGCCGCGGCGGGCAAGGCGAGCGCGAGGGGCGCGCAGGCGGCGAGCAGTCGGGCGACGAGGCTCACGGAGCGGTTCCTTGCTGGAGCTGGGTCTGGTTCTGCTCTGGGGGCTGGCGCCGGGGCGGGCCGCTCAACGCTTCTCGACGTTCCAGAACACCATCACGGGCGCCTGCAGCACCGGGGTGACGTTCGCGCGGTGGGCATAGGGCTGGTCGTACTGGCCGAGCAGGCGATAGGGCTGCTGCTCCGCCAGCCGCCGGTGCAGCGCCTCCACCGCCGTGGCACGGGCGGCCGCGTCGGGGGCGTCGATGGCGGCGGCGCGCAGGCGCTCCGCCTCCGCGTCGCAGGGCCAGCCGACCCAGGCGCGCTCGCAGGACATGTTGGTGCCCAGGTTGGTGGCGGGGGACTGCATCGTGGCACCGGAGGCGGAGGTGACGAAGAGGCTCCACCCGCCTTGCGCCGCCGGCCCCTGGTTGCGCAGCCGCGTGCCCACCGTGCCCCAGTCCATGAACTGGAGGTCGACATTGGCCCCGATGCGCCTGAGCGAATCCGCCGCCACCTCCGCCATCCGCGCCATCCAGGGAACGTCGCTGGCGGTGATGATCACCACCGGCTCGTTGCGATAGCCCGAATCGGCCAGCAGCTTGCGCGCCGCGTCCAGGTTCGGCGCGGCGAAGCGTTCCGTCCCGGCGGTGGTGCCGTTCGGGCCGCCGCAGACGAAATAGGCGTTGCAGCGCTTCCACCAGCGTTCCTCGCCGAAGCCGGCGGCGAGGAAGTCGCCCTGGTCCGTCGCCAGCGCCAGGGCCTGCCGGGCGAGCGGCTTGTCGAAGGGCGGCTGCATGCTGTTCGGCCGCAGCAGCGCCTGGTTGGGCAGCGGCGCGTAGTTGGCGATGCGCACGTCCCGTGCCCGGGAGAGGGTGGGGAGGATGTCCTGCGCCGGCTGCTCCCACAGGTCGATCTCGCCCGTCTGGAGGGCGTTCGCCGCCGTCATCGGATCGGGCATCACATGCCATTCGACCCGGTCCACCTTCACCACGCGGCCGCCGGCCAGGCCGTCGGCGGGCTCCGCGCGCGGCACGTAGTCCGTGTTGCGGTCGTAGACCACCAGCGCGCCCTGTCGCCAGGCGTCGCGGTTGAAGCGGAAGGGGCCGGAGCCGACCGTGGCGGTGATGGGCACGGCGGGGTCGGAGGTCGCGTCCTGCTCGCGCATGATGGCGGGGATGTTCCCCACCGCCGAGCCGAGGGCGAAGGTGACGAGCCCGGTGGGGCGCTTCAGCGTCAGAGTGAAGCGGCGCTCGTCCAGCGCCGCCATCCCCGCCACGTCGCCGCGCAGCTTGCCGCCCAGCGTGTCGCGCGCCATCCAGCGGTTCAGCGAGGGGATGACGTCGCGCGTGGTCACCGGCTGGCCGTCGTGGAAGCGCAGCCCCTCGCGCAGGCGGAAGGTCCAGGTCAGCCCGTCCGGCGAGAGCTCCGCCTGATCCACCATCTGTGGCTTCGATTCGAGCTTCGAGTCCCAGGCGAAGAGGCTCTCGTAGATCATCATCCCGTGGATCCGGGTGATGACGATGGAGGCGGCGACGGGATCGAGCGTGCGCAGGTCCGCGCTGGGCGCGATGCGCAGCACGCGGTTCGGGTCGGGCTGCTGCGCCCTCGCCGCCGGCGGGGCGGCGAGGGGGAGGAGGGCCGCGCCGGCGAGGAGGATCGTGGTCAGGCGCGGCATGTCGTTGTCCTGGTCAGGTGGCGCGGAATTCCAGCACCCGCGACCGATGCACGGCAAGGCGCAGCCGGCCCGGTTCCGCCAGCCACAGGCAGGGGCGGCTGCGCCAGGGGCCGCGCTGGCGCGAGGCCAGGGCGCGCCGCCCGGGCAGGGGGGTGAGGGGCAGGGGCTCCATCGGATGGCCCGGCAGGATGACGGTGCCGTCCTCCCGCACCTCCAGCACGCCGCCGAAGGCCGGCTCCCGCCAGCGGCCGGTCAGGGCGGGGTCGAGCGCCACCCCGTCCGGAACCCGCAGCAGCCGGCGCGGGACGCCGCCGATGCGACCCTCCAGCGCCCCGTCCGGGGCGGCGCGCAGGGAGAGGGCGAGCGAGCCGGACAGCCCCTCCACCGTGCCGCCGGGCCCGGCGGTCAGCCGGTTCTGCGCGCCCATGAAGACCAGCGCCTCCCCCGTGCTTTCGGCCCAGGCGCTGCCCTCCTCCTCGGCATAGAGGCCCGCGGGCAGGTGGCCGGGGGCGGGGAGGGGTTCGCCCGTCCAGGCGGAGAGGACGCGCAGGGCGAGCCAGAGCGGCTCCGCTTCCTCCTGGTTGCAGAGCACCGCGACCCCGATGCCCAGCTCCGGCGAGAAGAGCAGATGGTTCTTGTAGCCGGGCAGCGAGCCGCCATGGCCCAGCAGACGCAGGCCGCCCAGCGGGGTGACGGCGAGGCCGAGCCCGTAGAAGCCGCCCGCCTCCGGCGCCAGCCGCTCCAGCATGCCGGCCAGCGGCCCGCGTCCGGCGAGCAGGGCGGAGCCCCAGCGGGCGAGCGTCGCCGTGCTGCCGGCCAGCCCGCCGGAAGCGGAGAAGTGCAGCCCGTAGCGCCCGCGCCGCCAAGGGCCGCCGGCCTCGCGCCAGTAGCCGGTGGCGAGGTCGGCCACGGGCACCGTCTCGTCCTCGGGGAAGCGGATGTCGAGGTCGAGCGGGGCGAGTAGCCGGTCGCGCAGCGCCTCGGCATAGGTGGTGCCGCGCGCCGCCGGGAAGCTGGCCTGGGCCAGGCGCCAGCCGGTGTTCGAGTAGATCATCTCCCCGCCAGGCGGGTTGTTCAGCCCGGGCAGGAGTCGGCAGGTCTCCAGCAGCTCCGCCTCGGACCAGGAGGCGGAGTAGGGCAGCCCGGCCAGGACCATGGTCTCCATCAGGTCCGGGATGCCGCCGGTCATCGCCAGCCCCTGGCGCAGCGGGACGGCGGCGACGCGCCGATCCAGGCCGGGGACGAAGCGGCCATAGGTGTCGTGGAGGTCGAAGCCCTCGGCCAGCAGGGTCGCGGCGCAGAGGTGCTTGCTGATGGAGGCCCAGCGCCCGACCGAGTCCGGGGTGAAGGGCAACCGGTGCTCCAGCGAGGCGAGGCCGCCCGCCGCCGCCTCCCGCACGCCCTGGGCGTCGAAGAGGACCAGGGCGCCGCCGGGGCCGCCCGCCTCGCTCCAGGCATCGGCGATCGCGGCGGCCGCGGCGGCGGCGCGGGAGCGGTCGGGGGTGGTCATGCGGCGCGGGCCTCCGGGCGGGTGGGTCGCCCCCCGGGATGCGCCCGGGGGGCGGGGCAGGGCAAGGGTGCGCGGCCGGCATGGCTGAGCAGCCCCGTGGGGCAGGGCGGCGGGCCGTGCCGCGCTTGACCCGGCCGGTGCGGAACGGCTATGGCCCGCCCTCCCGGGACCTGTCCCGAACCCTGGTCGGCCGCCTCGGGCAGCCGGCTCCGCCGCTCCGCGAAGGCTCGCGCAGCGGCGCGTATGGCATTGGAGTATCCGCGGCCCGTGTTCGAGGCGTTGTCAGGCAGGCTGAACGGGGTCTTCGACCGGCTGCGACGCCGTGGCGCGCTGTCGGAGGCCGATGTCGCCGAGGCGCTGCGCGAGGTCCGCGTGGCCCTGCTGGAGGCCGACGTCGCTCTGCCGGTCGCCCGCGACCTGATCGCCAAGGTGCGCGAGCGCGCCGTGGGCGCCGAGGTCGTGCGCTCGGTCAGCCCGGCGCAGCAGGTCGTCAAGATCGTCAACGACGCGCTGGTCGAGGCGCTGGGCGGCGGCGAGGCGGATGACGGCCAGCGTGGGCTAGAGCTGAACGCCCCCGCGCCGGTGCCGGTGCTGATGGTCGGGCTCCAGGGTTCGGGCAAGACGACCACCTCGGGCAAGATCGCCCTGCGGCTGCGCACGCGCGAGCGCAAGAAGGTGCTGCTGGCCTCGCTGGACGTGCACCGCCCGGCCGCCCAGCTCCAGCTGGAGACCCTGGCGAAGCAGGCGGAGGTCGGCTCCCTGCCGATCGTGCCCGGCCAGACCCCGCTGGAGATCGCCGCCCGCGCCATGGATGTGGCGCGGCGCGAGCTGTACGACGTGGTCATCCTCGACACCGCCGGGCGGCTGGCCATCGACGAGGCGCTGATGGCCGAGGTCGCGGCGGTGAAGGCCGCGACGAAGCCGCACCAGACGCTGCTGGTCGTGGACGCCATGACCGGCCAGGACGCGGTGAACACCGCCAGCGCCTTCCAGCAGAAGGTCGGCGTCACCGGCATCGTCATGACCCGCGTGGACGGCGACGCCCGCGGCGGCGCGGCGCTGTCCATGCGCAGCGTCACCGGCGCGCCGATCCGCCTGCTGGGCGCGGGCGAGAAGCTGGACGCGCTGGAGGACTTCCACCCCGACCGGATCGCCAACCGCATCCTCGGCATGGGCGACATCGTCTCCCTCGTCGAGCGCGCGGCGGAGACGATCGACCGCGAGCAGGCCGAGAAGCTGGCCGCGAAGATGCAGAAGGGTCAGTTCGACCTGGAGGACTACGCGAGCCAGCTCAAGCAGATCGGCAAGATGGGCTCGCTGTCCGGCATCCTCGGCATGCTGCCGGGCATCGGCAAGATGAAGGCGCAGATCGAGAACGCGAACCTCGATCAGTCGGTGCTGAAGCGCCAGGCGGCCATCATCTCGTCCATGACCCCGGGGGAGCGGCGCAAGCCCGACCTCATCAAGGCGTCGCGCAAGAAGCGCATCGCCGCCGGCAGCGGCACCTCCGTGCAGGAGGTGAACAAGCTGCTCAAGCAGTTCGACGACATGTCCGCGATGATGAAGCGGATGAGCAAGCTCGGCCAGAAGGGGCTGATGCGGGGCGGACTCTCCGCCCTGCTGCCCGGCTCCGGCGGCCGACGACCCTTCTGAATTCGAGATCGTAGAGAGGACCCCCCATGGGACTGAAGATCCGCCTCGCCCGTGCCGGCGCCAAGAAGCGCCCCTACTACCACATCGTGGTGGCCGACAGCCGCTCGCCGCGCGACGGCCGCTTCATCGAGAAGCTGGGCTCCTACAACCCGATGCTGCCGGCCGAGCACGAGGAGCGCATCCGCCTGCAGGACGAGCGCATCGCGCACTGGCTGAGCCAGGGTGCCGTCGCGACCGACCGCGTGGCGAAGTTCCTGGGCCGCGCCGGCATCATCGAGATGCCCGTCTATCCGGAGCAGCCGAAGCAGTCCGCGCCGAAGAAGAAGGCGCAGGAGCGCGCCGCGGCCGCCGCCGCCGCGGCCGGCTGAGCCTCTGAGGCGATCCGCCCGGGACCCTGATGGAAGCCAAGCGCATCCTGGTGGGCGAGTTCGGCCGGCCCCATGGCGTGAGGGGGCTGGTCAAGCTGCGCTCCTTCACCGCGGAGCCGGAGGCGATCGGCGACTACGGGCCGCTCTCGGATGAGAGCGGAACGCGCCGCTTCGCCATCGAGCTGCTGCCCGGCGGGATCGCGCGCGTCCAGGGCGTGGCCGACCGCGACGCGGCGGCGCGGCTGACCGGGGTGCGGCTCTATGTCGAGCGCGACGCGCTGCCCGAGGCGGAGGAGGAGGAGTTCTACCTCGCCGACCTGATCGGGCTCGCCGCCGTCTCGGCGGAGGGCGCGGCGCTCGGCACGGTGGGCGCGGTGCAGGATTACGGTGCCGGCGCCTTCCTGACGCTGCGCGACGCGGCGGGGCGGGAGCGGGACATCCCCTTCAACCGCGCCTGCGTGCCCGTGGTGGACCTCGCCGCCGGCCGCTGCACCATCGTCCCGCCGGAGGAGGTCGTCGTGCCTCCCCAACCCGGCGAGGAGGATGCGGCATGAGCTGGCGCGCCACCGTGCTGACGCTCTTCCCGGAGATGTTCCCGGGGCCGCTGGGCCTGTCGCTCGCCGGTCGTGCGCTGTCGCGCGGCGACTGGTCGCTGGAGGCGCGGCAGCTCCGCGACTTCGGCCTGGGCCGGCACAGCAGCGTGGACGACACGCCCTTCGGCGGCGGCGCGGGCATGGTCCTGCGTCCCGACGTGGTGGACGCCGCCTGCGACGCCGCGATGGGCGAGGGCCCGGCGCGGCCGCTGCTCTACCTGACGCCGCGGGGCCGGCTGCTGGACCAGGCGCTGGTGCGGGAGCTGGCGGCGGGGCCGGGGGTGGTGGTGCTCTGCGGCCGCTACGAGGGGCTGGACCAGCGGGTGATCGAGGCGCGGCGCATGCGCGAGGTCTCGGTCGGCGACTACGTGCTCTCGGGCGGCGAGCCCGCGGCGCTGGTGCTGCTGGATGCCTGCGTGCGGCTGCTGCCCGGCGTCATGGGCGGGGCGGAGAGCGCCGAGGAGGAATCCTTCTCGGCGCAGGACTCCGGCCCGCTGCTGGAATACCCGCACTACACGCGCCCGGCCGAGTGGAACGGGATGCGCGTGCCGGAGGTGCTGCTCTCGGGCCATCACGCCGAGGTGGCGCGCTGGCGCGCCGCGCAGTCGGAGGCCGCGACCCGCGAGCGGCGGCCGGACCTGTGGCGGCGCCGGACGGATCAGGCTTCGGCGGACACACATTCGGTGGCCTGGGCGGCCACCCGCAACGGTTGAGACAGAGGAACAACGACGATGAACCTGCTGCAGCAGTTCGAGGCGGAGCAGCTCTCCAAGCTCTCCGCCAACCGCGCCACCCCGGACTTCGATGCCGGCGACACGGTGCGCGTGATGGTGAAGGTGGTCGAGGGCGAGCGCACCCGCACCCAGGCCTATGAGGGCGTGGTGATCGCGCGCTCCAACCGCGGCCTGAACAGTAACTTCACGGTCCGCAAGCTGTCCTACGGCGAGGGCGTGGAGCGCGTCTTCCCGCTCTACTCGCCCAACGTGGCGGAGATCGTGGTGGTCCGCCGCGGCAAGGTGCGGCGCGCCAAGCTGTACTACCTGCGCGGCCGCACGGGTAAGTCGGCCCGCATCGCCGAGCGCACCATCGCGCGCGGCGAGACGGCGGAGAAGGCCCAGGCCTGAACGTTCGAACGGGGGCCCGTGGCCAGGGGAGTTCGGCGCGGGCCCCTCACGATGCTGGAGGAGGAGCGACCATGCCGGAGACCCGGCCCAGGACCCTGTTCGACAAGATCTGGGATGCGCACGTCGTCGAGACGCTTCCGGATGGGACCTCGCTCCTCTACATCGACCGCCACCTCACCCATGAGGTGACCTCGCCGCAGGCCTATGAGGGGCTGCGGCAGACGGGCCGCAAGGTGCGCCGCCCGGACGCCACCATCGCCGTGGTGGACCATAACGTTCCCACCGACGCCACGCGCTTCACCGGCGTGAACGAGGCGGAGAGCGCGCTGCAGATCGCGACGCTCGAGAGGAACGTGAAGGAGTTCGGCGTCCCCTATATCCCGCTGGACGACAAGCGGCAGGGGATCGTCCACATCATCGGCCCGGAGCTGGGCCTGTCCCTGCCCGGCATGACCATCGTCTGCGGCGACAGCCACACCTCCACCCACGGCGCGATGGGCGCGCTGGCCTTCGGCATCGGCACCTCGGAGGTCGAGCACGTGCTCGCCACCCAGACGCTGCTGCAGAAGCCGGCGAAGAACATGCGCATCACCGTGGACGGCCGGCTCGGCTTCGGCGTCACCGCCAAGGACGTGATGCTGGCGATCATCGGCAAGATCGGCACGGCCGGCGGCACCGGCCACGTCATCGAGTTCGCGGGCGAGGTGATCCGCGGGCTCGACATGGCCGGCCGGATGACGATCTGCAACATGTCGATCGAGGCGGGCGCCCGCGCCGGCATGGTCGCCCCCGACGAGACGACCTTCGCCTATGTCGCGGAGCGTCCGATGGCGCCGAAGGGCGAGGCGCTGGCCCGGGCCATCGAGTACTGGCGCACGCTGCCCTCCGACCCCGGCGCGCATTTCGACACGGAGGTCGTGCTGGACGGCAACGCCATCGTGCCGCAGGTCACCTGGGGCACCTCGCCCGAGACGGTGGTGCCGGTGACGGGTCGCGTGCCCGACCCGGCCGAGCAGGCGGACGAGGCGAAGCGCGCGCAGATGCAGCGCATGCTCGACTACATGGGCCTCACGGCGAACACGCCGATGGAGCAGGTGAAGATCGACGCGGTCTTCCTCGGGTCCTGCACCAATGGCCGCATCGAGGACATCCGCGCCGCGGCCGCCGTGCTGAAGGGGCGCAAGCTGGCCCCGGGCGTGCGCGCCATGGCGGTGCCGGGCTCCGGCCTGGTGAAGGAGCAGGCCGAGCAGGAGGGGTTGGACCGCATCCTGATCGAGGCGGGCTTCGAATGGCGCGAGGCGGGCTGCTCCATGTGCCTGGGCATGAACCCGGACAAGCTGAAGCCCGGCGAGCGCTGCGCCTCCACCTCGAACCGCAACTTCGAGGGGCGGCAGGGCCCCGGGGGACGGACCCACCTGCTGAGCCCGGCCATGGCCGCCGCCGCCGCGGTGACCGGCCATCTGACCGACGTCCGGGAGCTGATGCGCTGATGCAGCCCTTCACCACCCTGACGGGCATCGCCGCCCCGCTGCCGCTGGCTAATGTCGACACGGACATGATCATCCCGGCGCGCTTCCTGAAGACGATCGCGCGCACCGGCCTGGGCAAGAGCGCCTTCGCCAACATGCGCTACGCCCCGGACGGGAGCGAGAAGCCGGAGTTCGTGCTCAACCAGGAGCCGTACCGCAAGGCGGAGATCCTCATCGCCTTCGAGAATTTCGGCTGCGGCTCCTCGCGAGAGCATGCGCCCTGGGCGCTGTTGGACTTCGGCATCCGCTGCGTCATCGCCCCGGACTTCGCCGACATCTTCCACAACAACTGCTTCAAGAACGGCATCCTTCCCGTCCGCCTGCCCCGCGAGGTCTGCGAGAAGCTGATGGAGGATGCGAAGCTGGGCGGAAATGCGCGGCTGACCGTCGATCTCGCGCGCCAGGTGATGGTGCGGCCGGACGGGGAGGAGATACCCTTTAACGTCGACCCGCTGCGCAAGCACCTGCTGCTCAACGGCCTGGACGATATCGGCCAGACCCTGCAGCACGCCCCGGCCATCGACTCTTACGAAGCCCGGCTGCGCCAGACGCAGCCGTGGATGACCGGGACGGAGAGCATCGCCTGATGGCTGCCAACAAGAAGCTGCTGATCCTGCCGGGCGACGGCATCGGGCCGGAGGTGATGCGCGAGGTCCGTCGCGTCATCGACTGGATGGGCCGCCGCCGCGCCATCTCCTTCGAGATCCAGGAGGGGCTGGTCGGCGGCGCCTCCCTCGATGCCGCCGGCACGCCCTGCTCGGACGAGACGGTGGCCCAGGCCAAGGCGGCGGACGCGGTGCTGTTCGGCTCCGTCGGCGGGCCGAAGTGGGATTCCTTGCCCTTCGACAAGCGGCCGGAACTCGGCATCCTGCGCCTGCGCAAGGAGCTGGGCCTTTTCGCCAACCTGCGCCCGGCGACGGTGCTGTCGCCGCTCGCCAACGCCTCGTCGCTGAAGCCCGAGATCGTCACCGGGCTCGACATGATGATCGTGCGCGAGAGCACCGGCGGCATCTATTTCGGCGAGCCGCGCGGCGTCTCTACCGATGCGCAGGGCCGCCGCGTCGGCATCGACACGGAGATCTACACCGAGGACGAGATCGCCCGCGTCGCGCGCATCGCCTTCGAGCTCGCGCGCGGCCGCCGCAACAAGCTGACGAGCGTGGACAAGGCGAACGTCATGCAGTCCGGGCGGCTGTGGCGTGCGGTGGTGTCCGAGATCGGCAAGGCGGAGTTCCCCGACGTGGAGCTCAGCCACATGTACGCGGACAACTGCGCCATGCAGATCGCGCTGAAGCCGCAGCAGTTCGACGTGATCCTGGCCAGCAACATCTTCGGCGACCTGCTCTCCGACCTCGCCGCGGCGCTGACCGGCAGCCTCGGCATGCTGCCGTCGGCGACGCTGGGCGCGCCCGACGAAACGGGCAAGCGCAATGCGCTGTACGAGCCGATCCACGGCTCCGCGCCCGACATCGCGGGGAAGGGGATCGCGAATCCCTGCGCCCAGATCCTGTCCTTCGCGATGCTGCTCCGCTGGTCGTTCGGGCTGGAGGAGGAGGCGAAGCTGATCGAGCAGTCGATCGAGAAGGTGCTCGCGGGCGGATTGCGCACGGCCGACATCATGTCCGCCGGCACCGCGCGGGTGGGCACCTCCGTGATGGGCGAAGCGGTCGTGCGCGAGCTCGACAAGCTGTCCGCGTAATCTTTGCGGAAATCGGTGACGGTGGGCTTGCGTCCCCCCGTCACCTCGGATATCTCGCCGCCACCGGCAAGCGCCCGTAGCTCAACTGGATAGAGCGCCAGACTACGGATCTGGAGGTTGGGGGTTCGAATCCTCCCGGGCGCGCCAGGTCTCCCCGACATTGCTGCACCACCCCAAGGCCCGGCCATCGCCGGGCCTTTGGCGTTTTGCCGTCCAGGGTCCGGCCCCGGCTGACCGGGGCCGGGGATGGTTCAGGTGCCGGCCTTCAGCGCGTCCCGCAGGCGCTTCTCCTGCTCCTCGGTCAGGTTGGTGCGCAGCACGGTGCCGCCGAACTCCGCCATGGCGGGCACGACCTTATCCGCCGTCACCTTGCGGAACAGCACGCAGAGCGCGGCGCCGCCCGGCGGCAGGGCGCTGGCCGCGTCCTTCAGGAACTTGTCGTCGATTCCGATATCGGTGAAGTAGCCGCTCAGCGCCCCGGCCCCGGCACCGACCGCGGCACCGAGCAGGGGGTTCAGGAACAGCAGCCCCACCAGGGTCCCCCAGAGCGCGCCCGATGCCGTGCCGGCCGCCGTGGTGTTGATCAGCTGGTTCAGCTTGATGTTGCCGTCCGGGCTGCGCACCGCCACGACGGCGTCGCCCAGCTCGATCAGGTACTCCTTCTGCAGCGTCAGCAGCTTCTGCCGCGCGGTCTCGGCCGTCTGCTCATTCGGGTAGGCGATGATGACGAGGTCTGCCATGGGGCGCTCCTGTGGTTGGCGCGTCGACGCCACCAGGAGTCTAGGGCGGCGTCGGGACCGAACAAGGGAGCGCGCGTCGCAGCACTGTGTCAGCCGCCTTCATTGTCGGCCGCCATGTCTCAAGCGCTTGTGACGGCTGCAGGGTGACCGGCGCACCGCTGTCGCTCAGTATGGGGCCATGCCCGATCGCGACCTGACCCTGGAACTCACGGATGCCGCGCCGCCGGAAGCCCGGGATGCGGTGCTGGCGCCGCTGATGGCCTTCAACCTGGAGCAGGCCGGCCCGCCTCAGATGCGGCCCCTGGCGGTGCTGTTGCGGGACGAGGAGGGGATGATCCAGGGCGGGCTGTGGGGCCGCACCGGCTGGAGCTGGCTCTTCGTGGAGCTGCTGGTGGTTCCCGATCCCCATCGCGGCCGCGGCCTTGGCACGGCGCTGCTGCGGCAGGCGGAGGAGGAGGCGCTGCGGCGAGGGTGCGTCGGCGCCTGGCTGGATACCTTCAGCTTCCAGGCCCCGGGATTCTACCTCAGGCAGGGCTACGAGATCGTCGGCACGATCCGGGGGTATCCGCCGGGCCATTCCCGGCATTTCCTGCGCAAGCGGCTGGTGGAGGGGGAGGACGAATGAGGCGCGCAGCTCTGGCCCTGTTGGCCCTGGGCCTGGCATGGCCGGTCCTGGCGGCGGAGCGGGAACCCGACCGGCGGCGCGGAGAGGCCGGTGCGGAGAGCCTTGAGGAGCGCTGCCGGCGAGAGGTCGAGCGGCGCCATCCCCCCGGTACCTTGTCGCGGAACCGCGGCGAGCGCGGCCAGTTGATCCAGGCCTGCATCGCCCAGGGGGGACGGATGCCCGGCGGTTGACGTGACAGGGCCTGGCTTTCCAGGGCGGGCGAGGCGTGGAAAGAAGGGTGGATGCTGCCGCGGCGCCTGATTCCTGCCCTCCTGCTGGGCCTCCTCGGTCCCGGGACCGCCTGGGCCCAGGATCCGAGCTTCACCCTGGTCAACCGGACCGGGCAGCCCATCCATGAGGTCTACGCCTCCCCGTCCAGCGAGCGCAGTTGGGGCCACGACCGGCTGGGCAGCGAGGTCATCCCGCCCGGACGCAGCCACCTGGTGCGCATCCCCTTCCAGGGCGAGTGCGTCCACGACATCCGTATCGTGACCGCCAGCGGCGCGGCGGAGGAGCGGCGGGGACTGGATACCTGCCGCCTCCGCAGCATCGCCTTCGGCGCCGGGAGCGAGCCGGCAACGGGCCCCGGGGTGGGGGCCCCCGGGGTGGGGGCCAGGGTGACGGCGCCGAGCGCCATGGGCCGCGAGGGGAACCCTTCCTTCAACCTGCTGAACCGGTCCCGCCGGGACATCCGCGAGATCTATGCGACCCCGGCCAGCCGCGCCGACTGGGGACCCGACCTGCTCGGCGCGACGATCCTGCCGCCCGGCCGGAGCCATGCCGTCCGCCTGCCGCTGGGCGAGTGCCGCTACGATGTCCGGGTGGTCTATGACGGCGGGGCGAGCGAGCAACGCCGGGACGTCGATACCTGCGGCCTGTCCCAACTGGTCTTCCCGTAGCCGCCGCCGGGCGGCGCGGGCAGGGAGCCCGCCGTCGCCGGTCAGCTCCCTGGCCGCGCTGGGTGGCGGCTGGCCGGGCTGGTGCCGGCATGCTGGCGGCGGCCGGAACCCGGACTTGTGCCGCACGATGCCACTGCCCTGGCGTCGCTGCACCAACGCCATCGCCCCATCTGGTTTCCAAGGAAACTTCCTGTCCGGTCCCAGGATTTGGTTGAGTAGGAAACCAATGACCCGCGCCACGCCGGGCGGAATGCCTCCGGCCTCGCCCGCCGGTTCCCGCAACCTCGCCGGTCCCTCGGTGGCGATAAGGGGGGAGCGGGAACACGCTCCCCCTGCGAGTCGCCTCAGGCAGCCTGGGCCAGTGCCTTCCAGACCACCTCGGGCGTCGCCGGCATGTCCAGATGCGTCACGCCGACCGGGGCCAGGGCATCGACCAGTGCGTTCATCACGGCGGGCGGCGAGCCGACCGCTCCCGCCTCGCCGGCGCCCTTCACCCCCAGCGGGTTGGTGGCGCAGGGGACGGCGATCAGGTCCACCTCGATCTCCGGCAGGTCCTCCGCCCGCGGCAGGGCGTAGTCCATGAAGGAGGCGGAGAGCAGCTGGCCGCTCTCCGGGTCGTAGGCGGTGCGCTCATGGATCGCCTGGCCAATGCCCTGCGCCACGCCGCCATGCACCTGCCCGCGGACGATCAGCGGGTTCAGCGCATGGCCGACATCGTCCATCACCAGGTAGCGCTTGACCTCGGTGATGCCGGTGTCCGGGTCCACCTCCACCTCGGCGATGTGGCAGCCGTTGGGGAAGGTGCCGAAGGGGACCTTCGCGACCTCGGCGGCATCAAGGGTGGTGGCATCCTCGCCCCGCGCCTTGGCCTCGCGCTGGCGCTGGGCCAGCTCCAGGATGCCGATGGCGCGGTCCGTGCCGGCGATGGCGAAGCGGCCGCCGCCGGGGCCTGCGGCTTCGAACTCGATATCCGCCGGCGCCGCCTCCAGCGCCTCGCTCGCCGCCTGCTTGCCGCGCTCCAGCACCGTGGTGGTGGTGGCGAGCAGCGCCGTGCCCTCGGAATAGAGGGACCGGGCGCCGCCGGTGCCGCCGCCGGTGGGGATCTCGTCGGAATCGCCCTGCAGCACACGGATCTTCTCGATCGGGATGCCAAGCTCGCTCGCCGTGATCATGGCATAGGCCGTCTCATGCCCCTGGCCGGTGGACTGGGTGCCCACCAGCACCTCGACCATGCCGTCAGACGCGAAGCGCACCTCCGCCCGTTCGCTCGGCGCGCCGCCCGTCGCCTCCAGGTAGTAGGCGAGGCCGATGCCGCGACGCTTGCCGCGCTTCTCCGCCTCGGCGCGGCGCGCGGGGAAGCCCGCCCAGTCGATGCGCTCCAGCGCCGAATCCAGCACCAGTCGGAAGTCGCCGCTGTCGTACTTCTGGCCGATCGCGGTGGTGTAGGGCATGGCGCTGGGCGGGACCATGTTGCGACGGCGCAGCTCGATCCGGTCGATCCCCATCTCCCGCGCCGCGGCGTCGATCAGCCGCTCGACCAGGTAGTTGCTCTCCGGCCGCCCCGCGCCACGATAGGCGTCGACCGGCGTGGTGTGGGTGAAGACGCCGATGACATGCGCGTGGATCGCCTGGAAGTCGTAGACGCTGGCAAGAACCTTGGTGCCCGCGCCGGTCGGGATGAAGGGCGCGAAGTTGGAGAGGTAGGCACCCATCCCGGCGACGTTGTGCGTGCGCAGCGCCAGGAACTTCCCGTCCTTGTCCAGCGCCAGCTCGCCGCGCGTGATGTTGTCGCGGCCGTGCGTGTCCGACAGGAACGCCTCCGTCCGCTCCGAGGTCCACTTCACCGCGCGGCCCAGCTTGCGGGCGGCGTAGCAGACCAGCGCATACTCGACGTAGAGGAACAGCTTCATGCCGAAGCCGCCGCCCACGTCGTGGGTGACGACGCGGAACTTCTCGGGCGGCAGCTTGAAGACATGCTCCGCCAGCATGTCCTTCACGTGCCAGGAGCCCTGCGTGCCGGCATGCAGGGTGAACTTCCCCTCCGCCGCGTCGTAGGAGGCGAGCGCGGCGCGTCCCTCCATGCTGGACACGACGATGCGGTTGTTCACCACCGTCAGGGTGGTGACGTGCGCCGCCTTCTCGAACAGCGCGTCGGCCTTCGCCTTCTCCCCCGCCTCCCAGTCGAAGACGGTGTTGTTCGCCGCTTCCTCCCAGACCTGCGGCTGTCCCGGGTCGGTGGCGGTGGCGAGGTCGGTCACGGCGGGCAGGACGTCATAGTCCACCATCACCGCCTCGGCGGCATCCTTGGCCGCCTCCAGGCTCTCGGCGACGATGAAGGCCACCGGGTCGCCGACGTGGCGCACCACCCCCTCCGCCAGCAGGCCGCGCGGGCCCATGGCCTGGGTCGAGCCGTCGCGGTTCTTCAGCACGGCGACGCAGGGGATGATGCCGATCCCGTCGGCCTTCAGGTCCTCGGCCGTGTAGATGCCCAGAACCCCCGGCAGCGACGTCGCCGCCGCGGTGTCGATGGACAGGATGCGGGCATGGGCGTGCGGGCTGCGCAGCAGGGCCCCGACCGCGGCTCCCTGCACCGCCAGGTCATCGGTATAGCGACCGCCACCCACCAGCAGGCGGGGGTCCTCGATCCGGCGCAAGGGCTGGCTGAGGCCGAACTTCGCCATCGTCTCGTTCCTCCGGGTGTTCTGGCGGCATCATCGGCCAAGCGGCCTGGGCCGGGAAGGGGGCTGCGCCTCAAGGGTGGGCGGATGGCCGGCGCCCACGGCCGCGAAGGGTGCGACGGGCCGCGCCGGATGCGGGCCGGCCCGCGTGACGTCGCGGCGCGCGGGGGCCTTCAGCGCGGCGGGACGAAGGTCTGCTGCACGGCGCGGAAGGCGTCCAGCGCCTCGCAGCGCGCCGCGTGGGCGGAGAGGGCGGGGCCCGGGGCGAAGGCGGGCGTGCCGGCCTGCGCCTCCCCCAGGAAACGCAGGACGCAGGCCAGGGCGATATCCGCATGGCCCGGCGAATCGCCCCGCCAGAACGGGGCCGGGCAGGTGGCCCTCTCCGCTTCCAGCACCGCCAGCACGTCGGTGATCTGGGCGCGGCAACGGGTGATCCAGGCCTCGGAGGGCGGATCGTGCAGCACCCGCTCGTAGACCAGGCTCACCGCCTTGTCGGCCAGCCCGGTGGCCAGGGCGCAGCGCCGGAGGTCGCGGCGACGCTCCGGACCGGCCCGGGCGATCAGCGCCCGCCCGGGGCCGACCGTCTCGTCCAGGTGGTCGAGGATGGCGCCGCTCTCCAGCAGCACCTCGCCATCCTCCAGCACCAGGGTCGGCACGCGGCGCAGCGGGTTGAAGGCCGCCAGCCGGTCGGCATCCCCGAAGGTGGACCAGGGCCGATGCTCGACGTCCAGCCCGTAGAGGCGGAGGGCGATGCCGACGCGCCGGACGAAGGGCGAATCGAACTGGCCGATCAGGATCATGCCTGCCTCCCCTGCCGGGCCGGCTTCCCGCCGGCCTTCCGTCGTCGCTCCTGCCGTCCCCCGGTGGCCTCAGGCCGCCGGATCGCCCTTGCGCGGGCCCTGGTCGTGATAGCCGATCTTGTCCTTCACCGTCTCCCGCACGCGCTGGAAGGTCACGTAGAGCATCGGGATGACGAAGATGCCCAGGGCGGAGGCCGCGATCATGCCCCAGAAGACGGGGGTGCCGACGGCGCGGCGCGAGGCGGCGGCGGCGCCGGTCGCGATCACCAGCGGCACCAGGCCGAGCACGAAGGCGATGGAGGTCATCATCACCGCGCGGAAGCGCAGCCTTGCGCCCTCGATCGCCGCCTCCCGGATCGGCATGCCGCGCTCCCGTGCCTCCTTGGCGAACTCGACGATCAGGATGCCGTTCTTCGCCGCCAGGGCGATCAGCACCACAAGGCCGATCTGGGCATAGATGTCGAGCGACAGGCCGGAGAGCATCACCCCCAGGAAGGCGCCCGCCACCGCGACGGAGACGGAAAGCAGCACCGGGACCGGGATGGTCCAGCTTTCGTAGAGCGCCACCAGGAAGAGGAAGGCGAAGAGCAGCGCGAGCGCCAGGATGATCGCCGTCTGCCCGGAGGCCAGCTTCTCCTGATAGGCGGTGCCGGTCCATTCGAAGCCGTAGCCGCTGGGCAGGGTGGTGCGCGACAGCTCCTCCATCGCCTGCAGCGCCTCGCCCGAGGAGACGCCCGGCCTGGGCGCGCCGCTGATCGAGATGGCGCGCAGGTTGTTGTAGCGGAAGATGGTCTGCGGCCCGAGCACCGTGCGCACGTCGGCGAAGGCGCGCAGCGGCACCATCTCGCCGCGCGTGTTGCGGACATGGATGCGCCAGACATCCTCCAGCGCGCGCCGGTCCTGGAACTCCGCCTGCAGGTTCACCTGCCAGGTGCGGCCGAACAGGTTGAAGTCGTTGACGTAGAAGCCGCCCAGCGTGGTCTGCAGCGCGGTGAAGATGGCGCTGATCGGCACGCCCAGCGTCTGCGCCTTGTCGCGGTCCACCTCGAGATAGAGGCTCGGCGTGTTGGCCGAGAAGGTCGTGAAGACTTGGGTCAGCCGCGGGTCGCTGTTGCCGGCCGCGATCATGCCCATGGCGGTGGCGGCAAGGTCCTCCACCGACCGGCCCTCGTAGTCCTGCAGGATGTACTCGAAGCCGCCGCCCGTGCCGAGCCCCTGGATCGGCGGCACGTTGAAGGCGAAGATGTTCGCGGTGCGGATGACCTGGGTCTGGCCGAAGACCCGGCCGATGGCGGTCTGCACGCTGTTCTGCACCCCGGCCCGGTCGGCGAAGGGCTTCATGCGCACCACGACGAAGGCCGAGTTGGACTGCGCGCCGCCGTCGATCAGGGAGAAGCCGACGATGCTCAGCGTGCCGAGCACGGCGTCGTTGGTGCGGACGATGTCCTCGATCTGCCGCACCACCTCGCGCGTGCGGGAGACGCTGGCGGCCGGCGGCAGCTGCGCCTGGATGAAGAAGGCGCCCTGGTCCTCGGCGGGGAGGAAGCCGGTCGGGGTCATCCGGCTGAGCTGCCAGATGCCGGCGCCGACACCCCCGACGATCAGCACGGAGAGGATGGCGAGGCGCACCAGCCGGGATACCACCCCGGCATAGCGGTCGCGGGTCCAGTCGATGCCGCGCAGCACCCGCCCCATGATCCCGCGCCGGCCGCCGCCATGCGCCGCATCCGGATGCGGCCGCAGTAGCAGGGCGCAGAGGGCGGGGGACAGGGTCAGCGCGTTCAGCGCCGAGATCAGCATCGAGGCGGAGATGGTCACCGCGAACTGCCGGAACAGCTCGCCCGACAGGCCGGGGATGAAGGCGATCGGGACGAAGACCGAGAGCAGCACCAGGGTGATGGCGATGATCGGCGCGGTGATCTCGCGCATCGCCTGCTTGGTGGCGTCGGCGGGGCTGAGCTGCGGGTGCTCCTCCATCACGCGCTCGACGTTCTCCACCACCACGATCGCGTCGTCGACCACGATGCCGATGGCCAGCACCATGGCGAGCAGGGAGACGGTGTTGGCGGAGTAGCCCAGCCCCAGCAGCACGACGAAGGCGCCGATCAGGCTGACCGGCACCGCGATGGTCGGCACGATGGTGGCGCGCCAGGAGCCGAGGAAGACGAACACCACCACGACCACCAGGACGAAGGCCTCGCCCAGCGTCTTGATGACCTCGTGGATCGTGTCGTTCACGAAGTCCGTGCTGTCGTAGAAGACGCTGGCATCCACGCCCTGGGGGAAGCGCTGCCGCAGCTCGTCCAGCCGCTGGTGGAAGGCGGCGGACACGTTCACGGCATTGGCGCCGGGCGCCAGGTAGACGCCGAAGGCGACGGAGGGCTGGCCGTTGTAGCGGTTCTCCGTCTCCATGCTCTGGGCGCCCAGCTCGATCCGCGCCACGTCGCGCACCCGCAGCAGCGAGCCGTCGGGATTGGCGCGGATGATGATGGCGCCGAATTCCTCCGGGCTGCTCAGCCGCCCCTTGGTCTCCAGGTTCATCTGGAAGGCCTGGTCGTCCGGCGCCGGGCGGCCGCCCAGCCGGCCCACCGCCGCCTGCACGTTCTGTCCCTGGACGGCGGTGACCACGTCCGAGGGGGTCAGGTTCAGCGAGATCAGCCGGTCCACCTCGAACCAGATGCGCATGGAGTAGTCCTGCGCGCCGAACAGGCTGACCTGGCCCACGCCCGGCACGCGGGCGAGGGTGTCGAGCATGTTGATGGTGAAGTAGTTCGACAGGAACAGCGGGTCCTGCTCGCCGCTGCTCGAGTAGAGCATGCCGAAGAGCAGCACGGAGGAGGACTGCTTGCGCACGGTCACGCCGGCGCGCTGCACCTCCTGCGGCAGCCGGGCGAGCGCGGCCTGGACCCGGTTGTTGACGTTGACGGTGTTGATGTCCGCGTTGGTGCCCAGGGTGAAGGACACGTTCAGCGAGTAGGTGCCGTCATTGGCCGAGCGCGAGGACATGTAGATCATGTTCTCGACGCCGTTGATCTGTGCCTCGAGCACCTGGCCCACCGTGGATTCCAGCACGGCGGCGTTGGCGCCGGGGTAGCGGGCGCTGACCGAGACCTGGGGCGGCACGATGTTGGGGAACTGCGCGACCGGGATGCGGGTGAGGGAGATCAGCCCCGCGATGGTGATCACGATGGAGATGACGATCGCCAGCCGCGGGCGATCAACGAAGATGGCGGAGATCATGGCGCGTCCGGCTCAGCCACGCCCGGCCGGGGCGGTCCGGCCGCCGCCCGGCGCGGCGCCGGGGGTGGCACCGGGTGCCGCGCCGGGGGCCGCACCGGGGGCCTGGGCCGGCGGGGCCGCGTTCACCGGCTGCCCCACACGCACACGCTGGATACCCTCGGTGACGACGCGTGTGCCGGGCTCCAGCCCGCCTTCCACCACCACGTCGCCGCCGAGGCTGCGGCCGAGGCGGATGTTGCGCCGCTGCGCCTTGCTCTCGCCGTCCACGATGAAGACATAGGCGCCCTGCTGGTCCTGCAGCACGGCGGAACGGGGCAGCACGATGGCCTGCACCGGCTCCACGCCCTGGACCAGCACGTTCACGAACTGCCCGTCGATGAGGTCCCGGTCGGCGCCGGTCACGGTGGCACCGGAACGGAGCGGGTTCGGCAGCAGGGCCCGCACCAGGATCGTGTCGGTGTTGCGGTCGATCTGGTTGTCGATGAACTCGATCCGCCCGACCTGGCCGTAGATCCGGCCGTCGCCCAGGCGCACCCGGACCTCCACCGCGCGGGCCCCCCCGCGGTCGGCGTAGCGGTCCCGCAGCTCCAGCGCCTGGCGGGTGCTGATGGGGAAGGAGACGCGCATCGGGTCGACCGAGACGATGGTCGCCAGCGCCCCCGAATCCGGCCCGACCACGTTGCCGACCGTGAAGTTGGTGCGGCCGATCTTGCCGTCGATGGGCGAGGCGATCTCGGTGTAGCCGAGGTTGATCTCGCTCGTCCGCACTGCGGCCTGCGCGCCCAGAAGCTGGGCCGCGGCCGTCCGCTCCTGCGCCACCGCATTGTCGAGGGAGACGCGGGTGCCGGCGTTGGTGCGGACCAGCTCCTGCGCCCGTTGCAGGCTCACCCTGGCATTGGTCAGCTCCGCCTCGGCGGAGGCCACGGTGGCGCGGGAGCGGGCGAGGTCGGCCTCGAAGGGCGCGCGCTCAAGGCGGTAGAGGATGTCGCCCCGCTTCACCTCGCGGCCTTCGGTGAACGGGCGCTGCTCGATGGTGCCGGTGACGCGGGCGCGGATATCCACCCGCTCGACCGCTTCGATGCGGCCGACGAACTCCGTGCTCTCCGTCACGGGGCGCGGATTCACCTGGGTGGCGGTGACGGCTGGCGGGCCCTGGTTCCCCATCTGGGCCCAGGCCGGGGGAAGGGGCATCACCGAGCCCAGCGTGGCCCCCAGGATGGCCAGGGCAAGTCCCTTTTTCATAATCCTGCCTCCAGGCCAAGCCGCGTGGTGTGGACCGCTGGACGGTGCCTGCCGCGAGGCCGAGCATGGGGAACCACCTTCCAGGGGGAAGCCCACCTCCTGCGGTTGCTGCTGATGGCTCCGTCGGATGAGAGAGATGGGGCAGGGAACCGGAGGCGGTCAAGCGGCCCTGCTCTGCGGAACGGGATGGCGGGCCCGGCATTCCGCCGGGCCGGATCGATCATGCATGGCATCGGAACAAAGATTTCACGGCCCCGGCCGATGAATCGAATTGACACCGGGCGGCCGGCGAAAGGAGGGTTCATCACGAGCGCGTTATCGCGCCGGTAGCTCCGCGCCGCAGGAAAGAAGAGGGCCATGGATAGCTGGCACGCCCCGGCCATGCCGAACGGGAGGCTGGCCATCATGCTGCTCCCGGGGACCCGATGGATGTATGATGTAGAAGGTGGTGGCGGGCGATGAGGCCGGAAGCCACTGGCGTCGCGGCGGTCGATCGCGCCCTGCTGATCCTGCAGGCCTGGCGGATCGGGGACGGCCCGCTGCCGCTGCGGGAGCTTCACCGCCGCACCGGCCTGTACAAGAGCACGATCCTTCGCCTGCTCGCCTCGCTGGAGCGGAACCGCTGCGTTCTGCGCCTGTCCGACGGCTACTGGGCCCTGGGCCCGATGCTGCAGCACTGGGGGCAGGTCTACGAGCGTGGCCTGGACGTCCCGGCCATCGTCCGCCCGGCCCTGGAGCAGCTCGGCTCCGCCTCCGGGGAGCAGGCCTCCTACTGGATCCGGGACGGGGATATGCGGGTTCGCCTGCTTCGCGTTCCCGCAGGCATCGAGGACAGGGACGAGGTCGGCGCCGACCGGGTGCCGCTCGGCCAGGGGGTGACCGGCCGCGTCCTCGCCGCCCCGGTCCCGCCCGCCGGCGACCTCGGCGTGGCGGAAGCGGAGCTGATGGAAAGCGGCGAAAGCCCGGAAACCAAGCGTTCCGTCCTGGCCGCCGCGGTCTTCGGTCCTGGCGGAAGCATCCGGGGGGCGATCACCCTCGCCGGCCCGCCGGAGCGGATCACCTCCGACCTCGATCGCCTCCGGCCGCTCGTCCTCCACACCGCCCGGTCCGTCTCGCACGCCCTGGGGGCAGGGCTGGCGGGCTGATCAGCCTCTTGCCGACGGTGGGATGACCTGTCGCGCTGTGGTGTTCTGGTAGGGGACCGGGAGGGGACGCCGGCCTGCGGTATCGAAGCCGTGCGTCGATCCCCGTCCCAGACCCTCCCCTGCCGGGGCCACAAGCGGGCCCCGGTCCCCGCTGGGAGTCTGGCGCTACAGGGCTGCCGTGAGCCTCCGGGCTCAGCCCTGACGGCGCGCGGACAGGCGGGACTCTGGAAAAGAGTTACAGGCGTCAGCGAGCGCGGCGGCCGTACCCGCCGAGGAGCCATGCTCCTCGGCGCCGCGACCCCGTCACAGACTGCCGCGCGGCAGCGCTGATCGGGTCCAGGGCCCGCAGGGTCCTGGCGGAGTGGGGGTACGGGGGCGAGGCAGAGCCTTGCCCCCGGGCCATGGGCTCTACGCCGGCACGGACCGGCGCATTCCGCCGTGTCCGTATCAGGCGGGCCGGCCGGCGCCGCGGGTCAGGAGCAGGAAGCCAAGGGTACAGCCTGCCAGCGCCAGGGCCAGGAAGGTGAGGGCGGCGCCGATTCCCCAATTGGAGGCAACCAGCCCGGATGCCGGCTGCAGCACCGCCGCCCCGAGGAAGAAGGACAGGTTCACGGCGGAGAGCGCCTTGCCCACCTGGTCCGGCGCCACGGCGGCGCGGGTGAGGGCGAAGGCCAGGGGCTGGCTGCTGATGGCCAGGCCGAACAGCACCAGCGTCGCCACGTCCCAGGCGGGCGGCAGCGGGCCCGCCGGGCCGCCGGGGCCCCCCGCGACCAGCAGCAGCAGGAAGCCCGCGGCGAGGAAGTGCCCGAGCGCCAGGATCAGCCGGCGCCGATGGAGCCGGCGATCCAGCACGCCCGCCAGCGCCGGGCCGACGATCAGCGCCAGCGTCCCCAGGAGCAGCACGTTGCCCGCCGCCAGGCGGGTGAGGCCCTTCACCTCCATCAGCCAGGGTCCGCCCCACAGGCCGCGCACGCCGATCACGGCGGCGAAGGAGGCGAAGGCGAAGACCACCAGCCCGCGCAGCGCCGGGGAGGCCCCGAGCCGCAGCACTTCGCGCGCATCGCCCGTCATGCTGCGGCCGGGCTGCGTCGTCGGGCGGTCGCGCACCAGCAGCAGGACCAGCGTCGCCACGAGCAGGCCGAAGGCCAGGGCGGCCCAGAAGCCGGCGCGCCAGCCCGCCTGCTCCACCAGCCAGGCGAGGGGGGAGGCGGTCAGCAGCATGCCGAGGTTGCCCAGCCCCTGGATCAGCCCGGACCACAGGCCGAACTGCGCCGGGGTCAGCAGCTTGGCCGCGAGCGTCATCGGCGTGATCAGCATGCCGGCGCTGCCCAGCCCCATCACGATCTGCGCCAGCAGGAAGCCCCAGGGACCGCCCGCCAGCGCCGCGATCGCCGCGCCCAGCGAGACGGTCAGCAGCAGGGCGAGCGAGACCGGCCGCACCCCGTAGCGGTCCAGCGCCACCCCGACCGGCACCTGCGCCGCGGCGAAGGTGAGGTGGTAGGCGCCGGTCAGGCTCGCCAGCCCCTCCGGGCTGACGCCCAGATCCGCGCTCAACAGGTCGGCGGCGATGGCGGGCAGGGTGCGGACCGCATTGGACAGCATATGCCCCATGGCCAGCACCACGAGCGGCAGCACGAAGGCTGCCGACGCTTCCTTCGCGCCGTGGCTCACGCGGATCTCCTCCCTGGGGCCCTCCGGCCCGGCCGGTTGTCCCGGCTGCTGGTCGTTCTGATGAGGTGGTGCCGGCCGGGCCTGCAACGGCCCGGCCGCGGCCGGGTCAGCCGCGGAACATCTTACCCGGGTTGAGGATGCCCTTCGGGTCCAGCGTCGCCTTCAGCGAGCGCATCACCGCCAGCGCGTCCGGGCCGTGCTCCTGCTCCAGGAACTCGCGCTTGCCGATGCCGACGCCATGCTCGCCGGAGCAGGTGCCGCCGAGCGACAGGCCGCGCGCGACGATCTTGCGGTCCAGCTCCCAGGCGCGCTCCAGCCCGCGCGGATCGTCGGGCTCGACCAGGATCACGGTGTGGAAGTTGCCGTCGCCGGCATGGCCGACGATGGGGGCGCTGAGGCCCGAGGCCTCGATGTCCTCCTTGGCGCCAAGCAGCGCCTCGGCGAGTCGCGAGATGGGGACGCAGACGTCGGTGGCGATGCCGCGCGATCCGGGCTTGCTGGCGATCGCCGCCCAGTAGCCGTCGTGCCGCGCCTTCCACAGGCGGTTGCGCGACTCCTGGTCGGTGGCCCAGGCGAAGCCCAGGCCGCCCATGGCGGTCGCGATCTCCTCCACCGCCTGCGCCTGCTCCGCGACGCCGGCCGGGCTGCCGTGGAACTCCAGGAACAGGGTGGGCAGCGGCTGCATGCCTTCCAACTTGGAGTAGGCGATGCAGGCGGCCATCTGCACCTCGTCCAGCAGCTCGATCCGCGCGACGGGGATGCCCGACTGCATCACCGCGATCACCGTCTCCACCGTGCCGCGCAGCGAGTCGAACTGGCAGACGGCAGCGCTGGTCGCCTCCGGGATGCCGTGCAGGCGCAGGCGGATCTTCGTGATGACGCCCAGCGTGCCCTCGGAGCCGATGAAGAGGTGCGTCAGGTCGTAGCCGTTCGCCGCCTTGCGCACCCGCCCGCCGGTGTTGATGACGCGGCCATCGGCCAGCACCACCTCCAGCCCCATGACGTTCTCGCGGATGGTGCCGTAGCGCACGGCGTTGGTGCCGGAGGCGCGGGTCGCGCACATGCCGCCGATGGTGCAGTGGCTGCCGGGATCGACGGGGAAGAACAGGCCCTGGTCGCGCAGGTGGTCGTTCAGCGCGTGGCGCGACACGCCCGGCTCGATCAGGCAGTCCATGTCGTCCTGGCTGACCTCCAGGATGCGGTCCATGCGCGAGAGGTCGAGCACCAGCCCGCCGCGCACGGGCGTCACGTGCCCTTCCAGCGAGGTGCCGGCGCCGAAGGGCGTCACCGGCACGCCATGCCGGTGGCAGAGGGAGAGAATGGCCGAGACCTCCCCCGTGCTGGTGGCGAAGGCCACGGCGGAGGGCATCACCGGCGGGTGGGTGTCCTCGCCATGGCTGTGCTGCTCGCGGACGGAGGCATGGGTGGAAAGCCGGTCGCCCAGCAGGTCCCGCAGCGCCGTGAGCAGGGCCTCCGGCATGGCGACGGCGGGTTCGGGACGGGTCTGGACGTTCATGCTCGGCGGCTCCGATGTCCGCAGGGAGGGCGCTCCCGCCGAGCGGCGGGAGAGGGCGGGACGGGGCAGGGGCCGTCCGGCGGGATGCCCGCGGGAGGGGCGCCGCCAGGCCGGTGCGCCCGGCACCGCGGATGGAGCGGCGAGACTAGACCGGCGCGCGGGCCGGCGCATCCCCGCCGCACGCATTGCCGCCCGGCGCGCCGCCGGGCCCGCAGCGGGCTGATTTCCGGGCCATTCCAGGCCGCGGCCGGTTCCGGCGCGGGATGTTCCGGCCTAGCGTGCTGTTCCCTGACATGAGGAGGAAACGAATGCCCAATGCGGTGAAGCAGGCCTGGAAGGCAGGACGCGGGACGGTCAACGGGTGGCTGTCCATCCCCTCCGGCTTCAGTGCCGAGGTGATGGCCCAGGCCGGCTTCGACAGCCTGACCGTGGACATGCAGCACGGCGTGCAGGACTACCATTCGATGGTGGCCTGCTTTCAGGGCATGCAGCCGCACGGCGTCGTGCCGATGGTGCGGGTGCCGTGGAACGAGCCGGGCATCATCGGCAAGGTGCTGGATGCCGGCGCCATGGGCGTCATCTGTCCCATGATCAACACGCCGGAGGAGGCGCAGGCCTTCGTCGCCGCCTGCCGCTACCCGCCGCTCGGCAACCGCAGCTTCGGCCCCATCCGCGCCGGCATCTACGGCGAGGCCGGGACCTATTTCGGGACGGCGAACGACGACGTCGCCGTGATCCCCATGATCGAGACCCGCCAGGCGCTGGACAACCTCGACGCCATCCTCGACGTGCCGGGGGTGGATGCGATCTATGTCGGCCCGTCGGATCTCGGCATCTCGCTGGGCCTGCCGCCGCGCATGGACCGCGAGGAGCCGGAGATGCTGGGCCATTACGAACGCCTGGTGAAGGCGACGCGCAGCCGCGGCCAGGGAATCGGCATCCACTGCGCCTCCGGCGCCTACATCCGCCGCATGCTCGACATGGGCTTCACCTTCGGCACGGCGGGCAATGACAGCGGCTCGATGCTGCTGTACTCGCGGGCGCAGGTGCAGGCGGCGCGGGGCGACTGACCGCCCCGGGCGGGGCGGCTCCCGGCCTCAGCTCGCGGCCGTGAGGAGGTGGCGCAGGCGCAGCTCCTCATGGTCCAGCTCCCCGGCCAGGGCCGTCAGCGTCCGCTCCGGCAGCGGCTGCGCCGAGTGGTAGGTCAGCAGCGCCGACCGCCCGGCCCGCAAGGCCATGAGGCGGAGCTGCAGCCGCGCGGTCAGCTCGGCGCGCGACGCGCCGCTGGCCACGTTGTCGTATACCCGTTCGATGTCCCGGTAGGGCGGCAGCAGGTCGCGGGCGATGGCACCGTCGATCGGGCTGTCGATACGCTCCTCCAGCGCCTGCCGCTCCGCATGGGTCACGATGCGCCGGGCCATGGCCTCGGCCGGCGGCATGCCGGCGCGCGGCGGCTCCTCGACGTCGAGGGCGCGGATCAGCCAGCCCAGCGTCGTGCCCTGCACGACGAGCGTGGCCAGGATGGTGCCGAAGGCCAGGAAGACCAGCAGCTCGCGCTCCGGCATCGTGGCCGGCAGGGCCAGCGCGGCCGCCAGCGACACCACGCCGCGCATCCCGGCCCAGGCCACCACCGTGACATGCGCGGCGCGCGGCGCGGGCGAATGATGGGCGAGGGGCGGCAGGCTGCGGGGGATCCAGTTCGTCGGGAAGACCCAGAGGAAGCGGGCCAGGATGACCGTCAGGGACACCGCCAGGGTCAGCCCCAGCAGATCCGGCCAGCTCCGCCCCGGCAGCCGGTCCAGGATTCCGTTCAGCTGGAGCCCCATCAGGATGAAGACGAAGCTGGTCAGGAGGAACTCGGCGAAGGTCCATACCGCCGTCAGCTGCACCCGGGTCTCGGCGCTCAGCCGGTCGCGCGCGCGGCGGACCACCACGAAGCCGCCCGTCACCACGGCGATGACGCCCGAGACGCCCAGGGCCTCGGCCGCCGCGTAGATGACGAAGGAGACGAGGAAGGAGAGGGAGGTCTCCAGCAGGGTGTCGTTCAGCCGGGCCACCACCCAGGCCGCGGCGCGGCCGCTGGCCCAGCCCACCGCCACCCCGCCCAGGCTGACGAGCAGGAAGGACAGGCTGGCCTGACCCCAGGATACGCCCCCGGCCGCCAGCGCGCCCAGCGCGGCGCGGTAGAGCACGAGGGAGGAGGCGTCGTTGATGAGGCTCTCACCCTCCAGCACCGTCACGATGCGCGCGGGGATGCGCAGCCGTTGCAGCACCGCGCTGGCCGCCACCGCATCGGGCGGGGCCACCAGCGCGCCCAGCGCCACGGCCGCCGGCCAGGGCAGGTCCGGCACCAGGCCCTTCAGCACCAGGGCGACGCAGGCGGCGGTGAAGAGCACCGCACCCAGCGCGAGCAGCAGGATCGGGCGAAGGTTCTCGCGGAAGGCGTTCCAGTCCGTCCGCCAGGCACTGGCCTGCAGCAGGGGCGGCAGGAAGAAGGCCAGGGCCAGCTCCGGATCCAGCCGGACGTGCGGCAGGCCCGGGATCAGCGCGATGACCATGCCGCCGACGACCAGCACCGCGGCATAGGGCAGGTGCAGCAGCCGGGCCACCAGCGCGCAGCCGATGCAGGCCACGAGCAGCAGCAGCATGGCGTCGAGCAGCACCATGCCTAGGCGTCGCCCCCTGCTGTCCCGGCCATGCGGGTGGCTCCGCCTGCCGCGGCGCCGACGGTCATGGGCACCATGCGGCCAGGCCCGGCCGTGCGAAGCGTCCGCACGGCCTCAGACGCGGCCGTAGGTATCCTCGATGCGGACGATGTCGTCCTCGCCGAGGTAGGAGCCGGACTGGACCTCGATGAGGGTGAGGGGGATCATGCCGGGGTTTTCCATGCGATGGACGCAGCCCAGCGGGAGGTAGATGCTCTCGTTCTCGCGCAGGAGCACGCGCTCGCCGTCGCGCTCGACGATGGCGGTGCCGTTGACCACCACCCAGTGCTCGGCGCGGTGGTGGTGCTTCTGCAGGGAGAGCTTGGCGCCGGGGCGGACGGAGATCTTCTTCACCTGGAAGCGGCTGCCCAGGATCAGCCCCTCGTAGTGGCCCCAGGGGCGGTAGACGCGGCGGTGCTCGGTGGCCTGCGGCACGCCGCGGGCCTTGAGCCGCTCCACCAGCTTCTTGACGTCCTGCGCCCGCGCCCGCGGCATCGCCAGCACCGCGTCCTCGGTCACCACCACCACCGCGTCGGTCAGCCCGATCACCCCGGTCAGGATGCCCTCCGAGCGCACGAAGCAGCCCTGGGCGTCCAGCAGCTCCACCGGACCCGTCGTCGCGTTGCCCGCCGCGTCCTTGGGCGAGACCGCCCACAGCGAGTCCCACGAGCCCACGTCCGACCATTCCAGCGACAGCGGCACCACCGCCGCATGCGGCGTCTTCTCCATCACCGCATAGTCGATCGAGACCGACGGCGCCGCCCGGAACGCCTCCGCCCCCAGCCGCACGAAGTCCAGGTCGCGCACCGCCTGCCCCATCGCCGCCCGCACCGCCGCCAGCAGCTCCGGCTCCAGCCGCTCCAGCTCCGCCAGCCAGGTCGCCGCGCTGGCCACGAACATGCCCGAGTTCCACAGGTAGCGCCCGCTCTCCAGGAAGCCGCGCGCCGTCGCCGCGTCGGGCTTCTCCACGAAGCGCGCCACCCGCTGCACCCCCGCCACCCCCTCCAGCGGCGCCCCCGCCTCGATGTAGCCATAGCCCGTCTCCGGCGCCGTCGGCCGCATCCCGAAGGCCACGATTGCCCCCGCCCGCGCCGCCTGCGCCGCACGCTCCACCGCCGCGTGCAGCGCCGCGAGGTCCTCCATCACGTGGTCGGCCGCCATCACCCACAGCACCGCATGCGGGTCCTCCTCCGCCGCCAGCAGCGCCGCCGCCGCAATCGCCGGCGCCGAGTTGCGCCCCTCCGGCTCCAGCAGGATCCGCGCCCCCGACACCCCCGCCTCGCGCAACTGCTCCGCCACCAGGAAGCGGTGCGGCTCCGACGCCACCACGATCGGCGCCGCAAACCCGGGCCCCGCGCCCCGCGCCGCCGTCGCCTGCAGCATCGTCGCCTCGCCCCCCAGCGGCCAGAACTGCTTCGGATACCCCTCCCGCGACAGCGGCCACAGCCGCGTCCCCGTCCCCCCGCTCAAAATCACAGGCACAAGCTTCGGCTCGGCGGGGGTCATGGCAGGCAGGTCCTCGAACGGCGGAGCGGATCACCGGCGAAGGCGCCGGAAGGGAAGGGCGGTGACCGGCGCTACGACCGCGCCTGCTTCCGCAGCAGGAGGCGATCCGCGGCCGCCATCCCGGCCAGGGACCGCTCTAGAGCAGATCAGGCGCCGGGGAAATCGCCGGAACGGATGGGGCCGGCCCCGGAAATGACGAAGGCCGCCCCGGGAAGCCCCGGGGCGGCCTGTCGTTGCGTCCGGACGGGAAGGCCGGGGCCTACTCGGCCAGCGCCTTGTCCTTGCCCTTGCGCAGGCCGGGCAGCAGCATCGCGCCCAGGGCCAGCGCCCCGATCGCCAGCAGCACGGCCGAGATCGGGCGCTCCACGAAGACGATCGGATCGCCGCGCGACAGCAGCATGGCGCGGCGCAGGTGCTCCTCCATCATCGGGCCCAGCACGAAGCCGATGAGCAAGGGCGCCGGCTCCATCTTCAGCTTGGAGAAGATGTAGCCGAGGATGCCGAAGATCAGCGTCTGGTACACGTCGAAGACGCTGTTGTTCAGCGAGTACACGCCGATCGCGCAGAAGACCAGGATCGAGGGGAACATGTACTTGTAGGGAACCTGCAGCAGCTTCACCCACATGCCGATCAGCGGCAGGTTGATGACCAGCAGCATCAGGTTGCCGATCCACATCGAGCAGATCAGGCCCCAGAACAGATCCGGCTGGGCCTCGACCATGCGGGGACCGGGCTGGATGCCCTGGATGATCAGCGCGCCGACCATCAGCGCCATCACGGCGTTCGCGGGGATGCCCAGCGTCAGCAGCGGGATGAAGCTGGTCTGGGCGGCGGCGTTGTTCGCGCTTTCCGGACCGGCCACGCCTTCGATGGCGCCGTTGCCGAACTCGTTCCGGCCCTTCGAGACCTTGCGCTCCATCATGTAGGAGCCGAAGGCCGCGAGCGCCGCGCCGCCGCCGGGCAGGATGCCCAGCACCGAGCCCACGAGCGTCCCGCGCAGCACGGCCGGGGTGGCGCGACGGAACTCCTCGCGGGTCAGCATCAGGCTGCCGACCTTGCCGCTCATCACCTCGCGCGCCTCGGGGCGCTCCAGGTTCAGGATGATCTCGGCGATGCCGAACATGCCCATGGCGATCGAGACGAAGCCGATGCCGTCCGACAGCTCGGGGATGCCGAAGGTGAAGCGCTGCTGGCCGGTCTGCACGTCCGTGCCGACCAGGCCGAGCGCCACGCCCAGCACCACCATCGCGATCGACTTCACCACCGAGCCCTGCGCCAGCACGGCCGAGATGATCAGGCCGAGCAGCATGAGGGAGAAGTAGTCGGCCGGGCCGAAGGAGAGCGCGACCTGCGTCAGCATCGGTCCGGAGGCCGCGACCAGCAGCGTGGCGACGGAGCCGGCGAAGAAGGAGCCGACGGCCGCGATGGTCAGCGCCGCGCCCGCCCGCCCGTTGCGGGCCATCTTGTAGCCCTCGAGCGTCGTGACGACCGAGGAGACCTCGCCCGGCAGGTTCAGCAGGATGGCCGTGGTCGAGCCGCCGTACTGCGCGCCGTAGTAGATGCCCGCCAGCATGATGATGGCGGTGGTGGCCGGCTGCCCGAAGGTGATCGGCAGCAGCAGCGAGATGGTCGCCACCGGGCCGATGCCGGGCAGCACGCCGATGGCCGTGCCGATCAGCGCGCCGAGGAGGGCGAAGAGGAGGTTGTCGAGGGAGAGGGCGACGGCGAAGCCGTGGCCCAGATTGGCAATCAGGTCCATGGGACGGTTCCGCCGGTCAGAAAATGGTGGGCCAGAGCGGGACCCTGATATCCAGCTCGTAGATGAAGACGAACCAGCAGAGCACGCAGAGGAAGATCACCATCCCGACCACGCCCAGAGGGGTGTGCGTCTCGTCCGAGAGCGCCGCGACCACGATGCACAGCGTCAGGGCGATGATCAGGCCAAGCGGCTCCAGGCTCAGCCCGAACAGGGCGAGACCCGCATGCACCAGGGCCAGGGGCCGCCAGCCGGGGGCGATGGCCAGGACCAGCAGCCCGGCGAGGAAGGCGAAGCCGATCTGCGACCAGCTGGCCGTGCCGATTCCCATCCGCTCCAGCACCTGCCAGACAATCAGGCCCGTGGCAGTGCCCAGAAGCGCGGTCAGAACCTCCATCCTGGTCCAGCGCTGCAGTGGATCGGGCCCGCTCTTGAGACCGATTATGACGACGACCGCGCCGAGGGCCAGCAGCAGCCAGAACACCAGCATGGGCATGTAGCCCGGGCCCATGCGACGCGCCGATCCCAACGTGTGGTCGAGGTTCAGCCAGAGCCCGATGGCGGCTAGCGCGATGAGCAGCCCCCCCGAGATGACGTCCTTGGCATTAATCTTCAACTGACCCTCCCCCCGCACTCGTCCGCGGCAGCCGATCGGGCAAAATGGCAAGAGCCGGCCTGTCCACGCCCTGCCACCGCGTGGTGACGACCGGGCGGCCGCAGGCCGAGGCGTGCGACCGGCGGCAATCCACGCGGCATCAGGGGCAACCGGCAACCAGGAGACGCCCCGTCCCTCCCGGCCGCGTGACTTCTCTCATTCCGATGACTGGCTTGCAATGCTTTGGCCTTATGGGGTTTCCATGAAAAATTCGCCATGCGCCCCCGAAGCAACGATCTTTCCCGGGGAATGGAACGGACCGATGGCGGATCGTCAGGGTACGGACTTGTCCTGCCGCGCCGGCTGGCGCCTCCTGGCGGCCGACGCGGCGCGGTGCCGGGATGCGGGCCGGCGACGTGAAGGGACGAGGATGGCATGAAGATCTGCATTTACGGCGCCGGCGCGATCGGCGGGCACCTGGCCGCCCGCCTGGCGAAGGGCGGCGCGGAGGTGAGCGTCGTGGCGCGCGGCGCGCAGCTCGCGGCGATCCGCGAGCGCGGGCTGACCGTGCGTGCCCCGGACGGAGATCTGCACTGCCGGCCCGCGGCCTCCGACGATCCCGCCGCGCTGGGCCCGCAGGATGCGGTGATCGTGACGGTGAAGGCGCCATCGCTGCCCCAGGTGGCGCAGGGGATAGGCCCGCTGCTGCGCGAGGACACGGCCGTCGCCTTCGTCATGAACGGCATCCCCTGGTGGTACTTCGACCATCACGGCGGATCCCTGGAGGGACGCCGGCTGCCGGAACTGGACCCCGGCGATGCCGTCCGGACGGCGGTGGGCCTGGGGCGTACCGTCGGCGGCGTCGTCTATTCCGCCTGCACCGTGATCGAGCCCGGGGTCATCGTCACCGAGCATGCCAATAACCGCGTCTTCCTCGGGCGGCCGGATGGCGGCCCCAGCCCGCAGGCCGAGGGCATCGCGGCGGCGCTGCGCGGCGGCGGATTCACCTCGAAGGTGGTGGACGACATCCGGCGCGAGATCTGGGCCAAGCTGCTGGGCAACCTGACCAGCGGCCCGATCTGCGTCCTGACCCGCCATCCGCTGCTGACGGCGCTGGAGGAGCCGGCCATCGTGGCGGCACGCTCCGCCATCGCGCGGGAAGGCGTGGCCATCACCAAGGCCCTGGGCCTGGAGCTGCCGGCCGAGACCATGGCGACGATCGAGGGCTTCCGCGGCAGCCGCCACAAGCCCTCCATCCTGCAGGACCTGGAGCTGGGCCGGCCGATGGAGGTCGATGCGCTGCTCAACGTGCCGCTGCAGCTCGCGCGCATGGCGAAGGTGGAGACGCCGACCCTCGATCTCCTGGTCGCGATGGTGCGGAAGGTGGCGGAATCGGCCGGGCTCTACCGGCCCGCCGCCTGAGCCCCCGGGAGGGGGCGGGGCAGGGCGGTCTGCCCCATCACCCACCCCTCCCAGCGCCGCACCCAGGGGTCCTCGGGCACGAAATCCGGCCGAAGGCCGTCCAGCACGCCGATCAGGCCAAGCAGGCCAAGCAGGCTGTCCAGCCGGTCCTCCCCGGCGGCATCGGCGCCGAACCCCGCCTCGATGGCCTCGGCGAGCCCCGCATCCGGCACGGCCGAGGCCCTGGCCAGCGCCTCGTGCAGGGCCGGCGCGGCCTGGCGGCGGGCCGGCCAGGACCGCTTGCTGCCGGCCAGCCGCACGCCGACGTGGCGCATCGCCTCCGCGGGATAGACTTCGGCCAGCACCAGCCGGCCCGGCGCCAGCAACGCGTGCACCCCGCCCTCGAAGGGCCAGAGCGCATAGGGCGCGCCGCCCGCCAGCGCGGGCGCCAGCCAGTCCCGCCACGCGCCGATCGCCGCCTTGCCCGTCTGGTTCGCCCCCAGGGTCCAGAACAGCGGCGCCCCGGCCGGCCGCTCCGCCGTGGCCCGGTCGCAGAGGCGCGACAGGCCGTCCGGCCCGCCCAGCCCCAGGGCGGCGGCGTGGCTCGCCCGCGTCATGCCACGGACCCCGCGCGCCGGGTAGAAGGGGCTGTCGCGCGACACCGCCTCCAGCGTGGCCGCCACGGACCAGAAGCCGGGCCGGGCCGTCAGGCCGCGCAGGAAGGCCGGGAAGTCCGCCTCCGGAAGCCCTGCGGCATAGGCGCGCGGCAGGCCCAGCGGCAGGTCCAGGCCCAGCACCGCCGGCGCCCCGTGCGACATCAGCCCGGCGGCCAGCAGGAAAGGGTCTCCCACCGGCCGGGGTGCGGAGAGATGCCAGGCCGCCCCCTGCCGCCGCGCCAGCGTGGCCCAACGTTTGCGCGGATCGGCCGACCAGTCCGCATGCGCAGCGATCAGATCCATGCCAGGATGCCCCGATGCGCTACACGGCGACGGCACGGCTGCTGCACTGGCTGACCGTGGCACTGCTGCTGATCCTGGGGAGCCTCGGCCTCTGGATCACGCGCGCCGAACCGGCCGATGAAGAATTCAAGCTGAAGCTCTACAATATCCACGAAAGTATTGGAATTGCGGTTTTTGTGCTGACCGTGATGCGCCTGGCATGGCGCGTGGCCCACCCGCCGCCGCCCTTGCCGGCGGATCTGGCGGCGGTGCTGCGCCTCGCCGCGCACATGACCCACGCAGCCCTCTACGCGCTGCTGCTGACCATGCCGGTCGTGGGCTTCCTGGCCACGAATGCCTGGGGCTTTCCCCTGACCTGGTTCGGGCTCGTTCCCATCCCCTCGCCGATCGGGCGGGACGAGACCTGGGCGCCCATCCTGTCGGCGGCCCATGGCTGGATGGCGCTGGCCCTCGCCGGGCTGGTCGCGCTCCATGCCGGCGCCGCGCTCTGGCACCATCTGGTCCGGCGCGACGACACGCTGCGCCGGATGCTGCCCGGATAGCCCTATTTGAGCGGGCGCTGCGCCCGCTCCATCAGCCGGTCGAACAGCGCGCGGGCCTTGCCCGGCGGCTTGGCCGGGGCGGCAGGGGCCACGGCCTGGGCCGTGGCGCGCTCCCGTTCCTTCGACGTCAGCCACTTCTCCAGGCTCATGCCCGCCTTGGCTGCGCGCTTCGCCTCGTAGGCGCGCTGTCCCTCGGTCAGCCGGCGCTCCGGACCCGCCATGAATGCTCTTCCCCTGTCGCGCCGATGCCAGCCGGCGCCCCTCTGCCCCGGCGCCGGCGGGCCATGCTGGGGCCCACGGCACGCCGCTCCGCCGCGTCTTTCGCGCGACGGCCGGCATGGGGCAAGGGGCGGGCTTGCATCGCAGGCGGCCCGGGTCCACGGGAGGGGCATGGAACCCCGTGTCAAAGCTGGCATCTGGACCTCGATGGCCCTGCGGCTGGGCGATTCCGCCGGCCGTCCCGGGATGGTGCTGCGCAAGGGCGATCCGGATAGCGGCGGCATCCTCTGCGTGCTGTTGGGACGGGACGGGCAGCTCTGCGTCCTGTCCCAGGTCCGGGACGCCGACGGCCGGCCTGCCTGGATCCGCGGCACCGGGCCGGCCCCGGTCGATCAGGCGGCCGCCGATGCCTATGTCGAGCGGCAGGTGAAGCGCGACCCGGACCTCTGGGTGCTGGAGTTCGAGGCCCCGGACCTTCTCCCGCCGTTTGAGGCCAAGCTTCTATAACCTTGTTCCTGAAGCCTTCCTGACGGATCGCTAGCGGTCGGTCAGGCGCAGCTCGATGCGCCGGTTGCGGGCCAGTGCCTCGGGGGAATCCCCTTCGTCCAGGGGCTGGTTCTCGCCGAAGGCGGTGGCCGCCACCCGGCGCGCCGGCAGGCCCTCGTTGATCAGCAGCTGCGCCACCGCGATGGCCCGCGCGGCCGAAAGCTCCCAGTTGGACGCGAAGCGCCCGCCACCGCGGATCGGTGTCCGGTCGGCATGGCCATCCACCCGCAGGATCCAGTTCACCTCCGGCGGGATCTGCGCCGAGAGCTCGCGCATCACGCCCGCGATCTGGCGGATCTGCTGCTGGCCGGCGGCGGACATGTCGGCGCTGCCCACGGGGAACAGCACCTCCGACTGGAAGACGAAGCGGTCGCCGACGATCCGCACCTCCGGCCGGTCGCCCAGCACGTCGCGCAGCCGGCCGAAGAAGTCGCTGCGGTAGCGCTGCAGCTCCTCCACCCGCGCGGCGAGGGCGACGTTCAGCCGCGCGCCGAGCGAGGCGATCTGCGCGTCCTTGTCACGCCCCGACGCCTCCTGGGCCTCCAGCGCCGCCGCGACCCGCTGCAACTCGGCGCGCAGGGCATCGAGCTGCTGCCCCAGCAGCGCCGCCTGGGCGCGGGCACTCTCGGCGAGGCGGCCGTACTCCTGGGCCTGGGCCTCGGCGCTGCGCCTTCCCTCGGCGGCGGCGGTCGCCTGGCGTCGGGATTCGGTCACCAGCACCTCGGCCGCGGTCCGCCGGCGCTCCTCCTCCTCCGCCCGGGCCAGCGCCTGCTGCGCCTCCCGCTCCAGCCGGTCGCGCAGGGCGGTGAGGGCCTGCACCTGCTGCGACAGGGTCGCGAGATCCGACAGACGGGCCTCGATGGTCTTCGCATCGGCCTGCACCTGCCGGTCCAGGCGCGCCGCCTCCTCGCGCAGGGCCGCGAGGGCGCGCTGCGCCTGCTCCTGCGCCGCCCGCGTCTCCGCCAGGCTGCGCTCGACCTGCTGGCGGGCGCCCCGCTCCTCGGCCAGGGATCGTTCCGTCTGTTGCCGCGCGGCCTGGGCCTCGGCCAGGGAACGCTCCGCCTGCTGGCGGGCCGCCTGTTCCGCGGTCAGGCTGCGGGCCGTCGTGGTGCGCTCGCGCAGTGCCTGGGCCGTCTCGCCGCCCGCGGCCTCGACCCGCGACAGGGCTTCCGCGAGCCGCCGCTCCAGGCTGGCGATCCGCTCGCCCGTGCCGCGGCCCGACAGCTCCGCATCGGCAAGGCGCGCGGCCAGCCCGTCGCGCTCTCCGCGCAGCGCATCGCGCTCCGCATCCAGCCGGTCCCGCTCCGCCCGCAACCCGGTCAGGTCGCGCTGCGCCGCCTCCCGCGCGGCGATGGCCGCCTGCAGCTCCTGCTGCGCCCGGCCCAGGCTGCTGCGCAGGTCCTGGGTCTGTCCGCGTTCCAGGGACAGCAGCTCGGCCAGCTCCGCGACCTGGCGGTTGAGCCGGTCCAGCGCCCGGTCGCGGGAGGACAGGGCCACCGAGAGGAAGCCCTGCGCCAGCACGAAGACCAGCAGCACGAAGATGATGACCATCAGCAGCGTGGACAGCGCGTCCACATAGCCGGGCCAGGCGTTCAGCCCCTCGCGCGATCCCCGGCGGCCGCTCCCCAGCGCCATGGTGCGCCCTCAGCCCCGCCCGGCCGGATGCGGCATGGCCGGCCCGGTCACGATGGCGGCGCCTCCGCCAGCGCGGCGATGGTGCGCGCCAGCAGCTTGATCTCGCTGCGGATCTCCTGGGTCGACTGGGCCCGCCCCTGGGCGGCATCCTCCATCACCCGGGCGAGGTACAGCTCGATGTTGCGGAGGTGGTTGCGCGAGGCCTCGTCATGGCCCTGGGCATCGGCCATGCGCTGCAGCACCGGGGCGAGGGAGGCCTGGCTCTCCGCCACGCGCTGCATCAGCGTCTGCCTGGCGCGCATCTGGTCGGTCAGCACGCTCAGGCGTTCCGTCAGGGTGATGAGCGCCTGGCTGGCGGCGCCGCTGCGCTCCTCGCCGCGCGCCAGGATGCGCTGGAGGCCTTCCAGGTTCTCCGCCGTCTGTTCCAGCAGTGCCTGGACATAGGCCGGCACCGAGCCGCTTGCCTCGCCCTCGCCCCCCAGCACGCCGGAGGAGAGCCGGGTCACCCCGGCCAGCCATTCCTCCAACTCGTTGTAGAAGCGGTTCTGCGCCTGGCCCGCGGTCAGATCCATGAAGCCCAGGACCAGCGCGCCGGCGAGGCCCAGCATGGAGGAGGAGAAGGCCACCCCCATGCCGCGCAGCGGCTGTGCCAGCCCCGACTTCAGTTGGTTGAACAGGGCGTTCAGATCGCCGGAGCCGACGGACATGCCGTTGATGACCTCGGCCACCGACCCGATGGTGAGGATCAGGCCCCAGAAGGTGCCGAGAAGCCCGAGGAAGATCAGCAGCCCGGTCATGTAGCGCGACAGCTCGCGCGATTCGTCCAGGCGGGAGGCGATGCCGTCCAGCACGGAGCGCATCGCGGTGGTGGAGAGCATCAGCCGGTCGCGCTTCCGCCCGCCCTGGCTGGTCGCGAGCATCGAGGCCATCGGCGCCAGCAGGTGCGGCGCGGCGGGTTCCGGCTGCCCCGGGCGCGGATCGCGGAACGCCTCCAGCCAGTCCACCTCGCGCTTGAGCGACAGCACCTGGCGCAGCGTCCAGACCACGCCCAGCAGCAGCACGGCCAGGATGACCGTGTTCAGCACCAGATTCGCCTCGAAGGCGCCCAGCAGCGTGTCGGAGAGGACGGCGGCGATCCCCAGCACCACGGCCAGGAAGGCCAGCATGCGCAGGAGGTAGTGGGTCGGGCGGGTCATGGCGTGCGTGTCTGAGCGCCGGCCCGCGGCGCCGGGGGAGGCAGCAGGTCCAGGCTGTCCTGCGCCGGGGCCTCGGCGGCCGGATGGCCCATGGGCCGCAGGTCGATGCGGGTGCCGGGCAGGCCGCCCGCCTCCAGGACCGCCTTCAGCGCCTGGGCATGGGCGAGGCTGTTCCGCCGCGCGGTGGAGGCATCGTCGGCCGGGCCGGCGACGCGGGCGACCACGGTGACCCGGCCGGTGGTGCGGTCCGCCATGGCCCTGGCCAGCCGGCCGAGCGCGCGCGCATCCGCGCCCTCCGCGATGCCCTGCCCCAGGCTGCCCTGCAGGCGCCATCCGCCCTCGGGGAGCGGAACGAAATCCGTGGGCAGGGGGATGTCGCCGAATCGCACCAGCCCGGCCGAGGCCGTGGCCGGCGCGGCATCGGGCGAGAGCACGGGCGGTGCCGGCGGGGCGGCGGCGGGGGCGGGGGGCACGGCGAGCGGCGGCACGATCTGCGCCAGCCCGGCGGCGGTCCCGCCCAGCACCAGCAAGGTGGCCAGCATGGCGGCCACACCGGCGGCCTGCACCGTGCGGCGAGACGGGTCGCGGAAGCGGAGCATGATGGCCTGCAAGCTAGAGCAGTTCGCGCCCTGCCGGAAACGGTCGGGCGGATGGCGGGGCCGGAAAAACCACGGTGCCGGCGGTTTTCCCGCGCGCATGGCCCGGGAGATCCGGCCGTGGCCGCGGGGTTGCCGGGGTCAGGCCCCGGCCTTGGCGCTGGCCACGCGGGTCACGCCCTCGGCCACGGCCTCGCGCAGGGGGCCGTGCATGTGGGTGTTGCCGGCGACGATGTTGCCGCCCGGGCTGGGGCCGGCCCAGGCGTCGCCGCCCTCGGGGTCGGTGACGTAGCCGCCCGCCTCGCGCACCATCACGATGCCCGCGGCGAAGTCCCAGGGCTTGAGGCCCAGCTCCCAATAGCCCTCGTACCGGCCGGCGGCGGTCCAGGCGAGGTCGAGCGCGGCGGCGCCGAAGCGCCGGATGCCGGCCACCTGCGGCATCAGCCGCGCCAGCGTGGCCGAGAACTCGGCGCGCTTCGGCACGTTGGCGAAGGGGATGCCGGTCGCGAAGACGGATTCGCGCATCTCGCGCCGCGCGGAGACGCGCAGGCGGCGGTCGTTGAGGAAGGCGCCGACGCCCTTCTCCGCCCAGAACAGCTCGTCGGCGGCCGGGTTGTAGATCACGCCGGCCACGACTTCGGAGCTGTTCTCGCCGGTCCGCTTCTCGATGCCGATGCTGATCGCCCAGTGCGGCAGGCCGTGCAGGAAGTTGGTGGTGCCGTCGAGCGGATCGACCACCCAGCGCCACTCCCAGTCGGCATCGCCGCTCGCGCCGCTCTCCTCCATCAGGAAGGCGAAGCCGGGGCGGGCGCGGGAGAGTTCCTGGCGCAGCGTCTCCTCGGAGCGCAGGTCGGCCTGGGAGACGAAGTCGCCCGGCCCCTTCATGTTGACCTGAAGGTTCTCCACCTCGCCGAAGTCGCGCAGCAGCCGGCGGCCGGCCTTCTGGGCGGCCTGGACGACGACGTTGAGGGCGGGGGACAGGCGGGCGCTCGTGCGCATCGGGGCATCTTCCTGGCGCGCCCCGGACCGCGATGCGCCCGGCGGGGCGCGGCCGTCCGGGTGCGGTGTGCTGGGTGGGACCGGGGGCCGGGACGGGGCCGGCCCGCCCCGGATGCCGGGTCGTGCCGCGGCGCGCGGCGGGGCCGCGCGGCGGCGGCGGGCCTCAGCCCTTGGCGCGCTCGACGTAGGAGGCGTCCTCGGTGCGGACCACGATCTTCTCCCCGGTGGAGATGAAGGGCGGCACCATGGTCTTCACGCCGTTGCTGAGCAGGGCGGGCTTGTAGGAGGAGGTGGCGGTCTGGTTCTTCACCACCGGGTCGGCCTCCGTCACCTCCAGCACCACGCTGTCCGGCAGGTCCATGGAGACCGGGTCGCCCTCGATCAGACGGACATTGACGGTCATGTTCTCGACCAGGAAGGGCAGGCGCTCGCCCAGGATGTCCTTGGGCACGGTGGTCTGCTCGAAGGTCTCCGGGTCCATCAGGATCAGCCCGTCGCCCTCGGCATAGGAGAAGGTGAACTCCTTGTCCTCGGTCGTCAGGCGCTCGACGGTGTCCTGGGTGCGCCAGCGCTGGTCCTTCTTGGTGCCGGTCTTCACGTCGCGCATCTCGACCTGGATCACGGCCGCGCCCTTGCCGGGGGTCATGATGTTGATCTTGAGCACGGACCAGCGGCGGCCCTCGAACTCGATCACCTGGCCAGGGCGCATCTGGTTGGCCTGCTGCTTCGCCATGGGGGCGCGTCGTCCTCGGTCTCGGAACGGGAAAGGAGCGGGCGGACCCCCGGGGAGCCCGCGCTGAGGGGCGGCGTTTAGACGCGCGCGGCGGTTCGGGCAACCGCGGCGGCGCCGGGGCCGGGTCGCGGCCGGCGCAGGCAGGGCATGATGTTCCGTCTTGGCATCGGGTCGCCGGCGCGCAGGATGCGGGGGATGAGCCCATCGCGACGCCGATTCCTGATGCTAATCTGCGTTCTGCTGTCGGGGCTGGGGACGGCGGCGACGGGCGTCCTGGCGCTGCGGGCGCAGGGCCAGCTCCGCGCCTTCCTGGCGGCCTCCGCCACGGCGGAGGGGGAGGTGGCGGGCTACCGCGACCGCGCCGGCTCGCCGCAGCAGCGCTCGATCCACCGCACGACGAAGAGCCGGCCGGTCTTCCGCTACCGCGACGCGGCCGGGGTGGAGCGGGAGGCGGCCAGCGCCTGGAGCTTCGCGCGGGAGGATTACCCGGTCGGGCTGCGCCTGCCCGTCCGCTACGACGCCGCCGCGCATGCCCGTGCGGAGGCGGATGGGCTCTGGGCGCTCTGGAGCGGGGTCGTGGCGCTGTGGGGGGCGACGGCGCTGCTGGCCGGGCTGCTGGCGGCCGTCCTGCGCGCGGCCTTCCGCAGGGGCGGACCTGCGGGCGCGGCGTGACCGCCGGTGCCGCGCTGGGCGTGGTGTGCCACGGCGGCACGCCGCCCCGCCGGGACGACGCGCCGCCATGGGCGACGGGTCACTCCGGCTTGATGTTCCGGCGGCGGATGAGGTCGCCCCACTTCTGCGACTCCGCCGCGTAGTAGGCGGCGAACTCGTCCGGCATGCCGCCGACGACGTCGATCGAGAGCGGCTCCAGCTTGCTCCGCACCTCCTCCGACAGCATCACCTTGCGCGCATTCTCGGCCAGGGCCTGGATGATCGGCTGCGGCGTGCCGGCGGGGGCGAAGAAGCCGAAATCCGTGGTCGCGACGTAGCCGGGCATACCGCGCTCGGCCACCGTCGGCACGTCCGGCATCTGCTTGCTGCGCTCCTTGCTGGTGACGGCCAGGGCGCGCAACTCGCCCGCCTTCAGCGAGGGGATGGCGGTGACGGAGTCGACGAAGGACAGCGTGACCTCCTTCGCCATCACCGCCTGCACGCCCTGGGCGCCGGAGCGGTAGATGACGTGCAGCAGCTCGATCCCCGCCATCTCCTGGAGCAGTTCCACGCCCAGGTGGTTGGCCACCCCCGCGCCGGCCGAGCCGAAGGAGAGCTTGCCCGGCTGCGCCTTGGCGGCGGCGATCAGGTCCTCCAGCGTCTTCAGCTCGCTCTGCGGATGCACGCAGATGAACATGGCGTTGGAGGCCAGCATGCCGATCGGCGCCAGCGCCTTGGCGTTGTCGTAGGGCAGGGAGGGCAGCAGGAAGGGCGCCATGGCGAAGGTGCCGTTGGGCACCACGGCCAGGGTGTGCCCGTCCGGCCGCGCGCGGGCGAGCATGGCGACGCCCACCGTGCCGCTGGCGCCGGCGCGGTTGTCCACGACGAAGGAGCCGCCCATGGTCGTGCCCAGGAACTGGGCCAGCAGGCGGGCGACGAAATCGGTGGAGCCGCCCGGCGCGAAGGGCACGATCACGGAAACGGGGCGCGAGGGAAAGCCCGCGGCCTGCTGCGCGGCGGCAGGGCGGAGGGCGAGGGGGCCGAGCCCGGCACCGGCCAGCGCCGCCAGGGTGGTGCGTCGGTCGAGGGTCATGGAACGCTTGTCCTCCTGCGGCCTTCCGGAGGCCGTCTGGAGACTTGCATAACATAAATGTACCATCCGGTACATATTTCCTGTCATCCGCGCGGATGGCCGGGCAGGGGGACGGCCACATGGCAGACACCGGGACCATCCTGCGGGCGGGCTTCGCCTGGACCGCCGCGGCCCCCGCCGTGCTGGAGCGGCCGGAGCTGTGGATCGACGGCGGCCGCATCGCCTGGACCGGGCGCCAGGGGGAGCGTCCGGCCGAAGTCGGGCGGCGCATCCTCGACCTGGGCGACGCCTGGCTGCTGCCCGGCTTCATCGACGCGCACCTGCATCTCTGGGGGCTGGATCTCGCCGATCCCACGGCGCTCTGGACCTGGCCGATGGCCCTGCGCGCCGCCCGCGCCACGGCCGATCTGCGCCGCATGCTGGAGGCGGGGGTGACGGCGGTGCGCTGTCTTGGCGGGCCGCTGGGGCCACCGCTGGCCCGGGCGGTGCGCAGCGGCGCGGTGCCGGGGCCGCACATCGTGGCGGCCGGGGAGTTCATCTGCTCCCGCGCCGGCACCTGGGACCATGCCGCCTGGCCGGAAGGATGGGTGGAGGCGCTGGGCATGTTCGCCGATGGCGAGGCGGAATGCCGGCAGCGGGTGCGGCAGCGGCTGCGCCAGGGGGCGGACTTCATCAAGATCGGCGGCTCGGTGGGCGAGCACACGGACCTGCTGCGGCAATGGGGGAACGACCCCGGCCGGCAGCGACTCTCCTACGGCGATGCGGAGGTCGCGGCGCTGGTGGAGGAGGCGCACCGCCAGGGCCTGCGCGTCGCGACCCACGCCATCGGGGAGGCGGCGGTGCGGCAGGCCCTGGATGCCGGGGTGGACAGCATCGAGCACGGGCACGGCATCACCGAGGAGACCTGCCGCCGCCTCGCGGAGTCCGGGGCGCTGCTGGTGCCGACGCTGGCGCTTCCGGCGCTGCGGGCCCGCCACGGCGCCGCGCAGGGGCTGCGGCCGGAGGCCGTCGCGGCCTGGGCCGGGCATGCCGAGGTGCAGCGGCGCTCGCTGGAGCTCGCCGTGCGGCACGGCGTGCGGCTGGCTGCGGGGACGGATTTCGTCGGCCCGCCCGGCACCCCGCTCGGCCCCAGCATGGTGGAGCTGGAGCTGATGGTCGAGGCGGGGATGGCTGCGGAGCAGGCGCTGACGGCGTGCTTCGTCGGCGGGCGGGAGGCGTTGGGGATGGCCGACCGGATCGGGGCCCTGGCCGAGGGGTATTCGGCCGACCTCGTGGCGCTGCCCGGCGATCCACGGGCGCGGATCGGCCTGGTGCGGCAGCCGGTCTTCGTGATGAAGGAAGGCGTGGTCTACCGCGACGAATCCGGCGCGGCGTGCCGGTAGGGCGCGCCGTCCAGCGGCCGTTCCACCACCCATCCGCCGCCATCGGGCGACGCGAATTCCGGCCCGATCGGCGCCTTGCCGCCGCCGCCCGGCGTGTCCAGCGCATAGACCGGCCAGGCGAGCCCGGTGACCCGGCCGCGCAGGGCGCGCAGCAGGGCGCGGCCCTCGGCGATCGGCACCTCGAAGCGCGCCGTCCCCGGCGCCCGGTCGAGCTGGTGCAGGTAATAGGGTTTTACCCGCGCGGACAGCATGGCGCGGAACAGGGCCTCCAGCCCCTCCGCGCTGTCGTTCACCCCGCGCAGCAGCACGGACTGCCCCAGCAGCACGGCGCCGGCGGCGTGCAGCCGGCGCAGCGCGTCCCGGGCCTCGGGCGTGAACTCCCGCGCGTGGTTGGCGTGGACGCAGAGGTAGAGGGCCGTCCCCGTCTCCAGCGCGGCGCAGAGCGCCTCCGTCACCCGGCCCGGATCGGCCACGGGGACCCGCGAATGGAGGCGGATGACCTCGATGTGCGGCATGGCCGAGAGTCGCGTCAGGATCACCCCGAGCCGGCGCGGCGAGAGCATCAGCGGGTCGCCGCCGGTCAGGATCGCCTCGCGCAGCGTCGTCGTGCGTTCGAAATAGCCCAGCGCGGCGTCCAGCTCCGCCTCGCCCAGCACCCCGCCATCCGGCCCCACCTGCTCCCGCCGGAAGCAGAAGCGGCAATAGACCGGGCAGGCCAGCAGCGGCTTCAGCAGGGCGCGGTCCGGATAGCGGTGGACTACGCCTTTCACAGGGGAGTGCGGGTGGTCGGCGGTCGGGTCCTCCAGCTCCAGCGGGTGGGTGTCCCGCTCCGCCGGGTGGGGGACGTATTGCGCGGCGATGGGGTCGGCCGGGTCGGCCGGGTCGATCAGCGCCGCCACCGCCGGGGTGATGGAGACGGCGTAGCGCTCCGCCACCTGGCGCAGCGCGGGCAGGGCCTGCGGCGGGGCGAGGCCGGCCGCGACCACCGCCTCCGCGCTGCGGAGCGTGCGGCCCGGGGAGGCGAGGACCGGCGGGGGAGGGAGGGAGCCGTCGGGCATGGTCCGGCGCAGGTAGCCCCGGGGGGCGGGGGCGACAACCGCCGCCGCGGACGGGTCCGGTGCCGGCGCGGCGCGGGCGGCGTATGGAAGGGCCCATGCCCCCCTTTCCGCCCTGGCACCCCGGCAGCCTCGCCGCCCGCCTGCCCGCCCTGCGCCGCCGCGCCGCGCTGACGGCCGACACCCGCGCCTTCCTGGAAGCGCGCGGCTACGTGGAGGTGGAGACCCCCGCCCTGGTCCCGGCCCCGGGGATGGAGGTGCACCTGCACGGCTTCGCCAGCCGCTTCGAACCGCATCTGGGGCAGGGGGAGGCGCGGACGTTGTGGCTGCGCACCTCGCCGGAGCTGGCGATCAAGCGGCTGCTGGTGGCGGGGGTGGGGCCGTGCTTCGAGCTGGCGAGGGTCTGGCGCAACGGCGAGGTCTCCGCCCGCCACGCGCCGGAATTCACCATGCTGGAGATCTACCGCCCCGGCGCCGGCATGGCGGCGCTGGCCGAGGAGGTGGAGGCGTATCTCCGCGCCGTGCTGCCGCCGCGCGTCGCCCATGCCGGGGTGGAGACGGACCTGACCCTGCCCTTCGAGCGGATCACCGTCGCCGACGCCTTTGCCCGCCATGCCGGGGGGCTCGACATCCTGGCCACGGTGGAGGCCGCGACGGCCGAGGGCGACGCCGCCACCCTGCACGCCGCCGCCCGCGCGGCCGGGCTGGCGGCGCCGGAAGGTCTGGGCTGGGAGGACCTGTTCTTCCACCTGATGCTGGAGCATGTGGAGCCGCATCTGGGCCGCGCCCGCGCCACCATCCTGACCCACTGGCCGGCGCCCCAGGCGGCGCTGGCCCGGCGCGATCCCGCCGACCCGCGCGCCGCGCTGCGCTTCGAGGTCTATGCGGCCGGGCTGGAGCTGGGCAACGCCTTCGACGAGCTGACCGACGCCGCCGAGCAGCGCGACCGCTTCGCGCGCGACGTGGCGGAGCGGGAGCGGCTCTACGGCCCGGGCTGGGGCGTGGACGAGGACTTCCTGGCGGCGCTGGAGCAGGGGATGCCCGCGACCTCCGGCATCGCGCTGGGCTTCGACCGGCTGGCGATGCTGGCCGCGGGCGTCGGGGAGATCGCCCAGATCCGCTGGCTGGGCGACTTCCCCTATCGCTGAGGCAGCAGCGCCCGCGCCTCCGCGTCGCGTTCCAGCGGCCAGGCGTAGAAGTTGAAGACATAGGGGTCGGACGCGGCGAAGACCGCCGGGTCCGGGCTCGCCCGCTGCATCGTCGCGCGGTCCAGCGCCGCCGCCGGATGCCAGCGCCCGTCGAGCGCGAAGCAGACGGCATAGTCGAGCGCATCGAGGAAGGCTGGCACCGCCCAGGTCGCGCCCTCCCGGTGCCGCTCCTCCAGCTCCAGCGTCAGGACGGGGCGGCAGCGGCGCAGCGTGGCGCGGGCGCCGGAAAGCACCTCGTACTCCGCGCCCTCGGCATCGAGCTTGATGGCGGTGACGTCCTCCAGGCCGAGGGAGTCGAGCGTCGCCACCGGCACCTCCACCCGCTCCACCGCCACATGCGGGAAGGACCCGTAGTCCTTCGCGGTCGAGGCCCACTGCTCCTGCGCCACCCCGTCGAGCACGGGCACGGAGAGGCTCAGCCGCCCGGGCGCCGCGCCCAGCGCCTCCGGCCGAGGCTCCACCGGCAGCCCGGCGCAGGCGGCGCGCAGCCGGGCGAAGGCCGCCGGCAGCGGCTCGAAGGCCAGCACCCGGGCGCCGGGCAGCCGGGACAGCGGCACGGCCAGCAGCCCGTCATGGGCGCCCACATCCACGATCCGGCCGGGCCGGTGCAGGCGGGTCAGGAAATGCAGCTCGTCCATGCCCCGCTCGTCGCACCGCCAGGGCCCGCGGGCAACCTGCCCCGCCTCAGGCGGTGGTGCGGGTCGTGCCCTGGCGGGTGACGAGGAGCTGGTTGACCCGGAAGCCCTCCACGTCGACCACCTCGAAGGTGAAGCCCCCCGCCTCGACCTTGTCCGCCTTGCGCGGAACCCGCCGCAGCAGGTGCATCACGAAGCCGCCGGCGGTCTCATAGGGGCCGTCGGCCAGATCGGGCGAGGCGCCCAGCGCCTGGATCACGTCGCCGATCGGGGCGATGCCGTCCACCAGCCAGGAGTTCTCGTCGCGCGGGACGATCGCCCGCTCGTCGAACGGATCGGCCAGGCCGCCCACCAGGGCCGCCAGCACGTCCTTGTAGGTGACGACGCCCACCACCAGCGCGTACTCGTTCACCACGACGGCGAAGCCCGCCTTCTGCGCCTCGAACTGGTACAGCACCTCCCAGAGGTCGAGCGTGTCCGGCACCAGCGGCGCGTCGCGGCGCAGCTTCGCGGGGTCGAAGGCGCCCGGCCCTTCCCCCAGCACAGCCGCCAGCACGTCCTCCGCCCGCGCCAGGCCGATCACCCGGTCGAGGGTGCCGTCGCAGACGGGGTAGCGGGAATAGGGATGGGCGCGGACCCGCTCCTGCCAGACGGCGGGCGATTCCTGGAGGTTGAGGTAGACCACCTCGTCGCGCGGCGTCATGGCGGAACCCGCGGTGCGCTGGCGCAGGGCCAGGACGTTCTCGATCAGCCGGTGCTCGTCCTCGTCCAGCGTGCCGGAGGTCACCCCGGCGGCCAGGGTGGCGCGCAGCTCCTCGGCCGTGACCACCTCGGCGGCGGAGGTCGTGGGCAGCCCCAGCAGGCGGAGCAGCGCATCCGCCATCCAGCCGAAGACGACGACCAGCGGCCGCAGCACCTGCACCGCGAGCGCCGGGAACCAGCCGACCCGCAGCGCGACGGCCTCCGGCGCCTGCATGGCGATCCGCTTCGGCACCAGGTCCGCGAGCAGGACGAACAGGCCAGTGACCAGGGCGAAGGACAGGACGGAGCCGGCGGTCCCGGCCGTGCCCGGCTCCACGCCGAGTCGGATGAGGCCGGCGGTGAAGGGCGGGCTCAACATGCCCTCGCCGACCACGCCGCCCAGCACGCCGACGGCGTTGAGGCAGATCTGGATGGCGGTGACCACCGCCGCAGTGTCGCTCCGCAGGGCGAGGAACCGGGCGGCGCGCGTATCCCCGTCCTGCGCCAGGGCGCGCAGCCGCGTCTCGCGTGCCGCGGCGAAGGAGATCTCGGCCAGGGAGATGACGATGCTGACGGCGACGAGCAGCAGCGTCAGGAGGAGACCGAACAGGATGTCCAAGAGCGTACCGCCTCGCGGGCTTGCCTGCCCCGGGCTCATGCACCACGGGCCGGGTGGGCGGCAAGGCGCGGCCGGATGACGCCCCGCGACGCCGTCCGGCGGTGGCGTCGCGGTTCACCTCCGCGCCATGACCTGTACCATGGGGCCATCCCGCCGACCCATGACCGCCGAGGTGACCGAACCATGCGCCTGACCCGAAGGACCGCCGTCACGGCCGGGCTTGCCGGAACCGTGTCCGCGTTGCTGCCGTACCGCGACGCGTCCGCGCAGGCCCCGTCGAAGGGCGGCACGCTGAACGTGCACTACAGCTTCGAGCAGCGCGTGCTGAACCCCGCCATCCGCGCCGGCGTCGGCGTGAACATGGTCGCGAGCAAGATGATCGAGCCGCTCGTCGATCTCGGCACGGACGGGCAGATCGTGGGCGTGCTGGCGACCTCCTGGTCCGCTTCGGAGGACGGCAGGAGCATCGCCTTCCGCCTGCGCGACGGCGTCGCCTGGCACGACGGCAGGCCCTTCACCGCGGCCGACGTGCAGTACAACGCGATGGAGCTGTGGCGGAAGCACCAGAACTACGGCACCCAGCTGCACCGCGACCTGGAGGCGGTGGACACGCCGGATGCGCGGACGGCGGTGTTCCGCTACGCCCGGCCCATGCCGCTCGACCTGATGCTGCGCGCGCTGTGCGACCTCGGCTACGTCGTGCCGCGCCACCTCTACGAAGGCAGCAACCCGCTGGAGAATCCGGCCAACACCGCGCCGGTCGGCACGGGACCGTTCCGCTTCACGCGATACGAGCGCGGGCAGTACGTCTCGGTGGAGCGGAACCCGTCGTACTGGCGGCAGGACGCTCCGCATCTCGATCGCATCTTCTGGCACATCATCCCGGACAAGGCGGCGGCCGCGGCGGCGCTGGAGACGGGACGGCTGCACCTCAGCACCTACTCCACCCTCGCCCTGTCGGACCTGGACCGGCTGGCCAAGGACAGCCGCTTCGAGGTTTCGGGCCGGGGGCTGGACGGCAACTCGATCAACAACACCGTCGGCTTCAACCTGCGCCGGAAGGAGCTGTCGGATGTCCGCGTGCGGCGCGCCATCGCCCATGCGATCGACGTGCCCTTCTTCATCGAGAACTTCCTCTACGGCTTCGGGCGGCCCGCGACCGGGCCGATCCCCTCCGTCGCCAAGGCCTTCTACCCGGGCGGGGAGCCGCCCTATCCCTTCGACCGGGCCCGGGCGGAACGCCTGCTCGACGAGGCGGGATACCGCAAGGACTCGCGGGGTCAGCGCTTCCGGCTGAAGATCGTGCCGATCCAGAACGGCGAGGACGTCCCGCTCTTCGCGACCTTCGTCCAGCAGTCGCTGCGCCCCATCGGCATCGAGGCGGAGATCGTGAACTACGACTATGCCGGCGCGATCAATGCCGTGAACCGCGACTGGGACTTCGACCTGGCGCTGGACTGGCACCGCTTCCGCGGCGATCCCGCCATCTCCACCACCGTCTGGTACACATCCGGCTCTCCGAAGGGCGCGCCCTGGACCAACCAGTTCGGCTGGGTGAACGAGCAGGCGGACGAGCTGGCGGCGCAGGCGGCCTCGGCGCTCGATCCGGCGCGGCGCAAGGCGCTCTATGCCGAATGGGTGGCGCTGGTGAACGCCGAGCTGCCCGTCTGGATGGCGACCGAGCGCCAGGAGGTGGCGGCCACGGACAAGCGCGTGCGCAACCACCACAACACGCCGCGCTGGGACTCCAGCGACTATCACGACACCTGGCTGGCCGGCTGATCCGGCGCGGCAGGACGCCGCCCCTCAGCCCTCCGCCGCGGCGGCAATGGCGGCGTTCATCGCCCGCACGCCCGCCGCGGGCCCGTCGGGGTGGTTCCACACCGCCCCGACCACGGCGAGGAAGTCGGCGCCTGCCTGCACAAGGGGGGCGCAGTTCGCCGCGGTGATGCCGCCGATGGCGACGCTGGGCACCTCCATCACCTCGCTCCACCAGCGCAGCAGCTCCGGCTCCGCATGGTGGACGACCTGCTTGGTGTCCGTGGGGAAGAAGGCGCCGAAAGCCACGTAGTCCGCGCCCAGCTCGCCCGCCTCCATCGCCAGGTGCCGGCTGTCGTGGCAGGTGATGCCGAGGATGCGCTCGCCCAGCAGCGCCCGCGCCGCCGCGTGGTCGCCGTCCTCCTGCCCCAGATGCGCGCCGTCGCAGCCGGTGGCGATGGCGAGGTCGGCGCGGTCGTTGAGCAGGAAGGCCACGTCCCGCGCCTGCGCCACCGGGCGCAGCCTGTCCGCCGCGCGCCGGATCGCGTCGTCGGAGACGTCCTTGAGGCGCAGCTGCACGCAGGCGACGTCGCCGGCATCCAGGGCCCGTGCCAGCATGTCCGCGAAGCCGGCCGGATCGAGCGCGGGCGGGGTGACGAGGTAGAGGCGGCAGTCGGGCTGGGCCATGGTGTCCCCTGGATGCATGGCCTCCCGTCCCACGGCAAGGCCCGGAGCCGCTCTCATTCCGGTCGCGTCATTCCAGCGCAAGGCCCAGGAAGGCGATGCCGATCCGGCGGCGATCGTCGCCCAACCCGAGCTCCGCCGGGGCGTAGAGCCGGTCGAGGAGCAGCTCGATGCGATGGGTGGCGCCCGGACGCAGGCTCTCGCCGGCGATGACGATGGCCGTGGCCCCGTCGCGGGTGAAGCGCTCGGTGGCGACCGGGGCGCCGTCCAGCAGCACGCGCAGCACACGGGGATGGACGGTGGCCCCGAATGGCGCCATCAGCCGGAGCGTCAGGGACCGGTCCTCGGTCCGCAGCCCAGGGGCAATGCCCAGCTCCAGCACGGCACGGCGCGCCGACGACCAGGTACCCGTCGCCTCGTGCGGATGCCAGCCGGCCCGCAGCAGCGACCCGCAGCGGCCCGTGACCGGATCCCGGGCCAGCTGGGCCGGGATGGCCGCGAGCACGGGCGGCGGCGGCATGTGCAGGCAGGAGCGGTTCAGGGCGATGTAGCGTTCGGCATAGTCGTGGCCGACGCGGGGCTGCAGCGCCAGGGACAGGGCCGTCACATGGATGCCGATGGCGGCCGTCAGGACGGCGGCGGGCAGCACGAAACGGCGGTCAGACCATCGCGAAGGCGCCACGGTACCACATCCACAATCCCCAGCCGTGCGCGGCGGCCAGGAGGAGGAAGACACCGCCGCGCAGGGTCGGCGGCAGTCGCCGTACCAGGTCCCAGACGGCCAGGATCAGGAAGGGGTTGGTCAGCATGTAGCGCTGGATGCCGATCAGCCCGATCGGGAAGCCCGTGCTGAGGGGGACGACCAGCGTGGCGGTCAGGATCGCCGTCTCCAGCCAGCGCCGCGTCCAGGCCAGCCAGGCGATGACCAGCAGCGAGGCCATGGCGATCAGCGCGGCGAAGAGCTCGCTGCGCCTGACGGCGACGTTCCCGGTCAGCCGGTCGAGGTCGTTCGCGCGCAGCCCGTGGATCAGCGTCGCGATGGGATTCTCGAAGCCATGGCCCCAGGCGACCTGGACATGCACGAAGGCGAGCGCATCGCCGATGTGGCGGTGCAGGAAGATCATGAAGCCGGCGACGCCCAGCCCGCCCAGGGCGCCGAAGGCCACCGCCTGGAGCAGCGCGAGGCCCGCCTCCTGCCGGTCCGCCGGCGCCCTGGCGCGGAGGAGGCGGAACAGGGGCGGCAAGGCGACGGCCAGCGCGGCCAGCGCGACGACGACCACGCCGTTCGGCCGCGTCGCGGAGAGCAGCGCCGCGGCGATTCCCGCCAGCAGCCATCGCCCGGAACGCCACAGCAGCAGCATGGCCAGCAGCAGCGTGTTGAACAGGGCCTCGGTCAGCGGGGCGGAGAGGTAGAAGCTGGCCGGCCAGACGAGCAGGAACAGCGCGAGCTCGGTGGGCCCGGCCCAGCGGGGGTCGGTGCGCTGGGTCTGCTGCGACCACAGGATGGCGAGCCCGACGAAGGCGGCGAGCAGGATGCCGTTCAGGACCAGCCCGGCCTGGATATGGCCGAGCCAGCTTCCCGGCGCGACGGCCGAGAGCAGCAGCGGGAAGGCGGGGAAGAACGGCCAGTTGGCCCGGTCAAAGGCGTCCGGCAGGGGCTCGATCTGGTAGCCGCCATGCGCGACCGAGACGTACCAGCCGCAGTCCCACTGGCACATGGCGGCGGCCAGCCCCCCGAAGGGCACGGCAGCGGCGGCATAGGCGAGGTAGCGGAAGGCCAGCGCGAGCGCGACGAGGGCCAGCGGCAGGGCGAGGGCGGTGGCGGCAGCGGGAAGGTGGAGACGGATGCCGTCGCCACCGGTCAGGATCGGGCTGGCCGGGGCGACGGAGTCGGTGCGTCGCCCCGACGCGGCGGACATCAGCTCTTGTAGACGTCGATGATGTCGGACAGCAGCTTCAGGGCGTCCGGCTTGGCGCGCTGGAAGGCGTTGCGGCCCATGATGGAGCCGTTGCCGCCGCCCGCGTGGATGCCCTTGGCCATCTCCACCATCGCCTCGTGGGTGCCGGCCTCGCCGCCCGAGAAGATGACGATGCGGCGGCCGCCGAAGCAGGCCTGCACCACGTGCTTGATGCGGCCGGCGAGGGTGCCGATGTCGGGAACCGGCGCCTTCTCGTAGGTCTTCTTCGCGGCGTCGAGCGAGATCGCCTCGGTCGGCGGCTTCACCTTGATGATGTGGGCGCCGAGCAGCGCCGCCATGTGCGCCGCATAGGCGCAGATGTCGAGCGCGGTCTCGCCGACCTTGTCCAGCATCGGGCCGCGCGGATAGGACCAGACCACGACGGCGAGGCCGGCCGCCTTGGCCTCCTCGGCGAGCACCCGCAACTCCTCCATCATCTCGAACTGGTACTCGGAGCCCGGATAGATCGTGAAGCCGATCGCCGAGCAGCCGAGCCGCAGCGCATCCGCCACGGAGCCGGTGACCGCCTGGTCCTTGGTGGTGGAGAGGCTGTTGGAGGAGTTGACCTTCAGGATGGTCGGGATGGTGCCGGCATAGGTGGCGGCCCCGGCCTCGATCATGCCGAGCGGCGCGGCATAGGCGTTCAGCCCGGCCTCCAGCGCCAGCTCGAAGTGGTAGCGCGGGTCGTAGCCGGCAGGGTTCGGCGCGAAGGAGCGGGCCGGGCCGTGCTCGAAGCCCTGGTCCACCGGCAGGATCACCAGCTTGCCCGTGCCGCCCAGCTTGCCCTGCATCAGGATGCGGGCGAGGTTACCCTTGGTCCCGGGGTTGTCGCTCTCGTACCAGGAGAGGATCTCCTTCACCTGCGGCGTGAGCTGCATTTGTCGTCCTTTTCGAACCATCCCAGGATGACGCGGCGTTTAGCCGAGGGTGGCCGTCCTGTCATCCTTGCCCATGGCGTGACGCGGCGCGTCCGGCCGGCCGGGGCATTGCCGCCTTATGCCGCGTCCGGCCCGGCCCCGCCAGACAGCCAGGCGAGCAGCCGGGCCCGGACCGCCGGCCGGCGCAGGTCGAGCCCGTCCAGGTCGAAGGCCTCGGGCCGCGCTGCCAGCAGCCGGGCCCCCACCGCCGCGGCCGCGCCCGCGACCTGGTCCCGGCCGGGCGCCATGGCCTCCAGCACCAGCAGGCGCCAGCCGCGCCGCAGGGCGTCGAGGGCCAGCCCGGCGGAGGCGCCGCAATCCAGCGCCGCGGTCATCGGAACGCCCGGGACCCGCGCCGAGGCGGCGGCAAACATGGCGGCGACCACCCCCGCGCCGGGCCAGGCGGCGGCGCCGGGCGCGGACAGCAGCAGCACCCCCGGCACCCCCGGCCCGGCCCCCGCCGCCAGCGCCGCCTCGGCCTCCGCGACGCTTCGCACCACCACCGCCCGCATCCGCATCCGCCCCGTGCCGCCGCGCCGGCGGCCAGCATGGCGGCCCGCGCGTGGCGGCGGAACGTTGACCCCTCGGCCCCGCCGTGCCTATTGCGCCAAGATTTCACGCAGTCGGAGTGCGGATGGCGGATCGGTTGGACCAGGCCACGGCACGGCTCGAGGCGGCGGTCGAGCGGCTGGCGGCCGTGGCGGCGCGGCCACGCAACACGGCATCCGAGGCTGAGGTGGCGGAGCTCAGCCGGCGGCTGGACGCGACCCTGGCCCGGCTGCGCCTCGCCCTGGCGCGCGACGAGGCGGAGGACAGCCCCGAGGAGCCGGACGAGCTGGCCGAGAGCCTGCCGGACGAGGCGGTGGGCGAGACGGCCGGGCAGGGGGAGCAGCCCGGCCAGGAGCCAGGCGATACGATGCGAGAGCGGGGGGCTTAGGGCATTGGGTCAGGTCACGGTACGCGTCGGCGGCTACAGCCACCCCGTCTCCTGCGAGGATGGGCAGGAGGCGCACCTGGTCTCCCTGGCCGCCGAGGTGGACCGGCGCGTCGCCTCCGTCCGCGCCATGGGCGGGCAGTTCGGCGAGAACCGCCTGCTCCTGCTCGCGGCTCTGCTGCTGGCGGACGAGGTGCACGACCTGCGGGTGGAACTGTCCCAGGCGCGCTCCGGCCAGCCGACGCTCGACAACCCTCTCCTCGCCGACCGCCTGTCCCGCGTCGCGGAGCGGATCGAGGGCATTGCCGCCAACCTGGAGCGGCCCTAACTAGGGTGGGCGGGGCTGCCGGTCGCGCCAGGTATCTCATCCCCGGGGCCAATGTGCATCCTCCGGGAGCTGGCTCTGTCCGGACCGTGGTCCGGGTATCTGGTGCCCACCTGCGTCAGCAGGCCTTGGGAGGATGAATCGCCAGCGGTCTCGGTGGCTCCGCACCGTTCCTTCCCGATGAACGTGGTGGCTGACGACCTCGTCGCGCGCAAGGCGTCGCTGCGCCGGGCCATGATCGGGCGCCGGGCCGGGCTGATCCCGGGCGGCGCGGCCGAGGCCGTGGCACGGCACGTCCTGGCCGGCCACGCGCCGCCGCCGGGGGCCATCGTCTCCGCCTTCTGGCCCATGGGGCACGAGCTGGACCCGCGCCCGCTGCTGGAAGCCCTGCACGCCCGCGGCCACGTCCTCGCCCTGCCGGTCGCCACGCGGCGCGGGCAGCCGCTGGCCTTCCGCCGCTGGGCGCCGGGCGATCCCCTGGCCACGGCGCGCTTCGGCCTGTCCGAACCGTTGCCCGAGGCGCCGCTGCTGCGTCCGGACTGGCTGCTGGTGCCGCTGCTGGCCTTCGACCGGCGCGGCCATCGCCTCGGCTACGGGGCCGGCTACTACGACCGGACGCTGGAATCCCTGCCCGGGGCCGTGGCGCTGGGCTTCGCCTATGCGGCGCAGGAGGTGGCGGCGGTGCCGGTCGGGCCGGGCGACGTGCCGCTGCCGGCCGTGGCCACCGAGCGGGGCGTGATCGCCTGTGGAGAGCCTGCGTGAGAATTCTGTTCCTGGGCGACGTGGTGGGCCGCAGCGGGCGGGACGCGGTGGTCGCCCGCCTGCCCGGGCTGCGGCGCGAGCTGGGCGTGGACCTGGCGGTGGTGAACGCGGAGAACGCCAGCCACGGCTTCGGCCTGTCGCCCGAGATGGCGCGCGCCTTCCTCGAGGCCGGGGCGGACGTGCTGACGCTGGGCAACCACAGCTGGGACCGCAAGGAGATCGTCCCCTTCATCGCCCAGGAATCGCGGCTGATCCGGCCGCTGAACTACCCGCCCGGCACGCCGGGGCAGGGGGCGGCGGTGGTGGAGGTGCCGGGCGGGCGCCGGGCCCTGGTGGTGAACGTCATGGGCCGGCTGTTCATGGAGCCGCTGGACGACCCCTTCCGCGCCCTCCAGGCAGAGCTGGCGCGGCACGCGCTGGGGGCGCAGGGCACGGTGCAGGCGATCGTGGTGGACGTGCATGCCGAGGCGTCGAGCGAGAAGCTGGCGCTGGGCCATTCCTTCGACGGCCGCGCCTCGCTGGTGATCGGGACGCACACGCATGTCCCCACGGCCGACCACCAGGTCCTGCCGGAAGGCACCGCCTACATGACCGATGCGGGCATGTGCGGCGACTACGACAGCGTCATCGGCATGCAGAAGGGCCCGGCCGCGCTGCGCTTCTGGCGCAAGGTGCCGGGCGAGCGGCTGGCGCCGGCGGAGGGCGAGGCGACCCTGTGCGGCGCGCTGGTGGAGACGGACGATGCGACCGGCCTGGCCCGCGCGATCCATCCGCTGCGGGTCGGGGGACGGCTGTCGCCGCTGCTGCCGCCCCCGGCCGGGCCGCGTGAGCCGCTCGCAACCGGCACCCTGTCCGTGGCAGGATGAGGCGCATGGACAGCCTGCCCCCCGACCCCCACGCCATCACCACGCCGGAGGCCCTGGCGGCGCACTACGCCTCGCCCAGTGCCATGGTGCTGCGCAAGGTCAGCCCGGTGGTGGACGCGACGGCGGCGGCCTTCATCGCGCACAGCCCCTTCTGCATCCTCTCCACCGTGGGGCCGCGCGGGGTCCACGGCACGCCGCGCGGCGACGCGCCGGGCTTCGTGACGGTGCTGGACGAGCGCACCCTGGCCCTGCCGGACCGGCGCGGGAACAACCGGCTGGACGCGCTGCGCGACGTGGTGGACGACCCGCGCGTGGCGCTGCTCTTCCTGCTGCCGGGCTCGGGCGAAACGCTGCGGGTGGCGGGCACGGCCCGGCTGACCGCCGACCCCGCCCTGCGCGCCCGCCTGGCCGTGGAGGGGCGGGAGCCCGCGACGGTGATGCTGATCCGCGTGCAGGAGGTCTTCATGCAGTGCCGGCGCGCCGTGGCCCGGGCGAAGCTGTGGCCCTGCGACGCGCGGCCGCCGGGGGCGCCGACACCCGGTCAGATGATCGCCGCCCATACCGGCGGGTTGGTGGACGCGGCGGAGGTGGATGCGCGCTCGCCCGAGCTGGAAAAGAACCTCTACTGACCCCCTTCGGCGCGGGGGCCGGCTGGCCCGGGACCCGCCGCGCCGCTACACTCGCCGCCCTTTCGGAACCTGAGTGTCCCCGTCCGGTCCCCTGCGCCGCGGCGGGCGCCTCGCCTCGCAGGAGGTCTGGCCATGGCCGGCCATTCGCACGCCAAGAACATCATGCACCGCAAGGCCGGTCAGGCCGCCAAGAAGGCCCGGGCCTTCGGCAAGCTGATCCGCGAGATCACCGTCTCGGCCAAGACCGGGATGCCCGATCCGGCGCACAACCCGCGCCTGCGCGCCGCGGTGAAGGCGGCGCTGACGGCGAACATGCCGCGCGACACGGTGGACCGCGCCATCAAGCGCGTCGCCGCCGGCGCCGATTCCGACAATTACGAGGAGGTCCGCTACGAGGGCTATGGCCCCGCGGGCGTGGCCATCATCGTCGAGGCGCTGACCGACAACCGCAACCGCACCGCCTCCGACCTGCGCTCGGCCTTCGCCAAGCACGGCGGGGCGATGGGCGAGACCGGCTCGGTGAGCTTCCAGTTCGAGCGCGGCGGCGTCATCACCTACAAGCCCGAGGCCGCCTCGGAGGATGCGATGATGGAGGCCGCCATCGAGGCCGGGGCCAGCGACGTCGAGACCTATGACGGGATGCACGAGGTCACCACCTCGGTCGAGGATTTCGCCGCCGTGCGCGACGCGCTGGAGGAGCGGTTCGGCCCCGCCGAGAGCGCGAAGCTGGAATGGTGGCCCAACGCGCCGATCGACCTGAACGAGGAGCAGGCGCAGTCCGTGCTCAAGCTGGTCGACGTGCTGGACGACCACGACGACGTGCAGAACGTCTATGCGAATTTCGAGGTCTCGGACGCCATCGCCGAACGCCTCTCCGCATGAGCATCGGCGCGAGCGGCGGCGGCAACCTGCGGCCGCTCGCCGTCCGCGTGCTCGGCCTCGACCCGGGGCTGCAGCACACGGGCTGGGGTCTGATCGAGAGCCACGGCTCTCGCCTGCGCCATCTCGGCGACGGGGTGGTCAGCACGACGACCGCGCTGCCGCTGGCCGAGCGGCTGGTGCAGATCCACCGCGCGCTGACCGCGCTGCTGGAGGAGCACCAGCCGGACGAGGCGGCGGTGGAGCACACCTACGTCAACAAGAACCCCGGCGCGGCGCTGAAGCTGGGCCAGGCGCGCGGCGTGGCGCTGCTCGCGCCCGCGCTGCTGGGCATCCCCGTGGGCGAGTACCAGGCGATGGAGGTCAAGCGCGCCGTGGTCGGCACGGGACACGCCGACAAGGTGCAGGTGACCGACATGGTGCGCCGCCTGCTGCCCGGCGCGGTGCTCCGGCGGGCGGATGCGGCGGACGCGCTGGCGGTCGCCATCTGCCACGCGCACCATCGCGCCAGCCGCGTGGCGCTCGCCCGGACCACGGTGCCCTTCCTCGGCCGCGTCACGTGATCGGCAAGCTCACCGGGCGGCTCGACTCCGTCCATGAGGGCGGCTGCATCCTCGACGTGAACGGGGTGGGCTACCTCGTCGCCGCCTCCTCCCGCGCCGTCGCGGCGTTGCCGCAGCCCCCGGCGCTGGGAACCCTGTGGATCGAGACGGTGGTGCGCGAGGACGCCATCACCCTCTACGGCTTCGCCGATGCCGCCGAGCGCGACTGGTACCGCCTGCTCACCGGCATCCAGGGCGTCGGGCCGAAGGTGGCCCTGGCGCTGCTCTCCACCCTCAGCCCGGCCGACCTCGCCGGGGCGATCCTGGCCGGCGACCGCGGCAGCCTGTCCCGCGCACCGGGGGTGGGGGCGAAGCTGGCGGTGCGGCTGGTCTCCGAACTGCGCGACCGCATCGGCGGCATGCCGACCGGCTCCTCCCTGCCCGTGCCGGCCGCGCCGGTGGCGGGGGGTGGGGCGGCCGCGGATGCGGTCTCGGCGCTGCTCAACCTCGGCTGGAAGCGGCCGGAGGCGGTGGCCGCGGTCAACCGCGTGACGGAGCGGATCGGCGAGGGCGCCGCGCTGGGCGAGCTGATCCGCGAGAGCCTGAAGGAGCTGGCGCCGCGATGAGCGCCGGGGCGTCCGCCTGCGCGTCCTGATCCAGCCGCTGCGCGGCCAGGGTGTCGCGCCCTTCGACTACGACCCGGAGCGCCGCGCCCTGGCGGCGCGGGAGGGTCCGGGGCGCCCCAACGCCCTGTACCTGTACGACGGCGCGGAGCTGCACCGCCACCTGTCCGAGGTCCGGGTCTTCGCCGTGCGGGGGCAGCGCGTCTGATGCGGGGCGCCGGGTGGCGCCCCGCCCGGCGGATCAGTTGACCCGCCGCTCTTCGACCACGACCGTGTCGACGATCGCCGTCGGCTCGTAGAGCCAGCGGCCCAGCCAGCCGGCGACCATCGCCCCCAGGATCGGGGCGACCCAGAACAGCCAGAGCTGGCCGATATACTCGCCGCCGACGAAGAGCGCCGGGCCGGTGCTGCGCGCCGGGTTGACGGAGGTGTTGGTCACCGGGATCGAGACCAGGTGGATCAGCGTCAGCGCCAGGCCGATCGGGATGCCGGCGAAGCCGGTGGCCGCGCCCTTGGAGGTGGTGCCGATGATGATGAGCAGGAAGAAGAAGGTCAGCACCACCTCGGTGACGAAGGCGGAGCCCAGCCCGTACTTGCCCGGGCTCAGCTCGCCATAGCCGTTGCTGGCGAAGCCGCCCGGTACCCAGCCCGCCTTGCCCGAGGCGATGAACCACAGCACCGCCGCCGCCACGATGGCGCCGACCACCTGGGCGACGATGTAGGGAATGACGTGCTTGTTGGCGCAGCGCCCGGCCGACCAGAGGCCGAGCGTCACGGCGGGGTTGAAGTGCCCGCCCGAGATATGGCCCACGGCATAGGCCATGGTCAGCACGGTCAGGCCGAAGGCGAAGGACACCCCCAGGAAGCCGATCCCGAGTCCCGGGAAGGCCGCCGCGAGGACGGCGGCGCCGCAGCCGCCGAAGGTAAGTCAGAAGGTGCCGAAGAATTCAGCCACCACGCGGCGGCCAGTGTCGATTTCCATGCGATCCCCCGTTTACGGATCAAGTCACGACGCCACGATTAGACGAGGCGACAACGTTGCGCCATCGTACCGCGTCGCCGCCATGGTGTGTCCGGTATTCGGTTTTTGGCCAGGAGCCGCGCCGGACGAAGCGGCGGTGCAGACGCCTGGCCTGATTCCCTATATGTTCCAGCCATGAGCACCGCCGCCACCGCCCGCCTGACCGCCCGGGATCGCCAGGAGGAGGATGTCGCCGATGCGGCGCTCCGCCCGCAGACCCTGGCCGACTTCACCGGCCAGCCGGCGCTGCGCGAGAACCTCTCGGTCTTCGTCCAGGCGGCGCGGGAGCGCGGCGACGCGATGGACCACGTGCTGCTCTTCGGTCCGCCGGGGCTGGGCAAGACGACCCTGGCCCAGATCGTCTCGCGCGAGCTGGGGGTGGGGTTCCGGGCCACCTCCGGCCCGGTGCTGCAGCGCGCCGGCGACCTCGCCGCGATCCTGACCAACCTGCAGCCGCGCGACGTGCTCTTCGTGGACGAGATCCACCGGCTCCAGCCGGCGATCGAGGAGACGCTCTACCCCGCGATGGAGGATTTCCAGCTCGACCTCATCATCGGCGAGGGGCCGGCCGCGCGCACCGTGCGCATCGACCTGCCGCCCTTCACCCTGGTCGGCGCCACCACGCGGGCCGGGCTGCTCGCGACTCCGCTGCGCGACCGCTTCGGCATCCCGCTGCGGCTGAACTTCTACACGCCGGAGGAGCTGGAGCGGATCGTCACCCGCGGGGCGCAGAAGCTGGGCTTCACCTTGACCACGGACGGTGCCTGGGAGATCGCCTGCCGCTCGCGCGGGACGCCGCGAATCGCCGGGCGGCTGCTCCGCCGCATCCGGGACTTCGCCGCCGTGGCGGGGCGGCCGGCGGACAAGGCACTGGCCGACGATGCGCTGCTGCGGCTGGAGGTGGACCAGCTCGGGCTGGACGCGATGGACCGGCGCTACCTCCGCCGGCTGGCCGAGCACCATGGTGGCGGGCCGGTGGGGGTGGAGACGCTGGCCGCCGCGCTGGCCGAGGATCGCGGCACGCTGGAGGAGGTGATCGAGCCCTACCTGATCCAGGAGGGGCTGATCCTGCGCACCCAGCGCGGCCGCGTGCTGGGCCTGCCGGGCTGGCGACACCTGGGGATGACCCCGCCTCGCAACGCCGGGCCCCAGGGCGACCTGCTGCTGGAGGAGTAGCCGCGCCTCAGCGCAGCGGCTCGACCCGCACCGCCAGCTTGCGGGCGAGCAGGTAGCCCAGCCCGCCCGCCACGGGCGCCGCCGGCAGCGCCAGGACCCAGCCGACATGCGCCCCGTTGACCACCAGCCCCAGCCCGACTCCCAGCATCAGCCCACCGACCAGGGCGCCGACCACCCCCGCGGTCAGGCCCAGGACCAGGATTTCCTCGCGCGTCACCATGGCGCCGCTGGTGGCAGGCGGCGGGTGGTTTGACAAGCGGGGAGGGCGGAGGTAGAGCGCCGCCTCCTTCCGGGAACGTGGACACGGCCTCGTGCCGTGCGCCCGCTCATGCGCCTCCGGGCCGCCTGGGACTACCGGGACACACCAGCGGCCACCGATCCGGCATCAACCGGGCCTTGCCGCGCCGAATGAAAGGACCCGCCGCATGACCAAGCGCGCGGAAAGCAAGTACAAGATCAACCGCCGCCTCGGCGTGAACCTCTGGGGCCGCGCCAAGTCGCCCATCGCCAAGCGCGAGTACGGCCCCGGCCAGCACGGCCAGCGCCGCAAGCAGAAGCCGACCGACTTCGGCATCCAGCTGATGGCGAAGCAGAAGCTGAAGGGCTACTACGGCAACATCGGCGAGAAGCAGTTCCGCAAGTATTACGAGGAGGCGGTGCGCCGGAAGGGCGATACCTCCGAGAACTTGATCGAGCTGCTGGAGCGCCGGCTGGACGCGGTGGTCTACCGCATGAAGCTGGCCGTGACCCCCTTCGCCGCCCGCCAGTTCGTCAACCACGGCCACCTGCTGGTGAACGGCAAGCGCGTGAACATCCCCTCCTACCTCGTCAAGGACGGCGACGTCATCGAGGTGAAGGAGAAGTCCAAGCAGCTGACCGCCGTGCTCGACGCCGCCCAGTCCGGCGAGCGCGACGTGCCGGAGTACATCCAGATCGACCATCGCCAGATGAAGGGCACCTTCGTCCGCGCGCCGAAGCTGGGCGACGTGCCCTATCCGGTGCAGATGGAGCCGAACCTGGTGGTCGAGTTCTACTCCCGCTGAGCCTTCGCCTCCTTCGAGGCCCTTGTCGGACGCCGCCCCGGGAACGAACCTCCCGGGGCGGCGTTTCGCGTTCCAGGAGGCCCCCGGATGCCCAGTGACAGCCTGCGACGACTGCTCTGCCTGATCCTGCCGGTGGTGCAGATCGTCACCGCGGCGCTGCCCTATCTCGGCATCGGCCACTCGGTCGCCGTGATGTCCGCCTCCAGCCAGACGCCGGTGATCCCGGCGGGCTATGCCTTCCCGCTGATGTGGGGCCTGCTCTTCCTGCTCTCCCTGGCCTTCGGCGTGTGGCAGGCGCTACCGGCGCAGCACGCCGACCCGGCCGCGCAGCGGGTCGGCTGGCCGCTGGCGGGGGTCTTCGCCGCCAACACGCTCTGGCAGCTCGCGGCGCAGTTCTCCCGCAGCAATGGCTTCGGGCTGGTCCTCGTGATCCTCATTGCCCTGGCCTGCGCCCTGGCGGCCTTCTTCCTGGCGCGGCGCGGGCCGGTGCTGGGCGGGATGGCGCGCTGGCTGGTCTATCCGCTGACCGGGCTGATGGCGGGCTGGCTGACCGCCGCCACCTTCGCCAACATCTCCGGCGCGGCCCGCGCGGCGGGGATGATCCCCGATGGCGGATTCGGCGCCAGCATGGCGGCGGTGCTGATCCTGCTCGCCGCCGGGGGCTTCGCCGCGGCCATGGCCTGGGCCTCGCGGGGCAGCCGCTGGTATCTGGGCGGGGTGGGCTGGGCGCTGGTGGCCGTGGTGGTGGCCAATCTTGGCGCCAACCAGTTCGACATCATGGCAGCGATCGTCGCGGCGGCGATGCTGGCACTGGTGGCGGCCGTGTCGTGGCAGCGGCGGCGTGCGGAAAGCGTGGCCCTGGCCTGACCGCATCGGGCGCCGAGAGGTGAGGGCGTCGGAACCTTACCGCCGCGTCCTATAGGAAATCAATCCTTTTCGATCTGTTCCCCTGTCCAGGGAAGGCCGCCGGGCCTGACACCCGGCGGCGCGCCGTTCAGGCCGCCTTGTCGGTGGCGACGCCCTTCTCCTCCAGCAGGCTCTGCAGCTCGCCCGACTGGAACATCTCCATGACGATGTCGCAGCCGCCGACAAACTCGCCCTTCACGTAGAGCTGCGGGATGGTCGGCCAGTTGGTGAAGGCCTTGATGCCCTCGCGGATCTCGGGATCGGCCAGCACGTTCACGCCCTTGAACGGCACGCCCACGTGGCTGAGGATCTGCACCACCCGCGCGGAGAAGCCGCATTGCGGGAAGGCGGGCGTCCCCTTCATGTAGAGGACGACCGGGGTCTCCTCGATCTCGGCCTGGATGCGCTGGCTGACGGCGTCGCTCATGCGTCGGGTCCTTCTGGGTCTCTACTCGGGGGCGGAGGTCTGGAGCGCGAGGGCGTGCAACTCACCGCCGACGCGGCCGCGCAGGGCGGCATAGACGATCTGGTGCTGCTGCACGCGGGACTTGCCGCGGAACGCCTCGGACACGACGGCGGCGGCGTAGTGGTCGCCGTCGCCCGCCAGGTCCTCGATGGTCACCTGCGCGTCCGGAAGGGCGGCGCGGATCAGCGCCTCGATCTCGGCGGGCTGCATCGCCATGCGCGTCAGGCTCCCTGCATCAGGGCGGGGAGGGTGCCCTCATTCGCCGCCCGGAGTGAAGCCACGGAGATGGTGGTCCCGCCGGGGAGAACCAAGTCCTTCCCGGTGACGCGCCCCAGCACCCGCGCCGGCACCCCCGCCGCCTTGGCCGCCGCCAGCAGGGCCGGCGCATCGGCGACCGCCAGCACGTAGCGGCCCTGATCCTCGCCGTACCAGAAGGCATGGGCGGGGATTCCCTCCGGCCCGGCGTCGAGGGCCACGCCGACCTCGCCCGCCATCGCCATCTCCGCCACCGCGACCAGCAGCCCGCCATCCGAGACGTCGTGGCAGGCCGCGACCGCGCCCGCCGCGATCCGCCCGCGCACGAAGTCGCCGTTGCGGCGCTCGGCGGCGAGGTCCACCGGCGGCGGCGCGCCCTCCTCCCGCCCTGCGATCTCGCGCAGCCAGAGCGACTGGCCCAGCCAGCCCGCCGTCTCGCCCACCACGACCAGCGTGGCGCCGGCCGGCGGCGCGAGGCGCGTGGCCTTCGCCGCATCCTCCAGCACGCCCACGCCGCCGATCGCAGGCGTCGGCAGGATCGGCCGCCCCTCCGTCTCGTTGTAGAGGGAGACGTTGCCGCTCACGACGGGGAAGTCGAGCGCGAGGCAGGCCGCCGCCATGCCCTTCACGGCACTGGCGAACTGGCCCATCACCTCCGGCTTCTCCGGGTTGCCGAAGTTCATGTTGTCCGTCACCGCCAGCGGCAGGCCGCCGACCGCGGTGATGTTGCGCCAGGCCTCGGCCACCGCCTGGGCGCCGCCCGCCTCCGGGTCCGCCAGGCAGTAGCGCGGGGTGCAGTCCGTGGTGATGGCCAGCGCCCGGCTGCCCTCGCCCACGCGGACCACGGCGGCATCCGCCGCGCCGGGGCGGCGGATGGTCTGGCCGCCCACCGTCGCGTCGTACTGGTCCCAGATCCAGCGGCGGGAGCAGAGGTCGGGCGAGGCGACCAGCCGCTCCAGCGCGACACCGATCCCGTGCGGGTCGGGGATGGCGGCCGCGTCCAGCACCGGCAGCTTCGGCGTCTCCGCCGTGGGGCGGCGGTAGAGCGGGGCCTCCGACTCCAGCGGCGCGAGGGGGATGTCCGCCTCCACCTTCCCGTGGTGCTTCACCACGATCCGGCCGGTGTCGGTGATGTGGCCGATCACCGCCACGTCCAGCTCCCACTTGCGGAAGATCGCCTCCGCCACATGCTCCCGCCCCGGCTTGAGGACGATCAGCATGCGCTCCTGGCTCTCGGAGAGCATCATCTCATAGGCGGTCATCCCCGTCTCGCGCTGGGGGACGCTGTCCAGCACCAGCTCGATGCCGACGCCGCCCTTGCCCGCCATCTCCACGCTGCTGCTCGTCAGCCCGGCCGCGCCCATGTCCTGGATGGCGACGATGGCGTCGGTCGCCATCAGCTCCATGCAGGCCTCGATCAGCAGCTTCTCGGCGAAGGGATCGCCGATCTGCACGGTGGGGCGCTTCTCCTCGCTGTCGGCGCTGAACTCCGCGCTCGCCATGGTGGCGCCGTGGATGCCGTCGCGGCCGGTCTTGCTGCCGACATAGACCACGGGGTTGCCGATGCCGGCGGCGGCCGAGAGGAAGATGCGGTCGGCCGGGGCGATGCCCACCGTCATGGCGTTGACCAGCGGGTTGCCGTCATAGGCGGGGTGGAAGTTGACCTCGCCGCCCACGGTGGGGACGCCGACGCAGTTGCCGTAGCCGCCGATGCCCCGCACCACCCCGTCCACGATCCGCCGCGTGCGGGGGTTGGAGGCGCTGCCGAAGCGCAGCGCGTTGAGGTTGGCGACGGGGCGGGCGCCCATGGTGAAGACGTCGCGCAGGATGCCGCCGACGCCGGTGGCCGCGCCCTGGTAGGGCTCGATGAAGCTGGGGTGGTTGTGGCTCTCCATCTTGAAGACGGCGGCCAGCCCCTCGCCGATGTCGATGACGCCCGCATTCTCGCCCGGGCCGTGGATCACCCACGGCGCCTGGGTCGGCAGGGTGCGGAGCCAGACGCGGCTGGATTTGTAGGAGCAGTGCTCGCTCCACATCACCGAGAAGATGCCCAGCTCCGTCAGCGAGGGCTGGCGGCCGAGGATGGCGAGGACACGCGCGTGCTCCTCGGGCTTCAGGCCGAACTCGGCGGAGAGCTGGGTGGCGCGCTCGGGCGGGAGCAGCTCGGGCAGCGCGTCGGACGGGGCCGTGTCGGGGCTTTGGGGGGCGGCGGGCGCGGACATGGGCCGGGTGTGGGTGGGCGCGGCGCGAATGTCCAGGGGCGGAAAGGTCATGGCCAACCCCAGCGAACCGAGCGGGGGATGCGGGCGCGGCCGGCGGCGGTGCGGTGGAGGTGTTTGAGCGTGGCAAGCAGGGCGCGGAGGGGGCCGCACTGGCCGTGGGGCGCGGAATCCGGGTCCGGAATCGGGGTGCGGGCGAGGGTTTCGGACAAAAGCGGATCGGGGAGGAGCCAGGGCGGTCCGTCGAGGGCGGAGCGGAGGCCGAGGCGGCGGATCAGGACAAGGAAGGGGAAGCCGAGGAGGCGGGCGGCGCGTCGGCAGGCGCGGCAGATGGCGTGCTCGATGGCGCGGAGGGGGTGGGAGGGGTCGGCCTCGGCGAGGGCGAGGAGGAGGCGCTGCCAGAGGCCGGCATGGGTGAGGCGGCGGAAGTGTCGGGCGACGGTGTCGGGGTTGCCGAAGCGGGGCGGGAGGGCGGCCCAGGGGGCGCGGGAGAGGGCGGCGTGGAAGATGGCGTCCATGCGGGCGCGGAGGTCGTGGACGGGGCGGCCGCGCGGGTCGGTGCGGGCGAGGTGGGGGAGGAGGGCGGCCCAGGCGGCGTCGGAGAGGGGGGACCAGGGGGTGGGAGGGGAGAGGCGGGAGGTGTGGGGGAGGAAGGGCATGGGTGGGAGAGTAGCAGGAAGGTATGATTTAGGCAAGTATTCCTATTAAAGTCACATCAACTCAATTCGAAAGTAGAACAAGAAGGGGCCTAAATAGAAACAGATTCCAATCGCAGAAATTCATTGAAGTTTACATGTGGTACTCCTTCTAGAAGACAAATATCGGGTATTTTGCGCCTGAATGCACTAGGCTGTGTTATATTTGCGCAGGCTTTTTCCATGCTCAGCACGGGAACTCCAAGAGATTTACCTAATGCTATAATTGATAGATCGTTGAGGCCTATTGTTGATTTTCCTTTTCCGTTATACTCTCCAATAAATGCCCTGTGATCTTTTTGCATGCGTTGTATGTGTTGAGAGTAAGATTGCCAATCCCAGTGATTACTTCCAATTTCCATCATTAGCAGAGTCTCATGACTTTTTATGCAAGCGCCCATTTCTCCTGGTAAATGCAAAAGCTCATCGTAAATCTCCCTAGTAACAGCTATACATCCTTGTTGAATTTTTTGGGAAATGAGTGACCAGAGCGTTACATGTATGTCTTGTGGCATGGTTTCCAATGGATTACTTAACCCCGACATATCCAGACAATATTTCTTCATAATCAATCAAACTCCGACCTAATATCGTTAAGGTGGCGGATATTTTTGATTCCCATAAATTCTGCAGCATTGTGGTTTGTTATGTGGCCATCATCCCAGGCGTCCAGAACTAAACCGGTATACATGTCTCCTAAAGCATTTCTGTATCTACTGCCGTAATATTTTGATCTAGCAAACGACTTATATTTTTTTTCTTCAGCCAGAAACTCTGCGAGTTTCTTATCCCAATAATATTCTGGAGCAATATAGCCAATATGTACTAGACGAATAAGCATGGCATGTCGGCTGATATGGAAATGTGAGGATAGGTTCTCTAGAAGGTCATCTGCTATTTCGCTTGATGGTTGCGCGACTTTCCCTAAAATTCCCTCAATTTCTTCTAATGGAGCCAAAAAGGCTCCCGCAAATTTATTGCACCATGACTCAACCTTGACTTTGGTGTTCATATTTTTTGGCTGGCTAGGTGGACCACTAATTGCGCTCATTTGTAAAACAATATGGCCCAATTCATGGGACATTGTGAAAACTTGCGCCGATGGCGCCTCAGTACCAAAAACTATAATCGGTAGCGGTGATTTAAAAATGCACATGCCGCGCGCACTAAACTTTACTAGAGATGATTCTTTGAGAACTAAGATTCCGGCCATCTCTAGAAAGCGTCGCAAAATGCGTGGCAAGCTGTCTCCCTCTCGTGACGTTAGAGATGTCTGTTGCTTAATACTAAATCCAATCGCCTCGCGTGACAGCTTTGCTGCGGCTTCAGGTTGATCATTTAGATTTGCATTTAGTTTTGCCGGAATTTTTGGGGGCGACTCACCAATAATGTCAAATAACTCAACAGCGTTGACGCGTTGTTCTTCGGCCCATGCTTGTATGTATTTAAGCTCGCGCTTTTCGTGTGGATCATCGGTTTCCTTGTGTAGTCTGAAGTCGGGCAGCGCTTCAGGCTCAGAGAGCTCTGGAGGACTATCTAAGAGAAACTCCAGAAATGGGCGATCATAAAATTCCGCGAGAATTCGGGCCTGCCTAACAGTAGGGTGGGTTTCTCCACTTTCCCAAGATATTATTTTCGAAACTGGAATCTGGAGCTTGTCTGAAGCGGCTTCGAGTGATCGCCCTCTCCATTGCCGCGCCCAACGCATGATCAATGGGTTAATGGGCAACTTTGGCTTTTTCGTTGCGCGAGAAGCCATATGTGGACGACTCCGGAAGTTGACTAACGATCGTTCACGAATCGATCTAAACACAGATTAATAGTGTTGTCTACCCGGTTAATCAACAAATAAAGAGCGGGCTTTGTGTGAAGATCACGGAGTTTTATCTCTATCTGTTGCTTGCTTGCTGAAATAAAAAGCAAAGAAATTACCAATAATGCGCCAAAATGATTCTGGTAGTTTTTTGTATGATTTTTGTTGTTTTGTACTCCGTTCGATTTATAAGAAATTCTTCTGAGATATGAGTAGAAATGAACTCTAGGTGAGAGCTAGCGCCGCCAAGCTCTCGAACAACGGCATCCCATCCTCCCCGCCCGTCAGCGGGTCCACATAATTCTCCGGGTGCGGCATCAGCCCCAGCACCCGGAGGTTGGGCGACAGCACCCCCGCGATATCCCGCGCCGCCCCGTTCCGATTCGCATCCGCGTAGCGGAACGCCACCAGCCCCTCGCCCTCCAGCCGGTCCAGCGTCCCGGCATCGGCGAAGTAGTTCCCATCCCCATGGGCCATCGGCGCGCGGAAGGTCGCGCCCTTCTGCCAGCGCGACGTGAACGGCGTCCCCGCCCGCTCCACCCGCAGCACGCAATCCATGGACAGGAACCGCAGCGAGGCATTCCGCAGCAGCACGCCGGGCAGCAGCCCCGCCTCGCACAGGATCTGGAAGCCGTTGCACACCCCCAGCACATGCCCCCCGCGCCCGGCGAAGGCGGCCACGTCGCGCATGATCGGCGACTGCGCCGCCATCGCCCCGGTGCGCAGGTAATCCCCGAAGGAGAAGCCGCCCGGCAGCACCACCAGGTCCAGCCCCGGCGGCAGGCTCGCCTCGCCATGCCACAGCATGACCGGCGCCACCCCCGTCGCGCGCTTCAGGGCCAGGGCCATGTCGCGCTCGCGGTTGGTGCCGGGGAAGACGACGATGCCGGCCTTCATCGGGCGGTCCTTTCGGAGAAGAAGGGGAGGGGGCTCACTGCTGGAACACCCGCAGCCAGTGCAGCCCGCCCATCAGGACGATGGTGCCGATCGCGCCGATGGCGGCGGCCGTCACCCAGCGGTCGATCCCCGCCTTGCCGCGGGCGATCAGCGAGGGCGGGCGCGGCTTGCGGCGCCCCGGCGGCGCGGCGGGCGGCGCCACCTGGGCGTCGCGCCAGCGCAGGCCGAACCAGACCAGCACCGTCAGCAGCAGCATGAGGAGGAGGGAGGCCTTGATCATCGCGGTCCCCCCTCAGGCGGCCGGCGCGCTCAGGCGCCCGCGACCTCGACGCGGAAGGATTCGATGACCGTGTTGGCCAGCAGGCGCCGGGCCATCTCGGTCGCGGCCTCCTTCGCCTTGGCCGGGTCGGTCTCGGCCAGCTCCAGCTCGATCACCTTGCCCGCGCGCACCTCGCCCACGCCGTGATAGCCGAGCCCGGCCAGCGCGTGCTCGATCGCCTTGCCCTGGGGGTCGAGGACGCCCGTCTTGGGCATCACCGTCACGAACGCCTTGATCGTCACTGCATCAGCTCCGGGCCCTTGAGGTCGCGCACGCCGGCTTCCGGCAGGATGCCCAGGCGCCGGGCGACCTCCTGATAGCCCTCCTCGACCTTGCCCAGGTCGCGGCGGAAGCGGTCCTTGTCCATCTTCTCGCCCGTCTTGGCGTCCCACAGGCGGCAGTTGTCCGGGCTGATCTCGTCGGCGAGGACGATGCGCATGTCCTCGTTCTCGTACAGCCGCCCGAACTCCAGCTTGAAGTCCACCAGCGTGATGCCGACGCCCAGGAACAGGCCGGTGAGGAAGTCGTTCACCCGCAGCGCGAGCTGGACCATGTCGTCCAGGTCCTGCGTCGCCGCCCAGCCGAAGCAGGTGATGTGCTCCTCGCTGACCATCGGGTCGTTCAGCGCGTCGTTCTTGTAGTAGTACTCGACGATGGAGCGCGGCAGCCGCTGCCCCTCCGGGATGCCCAGGCGGGTGGAGAGCGAGCCGGCGGCGACGTTGCGGATCACCATCTCCAGCGGGATGATCTCCACCTCGCGGATGAGCTGCTCGCGCATGTTCAGCCGGCGGATGAAGTGCGTGGGCACCCCGATCTCGCCCAGCTTGGTCATCAGGAACTCGCTGATCCGGTTGTTCAGCACGCCCTTGCCGGTGATGGTGCCCTTCTTGGCGCCGTTCCCCGCCGTCGCGTCGTCCTTGAAGTACTGCACCAGGGTGCCGGGCTCCGGCCCCTCGAACAGGACCTTCGCCTTGCCTTCGTAGAGCTGTCGCCTGCGGGCCATTGCGGTCGTCCGAATCCTTTCGGGCCGCGCCGGACCGGCCCCGGAAAGGGGCCGTTCCGGGCGGCGCCATACCGGCTGCCTATAGCAGCCCCATCCGGTGGAGGCCACCGAGAGCGGGCGGGGGGCAGGGTCGCGGGGGGCGTGGGGCCGGTTTGCCGCCTCCGCTCCGGGGTGCGGAACACAGCCCGGCGAGCGGCGAGATCGCCGACAACGTCCTGCGCCCTCGCCCGTTAAGCCGCCATGCCGCGCCTACCCGCGGCACAAGACACGACGGAGAGGACACGCATGACGGCGACCATCCCCCGGCTCGGCCTGCTGGCCGCGTTGGCTTTTGCGCCTGCCGCCCTGGCCCAGACCAGCCAGCCCAGCACGCAGGGCACGATCGGCACCCCGACCAACCCGAGCGGCGGCGGGAGCACCATGGCGCAGGGCACGCCCGGGACGACGAACCCGGCGGCCACCGCCACCCCGGGCACGACGGCCGCCCCCATGGCGCCGGCCCCGATGGCACCGGCGCCCGCGGGGCGCGCCGATAGCGCCCCGCCCAGCAGTGGCGGGCCGAACGCGCCCGGCACCAACAATCCGCCCACCACCGCCACCCCCGTGGCGGGCGCGAACAGCTTCACCGAGGGCCAGGCCCGCAGCCGCATCGAGGCGGCGGGGTTCACGGACGTGACCGGGCTGCGGAAGGACGACAACGGCGTCTGGCGTGGCCAGGGCATGCGCGGCGGCAGCCGCACGGAGGTTGGCCTGGACTTCCAGGGCAACGTCGTCGTCGGCAACGCCCCGGCGCGCTGAGGCCCCGTTCCCCTGACGGCCGGCGCGCCCTCGGGCGCCCGGCCCCCAACGTTCCGAAAGGCAGACCTTCCATGGCAACACGCACCATCACCCGCCTGTTCGACACGCGCGACGCGGCGCTGGACGCCGTCCGCAGCCTTGAGTCGGCGGGTTTCCCGAGCAGCGACATCAGCCTGCTGGCGCGCGGCGCGGACGACGCCCCCGCCGTGGTCGACCGCGACGACCCGGTGGCCGACGACTCCGGCACGGGCGCGGGCGTCGGTGCCACCATCGGCACCGTCCTCGGCGGCGGCGCCGGCCTGGCGGCGGGGCTCGGCGCCCTGGCCATCCCCGGCCTGGGCCCCATCGTGGCGGCGGGCTGGCTGGTCGCGGCGCTGACCGGCGCGGGTGCCGGTGCGGTGGCGGGCGGCCTTCTCGGCGGCCTGACCGGCGCCGGGGTGAGCGAGGCCGAGGCCCCGGTCTACGCCGAGGGCATCCGCCGTGGCGGCAGCCTCGTCACCGTGCGCACGGACGACCTGCGCGCGGCCGAGGCGGAGTCGATCCTGGCCCGCCACACCCCGGTCGACATCACGGCCCGCGAGGCGGACTACCGCGCCGGGGGCTGGGCCGGCTATCGCGATGACGATGCCCCGGACGGCACCCCCGGCAACCCGCCGGGCACCATGGCGAGCCGCGGTGTGGACCAGGTGGCCGGCACGAACATCAGCGGCGCCTATCCGGAGAACGAGCGGAGCCGTTCCGCCCCGGACGGCACGCCGGGCAACCCGCCGGGGACCAAGCTGAGCCGCGGCATCGACGAGGTGGCGGGAACCAACATCAGCGGCGCGCATCCGGAGAACGAGCGGCGCGGCTCCGCCCCGGATGGCACGCCGGGCAATCCTCCGGGCACCGCCGCCAGCCGCGCGGTGGATCGCGCGGCGGGGACGAATGTCAGCGGGGCCTACCCCTCGCAGTCGGACGGCACGCCGCGCAACCCGCCCGGCACGGCCGCCGAGCGAGCCGTGGACCGGACCGCGGGGACCAACCTCAGCGGCGCGAATCCGGGCCGCGACCGGGTCTGACCGGCACGCCGGCCTTCGCCGGCGGAAGCATGGGACGCAGGGAAGGGGCCGGTCCGCCGGCCCCTTTTCCATGCCATCAGCCCAGGGGGTCAGCCCGCGGGGATCAGCCCAGGGCGACGGGGCGGAAGGTGTCGCCCGTGGCCGCGAAGCGCCAGAGCCGCTCGCCCCGGGACCCGAGCGCCACCAGGCTGGAGGAGACGGTGCCGAAGCCGCCCGTGGGCGGAACGTGCAGCGCCTCCCGCACGCCCACGCCGGGATCGTGGTCCTCGTCGAGCAGCAGGCCCGTCCAGGCCGCCCAGTCCTCCATGTCCGGCTGGGGTGCGGCCGCCGCCCGGAAGCGCGGCAGGTGGCGCCGGATGCGCGGGCTGGCGAGGTCGTTCGGGTCGTGCGCGGTGACCATGGTGAGCCCCGCCGGCAGCTCCATGGCCTCCGGCGGACCGGGCTGCGCCAGGCCGCGGAGGAAGAAGGCCTCCCCGGCATCCGCCACCACCATGTTGAAGGTCCGCCACGCCGCGGCGTCCAGCGCGGCGATCCGCCCGGCGCCCTCCCGCGCGGATGCCGCCGCGGCGGCGAGCAGGGGGAGCACACCGCGGGATCTGAGTCCGGCGGCCGGGCCCAGGCTGCCGGGCCGGTTCAGCACACAGGCGAGCACGCCGCCCGGTCCCAGCGCCATCCAGCTTCCGCCGGCCAGCCGGTCACGGCCCCCCATCACCCCCGGCGCCTCCTCCGGCCACCAGGGTCCGGGCGGATCCCAGGGGCGATCGAGCCGCTCGTCGCGGTTGGCGGCGGCCAGCAGCGGCCAGCGATGGCCGGGGCGGCGCAGGATCACCAGCGTACACATGCGCGCAGGCTCGGTCCGGGCCGGGGCAGCGTCCAGCCCCGGCCGCCGGCGCCTCAGAAGCCGAAATATACGCCGACGCCGGGGCGGTAGTAGCGCGGCGGCGGGGGCGGCGGGGGATAGTAGTAGCGCGGCGCGTAATAGACCGGCGGGGGCGGGGGAGGCGGCGGGTAGTAGTAGCGCGGCGGCGGGGCCCAGCGCGGCGGCGGAGGGGGCGGCGGCGCATAGCCGTAGCCATAGCCCCACTGGACGGGGACCATGGCGGCGGCGGCACCCAGGTCGCTGCCGGCGGCTGGCGGGGCGGCCTGGGCCAGGGTGGCGGCGCCGGTGCAGGCCGCGAGCGCCACGGCACCGGCAAGAAGCGGAAGGCGGGGCATCGCGTGGCACCTCCTCGATGATGGAAGGAAGGTAGTGGGGCGGTCGGGCAGGATCACGGCGCCCCTGCCTCGCTTCCGCCCCCTTCCGGTAACAACCCGGTCAGCACTGCGCCCCCCGGCCCCCGGCGGCGGGGCGGCCGGGGTCAGGCCTGGCCGAAGACCCGCGCCAGCGTCGCCTCGACATGCGCGAAATCCTTGGCCGGGTTCATGGCCGCATCCAGGCTCGCCACGTCCATCCGGCCGGCGACCTCCGGATCGGCCAGCAGCTCCTCGCGGAAGCTGCGGCCGGCCGGGTCGCCCAGCTTCGTCCAGGTGGCCATCGCCGCGCGCTGCACGGCGCGGTAGGCCTCCTCGCGGCTCAGCCCGGCCTGGGTCAGCGCCAGCAGCACCTTCTGGCTGTGCACGACGCCGCCCAGGCTCTCCAGGTTCTGCAGCATCCGCTTCGGATAGATGGTCAGCTTCTCCATCATCCCGGCGGTGCGCATCAGGGCGAAGTCCAGGGTCACCGTCGCGTCCGGCCCGATCACCCGCTCCACCGAGGAGTGGCTGATGTCCCGCTCGTGCCACAGCGCCACGTTCTCCAGCGCCGGGACGGCATAGCCGCGCACGATGCGGGCGAGGCCGGTCAGGTTCTCGCTCAGCACGGGGTTGCGCTTGTGCGGCATGGCGGAGGACCCCTTCTGGCCGGGGTGGAAGTACTCCTCCGCCTCGCGCACCTCGCTGCGCTGGAGGTGCCGGATCTCGATCGCCAGGCGCTCGATCCCGCTCGCCACCACCGCCAGGGCGCAGAAGAAGGCGGCATGCCGGTCGCGCGGGATGACCTGGGTCGAGACCGGCTCCGCCGCGAGGCCCAGGTGGCGCGCCACATGCGCCTCCACCCGGGGATCGACCGCCGCGAAGGTGCCGACCGCGCCGGAGATGGCGCAGGTCGCCACCTCCTCGCGGGCCGTCACCAGCCGCCGGCGGGCGCGGTGGAACTCCGCCCAGTGGCCGGCCAGCTTCAGCCCGAAGGTGGTCGGCTCGGCATGGATGCCGTGGGAGCGGCCGATGGTGGGGGTATGGGCATGCTCCTCCGCCCGGCGGCGCAGGGCGGCGAGGACGGCGTCCACATCGGCGATCAGCAGGTCGGCGGCGCGGGTCAGCTGCACCGCGAGGCAGGTGTCCAGCACGTCGGACGAGGTGAGGCCCTGGTGCATGAAGCGCGCCTCGGGCCCGATCGCCTCGCCCAGCCAGGTGAGGAAGGCGATGACATCGTGGCGCGTCTCGCGCTCGATGGCGTCGATCTGCTCGACCTCCGCCGGGCCGATCTCCCCGACCCGGCGCGCGCCGCGCTCGCGGATCGCACGCGCCGCCTCGGCCGGGATGGTGCCGAGCTGCGCCATCGCCTCGGCGGCCAGGGCCTCGATCTCGAACCAGATGCGGTAGCGGGATTCGGGGGACCAGATCGCCACCATTTCGGGGCGGGAATAGCGCGGGATCATCGGCAGCTCCTGCTTCGGTGGCGTCCAAGCCCCGGCGGGCGGGCGCGTCAAGCCGTCCCGGCGCCGGGCCGACCTGCGCGGGGCGGCCTGCACGGGCGGGCGCCATGGCGCCGGCGCGCGCGAGGCCGGGACGCGGGCCGTAAAAATCGGTGCCGGGCTTTGGCGAATCTGGACGAAAGATGGCCCTTTGTTTATGCGCAGCCGGCGCGTGAGGGCCTCGCAACGCGGGAAGGGGCCCGTGCATCCAGTTCCGTGCCAGGGCCGTTCCGCTCCGGCATCATCCTGATCCGAGCCCTCCTGGCGCCGCCCGGAGGGCTCGTCTTGCCCGGGAGGCTTTCGAGACCCTCATGTTTGGAGCCGATTGGTTCATCTCGCTGGGCCAGGTCCTGCTGATCGACCTGGTGCTGGCAGGCGACAACGCCATCGTGGTGGGCATGGCCGCGGCCGGCCTGCCCCCGGACCAGCGCCGCAAGGCGATCTTCTGGGGCATCGTGGCCGCCACGATCATGCGCATCGGCTTCGCGGCCATCACCACCCAGCTGCTGGCGATCGTGGGCATCGCGCTGTTCGGCGGCCTGCTGCTGCTCTGGGTCTGCTGGAAGATGTTCCGGGAGCTGCGGGCCAACCACGCCCAGGCCGAGGGTGCGGAGGCGGCGCACGAGGCCATGGTGGAGGGCCACGCCCCGGATTCCGGCGGGCCGCGCAAGACCATGGCGCAGGCGATCACGCAGATCCTGATCGCCGACGTGTCCATGTCCCTCGACAACGTGCTCGCGGTGGCGGGCGCGGCGAAGGACCACCTGGACGTGCTGGTCATCGGACTCGGCATCTCCGTGGTGCTGATGGGCGTCGCCGCCACCTTCATCGCCAAGCTGCTGGAGAAGTACCGCTGGATCGGCTGGATCGGCCTGCTGGTCATCCTCTACGTCGCGCTGGAGATGATCTGGACCGGCTGGGGCGACGTCGCCGCCTGGTGGGGCGGCATGCCGCCGGCGCCTCCTGCGGCGCACTGAGCCGACGGATCCCCTCTGGCGGGCGGGGGCAGCCCCCCGCCCGCCACGCCGCGCGCGTCCCGGTCCCCTTCGCCATGGGGGTGGGGCGCGCGTTTCGTTTGAGGGCCAAGGGACGCAGCTTTCCGCCGCGCGAATGCCGGACAGGACGCCGGGACGGATTTGCGGCGCGGGCGATCCGCTCTAGAGCGGGAGGCGGAATGCCGGGACGGACCGTTCGGGCGACGCCGTGCGGAGAAGGGGCGGGCACACGCCACCGCGCATGGCGTCGACCGGGCGCATCCCCCGGGGGATTCCTGTCCTTTCCCGGGGCGTGCCCGAGCCGGGCGGCGCATGTCCCCTTCGGAGACATCCATGGAGTCCGTGACCGGGTCGCTGACCGGCCTGCTCGAAATCATCTTCGCCAATGCCATCCTGTCGGGCGACAACGCGGTGGTCATCGGCCTGGCCGCCGCCGGCCTGCCGGCCGCGCAGCGGTCCAAGGCGGTGCTGTTCGGCGTCGTCGCCGCGGCGGTCCTGCGAATCATCTTCTCGATCTTCGCCAGCTTCCTGCTGACGCTCTGGTGGATCGAGCTCGTCGGCGGCCTGGCGCTGCTCTACATCGCCTGGGGCTTCTGGCGGGAGCTGCGGCAGGCCGACGCCGAGGAGGCGGCCGAGGGCCACGCCCATCACGACAAGAGCCTGATGGCGGCGCTGTGGCAGATCGTCGTGGCGGACGTCTCGATGTCCCTCGACAACGTCCTGGCCATCGCCGCCATCGCCCGCAACAACTTCCCGCTGCTGGTGATCGGGCTGCTCGTCTCCATCGTCATGATGGGCCTGCTGGGCGGGCTGCTGGCCAAGCTGCTCGATCGCTACCGCTGGATCGCCTATCTCGGCCTCGCGCTGATCGTCTGGATCGGCCTGCAGCTTCTCTGGGAGGGTATGGTGGCCGGAAACGACGTGCTGCAACTGGGTCTGCCGCTGCCGGCGCCCCATCACGAGGCGGCGCATTGAGGGCGGGCGGCGTCCTGATGCTGGCGGCGCTGCTGGCCGGCTGCGCCGCCCCCGGCGACGGGGGCGTTCCCGCCCCCGAGCCCCGGCCGGGCATGGCGGAGGCGCTGCGCCGCCTGCCGGCGCAGGCCGACGCCTTCCGGCGCGGCGGCACGACGGAGCCGCGCGGCTTCGGGGAGGCGGCGATGGTGGACTACGCCACGCCCTCCCGCACCGCGGCGGCACAGGTCATGCTCTATGACCGCGGCCTGCCCGCCGCGACGCCGGCGCAGGTGCCGGCGGAGCTGGAGGCGGCGGTGCGGGAGGCCACGGCCCAGCCCGCGGAGCGGACGGGGCGCAGCCTGACCGAGGTCGGTCGCAGCAGCCTGGCCGTGCCCGGCGGGACGCCGCTGAGCTGCGCCGTCCTGGACGGCCGCTTCGGCCGCAACCCGGTGGAACGGCATGTCTGCGTCGGCGCGGTGGGCGGCCGCTTCCTCCGCGTCCAGGTCACGCTGCCGGACCGTCCCGTTCCGGTCGCCGATTCCGCGGCCTTCGCGCGCGCCATCGCGGTCGCGCTGCGGACGGGGTGAGCGGACCGGGCCTGCCGCGGCGCGGCAGGCGGGGATGATGGAGAGGATGCCGGCGGCGGGGAGCCGCCCCGGCCAGGACGCCGGCGTCACCCTGTCGCCGTTGCGCCGGAGGCGGGCGCGGCAGGCCCGTTACGCCCGGCGGCCGGGCCGCGCCGCGATCAGCGGCCCGGGCCGCCGCCCGGACCCTGGTCGCTGCTCGCGCCGCCCCCGCCGAAGCGGCCGATATTGCCGAACAGCTGCTGCAGCACCGTGCGGTCGTTGCCCGGGACCGGGGTCTGGCGATCGACGAAGGCGATGTTGCGCCGGTCCTCGTCTCCCAGGCGCTTGACCTCCTGCACCACCCCGTTGGGATTGAAGGTGATGGCGACCACCCGCTGGTCCTCGATCCCCGGGGTGCGGGCCGGCCGGATGTGGGTGACGACGCTGATGTAGTACCAGTGGTCCTGGTCGAAGGTCGCGGTGGTGCTGGGCGAGCCGAGCAGGGCGGCGACGTCTTGCTTGGTCTGCACGCCCGGCGTGATCTGCGACAGCAGCTCATCGTCCACGCGGTTGCCGCGGAGTTCCCGCGGAGCCTCGAACAGGGAGCAGCCGCCCAGGGCCGGCACGGCGGCCAGGGCCAGGAGGAGCAGTCCGGCGGGCTTTCCGAGCCGGGTCGGATGCCCGGCCGGTCGCCCGGTCTGTTGATTGACGGGATGCGGGGGGCGGGCCATGTCAGCGTCCGATTGCCACCGCCCCCGCGCCCGGTCAACGGCCGTTCCCCCCTCCGACGCGGGGGCAGCCGCCATGCCGCCGGGGGCGCGCCAGGGGGGCGGCCGCCGCCGGCCGGGCCGGCGAAACGAAGGATGGGATGGAGGATGGGCCTCTTCGGCCTGCTGCGGCGCAAGCCGCACGAGCGCACCGGCTTCGAGCTGTACACGGCGGCGGTGGCCGCGGCGCGGGAGCCCGCGCTCTTCGCCGCCGGCGTGCCCGATACGCTGGAGGGCCGGTTCGAGGCCATCTCCCTGCATGTCGGCCTGCTGGTCCACCGGCTGCGGCACGATCCCGACCCGCGCGGGGCGCCGATCGCCCAGGCGGTGTTCGATGCCATGTTCGCGGACATGGACCTGAACCTGCGCGAGATGGGGGTGGGCGACATGTCCATCGGCAAGCGGGTGAAGCGGCTGTGGGAGAACTTCCATGGCCGGGCCCGTGCCTATGAGGCCGCCATCGCCGCCCCCGGCAATGCCGCGTGGGAGGAGGCGCTGGCGCGCAACCTCTGGGCCGGCAGCGCGCCGGAGGGAGCGCCGGCGCGGCTGGCCGCCCATGCCCGGGTGCTGGAGGCGTGGCTCGCCGCCCAGCCCTTCGAGGCCCTGGCCGGGGGCCGACTCGCCCTGCCGCGCATGGAGGCCGCATGACCGTGGAGTTCTCCCGCCCCCTGGTGCTGTCCACCGTGCCGGAGGGCGGCCGGCGCCTGACCCTGAGCGCCACCGCGGAGGAGCGGGCGGCGCTGGCCCGGCGGCTGGATCTGGTGTCGCTGGACCGGTTGGACGCCGAGGCGGAGATCCGCCCGGAGCGGGGGCCGGGCGGCATCTACCGGGTGACCGGCCGGATGCGGGCTGCCGTGGTGCAGTCCTGCGTCGTGACGCTGGAGCCGGTGCCGCAGGAGGTCGAGGAGTCGCTGGACTGGCGCGTGATCCCCGGCGGCACCGCGGAGGAGGACGAGGGCGAGGCGCCCGAGGACATGGCCGAGGGCCCGGAGGATGTGGAGGCCGCGGGCGGCGTGCTGGATGTCGGCGAGGCGCTGGCGCAGCAGCTCTCCCTGGCGCTCGACCCCTATCCCCGCGCCCCCGGCGCGGCCCTGGACCCCGGTGGGGCCGGGGATTCGCGCTCGCCCTTCGCCGCCCTCTCCCGCCTCCGCCGCGACGGGTAGGGCGCGGCGCTCCGCCCGGAGCGCTCCCCGTTCGGTGCCCCTGTTTGGCTTCCCCGTGTGGCGCCCCGTTGCGCGCCCCGTCCGGCGCGGGGGGCGGACCTGCGGCGGGCATGGCCTCGCCGCGCTTGTCCTGGGCGGGCGCGGGTGGTAATGGCCGCGCCTTCCTGAGACATCCTCTGATCACCTCGAGAAAGGCCCGGTCCCATGGCCGTCCCTAAGAAGAAAGTTTCGCCCTCCCGCCGCGGCATGCGCCGCAGCCACGAGGCGCTCACCGCCGAGGCCTATGCCGACTGCCCCAACTGCGGCGAGCTGAAGCGCCCCCACCATGTCTGCCACTCCTGCGGCCATTACGACGGCCGCGAGGTCGTGCAGGCCAGCGACAAGCAGAAGATCGCGGTCCGCGTCTGACGGCGGGCGGCCAGCCTCCCGTGCCGGCCGCGCACCATGCCCGAGCGCGCCATGACACGCCTGCCATGAACCGCCCGTCGTGGAGCCGCCTGTCGTGGAACAGCCTGTCGTGGAACAGCCTGTCGTGACGGGCCGCCGATGAGCGGCCCGGCTCCTGCCTTCGCCCTGGCGGTGGATGCGATGGGCGGCGACAACGCGCCCGAGGCAGTGCTGGACGGCGTCGAGCTGTCGGCCGAGCGCCATCCCGGCGCGCGCTTCCTGCTGCTGGGCGACGAGGCCCGGCTGTCCCCCCTGCTGGCGCGCCGCAAGCGTGCGGCGGAGGCATGCAGCCTGCGGCACGCGCCGGAGGCCGTGCCGGGGGAGATGAAGCCCACGGCGGCGCTGCGCCTGCGCGGCTCCTCCATGCGGCTTGCCATCGACGCCGTGGCCTCGGGCGAGGCCGCCGGCGTCGTCTCGGCCGGGAACACCGGCGCGCTGATGGCGCTCGCCAAGATCGTGCTCAAGACCATGGCGGAGATCGACCGGCCCGCGCTCGCGGCCATCGGCCCCTCCGCGCGCGGCGACGTGGTGCTGCTCGACCTGGGGGCGAACCTCCAGGCCGATGCCCGCAACCTGGTCGAGTTCGCGGTGATGGGCGATGCCTTCGCCCGCGCGGTGCTGGGCCTCACCTCGCCCTCCATCGGCCTGCTCAACGTGGGCTCGGAGGAGCTGAAGGGCGACGAGCGGGTACGGCAGGCGGCCGAGGCGCTGCGCGAAAGCCATGTCGGCGCGAACTTCCGCGGCTTCGTCGAGGGCCACGACATCACCGCCGGCACGGTCGACGTGGTGGTGACGGACGGCTTCACCGGCAACATCGCGCTCAAGACCGGCGAGGGCGCGCTGAAGCTGATGCGCGACCTGCTGCGCCAGGTCTTCACCTCCTCCGTGCCCGCGCGGCTGGGCTACCTGCTGGCCCGCCCGGCGCTGGACCGGCTGCGCGAGTGGATGGACCCGCGCCGCTACAACGGCGCCGTGCTGGTCGGTCTGAACGGCGTGGTGGTGAAGAGCCATGGCGGCACCGACGCGCTCGGCTTCGCCTATGCGATGGACGTCGCCATGGACATGGTCACCCA